>CADBYI010000029.1 GCA_902798825.1 uncultured Eubacteriales bacterium | reverse complement strand
AAAAAAGATCATTATCCAAGAGAATACCCTTCCTTTCGCCGGTTGTCAATGGTATCGCTTCGCCGGTGGGCTTTCAGGGGCGTATTCGGCGCGAAAAGATCAGCAAAGACGGGCCCGGGTCCCGACCGAGCCCCAGCCGTCCCATCCAGGGACAGGGGGGGAGCTTGTGAATGCTTTGTGTATTCGGCGGGGGGATGATTGACTTTCCGAGGTGTGCGTGCTCCACAAGAGCTACACCCTGCGCCAGGGCATCGAGAAGATGCGGCAGTACGGCTTTGCGGCGGTCCCCGTGATCGACGAGGAGGGCCGGTATTGCGGCACCGTCACCGAGGGCGATCTGCTGCGGCAGGTGCTGCAGCACGAGAACAAGGCCGAGTGGGAGCAGATACCCCTGAAGGAGGCCATGCGGACGGACGTGAAGAAGCCTGTGAACGTCATGGCGGACATGGACGAACTGCTGTCCGTAGCTGTGAATCAGAACTTCGTGCCCGTGGTGGACGATCGGGGCATGTTCATCGGCATCGTCACCCGGCAGGATATCATGCGCTACTTCGCCCGGGAGTACGCCAGGGAAAAACAGAAGGCGGAGGGCTGATCATGGCGACAGAGGGCGTGGAACGGGCCCGCCTGTATTCAAATGGATGAAACTTTGCGGCTGCGCCGGCACGACGGCACAGCCGATTTTGCGCTCTCCTGATATCAGGATGAGGGGCTGGCGGTACGAAGCAAAGCTATAGAAGCGGGGGAGAGAGCTATGGCGTGGGTATTCATGGACCTGGAGATGAAGCCGGTGGACAAGCAGTTTCGCCGTCAGTGGGACATCTGCCGACAGGAGGTCATCGAGTTTGGGGCCGTGAAGTTGGGGGAGGACTATAGGGAGACCGACAGCTTCCGCCGGCTGGTGAAGCCCGTCTATGGGGACATCCCGCCCCGGTACGAGCGGCTCACCGGCATCTCTAACGCTGATGTGGCGGACGCGGCAGACTTTCAGACGGTCCTCGCTGCCTTCGCCCTCTGGTGCGACGACGCGGAGACGGTCTATGCCTGGAGCGGCAGCGATCTCGATCAGCTGCGGGGCGAGGTGAAGATGAAGGGCATCGACTTTCCCCTGGATGAGCTGGCGGGGAAGTGGGCCGACTTTCAAAAGGTCTTCACCCGGGCCGTGGGCCTCAAGCGGGAGCTGTCCCTGGAGCAGGCGGTGAACATCGCCAACATCAGCTTCGAGGGCCATCAGCACGACGCATTGTGGGACGCCCGAAACACGGCGGAGCTGTTCCGCATCTACAGGGACGAAGCCCGCTTCCAGGCCGTCATCGAGCCCCTGCGGGCGGCGGTGAACCCCCAGAAGCCCACCTCCTTCACCCTGGCCGACGCCCTGGGCGACGCGCTCAAAGGGCTGCATTTGCCCGAGGAATAGGGCATAGGCCCATACAGAAATAAACAAGCTTAGGAAGCGAGGCATCAAGCCGTTCCTAAGCTTTTCTTTTCGGAATATGACGTTACCGGTTCGCCCGTTCCGCTTCCTTTTTCGCCAGATCGTTGGTATCGATGGCGCCGCGAAAGACCACGAAGGTGTCGAAGAGATACTCGGTGACAAAGTTCAGCACCATGTTGAGGAAGGTCACCAGATACTCGTTCCAGCCCGCGGTCTCCGTGAGGTACTTTTCGAGCAGGGTGGACAGCGGCGTGAACACGGCGTAGTAGGCCGCCACCTTCAGCATGGCCACGGGCACGTTGTTGGCGGAACGGAAGGTGAAGCGCCGGTTCAGCGTGAAGTTCCAGATCACCGACAGCACCAATGCCGCCAGATAGGAGGCCCAGTAGGGCAGGTGGACCAGCTCGTTGAGCAGGGTGAAGGTGAGAAGCTGGATGGCCCCGGCGGAGAGGGAGAACAGCAGGAATTTCAGCGAGCGCATGAGCTCCTTTTTTCGTTGGGCTTGCATAGGGCGTCCTTCCCGCTCCTTCACGGCAGGGGCTCGCCGGGGGCTTCTTCCTCCGGCACATAGACCTTCAAGGACTGCTTGTGGTTCTCGATCTTCACCACCCGATCCCCCCGGTGATACTCCCCGTCCAGCGTCCAGTCCATGGGGTTGTCTGCCTCGATGGTCAGCTCCCGGGCGTGGAAGAAGGTGATCTGCTGGGAGATAAAGTCCCCGGAGAGGACGGAGTAGACCGCGTCGCTTAGCTCCGGCAAGGTGGTCAGACTCTCGATGAGCACCACCTCGAACTCCCCGTCGTCCGTGACCACGGTGCCCTCGGGCAGGCTCACCACCCCGGACACGTTGGTGTTGTTGGTGATGGCGCCGAAGATATAGTTTCCCTCGAAGGTCTGGCCGTTGGCTTTTACTTTCAGATGCTCCGCCTTGATCCGGGGGAGCTCCCGCACCACGTCCAGGAAGTAGGCGGGCCGACCCAAGGCGTTCTTCAGATCCTGGGGCGTCACATAGGACGTGGCCACGAAGGCGCCGAAGGCCGCCACATACACGAAGAATCGGTCGTTGAAGGTGCCCATGTCCACGGCCTTCACCTGCCCCGTGACGGCGTCGTGGGCGGCGGTGACCAAATCGGCGGACAGGCCGTGGAGGGACCCGAAGTCGTTGGAGGACCCGGCGGGCACGTAGCCCACGGGCATATCCTTTCCGCAGCGCTTGAGACCGGCGACAACCTGGGCGAAGGTGCCGTCGCCCCCCAGGCACACCACCCGGTCGTAGTCCGCCCCGCACAGGGCGGCATATCGCTCCGCGTCGCTGGGGCTCTGGGTCAGATAGGTGGTGACCAGATACCCGGCCTCCATGAACTGCTGGATCATCTCCGGGAAATACTTTTTATAGAGCTTGCGGCCCGCCACCGGGTTCACGATGAACAGCAGCTTTTTGCTGTCCTTTTCAAGCAACACCTTGTTTTTCATTTCACATGACTCCTATGATCCTGAAACAAAGATAGGCCAACGGGATGGAGAACACCATGCTGTCGAACTTGTCCATGACGCCGCCGTGGGGGCCCAGCAGGTTCGAAAAATCCTTCACGCCCACGGCCCGCTTCACCAGCGAGGCGGCCAAATCCCCGATCTGACCCCAGCTGGAGCACAAAAGGCACAGGAGCATCCAGGCCCAGGGGGACAGGGGACAGCTCCCCCGAAACAGGGCCCAGCAGATGAGCCCCGTGGGCAGGGCGGCCGCCGCCCCACCGAGACACCCCTCCAGGGTCTTGTGGGGGCTGACAGAGGTGGACAGGCCATGCCTGCCCCACTTTTTGCCCACCACCAGGGCCGCCGAGTCGCAGATCCAGGCCGTGAGCTGGCCCACGGCGAAGGGCCAGAGCCAGCGCTCATCTTGGCTGATGTACAGCAGCAAAGCGAACAGGCTCCCCGGGTACACCAGCGCCGTCAGGGACCAAAGGGCCTTCTGCCCCTGTCCCGCCCGGTAGGTCAGGGCGCCGGAGGTTAAAATGAGCTGGGCGGCGGCGAAGAAGGCCACGGCGCACCAGAAGGCGGCCCCGTGCAGCAGGCTCACCAAAGCGCAGACGAGCACGAACGCCAGCAGGATGGCCCCATACCCCCAGTGGCTGCCCCGGGAGAGGATCTGCCAGGTCTCCCAGACGGAAGCCAGGCCGCAAATCAGCAAAAACAGCAGCCGGGGCACCGGCCCCCACAGGCAGAACGCCAGCGTGGACACGACGATCAATATGGCGATGGGTATCCGGCTTTTCATAGGCTTGTCGCTCCCTTTCCCGTTTCCTCCAGACACAGCCGCAGCGCCGCCGCCGGGATGCTGTCCGCCACCTGGTCCGCGGCCTCCAGGGCGGCGGGGGAGGAGTCCCTGGCGGCCACAAATCGGCCCGCATATTCCCGCAGGGCCAGATCGTTGTCGTCGTTTCCGAAGGCCACGATGGCCTCCCGGGGGATGCCCAACCGCTGGGCCAAGAACAGCAGGGCGCTGCCCTTGCTGACGCCCCGGGCGGTGATCTCTGCCGCCTGGTTGGAGCCCGTGGCGGTGAAGCGGCCGTCCGCCTCCGCCAGGGACCGAAGGACCATATCCGCATCCACGTCCGGGCAGGTGCAGACCACCTTCTCCGCTTTGGCGTCGGGCCGCTGCAAAAAGGCGTCCCAGCTGTCCACCATGCGGCTGTGAAGGGGGTACATATAGTATCGCCAAAAGTATTTCTTCGTGTCGCTGCCCCCGTCGGTCTTCCGCCGTCTGAGGGGCTCCCGTCTGGACAGGAAGGTGCTGCGGCCCACGCTGACGGCGTATCGGCCCTCGCAGCGGCTGCCCAGGGTCATCAGGGCGGCGATGTCCGCCCGATCCAGGGTCCTTTCCAGCAGCGGCTCCCCCCTTGCGGGGGTCACCACCGCCCCGTTGGAGCAGATAAGATAGTCCACCAGCCGGGGACTTTTGAGGCGCAAGGGCACGGTCCCCCGGTGCCGGCCCGTGGCGATGACCACCCTGACTCCGCTTTGCCGCAGGGTCCGGAGCATGCGGATGGCCTCGCCCGTCAGTGCCCCGTGGACCAAAAGGGTCCCGTCCAGATCGAACACGGCCATCCCGGCGCTCGTCATGTCAAATCCCTCTTTTTCTCCTTGGCGGAATCACCGTATTCCATGAAGTGCCGGATGTACAGGGCCAGCGACACCACCATCATCCCCGCGCAGAGGATGAGCAGAGCGTTCACCACCTGCTCCGACATGTTCGGAAAGGCGAACATGGCCATGAGGGAACCGGTGGTAATGACGGTGCAAAGCTTCCCGAACCATTTGGCGTTGAACACGTGGCCGGTCCGTTTCACGATGTGGCCGCCGATATATGCCTGCATGAGCTCCTTCATGGCCATGAACCCCAGCAAAAAGAACAGCTGGGGACGGTGTTGGGCCACGCAGAGAAGGGCCGCTCCCTGGGTCAGCTTGTCGGCCAGGGGGTCCAGCATCTTGCCCAAATCCGTCACCATGTTGAACCGGCGGGCGATCTGTCCGTCCACGATGTCGGAAAGGGCGGACACGCCGAAGACCACCAGGGCGGCGATGGTGCGCCCCTTCACATAGAGGGTGACCATCACGGGGATCAGCAAAATGCGAAAGAAACTGAGAAGATTGGGGATGCTCCAGATCTGCTTTCGATCCTTAAGCGTCAACAGTGACATGAGAAACTCCTTACATACATACGATAGGCACATACAGTATAATCCATCGGCCCCGCAAAAGCAAATCGCCGCCGCCCCATTTCCCGCTAAGAAAAGTGAAAAATTGGAAAACACAGCCCCACCGCCATAGAAACGGTGGGGCTGCGGGCGTTTTGGAAGGGGACTTAGATGCTCTCGGGCACCTTGGCCCACACGTCGTTTTTGAGCTGCTGGATAAGCGCGGCGATCCGGGCGGGGGCGTCGGCCAAAGCCACGTCCTCCTTCACGGACTTATCCCGGGTGGAGAGCTCGACCACGCCGCGACCCAGGGTCTTGGGGCTGATGATGACCCGCACCGGGCAGCCGAACAGATCCGCGTCGGAGAACATGAACCCGGCGGACACGGCCCGATCGTCCAACAGGACCTCGGCGCCGGCCTGGGTGAGCTCGTCGTACAGCTTCGCGGCCTGGGCCTTCACGTCCGGGTTGTCGGCCCTGAGGGCGCAGATCTCCACCTCCCAGGGGGCGATGGTGATGGGCCAGATGGGGCCGTACTGGTCGTGCTTCTCCTCGCAGACGGAGGCCATGAGCCGGCCCACGCCGATGCCGTAGCAGCCCATGATGGGGTTGACCCGGTTGCCGTTTTCGTCGTCATAGGTCATGCCCATGGCTTCGGTGTACCGGCGGCCCAGCTGGAAGATGTTGCCCACCTCGATGCCCCGGCGTATCTGGATGCTGTGCCTGTGGCAGCTGGGGCACTCGCCGCCGGCCTGGGCCTTGCCCAGGTCCACATAGACGGTATCCTTGGGCAGATCCCGGCTGGGGGTGAAGCCCGTGAAGTGGTAGGCCTCCTTGTTGGCCCCGCACACCAGATTCGTGGCGCCCTGGAGCGACCGGTCGAAGAGGACCGTTGCCTTGGCGCTAAGCTCCACGGGGCCGATGTTCCCGGCGCACAGGTTGGCGTTTTCGATGTCCACGGCGGGGTGGACGTTGGCCTTGAGATAGTTGGTGAGCTTGGTCTCGTTCACCTCCACGTCGCCCCGGGTGAAGATGAGGATGTAGCTGTCGTCCTCGTTGCGCTGATAGACCACGGCCTTGCAGCTCTTCTCCGCCCGGCTGCCCAGGAGCGTGCACACGTCCTCGATGGTCTTGGCGGCCCCGGTGTATACGCTCTCCAGGGGCTTGAGCGCTTCGTCCGCCTCGTTCTTCACAAGGCACTCCGCCGCCTCCATGTTGGCCCGGTACCCGCATTCGGGGCAGATGACCAGGGTGTCCTCGCCGATGTCGGTGAGGAGCATGAACTCGTGGCTCACCTTGCCGCCCATCATGCCGGAGTCGGACTTGACGGCGATGACCTCGGGGATGCCCGCCCGGGCGTAGATGCGCTCATAGGCCCGGTAGCACCGGTCGTAATACCTTTCCAGGTCCTCCTGGGAGGTGTGGAAGGAGTAGGCGTCCTTCATGGTGAACTCCCGCACCCGGATCAGGCCGCCGCGAGCCCGGGGCTCGTCCCGGAACTTGGTCTGGATCTGATAGATCATGAAGGGGTACTTCTGGTAGGTGCCGGCGATGTTGTTGGCCAGATGGACCGCGGCCTCCTCGTGGGTCATGCCCAGGCACATATCCGCCCCGGACCGATCCTTGAAGCGAAGCAGTTCGCTGCCGATGCTGTCCCAGCGGCCGGAGGCCTGCCAAAGGCTGCCGGGCATGGTCACGGGGAAGAGGACCTCCTGGCCGTCGATCAAATCCATCTCCTCCCGCAGGATCTTTTCGATCTTGCGCTGGATGCGCACAGCGGGGGGCAGCAGGGAATAGATGCCGTTGCCCACCTGCTTCATATATCCGCCGCGGGTCATGAGATTCTGGCTCTCGATGTCCGCGACCCGATCCTTATACCGTTCGCCCAAAAGCTGGCTGACTTTCATGATTCGATTCTCCTCACTTGTTAACGTATCGCCTATTATACCATACAATTTCAGGATTTCCAGTCCAAAACCGATTTTTGTGTACAGAAACTCAAACTTACGCTATAATGAAGCCATGTGTACGAGAAGACTATTTTTGACGGCTCTGCCGCTGTTGCTGCTGCTGGGCTGCGGAGGCGGCTCGAACCCGTCCCCGGGGGTGGAGGCCCTGTCGCCCGCCGCCACGGATTCGCCCGCGCCCACGGCCCTGGTGACCGCCGCCCCGCCGGAGGAGCGGCAGGCGGTGATACTGGCGGCCACGCCGGAGCCCACCGTGACGCCCATGCCCACGCCAACGCCCACGCCCGAACCGACGCCGGTGCCCACGGCCACGCCGGAGCCCACCCCCAGCCCGGACCCCTATGAAGGGCAAAAGCGGGTGAACCACAAAAAGGACGATCGGTTCTTCTATGTGACCCTGACGGAGGAGCTGAAGGCGCGCATCACGGGCATGAGCTATCCCGCGGAGGGGGAGCCCTGCCGGGTGAGCTACGATGACCTTCGGTACGTGCGCATCCTCTACATCGACTTCGACGGCGCGGAGCAGGAGGGGGAGCTGATGGTCCACCGGAAGGTGGCCGGCGATGTGATCGACATCTTCTACAAGCTCTATCAAAAGCGATACCCCCTGGCCTCGGTGAGGCTGGTGGACGACTTCGGCCAGCCCGGGGACGACGGCAACTCCATGCGGGCCAACAACACCTCGTCCTTCTGCTATCGCCAGGTGACGGGAGCAAAGCATCTGTCCTGGCACAGCTTCGGCGCGGCCATCGACATCAATCCCCTCCAGAACCCCTACATGAACAAGGGCCGGGTCTCCCCGGAGGAGGCGCGGGAGTATCTGGACCGAACGGACAAGCGGCCCCATATGATCGACCATGGCGACGATTGCTATAAGATATTCATCGCCCACGGCTGGAAGTGGGGCGGGGACTGGTCCGGGGACAAGGACTATCAGCATTTTTATAAGGAATTGAGCGGAGTGAAACGATGAAGGAAGCGGAACAGGCAGCCATCCGGTATCTGGAGCGGGAGCCCCTGTGGCATATGGACATGCTGGAAGCTTTGCGCCGGGGCAGGGGAGAGGTGGTCCTTTTTGAAGGACAGACCGTGCTCATCAAGCGGAACGATGAGCCGGAATCCTATCTGCTGACGTCCGATGGACCGGACGCCGCGGAGGCGGCTTTCAGGGGCCAGACCACGCCCTTGTCCGTGATCGCACGGGGTCCGGGCGTTCCGGAGAGGATGGAGGAGCGGTTCGGCCTGGTGCGGGTCCTCACCTGCACCAACGTGGCGTATCTGCAGAAGGATCGGCTCGCCTGGAACTGCCCCGGCCTCGTCATCCGCCCGTTTCGGCTGGAGGAGCTGCCCGCCTTTTCGGCCCATTATACCCGTGAGGACGAGGACCAGGCCCGGGAGCATATCCGAAAGGGCGAGCTGTTCGCCGCGGAATACGAGGGCCGGCTGGCGGGATTCATGGGCCTGCATGCAGACGGGTCCATGGGGTTGCTTCAGGTGTTCCCCGAGTATCGGAAGCTGGGCATCGGCCGGGCCATCGAGATCTTTTTCATCAACTTCTGTCTGGATCGGGGCTGGGTCCCCTACGGTCAGGTCCGCTGCGACAACGAGGCGTCCTTCTCCCTCCAGGAGCACCTGGGCATGAGCTTCGATCGGACCAAGACCCTGTGCTGGTGCTTTACGAAGGAGGAATAAGGAAGTATTGAAAGCCTTGCACCTTTTTCTTCTACAAGAAAAAGGTGCCCAAAAAGAACTTAAGAAGGGAGTACGGCTTGGCTGTACTCCCCATTATTGTTCTTAAGCTTTTCTTTTTGCGCCGCTTTTTCTTTTCACCGAAAAGAAAAAGCGGCAAAAGAAAACACTTATTCGCAGAACGCCCTATATATAGCCCGCACGGCCCCCTCGAAGTCCCGCTGGTCCACGCCCACGATCAGGTTCATCTCCTTGGGGCTCTGGTCGATGATCCGGGAGCTGATCCCCGCCTCGGAGAGGGCGGTGAACAGCCGGGCCGCCACGCCCACGGTCCGGGCCATGCCCCGGCCCACGGTGGCGATGAGGGCGATGGAGCTGGCGATCTCCACGGTGTCCGGCTTCAGCTCCGTCCGGATCTCGTGGTAGAGAAGGTCCATCTTGCCCCTGATGTCCGCGTCGTTCAAAATGACGGTCAGGTTGTCGATGCCGCAGGGCATGCTCTCGAAGCTGATGCCGTGCCGGTCCAGTATCTTCAATAGGTTGTAGCCGAAGCCGACCTCCTTGTGCAGATTCTCCTTGGTCAGGGTGATCATGGTGAACCCCCGCCGCCCGGCGATGCCGGCCAGGAGCCCCTGGCGATGCTCCTTCATCAGGGTGCCCTCGTTGACGATCCAGGTGCCGCCGCCCTCGGGCCGGTTGGTGTTGCGCACCTGGATGGGGATGCGGGCCTGCCGCACGGGGAAGATGCTGTCCTCGTGGAGCACGGAGGCCCCCATGTAGCTAAGCTCCCGCAGCTCCTCATAGGACACGGCGTGCATGACCCTTGCCTCCGGCACGATCCTAGGATCGGCCATCATGAACCCGTCCACGTCCGTCCAGTTCTCGTATACGTTGGCCTCCACCGCCCGGGCGATGATGGACCCGGTGATGTCCGAGCCGCCCCGGGAGAAGGTGCGCACGCTCCCGTCGGGCATGGCCCCGTAAAAGCCCGGGATCACGACCCGGTCCAGCCCCTTCAGCCGTTCGCAGCAGCGGGCCGTGGCGGAAAAGTCCACCGCCCCGTTCTCGTCGAAGCGAACAAGCTCCGCCGCGTCCACCATGGGCACGCCCAGATACGCTCCCATGAGCCTGGCGCAGAGATACTCTCCCCGGCTGGCCACAAAGTCGGCGGTGGCCTGGCCGGTGCGCAGGGCCGCCTCGATCTCGTCCAGGGCCGGCCCCATGTGGGCGGCCGCAAGCCCCAGCTCCCGTTCGATGGACAGATACCGATCCCGGATCAGGGAAAAGGGGGCGGAGAAGTCCTGCCGCTCCCTGGCGAGAGCCGCCGTGCGGTAGAGAAGGTCCGTGATCTTGTCGTCCGTTGAAAACCGTTTGCCGGGGGCGCTGACCACGATGAACCGGCGCTCCGCATCCGCCTTCACGATGGCGGCCACCTTTTGAAACTGGCCCGCGTCGCTCAGGGACGACCCGCCGAATTTTGCGGTCTTGATCATACACAAGGACCTCCTTTCCCCCATTTTGCATATATTATAGCGGCTCATGGCCTCCGGCGCAAGTTTTTCCCCTTCGTCGATGAAAAAAATATGCCCGCCGCCTGTTCCCAATCCAGCAGATCCATGATATACTTACCTCCATGAAACGCAAACATTCGAACGAAACCCCCTCCGTTTCCGCGGAGGAGATGGAAAACCTGCTCTCCCCGGAGGAGACCGGGGCCGACGCAGGCGCGCCGGCCTTGGAGGAATTCAAATCCCGCCGCAAGGGGCCGGATCTTCGGCTGCCCCTGGGCCTGCTTCTGACGCTGCTCATCATGGGGGGACTGGGGTATTTCCTCTGGCAGTATATGCAGGTGGAGAGCCACGGCGGCGGCACCCTGATCGTCAACGAGATCTGCTCCGCCAACCATGAATCCCTCCTTTCGGAGACGCTGGGCACCCCGGACTGGGTGGAGCTGTACAACGGCACCCAGAAGGCCCTGAATCTGAAGGGCTACGGCCTCACGGACAACCCCAAGCAGAGCTATAAATTCGTTCTGCCGGACGTGGTGGTGGAGCCCGGCGGGTATCTGCTGGTGTATTTCGTGGGCGGCAGCGAGGAGGCGGACAGCGACCCCCTGTGCACGGGCTTCGGCCTTAGCCGCTACGGGGAGGAGCTGCTGCTGGTGGACGCCAACTATAACCTGCTGGACAGCGTGGAGGTCCCCGCCCTGGAGCCGGACGTGTCCTATGCCCGCATGGCCGACGGCAGCTGGGGCTACGCGGTGGTCCCCACCCCCGGGGAGGCCAACGGGGAGGACATCATACCCGCATGGCAGTGAACACCCAGCAGCGCATGAGCGAGGTCCTCGGCTATCCGGTGGAGGACCCGCGTCAGATACCGGCTCTGAACCTGGCCTATGTGGGGGACACGGTCTACGACCTCTACGTTCGGGCCTATCTCATCCATACCCATCCCGAAACGGTCCACAACCTCCATTTGCTCTCGGCGCGGATGGTCTGCGCCCAGGGCCAGGCCCGGGCGTTTTTCGCCCTGGAACCGCAGCTTAGCGAGGAGGAGCTCGCCGTCTACCGCCGGGGCCGCAACGCCCACAGCGGCACCGTGCCCAAAAACGCCAACGTGGCGGACTATCGGGTGGCCACAGGGTTGGAGACCCTGCTGGGCCATCTGTGGGTCCTGGGCCGGGAGGAGCGGATCGACGAGCTCATGACCGTGGCCCTTCGGGTCAACGAAGAAGCAGGAAAGGAAGAATAAACCCATGGCATACAGGAAGTTTTCCGACGAAGGCGGCCAGAACCGCTCCAAATACACCGGCGAGCGCCGAACCGCCGGCGACAAAGGCCGCGCCTACGGCCCCCAGAAGCCCCGTTCTGACCGGGGCGGCAAGCCCTACGCCTACGGGGACGACAGACCCCGCCGGGAACGGGTGAGCAAAGCTGCGCCGGCCCCCGTCCAGGCGGAGGAGAAGGAACCGGACGAGCTCCCGTTCCTCGTCTTCGGCCGCAACGCGGTGAGGGAGGCCTTGAAGGCCGGTCGCAGCATCGACAAGATTCTGGTCCAGACCGAGCCCGACGGGTCCCTGCGGGAGATCGTGGCCCTGGCCCGGGACGCCAAGGTCATCGTCCACGAGGTGAACCGCAAGAAGCTGGACGAGGTGTGCCTGCCCTTCGGCCACGGCGGCAAGACCGCCAACCACCAGGGGATCGTGGCCTATACCGCCGGGGTGGAATACTGCCAGGTGTCGGACATCCTGGCCCTGGCCCAGGAGAAGGGGGAGAAGCCCTTCGTGGTGGTGCTGGACGGGGTGGAGGACCCCCACAACCTGGGCTCCATCATCCGCAGCGCCGACTGCGCCGGGGCCCATGGGGTCATATTGGGCAAGCACCGGAGCGCCCCCGTCACCGCCGCCGCCGTGAAGGCCAGCGCCGGGGCCAGCGAGCACATGAAGATCGCCCGGGTGGTGAACATCTCCGCCGCCCTGGAGGAGCTGAAGGCCGCGGGGCTGTGGATCGCCGGGGCAGACATGGGGGGACAGAGCATGTACGATCAGGATATGACCGGGGCCTTCGCCCTGGTCATCGGCAACGAGGGGGAGGGCCTTTCCCGGCTGGTTCGGGAGCGGTGCGATTATCTCGTCTCCATCCCCATGAACGGCCACGTGGACTCCCTGAACGCGGGGGTGGCCGCCGGCATCCTGCTGTTTGAAAAAAAGCATCAGGACGGGAACAAGGCGTAACCTGCATGGAAAAGGAACATAGAAGCGACGAGGCCCTTCTGACCCTATTGCGGCAGGGGGACCAGGAGGCGGAGTGGGAGCTGTACGACAGGTATAAGCCCCTGGTCCGGGCCCGGGCCCGCACCTTCTTTTTGGTGGGCGCGGACAACGAGGATTTGGTCCAGGAGGGGATGCTGGGCCTCTATAAGGCCGTCTGCGAGTACGACGCGTCCAAAAACGCCGCCTTCCGCAGCTTTGCGGAGCTGTGCATCACCCGCCAGATTTTGACCGCCATCAAGAGCGCCACCCGCAAGAAGCACCAGCCCCTGAACACCTATGTGTCCCTGAATCAGCCGGTCTACGAGCCCGGGTCCACGGACAGGACCCTCATGGACGTGCTCTCTGGCATGGGCGTTTCCGACCCGGAGGAGATGCTCATCGGCCGGGAGAACATGGAGGCCGTGGCCAGGGACATCCGGGAAAAGCTTTCGCCGCTTGAAAAACAGGTCCTGGGCCTGTATCTTGAGGGCCTGTCCTATCAGCAGATCGGCCAGCTGCTCAACAAGCCCCCCAAATCCATCGACAACGCCATCCAGCGGGTGAAGAAGAAGCTGGAGGAGCATATCCATTCGGCATGACAGGGCGTCGAAAAACCTGGCTCCGGTTCGTGCTATGGGCGCTGGTCGTCCTGTGGATGAGCGTCATTTTCTGTTTCTCCATGGAGGATGCGAACCGATCGTCGGAGACCTCCGGCCGGGTGATCCGCTGGCTGCTGGCGCGCTTTGACGGCGACTTTTTGAGCCTGTCAGCGGAGGAGCAGCTGCTCAGGATCGAGGACTGGTCCTTCCTGGTGCGCAAGCTCGCCCACTTCACCATCTTCGCCGTGCTGGGCTGTTTGTCCTTCGCCGCCTTCTCGGTGGACCTGAGGCCCCGGCGGGCGTTCCCCGCGGCGGTGGGGCTGGGCGCGGCAAGGGCGGTGCTGGACGAGGTCCATCAATCCTTCGTGCCCGGTCGCGCCTGCGAGCTCAGGGATATGTGCGTCGATTGCGCCGGGGTGCTCCTGGGAGCGACCTTTCTCCTGCTCATTTTCCTGTTTATCCAGCATCAAAAAAATAAAAAAGCTTAAGCGGGTGTATTCAGTACCCATCTTAAGCTTTTCTTTTTGCGTTTCTTTTCACCGAAAAAAGCGGTAAAACTGAATTACAATAACAGCTCCGCGATCTGGACCGCGTTGGTGGCCGCGCCCTTGCGGATCTGGTCGCCGCAGCACCAGAGGTTCAAACCTCTATCAGAAGTCAAATCCTCCCGGATACGGCCCACGAAGACCAAATCCTGATCCGACGTGTCGAGGGGCATGGGGTAGACCTTGTTCGTTAGATCGTCCACCAGCTTGCAGCCCGGGGCGGCGGCGATGAGGGCCCTGGCCTGATCCACGGTGATCTTCTCCCGGGTCCGCAGCACCACGGACACGCTGTGGCTCCGCAGCACGGGCACCCGCACGCAGGTGCAGCTGACCTGCATATCCGGCAGGTGGAGGATCTTCCGGCCCTCGTTCTGCATCTTCATCTCCTCGCTGGTGTAGCCCAGATACTGCTCGGACCCGATCTGGGGGATCACGTTGTAGGCGATGGGATGGGCAAAGGCCTTGGGCGCATAGGGTTCCCCCTTCAGGCCCGCCTCGATCTCCTCTTCGAGCTCCCGCATGCCCGCCACACCTGCGCCGCTGACAGCCTGGTAGGAGGAGGCGATCATGGTCTCGATGGGGCTCACCTTGGCCAGCGGCGCCACGGCCACCAGCGTGACGATGGTGGTGCAGTTGGGGTTCGCGATGATGCCCTTGTGCCACTTGGCGTCCTCCGGGTTGATCTCCGGGACGATCAGGGGCACGTCCTCCCGGAGCCGAAAGGCGCTGGAGTTGTCCACGAACACGGCCCCCGCCTCCTGAATGTGGGGGGCGAACCGCTGGGCGATGTCGTTTTCCGCCGCGCCCAGAACCAGATCCAACCCCTTGAATGCGTCCTCCCTGGCCTCCGCAATGGGCACGTCCTCCCCCTTGAACCGGATCATCTTCCCCGCGCTGCGGGCGCTGGCCAGGGGGCGAAGGCTCTTCACGGGGAAGTTCCGCTCCGCCAATATCTTCAGCATCTCCTGGCCCACCGCACCGGTGGCGCCCAGGACGCCTACGTTCAGTTCCTTCATGGGTCCTATCCTCCCTGTCGGCTTAGGTTTCATATATTATCGCACCTTGCCGCCCGATCCGCAAGGCCCAAATGCAAACAGAGCGTAAAGAATCTGTGGGCGCGTCCCCTCCCCGGGCCGCCGCGGCTTTTATTTCCCGCCCCGGGTTCCGCCCTTGCAAATCCGGGTGGACCATGGTAGCATAGGCATATGGAAGAGACGCCCCTGTACCGCTACGAGACGAAGACGCGGATCGTCCCCCTGGAGGCATTCAGGCGGGACTTGGTGGACGTGCCCCGGTTTTCGGGGTACTGCCGGGACTGCCCCCACCACGGCCGGTTCTGGTCCTGCCCGCCCTTTGCTTTCGACCCCATGACCGTGTGGAAGGGGTACGATGGGCTGCTGCTGTACCTCTGCAAGGTGACCTTTCACAGGGACCGCCTGTTCCCCGGGGAGCGGCGGGCCTTCGAGGAAACCGAGCTACCCCATATCAAGGCCGCCATGGCCCGGGAGCTTCTGGCTCTGGAAGGGGAGCGCCCCGGGAGCCTGGCCCTGTTTGCCGGCCGGTGCGATCTGTGCCCCGTCTGCGCCCGGGTGGCGGGGGAGCCCTGCCGCATGCCGGGGCGGATGCGCTACTCCCTGGAAGCCCTGGGCGGGGACTGCGGCGGCGCCCTGGAGCGATATTTCGGCGAAACGCTCCAATGGGCGAAGGGGAACAAGCTTCCGGAGCAGCTGCTCCTTCTGGGCGGGCTGCTGATGAAAGAGGACCGATGAATACAGGAGGGACCCATGACGAATCGAAACTTCCCCCTCTCCAAAGAGGAGTATGAGGAGCCCCGCTGCGTCCTGTGCATGGACCAGGACGCGCCCACGCCCATCCCCCAGCGGCGCGTCCGGGAGAAGCTGGACGAATACATGAGCCGCCGGGACTACGCCGGCGCGGAGCGGCATCTGAACTATTGGCTGGCGGAGGCCCGGCAGAACGGGGATCTGCGGGGAGAGTTCTTCCTGCGCAACGAGATGATGGGCCACTACCGGAAGGCGGGCAACAAGGACCAGGCCATTTTGAACGCCAACGAGGGCGTGAACCTGATCGAGAAGCTGGGGTTCGAAAACACCCTGTCCGCCGGCACGGCCTATGTGAACGCCGCCACGGTCTACGACGCCTTCGGCATGCCCCAGCGCTCCATCGAGCTGTTCGAAAAGGCCCGGACCATCTACGAGGGGAGCCTGCCCGAGACCGACGGAAGGCTGGGGGGCCTCTACAACAACATGGGCCTGGCCTACATGGCCCTCAAACGCTTCGGGGAGGCCTATGCCGCCTTTTTGAAGGCCCTGGACGTGATGGCAAAGGTGGAGAACGGGGCCCTGGAACAGGCCATCACCTACCTCAACCTGGCCAACGCCGTGGAGCTGGAGCACGGCCTGGAGAAGGGGGAGCAGAAGATCGGCCAATATCTGGACAAGGCCGCCGCCCTGCTGGACGAGCCCACGGTGCCCCGGGACGGATACTACGCCTTCGTGTGCGAGAAGTGCGCCCCCACCTTCGACTATTACGGCTACTTCCTGGTGGCCGACGATCTCAACGAAAGGGCCAAATCGATCTATGAACGGGCTTGAGCTTTCCCGATCGTTCTACGAGCAGTGGGGCGCGCCCATGCTCCATGACCAATTCCCCCAGGTGGAAAACCTGGCGGCGGTGGGCCTTATGGGCAGCGGGTCCGAGGTTTTGGGCTTCGACGACGAACTCTCCCGGGATCACGACTTTGAACCCGGGTTCTGCCTGCTGCTGCCGGACGAAAGCAGGGTGGACCGGCGGACCGCCTTCCTCCTGGAGCGGGCCTATGCAAAGCTCCCCAAATCGTTCCTGGGCTTTTCCCGGGGCGCCGTCGCCCCCGTGGGCGGGGCCCGGCACGGGGTGCTGCGGACGGCGGACTTCTTCCGGGAGAAGGTGGGGGCCCCCGACGGCGTGCTGACGGTGGAACAGTGGCTGAAGCTCCCCCAGCAATCGCTGCTGGAGGCCACGGCCGGGGCCGTCTTTCGGGACGATCTGGGGGAGGTCAGCGCCATCCGCGCCGCCCTTTCCCGCATGCCCGAGGACGTGCGCAAAAAGCGGCTGGCGGGCCATCTGCTGCTCATGGCCCAGGCGGGGCAGTATAACTATCTTCGGTGCCTGAAGCACGGGGAACCGGCGGCGGCCCAGCTGGCGGTGAACGAGTTCGTGAAGAGCTGCATCCAGGTGGTCTTCCTGCTGAATCGGACCTACGCCCCCTACTATAAATGGAGCTTTCGGGCCCTGCGGCGGCTTGACAGGCTGGCGCTGACGGCGGAGACCTTGGAGTATCTGCTGACCACGGGGAACGAGGGGGATTTGGCGGAGTCGAAATACGACATGATCGAGAGCACCGCCGCGGACGTCATCGACGAGCTCATGGACCAGGGCCTCACGAAGGCCGTCTGCGGCGACCTGGAAAAGCACGCCTATTCCGTCAACGACGGCATCGAGGACGGGGACGTGCGAAACCTTCATATTTTATACACCATCTAAAGGAGTTTTCCCATGAAGATACAGGGCTTACAGAAGATGACGCTGCTGGACTTTCCCGGCCGGGTGGCCTGCACCGTGTTCCTGGGGGGCTGTGACTTTCGCTGCCCCTTCTGCCACAACGGAGAGCTGCTGGACGGCTCCGCCCCGGCGGTGATGGACGACGGGGAGCTGCTGCGGTTTTTGAAGGGCCGCCAGGGGTTGCTGGACGGAGTGGCCATCACCGGGGGCGAGCCCCTGCTGCGGAAAGAGCTACCGGACCTGCTTCGGGCCATCCGGGCCCTGGGCTTTGCCGTGAAGGTGGACACCAACGGCAACCATCCGGAGGCCCTGGAGGGCTTGCTTCGGGAGAAGCTGGTGGACTACGTGGCCATGGACATCAAGAACAGCCCCGATAAATACGCCCTGACCGTGGGCCTTGCGGGGCTGGACTTAGCGCCCATCCGCCGGAGCGTCCGGCTGCTGATGGACGGCGACGTGCCCTATGAATTCCGCACCACGGTGGTGGACCAGCTCCACAAGGCGGAGGACTTCGAGGCCATGGGCCAGTGGATCGCCGGGGCCAGGGCCTATTTCCTGCAGCCCTTCACCGATCGGGACTCCGTTCCCTTCGCGGGGCTCAGCGCCCCCAGCCGGGCGGATTTGGAAAAATACGCATCGATTGCAAGGGTATACGTGCCCTATACATCCATCCGTGGCCTGTAGCCTGACTTTTTTGGCATACACCTCTGCATACTGCACCGTATAAATACAAGATATTGTGTGATTTGTTAACAAACAACACAAGATGTTGACACAGAACCACAAGATATGGTAGAGTAACCATGCTCGGGTGCTGTGGCGCAGCTGCGCCCTGCCCCACCAAGTTTTCCATACTATCACAACAGGAGAGAGACCCATGTATCAAGTCAAAAAACGCGACGGCCAGGTTACCGATTTCACCATCAGCAAGATCACCGGCGCCATCACCAAGGCCTTCGTGGCCCTGAACAAAGCCTATCATCCCAGCGTGATCGACCTGCTGGCCCTTCACGTGACCGCCGATTTTGAGAATAAGATCAAGGACGGCTGCGTGGCCGTGGAGGATATTCAGGACAGCGTGGAAAAGGTGCTGTCCGAAAGCGGCTATGCGGACGTGGCCAAGGCCTACATCCTCTACCGCAAGCAGCGGGAGAAGGTCCGCAACGTGAACTCCGCCCTGCTCAACTACAAGGACCTGGTGGACAACTATCTCAAGATCGCCGACTGGCGGGTGAAGGAGAACTCCACCGTCACCTACTCCGTGGGCGGCCTGATCCTTTCCAACTCCGGCGCCATCACCGCCAACTACTGGCTCACCGAGATCTACGATCCCGAGGTGGCCGAGGCGCACCGCAGCGCCGCCATCCATCTGCACGACCTGTCCATGCTCACGGGCTACTGCGCGGGCTGGAGTCTGAAGCAGCTGATCCAGGAGGGTCTCGGCGGCGTCCCCGGCAAGATCACCTCCTCTCCGGCCAGCCACCTGTCCACCCTCTGCAACCAGATGGTCAACTTCCTGGGCATCATGCAGAACGAGTGGGCCGGCGCCCAGGCCTTCTCCTCCTTCGACACCTACCTGGCACCCTTCGTGAAGGTGGATAACCTGTCCCAGAAGGAAGTGAAGCAGTGCGTCCAGAGCTTCATCTACGGCGTGAACACCCCCAGCCGCTGGGGCACCCAGGCCCCCTTCTCCAACATCACGCTGGACTGGACCGTGCCCAAGGATCTGGAAAACCTGCCCGCCATCGTGGGCGGCAAGGAGATGGACTTCACCTACGGCGACTGCAAGAAGGAAATGGACATGGTGAACAAGGCGTTCATCGAGGTCATGATCGAAGGCGACGCCAACGGCCGGGGCTTCCAGTATCCCATCCCCACCTATTCCATCACCCGGGACTTCGACTGGAGCGAGACCGAGAACAACCGGCTCCTGTTCGAGATGACCGCCAAGTACGGCACGCCCTACTTCTCCAACTATATCAACTCCGACATGGAGCCCAGCGACGTCCGATCCATGTGCTGCCGTCTGCGTCTCGATCTTCGGGAGCTGCGCAAGAAGTCCGGCGGCTTCTTCGGCTCCGGCGAGTCCACCGGTTCCGTGGGCGTGGTGACCATCAACCTGCCGAGGCTGGCCTACCTGGCCGCCGACGAGGCGGACTTCTATGATCGTCTGGATCGGATGATGGACATCGCCGCCCGGTCCCTCAAGACCAAGCGGACCGTCATCACCAAGCTCCTGGACGCGGGCCTCTACCCCTACACCAAGCGGTATCTGGGCACCTTCAACAACCACTTCTCCACCATCGGCCTCATCGGCATGAACGAGGTGGGCCTGAACGCCAAGTGGCTCAGGAAGGATCTGACCCATCCCGAGACCCAGCAGTTCGCCAAGGACGTGCTGAACCATATGCGGGAGCGCCTCAGCGACTATCAGGAGCAGTACGGCGACCTCTACAACCTGGAGGCCACCCCGGCGGAGTCCACCACCTATCGTTTCGCCAAGCACGACAAGGAGGAGTTCCCCGACATCATCACCGCCAACGAGAACGGCACGCCCTACTACACCAACTCCTCCCACCTGCCCGTGGGCTACACGGAGGACGTGTTCTCGGCCCTCGATATCCAGGACGATCTGCAGACCCTGTACACCTCCGGCACCGTGTTCCACGCCTTCCTGGGGGAGAAGCTTCCCGACTGGAAGGCCGCGGCCAACCTGGTTCGGAAGATCGCCGAAAACTATAAGCTCCCCTATTACACCCTGTCCCCCACCTATTCGGTGTGCAAGGACCACGGCTATATCACGGGCGAGCACTTCACCTGCCCCATCTGCGGACAGAAGACCGAGGTCTACAGCCGCATCACCGGCTACTATCGGCCCGTGCAGAACTGGAACGAC
>CADBYI010000028.1 GCA_902798825.1 uncultured Eubacteriales bacterium | reverse complement strand
CTATGCGTCCCTCGTCTTCCACGAAGTTACCCCACACCAAGGCGTTATAGCTGCGGTGGGTGTTGTGGTGAAAGAACTGTTTTCCCAGGTTCGACTTAGCCTCTGGGGTCTTTGCCACCACCAGCAGCCCACTGGTGTCCTTGTCAATACGGTGCACCAATCCCACCTGCGGGTCGTTGGGGTCGTAGGTTGGCAGGTTACGCAGATGCCAGGCAATGGCATGTACCAACGTGCCATGGAAGTTGCCGCAACCAGGATGCACCACCATCCCTGCAGGTTTGTATATCACCATCAGCTCGTCGTCCTCGTAGCGCACATCCAAGGGGATATCCTCTGGGATCAGCTCCACAGGCTTTGCCTCCGGCAGGGAAAAGCGCACCATGTCTCCCACCCGAACGGTGTCGCTCTGTCGGCAGGGACGGCCGTTGAGCAGAACACGTCCCCCATCGATCAGGGCGTGTGCCCTCGATCGGGACAGCTCCGTCATGTCCGACAAACAAACGTCCAGCCGTCGGTATTCCTTTTCCACAACAAGCAGTTCCTCGTTATCCATCGGACGGCTTCTTTTCCTTCTTCGGAAGGCACTGTTCCATAAGGTCGAAGATGGTGACCTTATTCTTTACAAAAAACGTTTCGATCACCAGCAGCGCGGCGGCAATGGTGATGGCGCTGTCCGCCACGTTGAACACAGGAAAATGTATCAGGCTGACATAGATCATGTCCCGCACATAGCCCAGCGCCATTCGATCGATCAGGTTTCCCACAGCGCCCGAAAACAGGAGGGACAGGATGACGCGAGTCAGGGCCGTCATGTCCCTGTGCTTTTTGACATAAAACCAGACGAGAGCCCCTAAAAAGAGAAAGGTCGCCACTAGAAACAGGATCTGCCAGCCCTGCATGAGCCCCCAAACGGCGCCCCGGTTCTCTAGATATGTCAATTCCAGCGCTCCGGGGATCAGCACCAGCGGCTGTCCGCGCAAGGCGCTGGCGGCCCAAATCTTCGTCCCCTGATCCAGAAGAAGGATCAGCCCTGCCAACACAAACATCATTTCACTTTTCTCCGTTCTGCCCGACCAACTCCGGGTACAGCCGTTGGTATACCCCCCGGGCGCTCTGCACCCGGCCCACATATTTGCTGGTTTCAGGATAGGGTATATAGAGGATGGACCCATCCTCCTTGGTGCCATACTCCTTCAGCCATTGTCTGGCTCGGCCGGGGCCTGCGTTATAGGCAGCCAGGGCCACGTTTTCGGCGCCAAATTCATCCAATAGCTTTTTCAGATAATTGCAGCCCAGCCGGATGTTCAACGCCGGTTCCGCCAGACTCTCCTCCGTGACCCCTTCTATTTCCAGCAGCTCCGCCTCCTCCAGCCCCGTGGCGGGCATAAGCTGCATGAGTCCCACCGCCCCGACGCCGCTCTTGGCCTGGGATCGAAAGCCGCTTTCCGTGAAGATGACGCCGCACACCAGATAGGGATCCAGGTCGAATTCCTCCGCCGACGCGAGAATCTCCTCCCGATACGAAAGCTTGTATTTCGATCGCAGCAGGGCGGGACGGCCATAGAGAAAATAGCCGCCCAGTATCGCGGCCAGCAGGATCAGCGCCAGGATGGCGCAAATCAGTTTATGGTCATCTATCCACAGTTTCCAAGAGTTCATCGAACACTTCCCTCGTTCTTTTCTCCAGTTCATCCAAAGAGCCGTTGTTGCGTATGACAAGGTCCGCCCGCCGGACCTTCTCCCGATCCGGCATCTGGGCGCGGATGCGCCGCAGAGCCGCCGCTCGGGTGGAGCCGTCCCGCGCCACGATGCGCTCTATGCGCAGGCTTTGCCGGGCCGTGACCACCACGGTTTTTGCCACTTCCTCATCGTACCCCGTTTCAAAGAGCAGCGGCACGTCCCAGACGATCATTCGTTTTGGCGATTCAGTATACGCCGTTTGAGAATCCGCCCGGATGATCCTGCGAACGTAGGGATGAATGATCCCGTTCAACAGGTTCAACGCTCCCTTATCGGAGAAGACGATGGACGCCACCTTCCGTCTGTCCACGGTCCCATCCCCATGCAGTATGCCCCTTCCAAAGGCAGCCACGGTTTTTTCATAGCAATCCGTATCCGGGTCCAAGGCATGGCGTGAGATCTCGTCCGCGTCCGCCACAAAGGCGCCCCAGGCCCTGAACAGGCTGGCGACGGTGGATTTTCCGGAGGCGATGCCTCCCGTCAGGCCGATCGGTGCATAAGCGCTCATTTCGTATCGTACCAGCTCCTGCCTGTGGCGGCCTCGGCAATCAGTCTGACCTTCAAATCTGCGACCTGCTCCATGCAGGATTGCATCAGCTTCTGCGTGGCTTCCGCTTCCGCCTCCGGGGCATCCACGATCAGCTCGTCGTGGATCTGCAGCACCAGCCGCCCGGTCAGGCCTGCCTCCTTCAGGGCTTTGTCCACATGGACCATGGCGATCTTGATGATGTCCGCCGCGCTTCCCTGAATGGGCATATTCATGGCCACCCGCTCACCGAAGCTGCGGGTGTTGTAGTTGCTGCTCTTGAGCTCCGGCATGGGCCGTCGGCGGCCGTAGATGGTCTCGGCGTAGCCCTTCTCCCGCGCCTGGGCCACGCAATCCTTCATGTACGCCTGTACCTTGGGATAGCGCTCGAAATACCGCTTGATATAGCCGCCCGCCGTCTTCACGGGGATGCCCAGATTCTGGGCAAGGCCAAAGTCGGATATGCCGTAGACAATGCCGAAGTTCACCGCCTTGGCGGCGCTGCGCTGCTCCCTGGTCACCTCGTCGAAGGGCGTATGGAACACCTCCGCCGCCGTCCGCCGATGGATGTCCGCGCCGGAGTTGAAGGCGTCGATCAGATTCTCGTCCCCGCTGATGTGAGCCAGGAGCCTAAGCTCGATCTGGGAATAGTCCGCGCCCACCAGCACGTTGCCAGGGGAGGAGATGAAGGCCTTGCGTATCTCGCGCCCCTCCGTCGTGCGCACAGGGATGTTCTGCAGATTGGGCTCTGCGCTGGAGATGCGGCCGGTGGCCGTCACGCATTGCTTGAAGCTGGTATGGACCCGACCGTCCGGCGCAATGGATTTTAGCAATCCTTCCACGAAGGTGGCGTCCACCTTGGCCACAAACCGATACTCCATGATAAGGGACACGATGGGGTGCTTATCCTTGATCGCCTCCAGGGTGTCGCTGTCCGTGGAGTATCCGGTCTTGTTCTTCTTCTGGGGCGGCAGCCCCAGCTTTTCAAACAGAATGGTCCCCAGCTGCTTGGTGGACAGGATGTTGAACCGCTCCCCCGCCTGCTCGTAGATCTGCTCCGCCAAGGCGCCCTGGCGCTTGGAGAAGGATTCGTGAAGCTCCAATAAAACGGACCTGTCCAAAGCAAACCCAACGCTTTCCATGGAGAAGAGCACGTCCGCAAGGGGCATCTCCACCCGATCATACAGGTCCTTCATGCCCTTTTCGTTCAGCTCCGCCATCATCTCTGTCATCAGAGGGAACAGGAGCCCTGCCGACGGCGTCTTACTGTCCAGCCGCTCATAGCAAAGGGAGGCAAAGCTGTCGATGGGGTGATTGCTGTTCAAAAGATAGTCCGCGATCATGGCGTCGAAGGCGATGGGAAAGGCCCGTATGCCGTCCTCCCGCCAGGCATGGAGCAGGGCTTTTTTATCGAAGGTAAGCACCTTTTGGGGCTTAGCTTCAAAGAGGACCTGCAGCAGCTCCTTCCGGGTCACCGGCTCGTCGAACAGGGTGTCGCCCATGACGAACTGATAGGCCCTCTCCCCGTCATAGGCAAAGGAAAACCCAGGGGCGATGACGAGGGCCAGGGCGTCTGCCCGATCATGAGCCTGAGCGACCTCCCTCACCGCATCCAGTGATGTCAGCTCCACTGTCTCACAAACGACCTGTTCCGCCTTGGGTTTGCTTTGCTGGGCGGCGGGCAAGCGGGAAAGGATGCTCCTTAGGCCCAGCTTTTCCAAGGTCTCCCCAGCGCCGGACAGCTTCGCCTCGTCGAACAGGCACGCCGTAAGCTCCGTTTCCACCGGCGCCGCGGTGGTGATGGTGCCCAGCCAGTAGCTCAACCGAGCGGAATCTTCGTTCTCCCGCACGCGCTCCCCCAGCTTTCCCTTGATCTCGTCCCTGTGGGCATAGACGCCGTCCAGATCACCATAGCTTTCCAGGAGCTTCAGCGCGGTTTTCTCCCCAACACCGGGCACGCCGGGGATATTGTCGGAGGAATCGCCCATCAGGGCCTTCAAATCCCGCATATGGTCGGGAGTCAGACCGTACGCTTCCTTCAGGGCCTCGGGATCGTATTCCACCGTGTCCGTGATGCCCTTCTTGGTGAGCAGCACATGGGTATGATCTGTGGTGAGCTGCAGGGCGTCCCTATCCCCGGTGACCAACAGCACATCGAGGCCCGCCTGCTCCGCTCGGCGGGACAGGGTGCCCAGGATATCGTCCGCTTCATAGGAGGGGCACTCCACCACGGCGATGCCCATTTGCCGCAGGATATCCTTCAAAATGGGCATCTGGGTCCTGAGATCGTCCGGGGTGGGACGGCGGCCAGCCTTGTATGCATCGTATTTCAGATGACGGAAGGTGGGCCCATGGACGTCGAAAGCCACCGCCATATGGCTGGGTTTTCGATCCAGCAGCTTTAGAAGCATACCCAAAAAGCCATGGAGAGCGCCGGTGGGCGTGCCGTCCCGGCTGGACATGGGCGTCTGCAGGGCGAAGAACGCCCGATACATCAAACTGTTGCCGTCGATGACAATAAACGGATGGTCCATGCTCACTCCTTCACGATGGCGTACACCAGGGGCGACGGATCGGGTTTCTCGGGGGAGATGGTCATGCTCTCCTGGAGCAAGGCCACGGCCTCCTCCAAATGAGTCTCGTCGTTCACATACAGGGTGCAGAATGGCTCACGGGCAGACACCCTGTCCCCCACCCGCTTGTGCATGACAAGACCAACCGCTGGGTCTATTTTGTCCTCCTTTTTTGCGCGGCCCGCTCCCAGCATCTGGGAGGCGATGCCGATCTTTTCCGCCACCAGACCGGAAAGATAGCCGTCCTTTTGCGGATACACCTCCACCAGCCGGTTGACCCGGCAAAGCTCCTTGATCCTTTCTGGGTCCATATAGGTAGGATCGCCGCCCATGGCTTGTATCATACGGCGCAGCTTTTCAAGGCCCTTGCCGCTGCGCAGGGCTTGGAGAAGTTTTTCCTTTCCCTCCTCCTCTGTGGCCACGATGTCGCTGAGCATAAGCATATGGGCGCCCAGCAGGAGGCTCACCTCCACCAGAGGCTCATCTTCCGACACCCGGCCGGAAAGCACGTTCACCGCCTCCTGGACCTCCAGGGCATTGCCCACGGCCAGGCCCAGAGGCTGATTCATATCGGTGATGATGGCTTCGCACCGGCGGCCCAGATGGGCGCCGATGCGCACCATCAGGGAGGCCAGTCGCTTTGCGTCCTCCACCGTGTGCATAAAGGCGCCGGACCCCACCTTCACGTCCAGAACGATGGCATCCGCGCCGGCGGCCAGCTTCTTGCTCATGACGCTGGAGGCGATGAGGGGCGTGCTGCCGATGGTGGCCGTCACGTCCCGCAGGGCATACAGCTTCTTATCCGCGGGGACCAGGTTCCCGGATTGGCCGATGACAGCCAGGCCGTTCTCCCGCACGATGTTCATGAACCGGTCCAAAGGCTGCTCGATGTTGACGCCGGGGATGGATTCCAGCTTGTCCAGCGTGCCGCCGGTATGGCCCAGGCCCCTGCCGGACATCTTTGCCACGATGCCCCCGCAGGCCGCCACTAAGGGCGCCACGATAAGGGTGGTGGTATCCCCCACGCCGCCGGTGGAATGCTTGTCCACTTTGATACCGGCAAGAGGCGACAAGTCCACCGTATCCCCGCTGTGCATCATCACGTCGGTAAGGATGGCCGTCTCCCGATCCGTCATGCCGCGGAAAACCACAGCCATCAAAAAGGCGGCCACCTGATAGTCGGGGACCTGCTCCTTCACATACCCCACTATCAGCTCTTCGATCTCCTCCCGGGTCAGCTCTCCGCCGTCCCGTTTCTTCTCGATAATATCGACGATACGCATCCTTTGTCCCTCCTGTCCATATCTATGGTCTCGTACTCTATCCGTCCGTCCCGGCCATATTCCGCCAGGATCACCTGATCATACAGGGGCAGCTGCCGCGACAGCCCATAGAGTTCATCCATATCTTCCATGTCGGTTGCCTCGCAGGGGGGATGATCCAACCCCCTGGCGCAGAGGCGAATATCCGTAAACCCCCGATCCTTAGCCACGCGGATGGCCCGACCGAGGCCGTATTCTTCCCTTAGCGGCGCATCTATATCCGGAACGGAGAACCCGTCAACGAGGAGCTTTCGACCCGGCAGCGCGGCAAAAAAGCAGCGGTGCTTTTCCCCGGCTTTATCCGGGATCATCTCGGAAAAGAACCGCCCATGCCAAAATGCGGCCGCCGTGTACACTGCGCCATCTTGGCCGGGGCAGAGGGGCAGCATATGGAGATAGCGGCGCTCGTCCGCTTCATACAGCTCCTCCATTGCCTGGCGGCACAGGGCGATCCGTTCGTAAAAGGGCAGCTCTCCTTTGGGCAGGATCAGTGCCCGCAGGCAAAAAGGAGCCTTTTCCCGCCGTTCGATCTGTTCGGGGAACAGTCCCCTACCGACTTCCTCCGGTATGATCTCCCGTTCCGGCGTCACGGTGGCCAGCTTGACGTATTTGGTGTTCAACTCCAAATAGTTTTCCTGGACCATCGGCAGATACAGGGTCAAGGCGCTCATGAGCCGCCCGTCCCTTCGCCAGAGGAGACTGTTTTTACGGCTGGGGGTGATGGAGGTTGGGGCCACGATGGCTATATAGACCAACTGGTCAGCATCGAACGTCTCCGCCGACTCCGCCTCCCACAGGGACGTGTTCGTCAAATCCGCATAGGTCAGAGCCGGCAGGACATAGTCCCAGCAGCGCTTCTTCGTTTCCAACGAAAAATCCTGCACAGGGAAGCGAAAGGCCACGGGAAATCCGCCCCAATTCATTCTTCTCCCTCCTTTTCCAACAGTGTTTTCTCCTTTTCCGCCCGTTCCAAGGCTTCATAGAGACGGCTCTCCTCGCTCTGCAGCTGTCCCAAAGCGATGCAAAGCCGCTGCATCTCCTCAAAATTGCCCTGTCGTTCCGCTGCCGCGATGTCGGCCTCGGTTCGGCTCTGCGCCTTCTCGTTGTCCTCGATGGCCCGCTCCGTTCGGCTGATCTCCTGCTTGGCGGCAGCAAGAGCGGCCTTGGCTTCCTTCTGTCGAAGATAATAGTTGTCCCGGGTATCCCCGGACGGCTTCTCCTGCTTTTGGATGGGGCGAGTCTTCAGACGATCGAAGACACTTTCCTCGTCCTCCTCCGGCTCCACGAATCCATCCTTCTCCAGAAGCACCACTCGATCCGCTATGCGCTCCACCAGATACCGGTCGTGGGTCACGACCAGGATCGTACCGCCGAAGAATTCCAGCGCCCGTTCCAGCACCTCGCAGCTGGCGATGTCGAAATGGTTGGTGGGCTCGTCCAGCAGCAGCACGTTCGCGCCGCTCAAAACCAGTTGCAGCAGCTTGATCCTGGCCCGTTCCCCGCCGGACAGCGCGCCGATGCGCTTATAGATATCGTCTCCCCGGAACAGGAACGCGCCAAGATAGTTGCGCAGTTCCCCCTCCAATGCATGGGGAAAGGCATCCTGCATCTCCTCCAATATGGTGTTTTCCGGGGTCAGACTGTCCGTGTTCTGCTGAAAATACCCCAGCCTTACCCCGGCCCCCAGGCGAAAATACCCTTCCGTAGGGGGGAGCTGCCCCGTCAGTACCTTCAAGAAGGTGGACTTCCCGCATCCGTTGGCGCCCACGAGGCACACTGTCTGCCCCTTCCAGATGAGCAGGTTCCCGTGCTCAAATACCTTCTTCTCACCATAGGACACGCCCAGATCCTTGACGTCGATGATCTCGTTGCCGGAGGGCTCCGTCCCGCGAAAATGAAAATGGATCGCCGCGGGATCCTTCTCGGGGGCCACCAGTCCCTCCTTCAGCCGCTCGATCTGCTTCTCCTTGGAGGCAATGGTCACGTAATTGCGGGCCTGGTTCCAGCGGCGCTGCTGGGCGATGATGCCCTCGATCCGCTTGATCTCCTTCATGGTTTGCTGATACCGGCGGGCGGCGATCTCCCGCTCGTCCATCTTCAGCTCCACATGTCTCGTATAATTCCCCCGGGTGGCGATGAGATGGCCGTTTTCCAGCTCCAGCACCCGGTTCACAGAGGCGTCCAAAAAGGCCCGGTCATGGGAGACCAGCACGTAAGCGCCTTTGTAGCTGCTTAAAAACTCCTGCAAATAGCAGATGGCCGCCACGTCCAGGTTGTTGGTGGGCTCGTCCAGCAGCAGCAGATCAGCCCGGCGAAGGATGGCCCGGGCCAGCATGGCCTTGGCCACCTGCCCGCCGCTGAAGCGAACGATGGGGCGCTCCAGCTCCTCCTCACTAAACCCAAGGCCCAGCAAGGCCGAACGGGTCATGTTTCGAAAGGTCAGCCCACCCTCCCGCTCAAAGCGCTCCATGAGCCGATACTGGCGGTCGATGAGTCGGTGACGCTCCCCCTCCTCCGCCGTTTCGAGGCGGCGCGAGATCTCGTTCAGCTCCCTATCCCAGGTCAGCAGTTCCTCGTGGGCCTGAAGCACGAAGTCATACAGTGTCACGTCCTCGCCGAGTGTCGGAAGCTGTTCCACACAGGCCACAGTGCATTGCGAGCTGATGGAGATATGCCCTGCATCCGGGCGAATGCGGCCCTGGATCATTTGGATCAGGGTGGATTTCCCGCAGCCGTTTACGCCAATGAGGCCGATGTGATCCCTCGGCCCGATCTCAAACGATATATTGGAAAAGAGGACCCTGTCGGCGAACTCTTTCCGTACTTCAACAACATTTACGATAGCCATACTTTTCCATATGCAGTATATCACACAATGGCGCCCATGGGAACCGTTTGCAAAAAATTCAAACTTTGGACATGACGAAAAAGGTCCCATCCTGTATACTGGAACGGAGGAATGATTTCGATGGAGCGACGCAAATTGCCATATATTCATATTTTACCGCGGATCCTGATCGGGGTCCTGGTTTTTGGCACCTGTCTATCGCTCCTCTACGTGCCCTCGATCGCTCAGAACATCCGGTCCGTCAGCGAGCTGGCGGATGGAGCCTCTCCCGTACCCACGGCAACGATCCTCCTTTCCACCCCTACCCTCTCTCCCACGCCGCTCATGACCTACGCTCCCACCGAGTCCCCAACAGAGGGACCCACCCAACCGCCTTCCGACGTGGTGATCCTGTCCGCGTATACCACCCTGCGGCTGGGTGACGACAATGCTTCCGTCATCACCCTCCAGCAGCGATTGACCGATCTCGGGTATCTGGATTCCGACATACCCGGGTCCCAGTACAACGAATCCATCGCCAACGCCGTGATCCTGTTTCAACGTGCCTGCAACATGGCTCAGACCGGCGTTGCTGACAACGCCACTCAAATCTCCCTGTATGGAGATCACGCCCAGGCCTACCGCATCAAGCGGTCCGACACGGGGATCGATGTGCTTCGTCTGCAGCAGCGGCTGATGGAGCTTGGCTACTACACGGGCCGAATCAACGGCTATTTCGGCCCCAACACGGAACAGGCAGTCATGCAGTTCCAAGCCATCAACGGGTTGAGCGTCAGCGGCGAGCTGGATTACGACGCCTGGGTCATCCTCTATTCCGATGATGCCCTGCCCGTACCCGTTCTGCCCACCGATACCCCCACGCCAAAGCCGACAGCTCGGCGCACCGCCGCCAAACAGACGGCCAAGGCCACAAAGAAAGCCACGGAAAAAAAGACAGCCAAGGCAACGAGCAAAGCCGATAGTGCTACCTCCAAGCCAGAGTCCACTAAAAATCGAACCTCTTCCGGCAAAAAGACCTATTCCAGCTTGGTCGCCGCAGCCCAGGACCAGTTGGGCAAACCGTATGTATGGAGCGCGGAGGGCCCGGATTCCTTCGATTGCTCCGGCCTTGTATACTATTGCCTCAAGCAGAGCGGTCACAGCGTCAGCCGCCGCAGTGCCAAGAGCTACTCACAAAACGGAAGCTGGACGCTGATCTCCTCCATGAGCGATCTAAAGGCAGGGGACCTTGTTTTCTTCAAGAGCGATTCCAAAAACAGCGTGAACCACACTGGTATCTGTGTCAGCGGCAGCGCCATGATCCACGCCTCCTCCTCCAAGGGCGAGGTGGTCAAAAGCAGCCTCCATCAGGCGTACTGGGAGCGCAACTTCGTTTGCGGCAGGCGGCCGTGATGAGTTGCTCCCTTTGCCCGAGAAACTGCATGATCGACCGCCGGAGCCAGCGTGGCTTCTGCGGATGTAACGACACCATGCGGATCGCCCGCATCGGGCTGCATCGCTATGAGGAGCCCTGCCTCTGCGGCAACGGCGGTTCCGGCGCGGTGTTTTTTTCCGGCTGCAATCTGCGGTGTGTTTTCTGTCAAAACAAGGTCTTGCAAACGGGCCAGCTGGGGCAGGATTTCACACCGGACGCTCTGGCGGACGCCCTGTTGGAGCTGGAGCGCATAGGCGCGGAAAACATCAACCTGGTCACACCCACACCCCATGTCAACGGCATTTGTAAAGCCCTCGATATAGCCAAAGGCAGGGGTCTGTCCCTGCCCATCGTATACAATACCAACGGATATCTGTCTGTGGATACTGTGGATAAGTTATCAAACTTTGTGGATATCTGGCTACCCGACCTGAAATACCACGATCAGCGGCTGGCGGATCGCTTTTCCGCCGCGCCTCGCTACTTTGATACAGCGCTTTCTGCCATCGGACGGATGCTGGAACACAGCGGCCAGCTTTTTGTGAATGAAACCGGACGCGCAACAAGAGGCGTCCTCATCCGACACCTGGTTCTGCCTGGCTGTGTATACGATAGTCGGGACGTTTTGTCTGCCGTCGCCGAACATTTCGGCACGGACACCTATCTGTCCCTCATGCACCAATTCACACCCCAGCCCGACGCCAAGCCGCCGCTGAACAGGCGGCTGACGAAGCGGGAATATGAGAGCGCCGTGGACGCCTGCCTAAGCCTGGGATTTACGCGGGTGTACATTCAGGAGTGTGATTCCGCCACCTTCGCCTATACCCCCGCCTTCTCCAGCGAAGTCACCGTTCAGGCCTGATCCTTCAACACGTATTGTTCGATGAACCAGGCCACGCCCTCCTCCGCCTGGGCGGGGATGACCATGTCGGCCGCCGCCTGTACGGCCTCCTTTCCGTTTTCCACACAACAACCCACACCGGCCCACTCGATCATGTCCTGATCCAGGGTATTGTCCCCGATGGCGGATACCTGGGCCTGTTGGATGTGGAGTTCCTTAGCCAGCGCCGCCACAGCGGAGCCCTTGGTGACAGAAACATCGCCGATCTCGATGAAACCCGGTTTTGAGCCCAGAGCATGAAGGTGCCGGGGCAGCCGTGCGGCCACCAGCTGTTTATACTTCTCCTCCTCTTCGGGGGGCGCATAGATCAGCACCTTGGGAACGTTGCTTAAGTCGTGTTCCAGCAGATGCTCGTCCGCCCGGCAAGGCAGCTTCTGGTAGGCGCAGTATTGCTCGGCAAAGGGCGTCATGCGCTGGAAGATCACCTCGTCCCCCTGGTAGATCTGCACATGAAGGTCCAGCTCGTTGGCGATGCGGAGGCAGGCGGCCACGTCCTCCTCTGTCAAGAAACGATGGATGCGAGGGGACCCGGTAGCATAGTCCGCCACCAGCGCGCCGCCAAAGCAGATGATATAGTGGAAACCCTCCCCCAGCTGCTTGCGGATGGCCTCGGTGCCCAGGTATCCCCGACCCGTGGCCAGCACGATTTCCACGCCCTGGGCCTGGGCCCGCCGAAGGGCCGCAAGAGACCGAGGCGGGATGATGGAGGAATGATCCACCAGCGTATCGTCTATATCCAATGCGATCAAGCGAATATCCATGGTTTACTCTCCTTTTCCCATTGCTGTCCGCACCGTTCCTGCCATATACAGAGAGCCGATGGCCAGCAATACGTCGTTGGGCTTTGCTTCCTTTATCATCATCTTCACACCGTTTTCCACCGAACCCGCCGGCACGGCTGAGCCGCCCAGGGAGCGGATCTCCTCCGCCAAATCCTCGGCGGTCATGGACCGGGGCGAATCGGGCTGTACGGTGACGAAACCTTCGGCAAGAGGCAGCAGCTCCCGTATCATATCCCTATGGTCCTTGTCCGCCATGACGCCCATCATCACCCGTATCTTCCGATCCGGAAACAGCTCCCGGAGGGTCGCTGCCGCGGCATGGAACCCGTGGGGATTGTGACCCCCGTCCAGCAAAAACACGGGGTTTTCGCTCAACAGCTCCATCCTGGCGGGCCACTTTACCGCGGCCATGCCTGCATAGACCGCCCCATCGGGGATGAGAAAACCTCTCCTATTCAACTCCTCCACCGCCGTCAGCACCACGGCGGCGTTCTTCACCTGATGGCTGCCGATAAGGGGCAGATAAACGTGGGTATAGGGACCGAAGGAAAGATCGTGCCCCCGGAGGGTGTGAGCATGATCCACCATACGGCTGTGGTCGGTAACCACCAGGCGGGAATGCCTTTGTTCACAGGTCTCATAAAACACCTTGTCCGCCTCGGGATTCTCCCCATAGATCAGCGTGGTGCCGTCGGGCTTGATGATACCCGCCTTGGCGGAGGCGATCTCAGTCATGGTGTTGCCCAGATACTTCATGTGGTCGAACCCCATGGCGGTGATGATGGTAAGCAGGGGTGTGTGGATAATGTTGGTGGAGTCGAACTCCCCGCCCATGCCCACCTCCAGAACCACCACGTCGCACCTTTGCTCCTTATAGTACAGCATGGCAGCACAGGTGATAAGCTCGAATTCCGATGGCGGATTCTCCATGTTATCCACAATGGGCCGTATCCTTTCGAAGATATCCACCAAATCCTGGTCGGATATGGGGATACCGTTCAAAGCGATGCGTTCGTTGAACCGGTTCACGAAGGGAGATGTGTATAAGCCGGTTCTATACCCCGCAGCCTGCAGGATAGAGGCCAACATGGCGCAGGTGGAGCCCTTTCCGTTGGTGCCCGCCACGTGGATAAACCTCAACTCGTCCTGGGGGTTTCCCAAGAGTCCCAGCAGCTCTCTGGTGCGGGATAGTCCGTCCTTGGTGCCCTTCCAATATGCGCTGTGGATATAGGCTATGGTTTCTTCGTAATTCATTTGATCGCCTTCAAAAGAATGGATTTTATGGTTGGTAGTATACCACGCAAAACGGCAAAAGGAAAGCCCGCCAAATGCAGCGGGCACGGGATAGATACAGATTATGCGTCAGCGTAGTTGTTGAAGTAGTTCTGCACCAGCACGATGGGCGTCCCCTTGTCGCCGCTGCCGCTGGTCAAATCGCACAGCGAGCCGATCAGGTCGGTTAACCGCCGCGGCGTGGTGCCCTGGGAGGCCATCTGTCCCTTCAAGCTGGCGTTCTTTTCCCGGATACGCTGCTCAATGGCCGCGCGAAGCTCCGTCCCGCTCAGGCCCTTGAAATCGTTGTCCGCCAAATACTTTAGCTTCAGCTCGTTGGGCAGACCGTTGAGCCCGGCCGTGAATCCAGGCGAAACCACCGGGTCAGCCAGCTCCCAAATCTTTCCCACCGGGTCCTTGAAAGCGCCGTCCCCATAGACCATGGCTTCCACATGGACACCGGTGCGAGCGATAAACTCCGCCTGGATGGACTCTGCCACCGCCTGAGCGTTTTTGGGGAAGAGCTTGATGGTGTTCTCCGTGGCCTTGTTGGAGCCCAGCAGGCCATACTCCGGCTGATAGCCGCTGCCGTCGATGGACTCGTTCATGATATCGCACAGGGTCAGGACCTTTTTGGCGCCGGCCTTCAGCAGACGCTTTCGGGTCCGCTCCCGCTCGTGGATGTTGGCACAGAGGACCGTGTCCGTATAGGCAAGAACGGCTGTGGGGTCGTTGGCAAAGACGATCTGGGCTTCGGCTCCCTCCTCCTCGATGAGGCTGCGGTAGTATTCCACATAGTTGACCCCGGTGAAGGTGTGCTTGGGTTCACCGAACAGTTCGATGAACTTAGCTTCAGACAAAGTAGAGGAATAGGGGTTGACGCCGGAATCCAGCAGCGCATCCTCGTCCACCAGATGATTTCCTTCCTCGTCGGCCGGGTAGGACAGCAACACCACCACTTTTTTGACGCCCCGGGCGATGCCACGAAGGCAGATCGCAAAGCGATTGCGGCTCAAAATGGGAAAGACCACGCCCACGGTGTCGCCGAGCTTTCTCTGCACGTCGGTAGCGATATCGTCCGTGGTGCAGTAGTTGCCGTCAGCCCGGGCCACAACGGCCTCGGTCACGGCCACCACATCCCGATCATGAAGGGAAAAATGCTCCTTCTGCGCCGTCTCCAGCACAGAGTCCACGACGATGGAGACGATGTCGTCTCCTTGGCGAATGATAGGGGCCCGAATGCCCCGTGAGATCGTACCGGCCATAGTTTTTCATCTCCTTTTCATTTGGCAAAAAACAGAATATAAGATACGACAAACATCGAAAAATGTCAAGAAAAATATATTATTCCTTGCTCCGAATGTATCGATCTATGGCGGCGGCGGCCTTCTTCCCCGCCCCCATGGCCAGTATCACCGTAGCTGCCCCGGTGACAGCGTCTCCCCCGGCATAGATACCCTCGCAGGAGGTGAGCCCGTCCTCGTCGGTGATGATGCCGCCCCAGCGCTGGGTGGCGAGGCCTTCGGTGGTGGATTTGATCAGCGGGTTGGGGCTGGTGCCCAGGGCCATGATGACGCAGTCGGTCTCCAGTTCATATTCGCTGCCCGGAATCTCCACGGGGCGACGGCGGCCGGAAGCGTCCGGCTCCCCCAGCTCCATGCGAATGCAGCGCATCTTCACCACGTTTCGATTATCGTCCCCCATGAGTTCCACAGGATTGTTCAGAAGTTTGAAGACGATACCCTCCTCCATGGCGTGCTCCACCTCCTCCTTGCGGGCGGGAAGCTCCTCCAGGGATCGGCGATAGACGATCGTGACGGATTCGGCCCCCAGGCGCAAGGCGCAGCGGGCCGCATCCATGGCCACGTTTCCGCCGCCCACGACGGTCACGTGCTTTGCGTGCTGGATGGGGGTGTTGGCGTCCGGCTCATAGGCTTTCATCAGGTTCACCCGGGTCAAAAACTCGTTGGCGGAATACACGCCCTTCAGGTTTTCGCCGGGAATGTTCATAAACTTGGGCAGGCCAGCACCGGAGCCGATGAATACGGCTTCAAAGCCCTCCTCCTGCATAAGCTCCTGGACGGAGAGCACCCGGCCCACCACCATGTTGGTGAGGACCTTCACGCCCATCTGCCGAAGCCCTTCGATCTCCCGCTTCACGATGGCCTTGGGCAGACGAAACTCCGGGATGCCGTAGGAAAGAACCCCGCCCGCCACATGGAGGGCCTCGAAGATGGTCACGTCGTAGCCCCGCCTGGCCAGATCCCCGGCGCAGGTCAGGCCCGCCGGACCGGAACCCACTACGGCCACTCGATGGCCGTTCTTCTCCGGCACAAAGGCAGCACCCTCCGCACGGGCGTTATGGTAGTCGGCCACAAACCGCTCCAGTCGGCCGATGCCCACAGGCTCCCCCTTGATGCCGCGGACGCAGTATTTTTCGCACTGGCTCTCCTGGGGGCAGACCCGGCCACAGACGGCGGGCAGAGCGCTGTCGGCGGCGATGATCTGATAGGCGCCCTCCAGGTCCCCCTCCCGGATCTTAGCGATGAATTCGGGAATACGGATGTTCACGGGGCACCCCTGGACGCAGGGCCTGTTTTTGCAGTTGAGGCACCGCTGGGCTTCATCCAATGCCAGCTCCTCAGTGTACCCCAAGGCCACCTCATCGAAGTTATGGGCCCTCACCTGGGGTGCCTGGCTGGGCATAGGATTCTTTTCTTTTTTCATGTTAGCCATTTTACTTTACCTCAAGAGAAAACAGATTGCAGGCCGCTTCCCGCGCTTTAGCCTCAAAGGGCTTATAGGCGGCGACCCGAGCCATGGCCTCGTCGAAGTCTACCTGATGTCCGTCGAAGTCGGGACCGTCCACGCAGGCGAACTTCATCTTGCCGTCCACCGTCACCCGGCAGCAGCCGCACATGCCGGTGCCGTCGATCATGATGGGGTTCATGGAGACAACCGTCTTGATGCCATATTCCCGGGTCAGGCGGCAGACGAACTTCATCATGATGAGGGGACCGATGGCGATGACCTGATCGTAGGTTCGGCCGCTGTCGATGAGCTTCTTGAGCGCATCGGTGACCAATCCCTTTTCGCCCCAGGACCCATCGTCGCTGACGGGGATAAACCGGGTGCTGTTGGCTCTGAACTCGTCCTCCAAAATGACCAGATCCCGATTCCGGAACCCGGCTACAGCATCCACTTCGCAGCCCTGCTCAAACAGTTTTTTGGTCACGGGGAAGGCTATGGCGCAGCCCACGCCGCCACCGATGACCGCAACGCGCCTGAGCCCATCCACCTCCGTGGGTTTGCCCAGGGGGCCGACGAAATCGGGAATGCATTCCCCCTGCCGCTTGTGGTTCAGCTTCTCGGTGGTGGCGCCCACGATCTGGAAGATGATATCCACCGTGCCCGCTTCCCGATCATATCCGGCCACGGTGAGAGGGATGCGCTCCCCGTTCTCCTCCACCCGCAGGATGATGAACTGGCCCGGCTGAACCTTTTTGGCCACCAAGGGGGCCTCGATGCTCATGCGGGTCACAAAGGGATTCAGAGGCTCCTTCTTCGCGATGCGATACATTTGTCTATTGCTCCTCTACTCAAAGTTTCTTATCTTTTCCGCGATCCTTTGTGCGGTGGGCGTGGCGGCGATGCCGCCCCTCGCCGTTTCCCGAAGATCGGGATGCATCATGCGGCCCACGTTGCGCATGGCGATGACCACCTCGTCGAAGGGGATGATGCTTTCGATCCCCGCCATGACCATGTCGCTGCATAAAACCGCGTTGGCAGCACCAATGGCGTTGCGCTTGATGCAGGGGCATTCCACCAGCCCGGCGACGGGATCGCATACCAGACCCATGACATTTTTCAAGGCGATAGCCGCCGCATGGAGGCACATTTCAGGCGTCCCGCCCCTAAGCTCCGTCAGAGCGCTGGCGGCCATAGCCGCGGCCGAACCGGTCTCCGCCTGGCAGCCGCCGGATGCGCCGGCGATGCTGGCATTGCGGGCGATGATCATGCCGATGGCGCCGGCGTTGCAGAGACCTGCAATCAGCTGATCTTCCCCCAGATCATGGGCGTCCCCATACTGGATGAGCACGGCGGGCAAAATGCCGCTGGCACCGGCGGTAGGGGCGGCCACGATCCGGCCCATGGAGGCGTTGACCTCGGTGACCGCCATGGCGGAGGCCACGATCCGGGTCATCTCCCGCCCCATGACCGCCTCTTCCGTAAAGGCCATGAGCTTGTCCGCATCCTCACCCATGAGGCCGGTGATGGAGACCTGCTGCTCCTCCAGGCCCACGCGGATGCTCTCCCGCATGACCTCCAGATTCGTGCGCATTTCCCCCATGATGCCCTTCCGGTCCATCTCTTCCCGGGCCAGCTCCGCAAGAACGGCCGCCTCGCTGATGGGTATCTGCTGTTCCCGGCAAAGGCGAAGCAGTTCCTCTCCGGATGTAAAGGTATAATCGATCATAGCGTGCAGGCCTCCTTGATGCCGTCCACATTGTTGACGATACGCTGTCGGGTAGCCTCGTCCACCGGCGTATCCGTTTCGATGACCATACAGGCGCCCTGCCTGCGCTCCGAACGGAAGACCTTCATAAAGGCCACATTGATCTTCTCAAGGGCCAGTATGGAGGAAACCTTGGAAATCATGCCGGGTGCATCCTGATAGAAGCAAATGAGGGTGGGATATTCTCCGGAGAAGCTGACCGCCATACCGTTGATGTCGGTGACTCGAATGCGACCGCCGCCGATGGAGGTGCCGATATAGGTGTATTCCTGGCCGTCCTCCCCCTGCACATAGACCCTGGCCGTGTTGGGATGCTCCGGCTCCTCATTGCTGAAGAACACGGGGATATCCACATCAGCCTCCTTGGCCAGGAGCTTGGCATAGCGAATGGTGCCCTGATCCGGATTCACACCCAAAATGCCCGCCACGATGGCTGTGTCCGTGCCATGGCCCCGACCCGTTTCCGCAAAGGAGCCATACAGCGTCACCCGAGCGGCCTTCACCTTGCCGTTTACAAGACGATTGGCAACCTGGCCGATGCGCACAGCCCCGGCTGTATGGGAGCTGGAGGGGCCGATCATGCGCGGCCCGATGATGTCGAATAAACTGATGCTCATAGGGTGCCTTTCTTCCAGAGTAGTATATATCGATAAAAGTATATCATGAGCGACGGCGTATGAAAAGAGCGAAATCGTTTTTGACCGATGGTATTTCGCAAATAAAGCAAGACCCCGATGCAAAAATGCAACGGGGTCGAAATAAGCTGAATCGTCCGAATGGACGGTGGAACGCCTGTCGTTAGTTCAGGATCTCCTTCAGGGACTTGCCGGCCTTGAAAGAGGGTGCCTTGGAAGCTTCGATGTTGATGACTTCCCCGGTCATGGGGTTGTGGCCCTTGCGGGCGGGACGATCCTTCGCTTCAAAAGCGCCGAAGCCGACCAGCGAAACCTTCTCGCCGTTCTTCAGGGTCTCCATGATGGTATCGAGAACACCGTTGACAATCTTGTCCACGTCCTTGCGGGAAACGGCGGTTTTTTCTGCTACGACAGAGATGAGTTCAGCCTTGTTCATGATTAATCCTCCCAATTCATTTTTGCTCGAACGGGTCTTATTTTAGCAGTGATGGGCGCTAAAATCAATACCCAATTTGAGAAAAATTATTGCAATTCCGTTGTTTTTGCCATTTCCCAATACGCATCCATTTCAGGCAGCGTCATATCGGTCAGCTTTTTTCCCGCCGCGTCTATGTTTTTTTCCATCTGTTCAAATCGATGAATGAACTTATCCGTGGCTTTATGCAAGGTTTCCTCCCCATCGAGTCCCAGCAGCCGGCAGACGTTCATGGCGGCAAAGAGCAAGTCCCCCATCTCCTTTTCGATATCCCTGCCCGAGCGCATGGCGGATCGAAGCTCCTCGCTTTCCTCGCCTATCTTATAGAACGCGTCTTCGGCGGTATCGAAGTCGAACCCGACCCTGCGGGCCTTCTTCTGGACCTTCTCGGCGCGCAGCAAAGCGGGAAAGCTCCGGGGCACGCTTTTAAGGGTAGACGATACGGTTTGCTGCCCCTTCTCCTTCTGCTTCAGGGCATCCCAGTTCTTCAAAACCTCATCACTGGAGCTCACATGAACCGTGCCGAAGACGTGGGGATGGCGATAGATGAGCTTTTTTACGATCCCTGTGGTCACGTCTCGTTCGTCGAACCTGCCCTGCTCCTCCCCGATGATGGGGTGGAACAGGATGTTCATGAGCACGTCGCCGCATTCCTCTATCATATGCTCATCGTCATCCTCATCGATGGCATCCATCAGCTCATAGCACTCCTCCCGCATGTCCTTTTTCAGACTCACATGGGTCTGCTCTCGATCCCAGGGGCAGCCGTCCGGGGCTCGAAGCCTGCGCAGCACCTTCAACAGGTCCTCATAGCCATAGGTCTGCTTCTGCTCGAAGGGCAGGACCGGCACATACAGGACCGTGGAGGCAAAGAAACCCTCCTGTCGATCCAAAGTATATAGGGGCACCGCCCGCTGCTCGTAGCTGCCGGAGGAGCGCTGAACGGCCAGGGTTACGGGATAGTCATCCGGGTAAAACCGCTGGAGCTTCAGCTTGACCTCCCCAGCTAAAAGAGAGTTGTCCAGCTCGGAGATATACAGCGGCGCGTCTGTATCCAGCGTGTCCGGCAGCTCGTTGGCCGTATACATCTGCCCCTCCCCCGCTTCGGGAAAGGCCGCCAGATGATAGGGCACACCGGACAGCTGGACAAGCTCGAATCCCTTTCTGTCACAGGCGTTCCGTATGCAGGGAAGCTGTGCAAAGCATCCCCCGCCCATCACGGCATAGACGGCGGAATCCCCGGAGGTGAGCCTGTCCGCGATGGATTCGTTCAGCTGGTCATAATCCGCAGCCTCCGCATACAGATCGTCCATGGATACGAAGGACAGCCCAGCCTCCAGCACCGGACGGGCTGAAGGATGGTTCGCCGTCTGTACATACAGCGTGGGGGCCTCCTGGATAGCCTTCCAGGCGGCCAACGTTATGGTTTCAGGGGTGCTCAAGGGAGCGATCGTCAGTGTTTTCTTCATCTTTCACCCTCTGCGTATATATTTTTTGATCCGTCCGCCGCCGGGGATGCTGTCCAGCTCCTCCGGAGTAAACAGCCCCGTCACAATGGCCATCAAAAGATAGACCCCGACGCCCACGATCACAGCAAGCAAAGTGGCGATGGTGCCCGGCCGGAGGGCATATAGACCCTTGTACACCAGGAATACAGCGGCACCCATGGCTAAGGAACACACCAGGGGCTTGAGAAACATCTCCCACAGGCGAACTTTCAGCCCCGTCACCCGCAGGACCAAGACTGTGTCGATGAGGCCTGCCACGCCATAGCAGACTACGTTGGAAATAGAGGCGCCCAGGATGTTTACGGCGGGCAGGGAAAGAAAGATGTAGTTGGAAACGATCTTCAGCACGCCTCCCGCCAGAAGACTCCAAACGGGCCACTGCTGCCGCCCCATGCCCTGCAAAGCGCCGGTCATGGTCTGGACCAGGGAGATGAAGACGACGCTTATGGAGGCCACCCGCATGATGCTGGTGGCGATGGCCAGGGAATCGGGCTGGATGCTGCGAAACAGCATCCGGATGATGGGACCGCC
>CADBYI010000027.1:48069-63844 GCA_902798825.1 uncultured Eubacteriales bacterium | reverse complement strand
GACGAGAGACCTGCCTTATGCAGGATATCAAGAATTACAAGAGCAAAAGCCACTCTGTGTCGTTTTCGCAGATCCTTCCACGTGATTACGACTATGATGAAGCTGCTGTCGTTATGGCAGAGATGGCCATACATGGTTGTCTGGAGCTATACAAACGTCATGTGATCACAAAAAAAGTGTGGATCGGCGTCGGATATTCCCGATATGAGCAATACCCTCCAGCACAAGGTTCCATTAAGCTCAACTGTCCTACGCAGCTTTCGTCCATCATTGAGCCTGCCGTAAAGCAGAAGTTTCGGGAGATCGTTGCCTGGGGTGTGCCGATACGGAATCTCGCTATCGCTTTCTGCGACACAAGAGATGAAGGCTGTGAAGGATATGACCTGTTCACCGACTGGGAAAAAGTCGACAAAGAGAAAGCTGTTGAACGGACCGTGCTGGAAGTGCGGGATAAGTTTGGAAAGAACGCAGTGTTGCGTGCTATAAACCTCAATAAAGCTGGAACGCAGCGTGAGCGGAATACATTCATAGGAGGTCATCGGGCCGGTTATGATGATGAGAGAACAGCGCGCTAAGCAATTCATGCCCTTTGACGCCATGAAAGGACTAGCAGAAGCCTTAAAAGATCGGGAGGAGCGCCATTCCCGCGTACAAAAACACGGCGTTTCCGAGGAGGATCAGATGCGGATATCTGAGATCCTTTGCAAAGTGGAAAAAGGATCTAAGGTGTTTATCAGCTTCTATGCCAACTTCCATGATTGGGAGACGGAAGGAATTGTTACCCAGATCAATCGCGACTATCGCTTTTTCCGAGTCAGCAGGATCGGATCGAACAACGAAGAGAAGATTTGCTTTGATGATTTATATGATATCCGCGTGATCGGATAGGGAGTATTGCACGAGAGGAGGATGATAAGAATGGTGAGAGTAACGAAGTGTGCAAGATGCCAAAACCACATGATACTGGATTACAGACCTCAGCCGGAGGATGCGTTATGCCCCTGGTGCGGAAAGCCTTTCCGCTATCGGCTGATCGGTACTTCTATTTGTGAGGTCGATCTGATGACACCGACTTTTGATGAGGGCGAGTTATGCGATGGAACAGGCTTATAATGTTGTACCGTTTGCAGCCGCATACGGAAAAAGACCATCGCTTACAGCGCTCGTTAAAGAGCGTTTTTCTGACGAGCTGTTTGCCGAAATAAATCACTATTGCCGGTGTCAGAAGGTTCGTATCCGACCGGTTTCGGTAAGGAAAGTGGTCGCTAAGCAGTATGAGATTGAAGGCGGATATCTCTATGTTGACACCACAGTGAACTGCATAAAAGAGGAAGATGGGCTTGAGAAACCGATCATCATGATCGTAGAGGCCTACTTCAGAATGGATGAAAACTATGAGGTCATCCATACCCGCTGTGCCTGCCCTGCATGGGATTCATACCGTCCGAAATCCATGCTGCCGGATGACCTGATCCCAGCAATCTCTAAGAAGGAACTGGATTCTGTTGCAGTTCGAATGGTCAATGCTCTGTATCCGCGGGCATCCAGTTATGCGGTTCCGATCAGCATCGGCCAGGCTGTCCGTAGCCTGGGCTTGACAGTAATGGATGTTCATTTCGATGCTGACGGAGAAGTTTTGGGGAAGATTTTCTTTGAAGATGCCAGCACCGTCATTACAGACCCCATTACCGGCGGTATCAGTATCATCCCCGTCACCGCCGGGACGATCTTTGTCAATGTTCCTGCAGCCGGATTCCCGGATGAGCGTGTTCGAAATAATACGATCCTTCACGAGTGCGTTCATTGGCTGCTCCACAGGCCCGCCTTCCAGCTGGCAAAGGTTTGGAATCGGGAATATGCGGCGACGGCCTGCCGGAAGCTGAAAATCGAAGGCTCCGCACATAGATGGACCTCCCTTGAGCGAATGGAATGGCAGGCCAACTCTCTAGCGCCTCGCTTGCTGATGCCGGATTGGGTGACCAAGTTCATAGCAAACGAATGGCTGTTACGATATGAGCCGCTTTCTTCCAATCTGCGCATGGAGAGGACGATAGATCAGCTTTGCCGTTTTTTTGATGTGTCCCGGCAAATGGCAAAGATCCGAATGAAGGAGTTGGGCTTTGAGGGGGCGGAAGGAGCCTTTGCGTATTATGAAACAAGACGGTACAACATAGGTTTTGACAATGCGGTGCGGGAAGCCTCCCGAAACCCGCTGTTTTGGAAGGCTATCGCTTCTGGATTCTATACCTATGTAGAAAACTGTTTTGTTGTACGAGACAGAAAATATATATATCGGGACCAAGATGGTGTCTTGCGGCTGACCACCTACGCCAAAAGCCACCCGGATGAGTGCTGCCTATCTTTTGTTTTTCAAAGATCTACTCAAAGTATGCCATACGGCATGTTTAGAAAAGCAAAGGATGATGAGATCTTTATCACAGGAAGTGAGCTATCTCCCACAGCCTTTAAGAAAACAACACAGACGGTTGCTTCTATCTCTCAATCGCTTCCATTGAGTTTTGGCGATACTTTATCTGCACATATGAATCGAAAAGGGATTACGCTGGACCAATTAGCAGAGAGCAGCCTTTTGTCCCGGAGACAAATCTGCCGTTACAAAACGAATGCTTATCCAAAGATTTCGTTGCAGACGGTGATTTGTCTTTGCATAGGGTTGAAACTGCATCCATTGTTTGCGTTCGACTTGGTAAAAAAAGCAGGATATTCTCTTATTGATACTACGGAGCATACGGCATACAAAATCATTTTGACCAGTATGACCACCAGCTCGATACATGAATGTAACGACTGCTTGAAGCAATTAGGACTTCGGCCTATTGGAAATGAATCATAGACAACGCGCATAACACCTAAAGGAATAGGCGAAATGGTGAACTGATCATCCGCAGGGGCGATCAGTTCTTTCTTTGTACCAAGAATTGTTAGGAAGTATACTACGAAAAACACAGAAAAAACTTTTAGGGGGGGTGACATGCCATGTCACCATAATTTTTGCCTATTTCTCTTGCTTTTTTCGATTTTTATACCCAAAAACATGCCAAAAACCCCCAAAAAAGGGACACGCCATGTCACTGTCAAATGGCTTCCCATGCGTTAACATTGTCCTCGTGAGGTAGGAAACCTCACAACAACCAAAGATCCCAAGCCGGATGCATACGGCAGCGGATGTTCAAAGAAGATCGGAGGACCTGTCCAAGCGGACAGAACCCAGGTCGGTCAAAGAACACCCTTCTGTCAGTTCATCCGGCTTTTTTCGTTGCCAGAAGGCGGGCGAAAGCGGATCGAGGGCTCCTTGACAACCGAATAGCCCGATCAGGTAACAGCAGAATGATACTTCCGCCTTGAACGCGTCACAGCATTGGGCGGCCCGGCCGGGAGGCGGGGGTCCGAGAGGACATGCGCGAGGACGGCGGCCTGAGAAGGAAACGAAAAAAACTATTTTACTGGAAAGGCAAAGAAAATGGGTAAAGTAACAGCAATCGTTAACCAGAAGGGTGGCGTCGGCAAGACGACCACGGCAATCAACCTCGGCGCTTGTTTTGCCCGTATGGGTGAGCGGGTCCTGCTGATAGACATGGACGGTCAGGGCAATATGAGCCGTGGCCTGGGCTGCAAGGTCAAGCGCAGTCAGTACACGATCCGCAATGCGCTGGTGGACATCATGAACGGCATAGATGCCGACCCCATGAAAGGGATCGTTCCCGCGAAATATGATCCCCTGTACATCATGCCCGCAGACAAACAGCTGCTGGCTTTTGAGCGTTCCTTGAAGAATGAGCCGGAGGCTCCGTATCTTCTTCGTAAGTATGTGGAAAAACAGCAGTGGAGCTTTGATCGCATCCTGATCGACTGTTCCCCCAGCCTCGGTGTTTTGACGCAGAACGCCCTGGTCGCTTCCCACAGCGTCATGATCCCGGTGGACCCGGAGTTCTTCGGCGTGGAAGGCGTGGAGCAGATCACCTCGACTATAAACGGTATTCAGCGGAAAATGAACCCGGAACTGTATCTGGAAGGTATCGTGATCGTCAGGCGGAACAATGTGTCCATCGCAAAGCGCACCAACGTAGAAAACCTCCGGCAGCGGTATGGCGACAAGGTGTACAAGACCGAGCTGCCTTCCTCCGTGAAAGCCTCCGAGGCCCAGGCGCATGGCATGAGCCTGATCAGCTATATGTCCTGGAACCATCTCATAAGAGCCTATCAAGCATTGGCAAACGAGGTAGTTGCCAATGAGCAGCAGTGAGAGCAGTAAAGACCGGTTTGCTCCTCTGACCTTCGAGCAGATGTACGGCGTCGAGGAGCCGGAGCCGGACGGCAGGCCCTTGGAGCTGGAAATCGACAGCCTGGTTCCGTTCCCGAATCAGCCATTCAATCCATATAACGAGGAAGAAATGGCGAAGATGGTCGAGAGCATCCAGGAAAACGGCGTCATCTCCCCGATCATCGTCCGCCCGAAGGCAGACGGCGAAACCTATGAGATCATTTCCGGCCATAATCGCGTGGAAGCATGTCGGCGCGCCGGTATCTGTCAGATTCCCAGCTTCATCCGGGAAGTAGACGATGATACGGCTGTCATCCTCATGGTGGACAGCAATCTCCGGCAACGCGATGAACTGTCCGACATTGAGAAGGCAAGGGCGTATGAGATGAAACTGGAGGCAATTAAACACCAAGGGGAGAGGCGTGATTTAACTTGTGGCCAAGTTGGCCACAAGTTATACGGGCAAAAAGCAAGAGATGCCATTGCAGAAGAAGTAGGTGACAGTCCTCGTCAAGTACAACGGTATATTCGCCTGAACAGGCTGATTCCTGCCTTACAGAGTGCCGTGAAGGACAAAAAGCTTGCTTTCAACCCCGCCGTTGAGATTTCTTACCTTAACCCTGCCGATCAAGCCGTTGTTCAGGAGGTAATGTCCCGCGAGGAAACAGCTCCATCCCTATCCCAGGCACAAAAGCTAAAGAAAATGGCCAGCGACGGGACGATAGATGACAAGAAGATTGTTGAAGTCTTGACCGTACAGAAGCCCATGTATGAAACAATAACCTTTCGGTTCAACACCGTAGAGGAGTATTTCCCCGAAGGGACGACTGGAAGACAGATGCAGGAGATCATCATGGGCTTGCTGAGGGACTATCAGGAACGGTGGCATAAGGAACGGGAGCAGAAGCAGGCCAGGGAGCAGGAGAGGTGATGAACATGAGCAGAAGAAGAAAGAAGCGCAAAGGCGCCGATCTGCCGGTGCTGGCAGGCTGCGCTGAGTACAGCGGCATGACGCCCATGGCGGCCATCAACTACCTGAGCATCAACGGGTTCCTCCTGGGGCCGAGCATCAAGGAACAAACCCTTGCGGCGGAGGCCCAGAAGCTGGCCGGGAGCATGGACTGCTCCTTCTCCCCCGATCTAAGGCGGTTTTTTATCGCCTGTGAAGCGGACGGGGAGACCGGCTGCTGCTGGGCCATCATCCGCCATCTATATGAGAAATGGCATATCGCCATTCCCAAGCCTATCCAAGCCTTTATTACAATACCGGAGGTCTGGGAGGCGTTCCTCCGCATGACGGCGGAGCAGTTGAGCATCCTCCTTTCCTCCGATTCGGAAGGAGATCCGTACCTTTAACAGGATCGGAAAGGACCATGTTTTTTACCACAGGAAAGCATCAGTTCTATGAACACCTCATGCAGCAGGTCCCAAACTTCGACAAGGCTCCGAGAGAGATAAAGGATGATTCCTGCCTTGTCTGCGAGGGATACAACCTCAAGACCGGCAAATGCAGATTCTGTGTTTGCCTGGACGAACAGCAGCTTCCGGCCTCCGACCGGGAGCATTTTTATACGAGAAAGGAATTTGAGAAATGAACCGAACTATCAAACGAATCGTTGCCCTGGCTCTGAGTCTGCTCTGCCTGTTCTCCTTCGTACCTATGCGTCACGCCCATGCGGAGGGCGCTTTCCCCGAGAGCGTGACGATTCAGAGTCAGACAAACAGCGCCTTTGACTATCTCGAGTATTACAGCGGCGGTCGCTGGAAGGACCTGAATACGCCCCGCCACTGGATCGAGTCCACCGGTCAGGTCTGCTACTGTATCGAGCATACCTCCGGCAATCCCCACGGCGCATCGTACACCGCCACACAACCTTCCTCTGTATTCGGCGCGAACACGCTGGCGGGACTTCAGACTATCCTCATGTTCGGCTATCCCTGCAACACCCCGGATGGTTTTAGTGAGGACGAGGCTAGACAAGCGACAGCAAATGCCATCCGCTTCTGGCTCAGTGAAAACGGTGAGCCCGGCAGCTATTCCTTCACCAATCGTCGTGCCCATCCCAATCAGATCCGGGCTAAGTTGGGGTATGAGCATGTGCTGGAATGGGCGGACGAGCTGCTGCAGATGGCCAGGGATAAGAAGACCCTGAACCATGCCATTGAGTTCACACCCTCCGCCCTAGCCCTGGACCGGTCCGGCACCGGTTACAGCGGCACCACCACCGTGCAGCTGACCAACATCAATTCCGAGTACACCCTGGACACCTCCGGGCTGCCTGCGGGCGTGACCCTCACCGGCTTCACGGGACGGCAGAGTGAAACTCTGACCATCACCGCGCCGCTGACCGCCGCTGGTCAGACCTTCTCCATCACGGCCACCGGCAAGGACACCCGCGCCCTGGAGAACATGACGGCATATATCCCTTCCAAGGACAGCCTTCAGAAGATCTTTCTGTGCGCGACCACCGCTCAGGTCGTGGCCAGCGCCTCCTTCGGCGTCAACACCCCCGCTGCCGGTAAGCTTCAGATCAAGAAGTATGGGGACAATAACGCACCTCTGGCCGGGGTCAAGTTCGGCGTCTATTCGGACGCTGCCTGCACCACCAAGATCACGGAAGTCACCACCGGCACAGACGGTACTGTGTTGCTGGATAACATGAACGGCGGCACCTACTATGTGAAGGAGCTGTCCACCGTCCGACCCTATGTCATTGACGGCATGGTCAACACCGTCATCGTCAAGGCCAGCGAGACCACCACGTTGGAGGTCCAGAACGAGACAGCCAAGGGCGTAATCCGGGTGAAGAAGACCGGCGAAGCCCTGGTGGGCACCACCGTCACCAACACGGAGTACGGCCAGCTCCATACACCCAAGTATCAGAACGGCGGCCTGGCCGGATGCGAGTTCACGGTAAAGAACGAATCCGGAACCGTTGTGGCCACTCTCACCACGGACGCGGACGGTATTGCGGAGACCGGCCTGCTCCCTTTTGGAACCTACACCGTGCAGGAGACTGGGGCACCTGCCGGATATGAGCTGGACGCCTCCATTCAGACGGTCACGCTGGCGTACAAGGACCAGAATACCCCCATCGTGTACGGCGAGGTCACCGCGATCAACAACCGGATCCCCACCTCGGTGAAGATCGTCAAGAAGACGGATCACTTCAACAAGCAGACTATGAAGTTCGAGGCCGGTCCCCTGGAAGGGGCTGTGTTCGGTCTGTACACCGCCGAGGCCATCGGGGTCATCCCCAAGAACACCCTGGTGGACATCCTGACCACAGACGCCAGCGGCATGGCCGTTTCCAGCGCCACGCTGCCCTTCGGCAAGTATTATTTACGAGAGCTGAAGCTCCCTGACAACACCATCCATCTGTCCGAGGAATCCTATCCCCTGACCGTCAAGGGCCACAACAAGGTGTATGTGGATGAGCCCATCTGGAATGACCGCTTTGTAGGCAACATCGCCATCTGGAAGAGCGACGAAATGGAAGACGGACGGATGCTGGCCGGTGCGGAATACGAAGTTAGGGATGCAGATGGTCTCCTCTATTGCACCATGGTCACCGACCAGAGTGGGTATGCAGTTTCCTGCGATCTGCCGGTCGGCACCTACTATGTCCGTGAGATCGTGCCCCCTGCCGGGTTCATCCTCTCGGACGAGATCATCGAGGTCAAGCTGACCACCAATGACAAGACTACCCTGGTCTTCGAACGGACCAATGCGCCCAATGAGGTCATTCTCAGGAAGTCCGATCTGACCACCGGTAAGCCCGTGTACGGGGCGACCATCGAGATCAAGAACGCTGCCGGTGAGGTGGTGTTCCATGATGAGACCGATCTCAACGGTGAGATCATCCTGACGGAACTGCCTGCGGGGCGGTACACCTACACCGAGACCCAGGCCGCCGAAGGGTTCACCATCAATACCGGCTCCTTTGAGTTCGTGGTGGACTACTACGGCCATGTGACCGGCACCACCGAGATCACGGATGAGCCCATCTGCCTCCAGATCGACAAGGTGGATCTGTTCACCGGAAAGCCGTTTCCCCTGGTTGAGTTCCAGCTCCGGAACATGGATGACCAGGTGATCCGCACCCTCCTGTTTGAACAGACGCAAGAGGTTGGGGCGACGGGGAGCCTCGTCGTATCCAACAACAACGATTTCCGCGTCTGGGCCAAGGACGGCGAGGACTTCTTCCATGTTGGCGATGACGGCCATGTGGAGTTCCGCTACCTCCCCGCCGGGGAGTACAAGCTGGTCGAGGTACCGCCCATCGGCTACATCGCGGAGGACGAGATCAGCGTCGTGCTGACGGACCGAAACGGTGTAAGTAATCCGAAGATGGTGACGGTGGAGAACCGGCCCACCGGCGTGAAGATCAAAAAGATCGACGCCGGTTCCGGCAACCCCCTCATGGGCGCAGGCTTCGAGATCAAGGTCAAGTCGGACAACGGCTTTGATACTCTCAACTTCGTCAGGAACAGCGACGGCTCCTACTTCTACGATCCCCAGGGCAACGTAACGGAGCTCATGGTGGACGGCATGGGTGAGATCGCCCTGTACGGTATGCCCTTGGGCGATATCTGGGTGGAGGAGACCACTGTGCCCGACGGTTACTTCCCCATTTCGGCCCAGCAGTTGACCGTCACCAAGGAGATGAGCAGCGATGCCCTCTATGAAATGACCATCAAGAACCATCGGTTCGTGAAGTTGGGCATGAACTCTGACTGGTGGGAGTTCCCGGCTCTCTGCGGCGGCGTCCTCTTGCTCATGGCCGGTGGCGTGGTGGCGATTATCAGCATCCGCAAGAAGCGCAGTTATCGATAAACAAGGTGAAATGAACGAGGGGCGGTCAATGTCCGCCCTTCGGTCATGGAAAGGAGTGCAATGAGCTATTACGCGACTTTTGATGCTCTGATTACTCTCTCCCGAGCTGTGGACATGGAAGCCATCGCCCGGGAAGCGGAGCGGGTGTTTTGTGTCCGGGAGACGGTGATCGACATGGTGACCGATACCACCTTCGACCTTTGGTTCGGGGAGTATACCGAGTACACGGACGACGCTGCCTGGGCGTTTCTTGCCGAAATCGCACCCCATACCGTGTCCGGCGAGATCGTCTATCAGGGAGAGGATAACACCTGGTGGCGGCACCGGTTCGATAAGAAGAAGCGCGAATGGCTGGAGGAAGAAGGCTATATCGCGTATGAGGATGGTGGGAAAAGCATCCGTGAGCTGCTGGACCTTCGGGCAGAGCCTGAGAAGGACGATCCGGTTGAGCCGGAGCGATAGGAGGAGATGCCGCATGAAGGTATTGAAAGTAGAACCGTATCAGCTGCCGGAGGTCAAGGACATCGACCCAGGTCTCGCTTCACTCCAGCACGAAGTGGAGGGCTGGATCGAGGCAACCTATCCCTTTGAAGACCCCGTGGCCATCATCTGCAATGAAGAGGGCAAGCTGAACGGCATGGAGTACAACCGCGCCATCCGTGACGAGAACGGAGAAGTGCGGGAGATCATCGCCGGGCCGTTCCTGATAGTCGGCCTTGGCGAGGAAGATTTCACCTCGCTTCCCGAGGACATGCTGCAAAAGTACAAGCGGATGTTCGCGCAGCCGGAGGTATTCCTCCAAACCCAGAGCAGCCTGCTGATCCTGCCGTATGCCATGGACGAGTTCAGCTCACGGGACGACGGTGACCTGGAAAGATGAAGGCCGGGCACATGAAACACCGTGAATACATCATCCGAGAGTGCTTTCTTGTCGGGGATATAGGCATCTGCCTCATGGAATCCAAGTATGCGCCGAAGGAGTATCATACCTACCTTTGCCCTTCGGAGGATATGTACACCTCCATGGAGGAGAGCGTGTTCTCCACCAGGGAAGCGGCGGACAAGGACTATTTTGGACGCTGTTTTGAGCAGATCCAAAAATACGAGGAGAAAACAGGACAGCCATTTCCTCTACCCATCTATTGCTTTAGTGTGCTGAAAACCACCGGAGACTTGATCTACCTCCGCAGAGGCATGACCGGGTATTATCCCTGCCCTCTGGGAAAGGAAGGAGATCGCTTGGGCAATGAAGCTCTTGCCCAGGAGATGAACGACATGTTTGGCTACACCAAGGCACAGATCGCGGCCATGAAAGCAGGGAGCATGTTCGGCTGGAATGTGCCGGGAGCCGACCCGTCCCGGTACGATGAACAGGGTCACTATATGCCTGAGCCGGAGAAAACGGAGATCAACGATATGGAGAAAGGAGAGGAACGGTAAATGGCAACGAAGCTGGAACGAATATCGCGGCTGGCCGTAGAGACCTCCCGCTCCATAACCGCCTCTCCGCAGCAGTGGAAAGCGTTTCTAGATTCCGCCGCCTGGCTCTACAAATACCCCTTTCGGGATCAGGTGCTGATCCACGCCCAGAAGCCGGAGGCCACCGCCTGCGCCGAGATCGGCCTGTGGAACGAGCGGCTCCATCGCTGGGTCAATCGTGGCGCGAAGGGCATCGCCCTCATCGACACCTCGGAGGAGAAGCCGCATCTTAGGTATGTGTTCGATGTGTCGGACACCAACTCCCGGCAGAACATCCCCTTTGCCCTCTGGCAGCCAAAGCCGGAGATGTACCCCCGCATTGCCGAGGAACTGCAAAACAGCTTCGGGGAGCTGGGGGACACCACCGACCCGATCTCTGTCCTGTTCGGCACGGTCATGAACGCCGTCATGGACAACGCCGGGGACTATCTGGAAGCTCTGCGCCGGGAGCTGTATGGCAGCTCCCTTACCGATCAGGACGAGCTGGACGCTATCTTCCAGACGAACGTAGCCGATTCCGTGGCGTATACGGTCCTGAAACGGCTTGGCTTCGATCCCAACGAGTACATCCCGGACGACGACTTTGAACTGGTCTCCCGTTTCGATACCCTGGAAACCGTATCCCGGCTGGGGGAAGCCACAGCGGACATATCGGAGATGATCCTGCGCCAGATCGAACGCACGGTCCGGGCAGTCGAAAAAGAATCCCGCGACATCCTCGCAAAAGAGAACGGGATAGGCGATACTACAGGTGAGAAGGAAAACGAAAGGAGCAACAGCCATGGAACTGACCTATACGCAAGTGGGAGACTTTCAGATCCCGAACCTGGTCCTGGACAGCCAGCCATCCGGGTCGATCGGCAAGTACGGGCGGATGCGGAAGCGGTATCTGGAGGAGAAGAGGGACGGGACGCTGACAGCGCTGGTTCTGTCCGGCAAACTGACGCAGCACCTCATGGAGATCAACGACCTGTGCCGGGAGCAGATCGAGACCCTGTCCCGACAGATGGCGCAGCAGGAGGGCGTGAACGAACGCCTGAAGGCATCCGATCAGATGACGTGGGTCAAGCGGATGAACAGCATCCGAAACCGGGCGGAGGAGATCGTGGTGAACAGCCTGGTCTACAGCTAAACGAATCCGAGAACGAAGAAGCGGTGGAAGAAGCCTTCCCCGCTTCTTTGTTTGAGACTCCCGTCCAGGAGGAGCGGTTCAAGCAGGACGCTAAACGGGTGAGACAGCCGACACCGCAGCTGTCTCTTTTTGATGTTCAGGACATTGAAACCGTGGCAACAGGCGAAACGGGGGCTCCGGTGCTTCGGTACTCCCAGCAGGTCATTGACGAGGCCCTGACCATAGGCGCGAACGACAGGAACAGCCGTCTGATCATCTGTGCGTTCTTTCAGAAGGATCACACACCTGAGGAAAACGCCGCCTTTCTGCGAGAGCATTACGGCACCAACGGGGCAGGCTTCTATCTGGACGGACGGCAGTACGCCGTGTGGTACGATCAACAGGGCTTTAGGATCTCCATGGGGGATACCGTCCAGGGCAGTATGACCATGACCCTCTCCTGGGAGGAGGCAGCTAGACGGGTACGGGAGCTACTGGACCTGGGGCGGTACATGCCCCGGGAGGAGCTGCTGCGGGTCAACGTGTACGAGCGCACGGCCCTGGCCGAAAGGCTGCTGTTCGTTGCCCGCGATCTCAGCGAAGAAGGCCGGGAGAAGGGCTTCCTGCCCAACTTTCGTGCGCTGTCCGGCACTTTTGACAATGAGCGTGATCAGATCGTTTCGCTCATGGAGGAGTCGGGCTCGTTGAAAGCTCTGACGGATGAATGGCGCACCTTTACTGATGCCTGCCGGGAGGACCGCGATCTGCTGCGCTTCCATTACCATCGGCCTACGGAGCTTCTACGACAGCTGGAGGACCTTCTGCGGGAGCCGGTTCGATTCTCTGTGGCTGAAGGGTATTCGCCTCGGCCCCAGCGGTTCATTTCTCTGGACGAGATCGACAAACTCCTGCGCGGGCCGGATACCGAGCGCGGGACAGAGGACCGGTTGGCCGTGTATGCGTTCTTCCTCGCCCATTCAGATGTCAAGGAGCGGGAGAAGGTGCTGCGCAACATGCACGGCGTCTCCGGGTCCTACGGAGGGAACGATAACGTCTCCTACGACGCAAAAGGCATATCCTTCAGCCACGGGAACATGACCAAACCCTATGCCAAGATCGAGTGGAACTGGACAAGGGTGCGGCAGCGGATTGAAACGCTGATCGAGCAGAACCGATTCCTTTCACAGGCGGATCGGGAGCAGATGCCGGAATATGAGCGAAAGCAGATCGCCGCGTCCATAGTCGTCGCCTATCGGGACGCATCGGAAAGATACATCCGGCCATTCAACGGAGACCCTACCGTACACTATGCGGAAAACGTCGCGGCGGTTCAAAAGCTGCTGCATGACCCCATCCAGGTGAGATCCATCGCCAACGAGCTCTCCCTGCTGACAGAGAGAACGTCGCCGGATGATCGCCATTATGGGGACCGTCAAACCGCTGTCCGACAGTTGGCTGCTTACCGCGCGGGAGAGTTCTCGCTGTTCGGGGAGAAGCGGGAACCTATCCCGGAACCGGTTGAAGAAAGTGATCTCGATAAGGCGAAATGGCTGATCAACGCGTATTATCAGGCCGAGTTCGGGTCGTATGCTGACTTCTCCGACTTGTCCCATGTGGCCCTTGCCTATTCGACGGATGGAGATGGTACATACGAAATCAGCGTGTTTGCGGACCTGGAACAGAATCGTATCGTGTATCAGGCGGACGATAGAGTGGTCCATGAGGTACAGACGGATTCCCTGGCAGAACTGAATGAGTATCTGGAATCCCTGGATTTCACGGCCATGATCTCCGACGCGGAGTATGCGTATGAATCTGAACAGAAAGCACATAAGAAGCCCGAATCTCCGTCTGTGTCGGATGCACCATTCCAATACCAAGGGTACACATTCACGCCTATCGGTACGCTGGAAAAGGGCAGATCGCTTCAGGATGTCACCAACGACCTCAGGAGCAACGATCTGAGTATCTCCGCCTACAATGGCGGTACTTACTCACATGCCTTCTTCTATGATACCGCCTCCGGCTCTTCAGCAGATGTATTCCGCTGTGAGGAAAACGGAAAACTGTATCTTCCCGGCGAAAACGAACTCTTTGAGTATTCCGGCGTATTTGAGCCACTAATGACCCTGGAACCCGAGGCACCGACGCCTTCTCTTGGGCCTCGTCCATATGCCGTAGGAGATACGGTCTATCTGGACGGCACCGCGTTTCAGATAACCAACGTAACGGACCTGCATGTGGAACTGCTGGACCCGACGCTGGCCTACCCGGTCTTCCGCACCGAAAGCAAAGAACGATTTGAACAGCTGTTACAGCAGGACGCGCGAAACGCTATCTTTGCTCCTCCAGCACAGCCTGTAGAGGAGCAGCCGGAAGAACAGCCGACACCAGAGGAAGAAGTCAAGCTGCGCAGCATCGTCATTGACCTTCGCCCGTCATGGGAACGGGAGGAGCCGAAGCCGAAGCCAGCGCCGGTACAGCCGGTCTCCAATGAACGGATCGACTTTCATATCACCGATGACCATCTGGGTGAAGGCGGCGCAAAGACCAAGTTCCAGCGGAACGTGACCGCCATTCGTGCCCTGAAACAGATCGAATCCGAATACCGCCTCGCCACGTCGGAGGAGCAGGAGATCCTGTCCCAATATGTGGGCTGGGGTGGCCTGCCGGATGCCTTCGACGAGTCCAAGCCCCAGTGGAGCGAGGAGTACGTCCAGCTGAAGGAACTGCTGACGGAAGACGAGTACCGTTCCGCACGGGCATCCACCCTGAACGCCCATTACACCTCGCCCACGGTGATCCGGGCCATGTACCAGGCCATTGAAAGCATGGGCTTCCGCACCGGGAACATCCTGGAGCCATCTTGCGGGATCGGCAACTTCTTCGGGATGCTGCCGGAAAACATGGCCGAGAGCAAGCTATACGGCGTGGAGCTGGACGACCTGACGGGCCGGATCGCCCGGCAGCTTTATCAGAAAGCGAACATCCAGATCGACGGCTTTGAGAACGCCGTCTTTCCTGACAGCTTTTTCGATGTGGTTATCGGCAACGTGCCCTTCGGCGACTACAGCGTGGCGGACAAGCGGTACGACAAGAACCACTTTCTCATCCACGACTACTTCTTCGCCAAGGCGCTGGATAAGGTCCGGCCCGGCGGCGTGGTGGCGTTCGTCACCTCCAGCGGGACCATGGATAAGGCCAACCCTGCCGTGCGAAAGTATCTGTCCCAGCGGGCGGAGCTGCTGGGCGCGATCCGGCTGCCCAACAACGCCTTCCGCGCCAACGCTGGGACGGATGTGGTGGCGGACATCCTAATCCTACCTTTGCTACCCGATCAACGAATACTTCCTGAAGAACCCTGACATGATCCTGGGCGATCTGACGGAGGAAAGCACCCGCTTCGGCATGGGCCAGACGGTGAATCCCATCGAAGGAGCCGATCTCGGGGAACAGCTCAGGGACGCCATGGCCAACATCCATGGGGAGATCGTGACCTACGAACAGGAGGACGCCCTGGAGGGGACGGCGAAGGCCACGCTGCCTGCCGACCCCAGTGTGCGGAACTTCTCGTACACGTTGGTGGACGGGGAGATCTATTTTAGGGAGAACTCCGTCATGTCCAAGATCGAAGTGTCCCTGACAGCCCAGAACCGCATCCGGGGCATGATCGCCATCCGGGACTGCGTCCATAAGCTCATGGACCGACAGCTGGACGACTTCTCGGACGCGGCCATAGCGGATACACAGCGGGAACTGAACACCCTCTACGACGCCTATACCGCCAAGTACGGTGTGCTCAACAGCCGGGGTAACAGCATGGCCTTTTCGGATGATTCGTCCTATCCCTTGCTATGTTCGTTGGAGGTGCTGGATGAAAACGGCAAGCTGGAGCGAAAAGCAGATATGTTCACCAAACGGACCATCCGCCCCCGCACCGAGATCACCCATGTGGACACGGCGGCGGAGGCGCTGACCGTGTCCCTCTCCGAGAAGGCGAAGCCGGACCTTGCGTATATGGCTCAGCTGACCGGAAAAACCGAGGAGGAGCTGGAAACGGAGCTGA
>CADBYI010000027.1:45943-48063 GCA_902798825.1 uncultured Eubacteriales bacterium | reverse complement strand
AACGTGCGCAAGAAGCTGGCTACCAACCGAGCTGTGCAGGAGAGGCTTCGGGCGGCTGGCAAGAACGAGCTGGCCGACACCCTCGCTGTATCCATTGCCGCATTGGAGAAGGTACAGCCCAAGGACCTGACCGCATCCGAAATCAGCGTCCGGCTGGGCGCGACCTGGATTCCGGAAGAGGATATAAAGGCGTTCGTCTTCGAGCTTCTGCAACCCGGTTGGCGCGGACAGCGGTATATCCAGGTACGGTACTCCGACATAAGCGGCGAATGGCGGATCGAAGGGAAGAACAGCGACTCCTACAACGTGTCGGCAAACGTGACCTACGGCACGAAGCGAGTCAACGCCTACGACATCATAGAGGACAGCCTGAACCTGAAGGATGTGCGGGTATATGACACCGTTGTGGACGAGGAGGGCCGGGAGAAGCGGGTGCTGAACATGAAAGAGACCATCCTGGCCCAACAGAAGCAGACCCAGGTCCAGGAGGCCTTTCGGGATTGGCTCTGGAAGGACCCGGACCGCAGGGACCGGCTGACCGACATGTACAACGAACGGTTCAACAGCTCTCGCCCCAGGGAGTTTGACGGCAGCCACCTGGTCTTTCCCGGCATGAACCCGGAGATCGACCTTCGACCCCACCAGGTCAACGCCATTGCCAGGATCCTGTACGGAGGGAATACGCTTCTCGCCCATGTGGTAGGCGCAGGCAAAACCTTCGAGATGACGGCGGCGGCCATGGAATCGAAACGGCTGGGTCTGTGCCATAAGTCCCTGATCGTGGTGCCCAACCACCTGACCGAGCAGTGGGCCAGCGAGTTTTTGCAGCTGTACCCTTCGGCCAATATTCTGGTGGCTACGAAGAAGGACTTCGAGAAGCAGAACCGAAGGCGGTTTTGCAGCCGGATCGCCACCGGCGACTATGACGCGGTAATCATAGGCCACAGCCAGTTCGAGAAGATCCCCCTGTCCCTGGATCGGCAGATACGGATGATCGAGGAACAGATCGAGGAAATCACCGCAGGGATCGAGGCGTTGGAGGCCGAAGAGGGCAGCTACTATTCCGTCAAGCAGATGGAGAAGACCAAGCGCGGCCTGGAAACAAAGCTCCAGCGGCTGAATGACCGAGAGCGGAAGGACGATGTGGTGACCTTTGAGGAGCTGGGCGTGGATCGGCTATTCATAGATGAGGCGCATAACTACAAAAACCTCTTTTTGTACACCAAGATGAGGAACGTGGCGGGTATCGCCCAGACGGAGGCACAGAAATCCAGCGATCTCTACATGAAGTGTCGGTATCTGGACGAACTGACCGACAGCCACGGGGTGGTCTTTGCGACGGGCACCCCGATCAGTAACAGCATGACCGAGATGTACACCATGCAGCGGTATCTCCAGTACGACCGTCTGCGGGATATGCACCTACAGCACTTCGACGCCTGGGCGTCCACCTTCGGCGAGACCGTGACCGCCATTGAGCTGGCCCCGGAGGGGACGGGCTATCGGGCCAAGACCCGGTTTGCCCGGTTCTTCAATCTGCCGGAACTGATCACCATGTTCAAGGATGTGGCGGATGTACAGACGGCGGATATGCTAAAGCTCCCCGTCCCGGAGGTGGAGTACCACAACCAGGTAATGAAGCCCAGTGACTTCCAGCGGGAGATGGTGTCCTCCTTTGCGGAGCGGGCGGAGAAGGTCCGAAACGGCAGCGTTACGCCCAGCGAGGACAATATGCTTAAGATCACCAACGACGGGCGCAAGCTCGCCCTGGACCAGCGGCTGAACGACCCCATGCTCCCCGACGATGACCAAAGCAAGGTCAATGCCTGTCTGGAGAACATCTACCGCATCTGGGAGGAGAACGCAGACCAACGCTCCACGCAGCTGGTGTTCTGCGACCTGTCCACGCCCCATAACGACGGCAACTTCAATGTCTACGACGATCTGCGCCGGAAGCTGATCGAGCGCGGTGTGCCGGAGGGCGAGATCGCTTTCATCCATGAGGCGAACAACGAGGCCAGGAAGGCGGAGCTGTTCGCCAATGTCCGTGCCGGGAAGGTGCGGATACTCCTGGGCAGCACGGCCAAGATGGGTGCTGGGACCAACGTACAAAAGCGATT
>CADBYI010000027.1:24485-45925 GCA_902798825.1 uncultured Eubacteriales bacterium | reverse complement strand
CCAGGGCAACGACAATCCGAAGGTCGAGATCTTCCGATATGTCACCGAGAACACCTTCGACAGCTATATGTGGCAGACAGTGGAGAACAAGCAGCGATTTATCGGCCAGATCATGACCAGCAAGTCTCCGGCTCGGTCCTGCGAGGATGTGGACGAGACCGCCCTGAACTACGCCGAGGTAAAGGCGCTGGCTACGGGAAATCCACACATAAAGGAAAAGATGGATCTGGAGGTCCAGGTCGCCAAGCTGAAGCTCCTGAAGTCCAACTACCTATCCACCCGGTATTCCATGGAGGATAGGTTGCTGAAACAGGTGCCCCGCGACATCCGCATGACGGAAGAGAGTATCGCCGGGTGCGAAGCCGACGCTGCCCTGTATGCTTCAAATGAGGTCAAAGGCTTTGCCGGGATGACCGTCTCCGGGTTCCGCTACGGACCGGAGGAGAAGAAGGAAGCGGGCATGGCGATCCTGGCAGCGTGTGCGGCCAAGAAGTCCGGCGCGGAGTCGCCCCTGGGGAACTACATGGGCTTTGACCTGTTCCTATTGTATGACATGCTGGCCAAGCATTTCGAGATGCGGATACAGGGTGCGCTCTCCTATAGGATAGAGCTGGGCGAGGATGTGTACGGCAACATCACCCGTATGGACAACGCCCTTGCCGGTATTCCCGACCGAAAGGCCCGGTACGAGAAGACACTGGCCGAGTTGCACGACCAGGAGCGGAACCTGAAGGCGGAGCTGGAGAAGCCCTTTGCCCAAGAGGACGAGCTGAAGGAGAAAACCGCCCGGCTGACCGAGCTGGATGCCATGCTAAATCTGGACAAGCACAAAAGCGAGGCCATAGGCGAGGACAACGAGGACCGGGATCGGGGTGCCCCCGAACGGTCCGATGACGAGTATGAACGATAAGGAGGAACACATGAACCGATACACACAGGAACAAATCGAAGCTGCAGACAGCATAGATCTGGTCGCCTACGCCCAGTCCCGTGGCTACGAGCTGGAGCGCGAGGGAAACCAATACAAGATGAAGGATCACGACAGCCTGTACATGAAGGGGAACCGCTGGTACTGGTTCAGCCACCAGATGGGCGGTAAGGCCATCTCCTTCCTGACCCAGTACGAGGGCATGAGCTTTGTGGATGCCATGAAGACTTTGCTCGGAGAGAAGGGGATCAATGACCGGCCCCTTCACAAGGCATCCGAAATGGAGGCGAAGGAGGCTGCGCCCTTTGAGCTGCCAGTGCCCAACGAGAACAACAAGGCCGCTATAGCCTACCTCTTGCATAGAGGGATCTCGAAGAACCTTGTTTATAAGCTGATGGAAGAAGGACTGGTCTACCAGACCAACACCTTCGTGTACACGGATGAGAATGGGGAACGGGCCGAAAGGCGGTGCCCGCCCCAGGTGGTTTTCGTTGGCAAGGATAAGGACGGCGAAGTGAAATACGCCTGCACCCGAGCTTGCTTCAGCGAGGGCAAGTTCGACGCCCCCGGCAGCAACAAGGCGTATGCGTTCTCGATCCCGCAGGAGAACTGCGACACCGTATGGGTGTTCGAGAGCGCCATCGACCTGCTCTCCCACATGACCCTGTGCGGGTACGCGAAGAAGCAGTATCCGGCCCACCGGGTATCCCTGGGCGGCTGTTCGCCCGTGGCATTGCAACGGTATCTGATCGACCACCCGGAGATCAGGTTCGTGAACCTGGGCCTGGACAACGATCAGCAGGGCCGCAACGCAGCGGAGAACATCAAGGAGATGCTGGGGGATACCTACAAGGTGTACGACCACACGCCGGACTTCGGCAAGGACTACAATGAGGATCTCATGTACCGGCAGGAACAGTACAGGGAGAGCAAGAAGGAGAAGGAAGCCCCGGAACCGGAGCGTTGAGGGGTGACCTTCACACAGAATAGGGAATAAGAAAACAGCCTCCGGAATCATACGGTTCGTAGTTCCGAGGCTGTTTCTTGCGGTCATAGACCTTTTTGCTTTTGACGATCTTTGTGACGGGACTGAATTCCCATGTGGTGCGGTTTTGAGCATCCAGCTTCTTTCGGGCACGTTTGCTCATCTTGCCCCGTGGGACAAACAATTTCATATCTACCATCTCCTTTCGTCTTTCCAGTATACCCATTGTTGTTGTAAAAAGCAACCGCATTGATTCAGCTCCGCGCCTTCGGCCCGAGCTGAGACCACAGAACGAAGGACAATCGGCTCTGCCGTTGTCCTTGCAAGCATCGCCTTTGTATCCACAAACGCCGCTTGTTAGGGCTTCTGCCCTAATACCCTATGCCGCGAAGCGGGCTTTTGTTGTCTGTACTGATACAAATCCAAATTGATCGGAGGTGAGCGATTGAGAAGAAGAACGGTTGATATTCATATCATGCTGAACCAAGAGGAAGGACAAAGGTTCGATGACCTTTGCAAACGAACCGGGCTCACCCGAGCTGGATTGATTCGGAAGATGGTGCTGGATTGTCCAATCAAAGAGCGACCTCATGCAGACTTCTTTTCCCTGATAGATGCGGTGGACCGCATCGGCGTGAACTTCAACCAGCTGGTCCGCAGGGCAAATACGCTTGGCACAGTATCTGACCGCGATATGCGCGAAGCAAAACGGGTTTATCAGCAAGTCCTCAGTCTGTTGCGTGAATGGGAGAAAACATGGCGGTAACCAAGATCCTCTCGAAGAACATGCGTATCGACAGGCTTATCCGCTATGTTCAGAACCCAGATAAGACGGACGATGCCGTGTTCACATACTTTCGGAATTGTGACCCCAAGGATGCTGCTCAACGATGGCATGAGACCAAGGTGTTTTACAATAAGACAGAAGGCATCCAGGCCTTCCATATTATTCAGAGCTTCGCACCGGGGGAGATCACTCCTGAGCTTGCTCATGAGTTGGGCATCCGGTTCATTCATGAACACCTGCCCGAATATGAAGTTGTCCTGGGGACCCATGTGGATAAGGGACATATCCATAACCACATAGCGTTCAATTCCGTAAACGCCAAAACCGGCATGAAGTATCACAGCACGGCGGAGTCCTACTATCAGCAGATCCGAAAGATCTCGGATCGGCTGTGCCGGGAGCATGGCCTGTCCGTGGTCATGGAAACGGGTGGGAAGGGCATCTCCTACGCCGAGTGGAAGCTCCACAAGGCGGGGGTGCTGACCCTCCGAGAACTGTTCGATCAGGATGTGGAGGAGTGCCTGTCCCAAGCCATGGACCTGGGCCAGTTCTATGCCCTCATGGAAGACCATGGGTACACCGTAAAACACCACAGCAATTATCCTTCCTTCATTCCGGATGGGTACACTCACCCATATCGGATCAAGCGGAAGGGGAAGGCGTGGACCGAGGACGATATTGAACGGTTCATCGACCGGGCCATGTCCGACCCCACCTTTGAGGTCATCATGCCAAAGGTTCAAAAGGCGTTTGTACCCTACGGCAAGCTGCACGGCTTCCGAGCCCTGTATGTGTCCTGGATGTATGTGCTGGGCATAATCGGCCAAGGCAAGCGGACCCAGTACCCATGGGTGAACTATAAGGAGCTGAAGCGGTTTGAGCAGTACAAGGCCCAAGCCACTTTTCTTGATCGGAACCACATCGACACGGCGGAGCAGTTGCAAGCGAAGATGGACGAGATCCACGGGGCCATGGACACGCTGACCAAGAGCCGGATCATCTGGAACAGCAAGAGGAAGCGGCACAAGGACCTATATGAAGCCTTGGCCACCGTGGAGCATTTGCAGGAAGTTCCCGAACTATATGCCCAGGGCGTGGCCGGGATCGAGGAGGACTATAAGCGGTATCTGGAGGTGAAGCAAAAGCTGACCGATGTGGACCTAGAAGTGTTGAGGGCGGAACGAAACGAGGTATATGAGAAGGTCGCATCCATCAACACCCAGCTCCGCGATTGTCGGAAGGAGCTTCGGTTATGCGAACAGATCCAGGAGGATTCCCCGAAGATCCGGCAAGCCATGAGCGAGGAGGTCGAGCTGGAGGAAAGCTACGAGTTGGAAGAACCGAGCTATGAGCCGGAAGAAACGCTCTGACGCCTTGCTTCCCGGTGGGCGATGTGATAACATGATCGCCGATGAATATGAGATTCAAACACACAAATCGGGCGGGATTTCTTCTTGGCTTCATAGACTTTTTCACAGCGGGGCTGTTCTTTCTCGTATACATGCCGGCAGGAGGCTTACAGAAGGAACTTGAGGAGATCCTTGGGCACAAAGTTCGACCGTACTGGCAGGCGTATCTTCTTGGCATTCCGACGCTGTTCATCTATACTCTGGTATGGATGTCCAATATCGCGGAGGAACTGAAAACGAAAGCTGCTGAGCTGGGGATCGCGGGACCTCACACATCCTGGCGGCATATGTTCTGGTGGAACATGCTCGGGTGTCCCTGCTTCGGCCCTATGATTGCGACCATGCGCTTTTTCAGAACCCTGAACCTGATCGAGATCGAACTGAACAGCCAGCACGATGAAGGCTCTGCGCGAGAAACTTGAGGGCCCGAAGCCCATAGAGAAATATTTGAATCACAGACAAACATGGGAAACTTATACGACGACCTGCTTTCCTTGCAGACGATACCAACCGCATACACGGACTGGGCCGGATACCGTGAACGGCTCACGGGATTCATCCTGGAGCATACCAATACTCATACCACCGCCTGCATTGTTGGGGCAGGAGCTTGCAACGACTTCGATCTTCGCAGGCTCAACGGCCATTTTGACCGACTCTTGCTATTGGATCGAAACACGGACAGCACAAAGGAAGGCATGGAAAGACAGAGCATCCGTATCCCAGAGAGGGACCTACTGTATGCGGACCTCCTGGGCATACCCGAGGATGTGTATCGCTCCATTTCTGATAACATGCTGTCGGCAATACGCGAACAGCAGCGCAGGACCGCGCCCGATGCCAAAGCCGTGGAGCGATTGTTCCTGCGGGAGATGGATGCGGCGTATATGAACCGTCAGCCGGACAAGCTCATGGAGCAAAGCGGGATCGCCGACTATGTGATCTGCTGCGGGGTCCATTCTCAACTGCTGACTATGTTCCCACAGATGGCCAACGTGTACCACCGATACATCAACATCCGCCCCGAAGCGATAGAGCAAAAGGCCCGAAAATGGATACCCGGCGTCATGGCGGAACTGAACGACGCCCTGTTCCGCTGGGCCGGGAAGGGCGTCATCGTTGGCCTGGAGGAGTGCCGCATCGGTGAGATCGGCGGGATCGACGGGGCAAGTCAGGCGCTGGACCTGTTGAAGAAAAGCGGGCATACGGTCCTGGCGCAATCATCCCTGCAATGGGACTTTGACCCGAAACGAAACAAGGCATACCAAATGCGGATCATGCACATAGAACCGTAAAGGTTCATTGTGCGAGGGAGATCGAAAGGTCTCCCTTTTGTTATACCCAAAAGGAGGAAAAACAAATGAACGGTGAAGCGGCGGACGAAGCCGTCCGCATGGTGCTGAACGGGAGCGAGGTCGCCATCCGGCTGACCGGCTCCGCAGCCAAGAACCTGGCGGCAATCCTGGTCGCCTGGTCCAAGAACCATAAGAAGGTCTACGGTAAGACCTCCATGATGAAGCTCCTGCGCTCCGGTGAGGAGCTTCAGGTCTTATCCCTGACCAAAGAACAGTATCGGGACTTCAAGGTGTCCGCAAGGAAGCAGGTGCTGTTTGCGCCCTTCGTGGATACGAAGTCTGAGGACGGGAAGGTGGATGTGGTGATCGCCGCCCGCAGCATCCCGCTGGTCAACCACATTCTGGACCGGATCGGCTATACCCAGGTGGAGCCGGAGAAGGAGCAGGACCCGCCAAAAAAAGATACTCCGTCGAGGCAAAGCTCAAGCGACATCAGGGAACAGCCCGCTCCCAGGCGCTCCGACCGAAGCCCGACGGAGGAACGGAACAGCAGCGATAAGCCGTTCGTGATCGCCCGGCTTGAAGCGAACCGGCAGCTTCTGGAAAAGCAGGAGAGGGAAGCCGATGCTCCTGTCCGCAGGCGGAAGAAGACGAAGGAGCCGGACAAAGAGCGATAAGGAGGTAAGTGTTGAAGAACCAGAAGTATTATAGAGTCATTCTCAACAAGAAGCAAAAGGATGTTGTGATCAACGCCCTGTCCCGCCTGAAGTACGTTCTGCCCGAGGACGCGGACTACCGCAGCGAAGTCGTGCGTGTGCTGTACATCTTCGAGAAGCTCCGGGCCGTCAAGGAGAGAAGGTGCTTCTGATCGTATGTCTGCTGACCATAACAACACAAAACGGGAGGACCTCCTGCTCTTCGGGGTCCTCCTGCTGCCTACGGTCTGGTTCGCCCTGATCCTGGCCCCGTGCCTAGGCGGGAGCCTGGTGGATGTGTTCTCCCGGCTGACGGAGCGGATACAGACCCCCTGGCAGATCGAGTGGTGCGCCGACAGCCCCCAGAGCATCCTCATGTGCCTGCTACTGTACGGCTTCGGTGGGCTGGTCTATTTCGGCACACGACCGAACCTTCGCCAGGGCGAAGAACACGGCTCCGCCAAGTGGGGATTGGCCAAGCAGCTGAACGGGCAGCTGGCGCAGAAACTGAGCTTCCCGCTGACCCGGCATGTGAGGATCGGGATGGACACCCATAAGCATCGGCGGAACCTGAACATCCTGACCCTGGGCGGCAGCGGTGCGGGCAAGACCCGGTCCCTGGCGCTGCCGGGAATCATGGAGTGTAATTGCAGCTATGTGATCACCGACCCCAAGGGCGAGATCCTGTCCGCCGTGGGCCATCTGCTGATCGAGCAGGGGTATACGGTCAGGGTGTTCAATCTTGTGGACTTCTCCCGATCGGACGGGTACGACCCCTTCCGCTACATCCGGGACGATAAGGATGTGCTGCGGCTCATCACGAACCTGATCCGCAACACCACGCCGAAGAACGCGGGCGGCAGCGACCCCTTCTGGGAGAAGGCGGAGACCGCGCTGCTGGAGGCCCTTATGTTCTACCTCCTGTACGAAGCGCCGGAGAACGAGCAGAACTTTGGCATGATCATACGGATGCTGTCTTATGCGGATGTGAAGGAGGAAAAGGAATCCTATAAATCCCCTCTTGACATGCTGTTCAACGATTTGGGCATGAACGACCCGAACCATATCGCGGTCAAGCAGTACCGCATCTACAAGCAGGCGGCGGGTAAGACCGCCAAGAGCATCAACATCTCCTTGGCCGTCCGCTTGGCGGCGTTCAACATGGACCAGATCTGCTCCATCACCGACCACGACGACATGGACATCAGCGAGATCGGGAAGCGGAAGACGGCTATCTTCGCCGTCATCCCCGACAACGATACCTCTCTTTCTTATCTTGTCGGTATGCTCTACACCCAGATCATACAGGAACTGTACTATCAGGCCGATCATGTATACCGGGGGCGGCTGCCCATCCATGTGCGGATGATCCTGGACGAGTTCGCCAACGTATCCTTGCCGGAGGAGTTCGACAAGTCCCTGGCCACCATGCGCTCCCGTGAGATCAGTGCGACGATCATCGTCCAGAACCTGGCCCAGCTCAAAGGGCTGTACAAGGAGCATGGCTGGGAGACCATCACCGGCAACTGCGATACGCTCCTGTACCTGGGCGGCAATGAGCAGAGTACACATGAGTACATCTCTAAGCTCCTGGGCAAGGAAACCATCGACACCCGGACCCACGGGCAGACCAAGGGCAAGAGCGGCAGCTATTCCACCAATATGCAGACCACGGGCCGGGAGCTGATGACCCCGGACGAGGTGCGTCTGCTGGACAACAGCAAGGCACTCCTGTTCATTCGCGGCTTCCCTGCGGTGATGGACGATAAGTACGACCTGAACCGGCATCCCAACATCCGCAAGACCGTCAACGGTGGGTATCCGCCCTACATCCACAAGGCAAAAGCCTATCCCTATATCCCGTTCGACAAAGCCTTCGACTTTGAGAACGCTGAACGATACATCTATCTCGAAAACGAATTGGAGGAAACAAAAGAATGAACCGAAACAAAACTATCCGCACCCTGGTTGCCGTCTTCTGTGTGCTGGTGCTGACCTTTTCCCTGACCGCCACCGCGTTCGCGGACGGGGACCCCATCGCCGTGGTGAACAAGCTCAGCGACTTCATCTTCGGCCTGATCCGGGCCGTGGGCATCATCTTGCTGGGCTTCGGCGTATTGCAGCTGGGCCTCAGCCTCAAGTCCCATGACCCTTCTCAGCGGGCCAACGGTATGATGACCATTGCCGGCGGCATCGTCATCACCTTCACCAAAGAGATCCTGAGCCTGATCACCGGTTGAGTGCTGACACAGAGAAAGGAAGGGGAGCGGGCATTTTGCCTGCTCCCCGTATCGGAGGTGAAACATGGGAACCAATTGGGTACTTGAAAACCTGCTGAAAGCCCTCGCCACCTGGACGGAAAAGATGCAGGAGATATGGACGCTGCTCACTACTTCACCGCAGGAGTTTCGCGGCGGCACCATCTGGAGCATCATAGCCAACATCCACGGCGGCATGAAGTCCATCGCGTATGCGCTTCTGGTCCTGTTCTTCGTGATCGGTGTGGCGAGGACCACCACCAACTTCTCCGAACTAAAGCGCCCGGAGCAGGCGCTGAAGCTGTTTGTCCGATTCGCCATAGCTAAAGGCGCGGTGACCTACAGCATGGACATCCTGCTGGCCATCTTCTCCATAGCTCAGGGGATCATATCGAGGATCGCGGGGAACGTGGGGAACGTGCTGACTCAGGGGGTCACACTGCCGGATGTTATCCAACAGAAGATCCTGGAGTGCGGCTTCTTCGATTCCATTCCCTTGTGGATCGTGGCCATGATCAGCTCCCTGCTGGTCTGGGTCCTGTCCTTCGTGATGATCCTGACGGTGTACAGCCGGTTCTTCCAGCTGTACATGTACACGGCCCTGGCCCCGATCCCCCTGGCGACCTTCGCCGGGGAGGGGACCTCCCGCGTGGGATGGCAGTACCTGAAGAGCTATGCGGGTGTCTGTTTGCAGGGTGCGATCATCGTCATCGCCTGCATCATCTACTCCGCGTTTGCGGCGTCGCCGCCCCAGATTGCGGACGCCAACGCTTCCGCCGTACAGATGGTGTGGAGCTATATGGGTGAGCTGATCTTCAACCTCCTGGTCCTGGTCGGCGCGGTGAAGATGAGCGAGCGCGTGGTCAAGGAAATGATCGGATTCTAAAAAAGACCGCCTCACCGGGCGATCTGTTGCTGCTTCAGTTTTCGGATGGCGGCGGCGATCTCCATTCGCTGGACCCGACGTTCGATCATTCGGTCGTACACGGTCTGGCCGAGACCGATCAGCCAAAGGAGGACATTGAATCCGATCAGACCGAAGAAAATGCCGTTGGACAGGACGGAATGAGCCGACGACCAGCCGGGAATCCAGACGATGACCAGTGAATACAGCACCGGCAGCCCCAGCCCCACCAGCTTCGGAAGCTTCAACACGATCCCGAACAGGAATCCGGCGATACAGCCGATCAGCAACCACTTCATATCTATCACCATCCCTTCGTCTACAGTATAAAGGATGGTGATCCTATCGTTGAGGATGTCGATGACTTTTTTATTCGTTGTCGATCCGCTGCTCGTTCAGCATGGGGAAATCCAGAAGCTGGGAAACCGTCATGTTTAACCCCGTGGCGATCCGGTGCAGCGTCTTCAGCGACGGGTTGTTCGTATGCCCGCCCACGATATTCTCCAAGGTGGATTGACGGATACCGGAAAGGGTGGCAAGACGATTTATCGTAATGCCCTTCTCCGCACAGATCTCCTGCAACCGTTTCGCTATCACTTCACCGTAAGTCATGTAGACGCTCCTTTACCCGTGTACCGTTAGTTGTTCTCAGGTAGAGGGTAGCAGAGGAAAGCAGCACAACATAACCGTGCACGGTTGACTTTTGAATTATTTTTGCTAAGATTGGCGTGATCGAGCAGAAATATACACGGGAGATGCAACGGAACATGAACGAAACGACTGCCTGCTGTTTTTCGGGACACCGCCCGCAAAAACTGCCATGGGGATGGAACGAAACGGACCCCGCCTGCACCCTGGTTCTTGAACGGTTGGAGGAAGTGATCAGAACCGCGATCCAAAGCGGTGCGCGGAGCTTCTATACCGGGATGGCATTGGGGACCGATCTATGGGCTGCGGAGATACTGCTGCGGCTTCGGAAGGAGCTGCCGGAGACCAAGCTGCGTATGATTGCCGTACTCCCGTTCAGGGGACAGGCAAGCAGGTATCCCGACGAATGGAAGAAACGGCATGACCGGGTCCTTGAACAAGCGGATGAAGTCATCGTTCTCCATGAACGATCCTCCCGATCCTGCTATATGGAAAGGAATCGGTACATGGTCGATCATGCCGATACCTTGATCGCGGTATATGGCGGCGGTGCGGGCGGCACAAAGAACACATTGGAGTACGCCCAACGGCGGGGATTGCAGATCGTGACGATCTCTCCTGAAACGGGCGAAATACAGACCCAAATCTGAAAACCATTCCATCTATACGGACGGCAAAAGGCCGTCCTTTTTATATTCCCAAATTTCAAAAAAGGAGGTTTTCCAATGGAAACCTACGTTGTCAAGGAGATCCGCGAATACGAAGAATCCATCCTTATGGGCCTCAATAAGCGGCAGCTCCTTTGTTCCATACTGGCTATTCTGTCGGCGGTGGGCATGTACTTCGGCCTGCGCCGGTTCGTCGGCACGGAGGTCATCGGGTGGCTGTGCATCCTGGTAGCCATCCCCTTTGCCTTGGCCGGGTTCGTGCGATTCCAAGGCATGACGGCGGAGAAGTTCGTGATCCAGTTCATCCGCTCCGAGATCCTCATGCCCAAGTATCTCGTCTGCCAGCCGTACAACCTGTACGCCGAGGTGCTGAGCACGGACAGCAAGTATAAGGAGGTACTGAAGGTTGATTAAGACTTTGCAGACCATAGAAAAGCGGGATAAGGAACCCTACCGGGTGCCGCGCTCCGTTCAGAACGCCATCCCGATCATGCGACTGTGGGAGAACGGCCTCTTTCAGATCGGGAAGGAGAAGTATTCCAAGACCTATCAGCTCACGGATGTGAACTACGCCGTGGCGTCCCTGGACGCCAAGCAGCGCATGAACAAATCCTATCAGGAGCTGCTGAACAGCCAGGAGCCGGGGACCACCACCAAGATCACCGTGTTCAACCGGACCCAGCCCAAGCGGATGATCCGGGAGAATCTGCTTCCCCTGCGGGGGAACGATCTGGATAAGCTGATCCAGGGCCGAAACGACATACTGCTGGCCGACGCCAAGGTGGGGAATCGGATCACCCATTCCATCTACGCCACCGTGTCGTCCTTCCACGATAAGCACGACGATGTGGCCCGGTACTATAATACCATCGCCACCAATCTCCAATCCGGCCTGGACGCCATGGACGCCAAGTGCGTGGAGCTGGACGCCAAGGAGCGGCTGCGGGTGTTCTATGACTTCTTCCATCCCGGCGAGGAGGAACACTACCATTTCAATATGCAGACCCTCATGCGCCGGGGCCATTCATTCCTGGATGTGATCGTGCCGCCCTTCCTCTCCTATAAGCCGGACTATATTCGGATCGGGAAGCGGTACGGGCGGGTGCTGTATCTTCGGGACTATCCCACTATCCTGAAGGATTCCATGATCGCGGAGATGTGCAACCTGGGCCGCAACCTCATGTTGTCCATCGACATGATCTCGATCCCCACCAGCGAAGCGGTGAAGGAGGTCAACAACATCCTGCTGGGCATCGCCACCAACGCGGCGAAGTGGACCCAAAAGCAGAATCAAAACCTGAACTGGTCCGCCACGCTGATCTCCACGGGCCGGAAGTACAGCTGCGAGTTCGAGGTTCTAAAGTATCGGCAGCGGGAGGGCATGGACACGGCCCTGCCCTACGGCCTTCGGCGCATCGACGCCATGCGGACCATGACCACGGAGAACGCGGCGACCCTCATGCCGTTTCGGGCGCAGAGCATAGAGCATACCCGAGGCAACTACTGCGGCCGGAACAAGATCACCGGCAACCTGATCTTCATCGACCGGGGGAAGCTCCAGAACGGCAACAGCCTGGTGTTGGGTATCTCCGGCTCGGGCAAATCGGTGTATGCGAAGACTGAGATGTTCCAGCTGGCCGCCCGCGGCGACTGCGATGTGATCATCATCGACCCGGAGCGGGAGTATTCGCCCCTGGTCCGTTCCCTCCACGGGGAGGTCATCACCATCTCCGCCAACTCTCCCAACCACATCAACGCCCTGGATATGGGTGCGGAATACGCCCGCGCCAAGGACGCCTGCAAGGAGAAGGCAGACTTCGTAACCTCCTTCTGTGAGATGATGATCGGTTCCATCACGGCGGAGGAGAAGTCCATCATCTCCCGTGCCATCACCATGGTATTCTCGGACTACATCAACAAAGGCTCCAGAGGCCCGGCTCCCACCCTGAAGGACTTCTATTGGTGCCTGCGGGAGCAGCCGGAGCAGGACGCCCAGGACCTGGCCTTGAAGATCGAGCTGTACACCGAGGGTCTTTTGGACATCTTCGCCCAGCCCACCAACGTGAACACCAACAACTCCCTGATCTGCTACGACATCCGTGACCTGGGCAGCTCCCTCAAGGCGGTAGGCATGTTGGTGATCCTGGACTCCATCTACAACCGCATCCTGAAGAACGCGGCCAAGAAACGGTTCACCTATGTGTTCATCGACGAGTTCTATCTGCTCCTTATGGGCGAACATAGCTCCGAGTTCCTGTTTACCCAATGGAAGCGGGCGCGGAAGTATTACGCCTGCTATACGGGCATTACCCAGGACGTGGACGATATGCTCCAGAGCCACCGGGCTCAGACCATGCTGGCCAACTCCGAGCTGCTGGTCCTGTTCAATCAGTCCGCCTACGCCCGGAACACGCTGTCGCACCTGTTGAGCATAACCCCGGAGCAGCTGTCCTCCGTGGCTAACGCCCCTACGGGCAACGGGCTGATCCTCTGCGGCGGGAACATCATCCCCTTCGTGAACAGGATACCTTCGGACAATCCCCTGTATCCGCTGGTTACCACGAAAACGGAGAAGGATGTCATCGGCAGGGATGCGGCAGCCCAGGCGGAAGGATGATGAGCCATGGAGAAGAAATCGACACATGCGCCCAAGGCACCGGCTCAGACCTTCGCAAAGCAGGAGCTGTTGCGCAAGAGGCAAGCTGCGTCTTCATCGGCTCCTGAGAGCAGAGAGCGCGGCCATGAATCGACCGCCCAGAGCGCCGTGCACCGTGTGCGGTCTGTCGTCGATAAGGCAAGGGAAGAAGTGAACGAGCAACCAGAAGTATCGCCGGGCGAATATGCAGAACAGAGGGTGGAATCGTACACCGGTTCCACCCTTCGGTACGCCGAAGCAAAACTGGAATCAGCCGGGAACGCCCTGCGCAGACACGCGATCCGTCAGTATCAGGAGCGGCGGCAGGATGACAAGCTGGCCGACGAGGAGCAGACGGATGCAGATGTGGAGATCAGAGAAGAGACTGTCGAGCTGGATTCTCCTTCCACCTACACAGGCGGCTATACGCCGGACGGTGCCCATCCGGATACATTGAAGGAACCGGGAGGTGAAGCCATACAGAACGAACAGCCCCGACAGGAGGCGCAGAAGCACCTGACCTATCGGGACAAATACACAATTCAACCGACCACGGAGCCCGCCGACAGGAACCCCTCGGCGGGTTCCTCCATTTCAGAGGATAAAGGAGGAAGGGCTCATGCCCAGAGGCAACCCAAACGCTCGGAGTGGCAGGAGAACGCATCCGGCATACGGGTACAGGATCAGACTGGTCGTACCCCGTCCGCTGGCCCTGCCGAGGGAGTGCGTCGCCCGGTATCGCCAACGCAAGGCGTCCTACCGGGAGCAGAAAAAGAAACGGGTCTTGCTGGTCCGACCCAACGTGCCCATGTAAAGGGCGTCCGGCAATCGCTCAACACCGCAGGAAAAGCGGGACAGACCACCCAACAAACTACCAAGACAGTCCAGCAGTCTGCCCGTACAGCACAGAAGACGGCGCAAGCCTCCGCAAAAGCGGCCCAGGCGGCGAAGGAGGCCTCCGTGAAAGCGGGCCGTGCCGCCGTGAAGGTGGGACAGGCAGCCTACAAAGTACTGGAAGCTGTGATCCGGGCGATCATGGAAGGAGCTAAGGCTCTGGCCACGGCCATAGCCGCAGGCGGTTGGGTGGCGGTGCTGGTGATCGCTATGATCGCCGTGTTCGCCGTCATCCTCAATTCCGCCTTCGGCTTGTTCTGGTCCAATGAGACTACGGAGGGACGGCCCATGTCGGACCTGGTCCGTTCGATCAATTACGACTACGAGCAGGAGATCGAGATCATTGTCCAGGGGTATGAGCAGGACACCCGATATGATGAAGTCCAGGTCACCTATAAGGGCGACAACGACGGCGATTCAGCGTCTGTCAACAACTGGAACGATGTGCTAGCCGTGTACTCCGTGCTGACGACCACGGACGCGACTGATCCCAGGGATGTGATCACGCCATCCGCCGAGGACGAGGCCGGAATACGGGCTGTGTTCCGGGTGATGAACCGATACAACTACACGACCAGGGTGGAGGAAGAAGTGGACGAGGACGCGGTGGTGCCGAAACCGACCCCGGATAAGGACGGGAAGATTCCGGAGGTGGACCCGCCCATGAAGACCGTGCTGTATCTGACGATTACCCAGTACGCCATGACCTACAAGGAGGCGGCGGAGCACTACAGGTTTACGGACTACCAAAACGAGATCCTGGAGGAGATGATGTCTCCTCAATACTTCACCTACTTCGCGGCGCTCATTGGCGTAGATCTGACCAACGGCGTGGACCTGACCGAGATCGTGACCCACCTTCCGGCCAACAGCAAGGGCACGGAGGTGGTCAAGGCGGCCCTGTCCAAGCTTGGCGCTCCCTATGTGTGGGGCGCGAAGGGTGCCAATAAATTCGACTGTTCGGGCCTCGCGTACTGGGCCATAAAGCAGGTGGACCCGGTGTTGGGCGACAAGATGTACACCAACGCCGCAGGCCAGGCCAGGTATTGCTATGGCCTTGGCCGGACCGTCGCCCGCAGTGAGCTTCAGCCCGGCGACCTGGTCTTTTGGGTCAACCTCAAATGCGAAGGCTGCCATCGGTGGAAGGAGATCCACCATGTTGGCATCTACATCGGCGACGGCAAGGTGTGCGAAGCTTCCAGCGGTCACGGACGGGTGATCGTCCGTGACCTGTGGGAATCCAAGAATTACCCGATCTATATGTTCGGCAGACCATATTCAGACTGAGAAGGAGAGAACATGAAAGCAAAACTGACGATAACGCTGCTGATCGTTCTGATGGTGCTGGTCATTGCCACCTTCGGGGCACTTATCTACCGCGAACAGGTTGACCGCACCCCGGAAGCGATCTTGCAGCCTACCAAAAACCCGATCATTACCCCGACCAGGACGCCCATAGTCATTTATATCCCCTGCGTGGATAGCTCGGTCTACCCGGTCATGCCCACACCGGCAGTCCGCACCCCGGAGCCTACTTCAATCGCTACCGAGGAGCCAGACCCGGATGTTACGGACGATCCAGAGCAAGCACCTTCCGGCCCTGGCAGGACCGGAAGCCCTCATACGGCGACCGCCACGCCGAAACCCAGCGTGGAAAGCGGCATGGCCTTCACCCTGACGATCCTGGGCAAGAACATCTCCGTAGCGGGGAACGTGGAGGCGTCTACCCTGGACAAGGCTCCGGGATGGCTGCCCACCTCCGCGAAACCAGGGAAGGAGGGTGTCTGTGTGGTGTACGGCCATAGGAATCGGAACCATCTGCTGGTCTTGAAGGACATAGACTACGGCGACACCATCTTGGTGACCATGCCCAACGGCACGACCTACACCTACATCGTGGAGCAGACGGAGATCCTGGACAGCGACGATGAGCTTCGCATCCCGATCATTGAGGGCAAGCACCTGATCCTGGTGACCTGCTACCCCTTCTACTACTCCGGCCACGCGCCGAAACAGTTTGTTGCAACTTGCACTATTCAGAAGAATAATACGTCAGGATAGGATAACTATCTTAAGCGGAAATGACACCGACAAGGAAGAATGTGAAGCAACACGCATTCTTCCTATTTTATTGACTATAATTCACGATCATATTCCGCTTGAGAAGTCAATATCCTCTGATATGGGGAGCATTGAAGAAATCGGATGAGATTTGAAAAAACAAAACAAAATGACAGAATAATCAAATCGACATCCTCAACACAGAAACCTAACCCAGCTATACTGTATCTGACAAATGAGAATGGCGAGGCTCTGCATTATGGAAGATAGGAGCCTTTCAGGATCATTGGTTGCAGAGAAAGAGCCTGGCTCAGCTCATAGCAACGATTTAACAAGGATACGCCCAAGAGAATTCAGGATCGTCAATAAGGTTGAGTTTAGTCAAGACCAACGATTGGAAATCCGAAAAAGCTACTACGATGCCATGATTACTCTCTTGGTTACGAAAAAGATTATTTCGCCGGGACAGGGGCAGGAATGTGTGGACAGGATGCAGCGGCGATTTCGGAAAAGAAACTGACACAGATCGAGGAGGTTCACTAATGAACTACGAAAAGATGAATGCCGAAAGACCGATAGTTGATTCCTGTAAGCGAGTCGGCGCATATTGCCGCGTTTCAACGGATAAACGAGATCAGGCTAATTCATTGGAAAGTCAGCAACGATATTTTCGGGAATACATTGAACGCCGTGAAGATTGGAAGCTCGTGGAAGTATATCCCGATGAAGGCATTTCCGGAACTTCCACAAAAAAGAGGAAGAATTTTAATCGGATGATCCAAGATGCAAAGGCGCATAAATTGGATCTGATCATAACAAAAGAGGTCTCCCGATTTGCCAGAAACACGGTGGACAGCCTTCAAATCACCCGCGATCTCAAAGCCATCGGTGTGGGGGTGATTTTTATGAATGACAACATCAATTCGCTCGACCCGGACGCCGAATTGAGATTGACCATCATGTCCTCTATCGCGCAGGAGGAAAGCAGGAAAACAAGTGAGCGAGTCAAATGGGGCCAAACACGACAGATGGAAAAAGGGGTCGTGTTTGGACGGGATTTGATAGGGTATGATGTGAAAAACGGGGTGCTGACGATAAATGAAGAAGGAGCGCGGATCGTCAGGAAAGTATTTGAGATGTTCGTGTATGAGGATTTGAACATCCATACCATCGCCAACAAACTCAGAGAGATGGGAATAAAACCGATGCGTGTAAATACTTGGTCCGATACTGTACTGCGGAGGATGCTGCAAAACGAAAAGTATTGCGGGGATCTGGTTCAGAAGAAGACATATACTCCCGATTATTTGTCACATGCGAAAAAATACAATCGCGGCCAGGAAGAATTCGTCATCATAAAGGATCATCATGAACCCATCGTTTCCAGAGAGTTGTTTGACGCTGCACAAAAAAGAATAGAGGAGCATGGAAAAGGCGCACCTGTGGGATATAGTAACAGGTATTGTTTTTCCGGAAAAATCATTTGCGGCAGATGCGGGACACGATATATAGCGAGATACCGGGATTTGAAGGGAGGAGGAAGATCCAAGTATTGGGCATGCGGAGAAGCTCATGCCCATGGAAACAGAAAAGTGTATCCAAACGGAGAAACGACCGGCTGCTCCTTTGAAGCGATCCGAAACATCGACGCGATCAATATAATGAAAGCGGTTTTTCGGCAAATAGAGGCTGATTTTGATGAAACTCTTGAAATGATCTGTCATGATGTTCAGACCGTTTTGAATGAGGACAAGCCCATGCAGAACGTGTCTGATTTGGAAAAGGAGATCGAGACAGCAACAAAAAAGAAGGAAAAACTCCTGAACCTGTATCTTGAGGATGGGATACAGCATGACAACTTTTTGAAAGCTCAAGCCGAGATTAATGAGCAGATCAGGTCAACACAACAAAACATAGATAATCTTAGCAGATCTGTTATCAGCATAACGGATAAGAACAAGATAAAAGATGTACTTCGTGACATGGCAGAGAGCGAGGAATTCAACGATGAATTTTATCGACGGGTGCTTAGTCGAATGGTTGTACATGATCGGACTCATGTGGATGTTTATCTGAAGGTGTTGCCGCTTGAAACCAAGTTTGAGCTTGAATCCGTCATGGAAAAAAGAACAAAAAAGAAGGGCGGAGGAGACACTTCAAAAGGTTCTTCCGATACACCGATGTCCGTCAGCGTGGCCTTCACCCGATCGTCCGGCATGGAGTAGCGCTGGGTCAAATAGCGCAGCGCCGCTCCCAGCTCCGAATCCGGCCCGCCGTACTGGGCCATCAGGAGCTTCGCCATCCTAAGGTCGGGCTTGGTGATGTTGACGGGGTATTCCAGTCTCTTTTCATAGATCCACATAGCTTTCTCCTTTCCCTCCTCACACCGTTTCCCAGGGCCAGGGGGACCGGACCCAGCTGCCGGCCTCCAATGAGCACTGGCCGAAGTTCATCAGGGGGCCGTAGGTGCTGGTGTAGGTGTCCAGCAGCGCCTGGAGCTTGTTGCTGTAGCTGTTGAAGTCCGCCCGGGCGGCCGCATCGTCCGGGTGGGTGTCCAGATACAGATTCAGCTCCACGCAGGTGAACCGGGCTTCTCCGATCCGTTTCAACAGGGCCAAACGATCCTGATCCATGCTCACACCTCCTCCGGCATCACGCGCTCAAAGACCAGCTCGGGGAACAGGGTGCCCTTCTGGAGGGCCTCCCCGGGGCAGTAGCCCGCCCGATAGGCCTGGTTGGGGAAATACACCGTGGCCAGCGGACAGCCGCCGCCTGGCGCAAAGCCGCAGCCGCCGTCGCTGGAGACCTCGCCCGCCATGACCACGTTGCCCTCTGCGGTGGGGTCCACACCGGGGCCCCGGCCCGTGAAGCAGCAGGCGTCGCCGCTCTGATAGTTTTGCTGCATTTGGTAACATACCTCCCTTTCAGAAAGATACCCTATACTATGCGCCCGTCGCCGAAGGCTGTGACGGAAGGGGCGGTATCGCCCGTTCGACGGCCCGGTTCTAATGGGGGAGGGAAGCGCATACCATGAAGCCGGAGGGAGGCGCCTATGGAGCTAAGGACCACGTTTTCGGATCTCAAGTGCAAGGAGGTCATCAACGTATGTGACGGGGGGCGGCTGGGCTGCGTGACGGATTTGGAGCTGGATCTGTGCACGGGGACCATTCTTTCCATCATCGTGCCCGGGGATAGGTCCATGCTGGGGCTCATCCGGGCCCGGGACGGGGTGGTGATCCCCTTCTGCCGCATACAGAAGATCGGGGAGGACGTCATATTGGTGGACCTTAGGGAATACCCCGCATAGAATTGTTAATAGCAAATTTACAGAACCGGCAGGGGAAAAGATGCTATACTTTATTGGTAAAAAACAGGCCATGGGAGGACAAGCCAATGAAGTGTCGTTACTGCGGCAGCATGGAGAGCAAGGTCGTGGACAGCCGCCCCAACGAGGACAGCACGGCCATCCGCCGCCGGCGGGAGTGCATCCAGTGCGGCCGCCGGTTCACCACCTTCGAGAGGATAGAGGAGAACCCCATCATGGTGGTCAAGCGGGACGGGCGGCGGGAGCCCTTCGAACGGGAGAAGATCGCCACCGGCATCCGCAAGGCCTGCGAGAAGCGGCCCATCTCCACGGACGTGCAGAACCAGATGGTGGAGCGCATCGTTCGGGAGGTGAACAACTCCCTGGATTCCGAAATCTCCACGGCGGCCCTGGGCGAGCTGGTCATGAAGCAATTGAAGGGCGTGGACGAGGTGGCCTACGTGCGCTTTGCCTCCGTCTACAAGGAGTTCAAGGACACCCAGACCTTCATGGAGGAGCTGCAGCGCCTCCTGGACGAGAACGCGGGCGTGTGATGGACAGGGTCTCCTTCCAGCAGGCCTTCGGCAGCATACGGCCGGACTATGCCTATCGGGAGCAGGCGGGCGTGGGCATCTACACCCTGCCTGCCTTTTCGGCTCGTTCCGAGATCGACCACGGCTTCTCCGCCCGGATCGGGGGCGTGAGCAAGGCTCCCTTCACGGGCCTGAATCTGAGCTTTACCAACGACGATCGCGCTGACGTCATGGAGAACTATCGCCGCTTCAGCCGGGGGGCCGGGTTCCCCGACGATTCCATGGTCATGGACAGCTACGAGCATGGGACCACCGTCCGGCGGGTGGACCGGCGGGATCGGGGCCGGGGCTACACCCGGGAGAGCCTGCCGCCCTGCGACGGCCTCGTCACCGACGATCCGGAGGTGACCCTTATCACCGGTCACGCCGATTGCATGGCCTTCTACTTTTTCGACCCTGTGAAGCGGGCCATCGGCCTTTGCCACGCCGGGTGGCGGGGGGCTCTCGGCCGCATCGGCGGGAACGTGATTTGCGAAATGAAGGCCGCCTACGGCTCCGACCCAAAGGATATGCTCTGCGGGGTGGGGCCCTCCATCTGCCCCAAGTGCTTCGAGGTGGGGGAGGACGTCTGCGAAGCCTTCGAAGCCGCCTTTCCGGCCTGTCCCCTGCGGGGCGTCAACGACCGGGGCAATCCAACGGTGGACCTGTGGCAGGTGGCCGTCTGCCAGTTCATGGAGCAAGGGGTGCCGGCAGAGCACATCTCCCTCATGGGCGTGTGCACAAAGGAGACGATGAACCTCTATTCCTATCGGCGGGAGGGCCGCACGGGTGGCATGGCCGCCTATCTTCGTTTGAAATAATCGTGAAAAAAGCCGATAACCCACCGCCTTTGAATTGACAAGGGCGGTCTTTTATACTATAATTCACAGGATTGTTTAGAAAAAACAGGAGAATGGACTATGAATCGTCAAACCAAAAAGATCCTCGTCATCGCCGTGGTGGCCCTCCTCGTCATCGTGCTGGCGGCGGCCCTTATCATGCTGCTTCGGCAGGATAGCTTTGGGGACAACTACTTTGATCGCAACAAAGCCGTGGTCACGGTGAACGGCGAAAAGATCACCAAGAACCAGTATGCCGTGTCCCTGAACAACTATTATAGCAACATCGACACCTACAACATGTACGCCCAGTATTACGGCTACGGGAAATACTACGACACCGAAACCGAGGCGGGCATGAAGAGCCTGAAGAACGACATCCTCAACAGCCTCATCGACGCGGAGGTCTATATCCAGATGGCCAAGGAGCTGGGTATCACCCTGACGAGCGAGGAGCTGGCGGACGTGAAGAAGGAGGGGCAGGAGGCCCTGACCAATCTGAAGGATCAGATCTTGCAGAGCGCTACGTCTTCCGGCGCCCAGAACCCCGAGACCTAC
>CADBYI010000027.1:0-24467 GCA_902798825.1 uncultured Eubacteriales bacterium | reverse complement strand
GCCGCCACCATGCTGGGCAACTACTTCTCCAACATGGGCATCAACCAGAAGACCTTCGTGGAGAGGAGCGAGTATTCTGCCCTGGCCCAGGCCTACGCCGCCAAGCTTCAGGAGCATTTCGCCGCGGAGCGGAACGTGACCGAAGAGGAGCTCAAGGACGTCTACGCCGAGTATGCCCACACCTTCTATGAGGACGGCTACACCGACGGCGCCTACTCCCAGAACGAGGCCTATGTGGCCCTGGGCTACACGGACATCCCCTATCTGTACATCCCCGAGGACTTCATCTTCGTCCGGGTCATCCAGCTTTCCGACAAGGTGAAGGCCAACGCCACCCTGGAGCAGATCCAGGCCGGCGAGGACTTTGAGACCTTCTTTGCCAGCGACGACAACGAGAACGCCACCGGCAAGGGCCTGGGCGACAAGCCCCAGGCCATCGGCGCCAAGGACAGCGCCTTCGACGAGGCGGTCTACACCGAAGCCAGCGCCGCCGCCATCGGCGACGTGGTCATGGTTCCGGTGGAGGGAACCGACAGCGACGGCAACGCCACCACCACCTACTACATCGTCAAGCGGGTGGAGGGGACCACCGGCACCCTGGCCTATGAGGATGTGAAGGAGCAGATCGACGACACCCTCAAGAGCTACCTGGAGAACAACTACTACACCGAGCAGCTGGACGCCTGGCGGGAGAAGGCCGACATCGTCATCGATGAGGATGCCGTGAACGCCTTCGATCCGGCGGCGTAAGGAGCAAGCATGCACAGCCGCTTCGTTCGTTGGATGTGTATCTTCATGGCGCTGCTGATGGTCATCGGCCTTGTGTTCACCATCGTGGCCAGCATCGCCTCCCTGTAACTTGTGTCAGGAGCCGAAATCTTTTCGGCTCCTTTTTCTTTTTTCTGAAACGTTTGGCTGCTTTGGTTCGTTATATGGATGTAACGCGAAGGGAAAGGACGAAAGCGGATGACCGGGGACCTGTACGAACGCCATTTTGAGGAGCTGATGCGGTACTGTCTGCAGCTGTGCCGCAGCAGGGACACGGCGTTGGACCTGGTCCAGGAGACCTTTTTGAGAGCCCTGGAGCGGGAGGAGGCCATGGCCGCCTACGCCCCCGAGCAGCAGCGGGCCTGGCTCTACCGGGCGGCCAAAAACCTGTTTCTGGACGGGGTCCGCAAAAGCGCCTTGCTCCAGCGAAAGCAGCGGCTGCTACTGGAGGCGGAGGAGGGAGAGGAGGATGGCTTCTCCCGGGCGGAGATCGAGCTGCTGCTGCTCCGGCTCCCGTCGGAGGATCGGACCCTCTTTCGCCTTCGGTATCTGGAAGGATACAGCGCCGTGGAGCTGGGCGAGATGTTCGACATGCCCGCGGCCACCGTCCGCACCCGGCTCCTTCGCGCCAGACAGCTGCTGAAAAAGGAGATGATCCCATGAGAAACAGGCTCGCCCGTCGGCATAGAGAGCAGGAGGACCGTTGGTACATTCCGAGGAACAGAATGCAGGATCGCCCCATCTACGACTGCTTTCCCTATGCTGCCTTGCTGCCCTTTCCCCAAAACTTTATGGAACACAAATAAGCCGATCAGGAGGAAAAATGATGAAAAAGATGATCGTGAACTGCGCCACCTGCGATATGCGCAAGGTCAGCGAGGAGACGCTGCAAAACTATGAGAAGGTCATGGTGAACTGCGCCACGGTGCTCGTGACCCCCAGGACCAAGGAGCTTTTGAACCGGTATGACGTGTCCCTCAACGCCGGAGACGTGCTGGAGGTGCCCGATGGAGAGGATGTCAGCATCAACTCGTACAACGGCACATATGAGCTCACCGGGGACAAGGCGCCCCAGCCCGGGGAGAAAGCCCTTCTGATGGTGAATGGCTCCCTGACTGTGGGGTCGGATGCCCTGGAAGCTGCGAAAGCATACCAGAAGATAAAGGTCAACGGCACCGTGCTGCTGCCCAAAAGCATGGCCGGAATTCTGAACAATCTGCAGGTCAACGGCTCTGTCAACGCCTATCCCGACGGTGCCATCCTCCTGAAACGGAACGCTGTCATCGACAAGACCTTCCCCCTGCGAGTCCGGGAGAACGCCCTCTATTGGGCGGCCCGGCGGCTGGTGTTCACGGACCCGGCCCTGGATGTGGAGAAGCTTAGGGAAAAGGGCGTTCGCTTCGCCTCCCAGACGGCCCTGCTCTGTGAGAGCCTGGCGGAAGCGGTGACGCCTCTGCTTTCAGAGGACACGGACATTCAGGTGATCCCCGATGGCACCAAGTTCCTCAACGGCAATGCGAAGCTGGACAAGCGCTTCCTCAAGAAGCATGGCACCCGGGTGTACGTCAACGGCGATCTCATGGTGGAGGCGGACGGGGCGGAAGCCTTCTCCCAGATCGAGTACCTGTATGTGAACGGCCAGGTGAAGATCCCCGCAGACCTGGTGGACGCCTTCGAGGAGATCGACGCTCACTATGACGAGCTGAAGGTGGTCAGGGCCTGGGGCAAGATCATTGAGGACCAGGTCCGGGTCAAGGTGGACGTGACCCTGCTGGAGAAATATCCGGAGGGTGTCTTCGTGACGGATTGCGCCATGGTGAAGCTCGCCAAGGATCTGACGCCCGAGATGATCATGGAGCGGCTGGCCATCGCCGACTGCGCCCAGGTCTTCTGCACGGAGGAGCAGGAATCGGCCGTCAGCGCCATCGCGGAGGACGTGGCCTCCATCGGCGCCATGGGGGGTGCCATGGACGGCATCATGGACATCGTGACCGGGAGCCTTCATCTGAACCCCGAGGTGAAGGTGATCAACGCCGCCGATTACGTGATGTGAAGGAACATAGAGCAAGAGCCTGCCGGCACCGGCAGGCTCCTTATTTATTCGTTTTTAAGTTCCAACGCCCTGGCGTACACCTGCTTCTTGGGGAGCTTCAGGGCTTCGCTGGCTTCCCGGGCCGCGTCCTTCAGGGTCATATGGTCCATAAGCTGCAACAATAGTCCGTCCAGCTCCTGCTCCGTGGGGGCAGCCTCCGCCCGGGGCGGAATGGAGAACAGCAGAACGCATTCCCCCTTCACCTCCTGGGGCAGGGACGCGAGGACCTCTGAAATGAGCCCCCTTTGGCAGCTCTCGTGGACCTTGGTCAGCTCCCGCACCAGGGCGCAGGGACGGTCTCCCGCCGCGGCCAGCACGTCGGAAAGGGTGTCCTTCACCCGATGGGGGCTCTCATAGAGGATGGCCGTGCAGCCGCAGGCGGCCAGATCGGACAGGGCCTTCCGGCGCTCCGTGCCCTCCCGGGGCAAAAAGCCGAAGAAGATGAACCGATCCAAGGGCAGCCCGGACAGCACCGCCGCCGTCAGCACCGCCGAGGGGCCGGGGAGGACGGTATAGGGGAGCCCGGCTTCCACGCAGGCCTGGACCAGCACGGCCCCCGGGTCGGAGATGCCCGGCATGCCAGCGTCGGACACGTAGGCGATGGTCAGCCCCGCCCGCAGCTTTTCCACAAGCTGGGGCGCCTTCTCCCGCTGGGTGTATTCGTGACAGCTGACGAGAGGCTTTTTGATCTGCAGATGGTTCAAAAGCTTGGCACTTTGCCGGGTGTCCTCGCACCAGACCTCGTCAGAGCTCTGCAGGGCTTCCACGGCCCGATAGGTGATGTCCCCCAAATTCCCGATGGGGGTGGCGATCAGATACAGCATCAGCGGCCGTCCCCTTTGCTGGTTCTAAGACTGTTGCCGGAGTAGCGGATCGTCCGGGTGATGGCGCCGTCGGTGATCCGGGAAGCGATCCGTTCCCCATATCGCTCCGTCAACTCATCGGGGGTCAGATTGGAGATGTACACGGTGGGCAGCCGTCCGGCGCTGCGCTGATCGGCGATGGCGAACAGGGTTTCCGCCGTCACGTTGGGGATCATGGCCTCCGTGCCCAGATCGTCCAGCACCAGAAGGGGCACCTGCACGAACCGGGGCAGGGGGGAGCTGTTGGCGGAAAAGCCCGCCATGACCTCCTCCGTCATCCGATAGGCGGTGAGCCGCAGGGTGTCGATACCCCGCTGGATGGCCCGGGCGGCGATGGCGTTGCCCATAAAGCTCTTGCCTCGGCCGGCCAGACCGTAGATATACAGCTGTGGGATCTTCGGGGCGGGGAGGGAGTCGGCGTACTTCTGGCAGAACGCCATGATCTTCAGCCCGTTCTGCTTGGATGCCTGATCCGGATAGATATCCTCTCGGAAGGCTTCGAAGGTCTCCCGCTCGTTGATGCGGCCCGCTTCCGCCCTATCCTGCTGTTCCAGCTTCAACCGGCAGGCGCATTTGCGCTTGAGGGGGCTGCCCACATACCCCGTGTCCTGGCACAGGGGGCAGCGATAAAGGGGCTGCAGATAGTCCTTGGGCAGGCCGTATCGCTTGAGCAGCGCTTCCTCCTCCAGCCGGACGGTGGACAACGTCAGCTTGGCCCCCTGGGCGGGCATGGAGAACGCACGGCTACGCTTTGCCTGCAGGGCGTCGAAGGCCGGGTCCAGGGCGGAGCATTCCCGCTGTCTGGCTTCCATCTGTCGCAGGGCCTGGCGGCGCAGGCTCGCATAATAGGCTTCAAAATCCGTTTTCATAGTTCATCCAGATCGAGAGAGATCTCCTCCACCTTGACCCGGGCGGGGTCCGTCTCCGCATAGTTCAGCAGGGTATTTTTGCTGCGGCCCTGGCGACGGCTGTCGACAGGCTGGAAAGCGGTCTGCCGCTCCGACAGGGCCTTCTGGGCCTCTTCTATGGTGCGGATCTTCCGCTCCGCCCACTCCTTCAAAATGGCCTTCAGCTTTCCGAAGGGCCGCTCCGCGTCGGCGCACTCCTCCGCGGCCAGCAGCACCACCTCCCGGGGAAGACCATCGCTTCCCTCCAGGAACACGGACAGCTGCCGGACCTCGTCCCTGGTGGGCATGGACACCTTGCCCATGCGGGCAAAGACCATGCGGGCAAACTCCCGTTCGTCGCTGATGCTGGCGCTGTCCGCCTGGATATCCTCCGCCTTCACCTTGTTCTGCTCGTAGAGCTCCCGCAGCCGATCCCCCAGGGCCTCGAAGGAGGGGCTGGAGGTGTTGGTGAGCCGGGGACAGACGGCCAAAATGGCCTCGTCGTCGAAGCCCCATTCCTTCACCCAGCGATCGTACATGGCCATCTCGTCCAGGGTGGGGGAGCGACGTTTGTTCCAGCGGCGCAGCACCGCCGTGGCCCCGTGCTTGCGGACGGCGGCGTTGGCGATGTATTCCTGGGCCTGCTTATAGGTGAATATGCCCGCGTCCGCCCAGCTCTTGGCCACGGTGACGATGTACTGGACCCGGACGCTCTTGCCCTTTTCCTCCATGCAGTGGCTCACCAACTCCAGCACCGTCCGCTCCTCCAGATGGAAGGTTTCGATGCAGTCGTAGATGTGCCCCAGCTCGTTCATGTTGAACCGGCGGGGGGCGATGAGCTCGTTGAGGGCCCGGATGAAGGACTGATATTTCAGCGGCACCGCCGTGGTCGCCGCCGGCTGCTCCACGGTGAGATACTCCACCTCCAGCGGCTCGTCCTTCAGGATGCGGACCAGGCCCTTGCTCTGCCAGTAGACGAAGGCGGCCTGGACCGCCCCCTCAGAAAGGTTCAGCGCCTCCGGGAGGGACACGTCCCCCATGGAGGGAAAGCGGCACTGCATGAGGCCGTACAGGTATACCTTCACGGCCTCGCCGTCGGCGTCGGGCATGAATTCGCTGAAAAACAGGTTGTCCACCGGGGTCTGCTCCCGTTTCTGGGCCTCGGGTGAAAAGTGGATGTTCATATGCCGAGTATACCATAGGCTGCGGCCGGTTTCAAGGTGGGGAAAGGGAGGGAAAAGGGAAGAAAGTTTACCACTTGTTCGTCAATTACCTCTTTATTCCGCAACGATATATGCATATAATGATACCATGAGCAAACGGAAGCGTTCCCGGAAGGAACAGAAGGTCTATACCATCCACTGGCCCATCCTGCTGGGGCTCACAGCCCTGCTGGTGGCGGTTGTGCTGCTTATGGTGGGGGTGGTCCGCGCCTGCGCCCTGCCGGGGGACGCGCTCACCGCGTCGGAAACGCCGGAACCCATCATCGCTGCACCCACCCGTTCGCCCATCCCGGTGGACGTGAACTTCACCAAGGTACATAGGACCACCGTGAACGTCTTCTTCCCCGACGAGGGGGAGATACGGGAGATGCTGCTGGAGGAATACCTCATGGGCGTGGTGTCCGGGGAGATGCCCGCATCCTATTCCCTGGAGGCGGTGAAGGCCCAGGCCGTGGCCGCCCGGACCTATACCCTCTATTCCATCCAGCACGGGGGCTGCAAGACCAATCCCAAGGCGGATATCTGCACCTCCAGCAGCTGCTGTCAGACCTACAATTCCGAAAAGCGGGAGCACGACAAGTGGGGGGCCCAATACGCCTATTACCATTCCGTCATCGCCAAGGCCGTCATGGACACGGCGGGGGAGGTCATGCTTTACAATGGCAAGGTCATCGACGCCATGTACCACGGCGCCTCCGGCGGCTGGACGGAGAACAGCGAAAACGTGTACACCAACGCCATCCCCTACCTGCGCTCCGTGGAGAGCGCCCATGAGATCGGCAGCCGCCAGACCGGCCAGGTGACCTTCGATCGGCCTGCCTTCGTGGAGCGGGTCAACGGCGCCCGCCCCAATGCCCATATGACGCTGGAGAACCTGGAGAGCCAGATCAAGACCCTGTCCCTCTATCCCAGCGGTCGGGTGGAAAAGCTCCAGCTGGGCGAGGACGTGATCACCGGCAAGACCGCCCGGAAGATCTTCGGCCTGGACAGCGCCATGTTCACGGTGGAGCTGACGGACACCCAGGTGATCTTCCACACCAAGGGTTTCGGCCACGGGGTGGGCATGAGCCAGGCGGGGGCCAACGGCATGGCCGCCGACGGGGCGGACTACAAGACCATCCTGACCCACTACTATACCGGCGCTGCAGATCGGCGCATACGGCATCTATCAGGACGAGGCCCTGGGCCGCTTCACGGAGGACCCGGTGCGCCTCGTTCATTTTTTGCACGCAAAAAAAGGTGAACGGGCGGTGGATCTGGGCACCGGCAACGGCATCGTCCCCCTCTACGCAAACGCCCTCTACGGCTGCCCCTTTGCAGGGGTGGACATAGATGGAGCGCAGCTTTCCCTTGCCCGCCTGTCCGCCCAGCGAAACGGACAGGACATCCCCTTTTTTGAGCTGGACGTCAGGGAAGCGCCCAAGGCCCTGGGCTGCGGACGATTCGATCTGGTCACCATGAACCCACCCTATTATTCCCAATCCTCGGCGGGGGAGGCGCCCCAGCGGGCCCGGCAGCGGCACGGGGACCGACTCAAAGACTTCCTGGCCGCGGCCTTTCTGCTCCTCGACAACGGAGGGCGGCTGTGCCTGTGCTATCGGACGGACGGTTTGGCGGACCTGTTCGCCCTGCTGCGTCAGAATAGGCTGGAGCCCAAGCGCATGGAGCTCGTCGCCCATGGCGACCGGGCCAAAATCGTGCTGGTGGAAGCCAAAAAGCTGGCAAAACCTGGATTGAATGTTTTCGTTTCACCGGGGCAAGACTAAGGGCATCACTTGAAAAAAGGAGGTATGCCCCTTGAAACGAAACAAGATCCGGATCTTCTTCGGTGCGGTACTGACCCTGATCGCGCTGATCGGCGGCTGCACCTGCCGCGCCAGCGTAAAGCCGGTGGCCACAGCCGTGCCCACGAAGACGGCCACCATGGCCCCCGTGGCCACGGCCGTCGTGACCGTCGTTCCCGAGCCCAGCGATACGCCCATGGCTTCCGGGATCGTCAGCCCATCCGCCAGCCCCGCGACCAGCGAAGGGACGGGCAGCGGCACCCCGTGACCGAGCCGAAAAAAGATTCAAGTGGAAACAGGACACAATACCGTCCTGTTTTTCGTTTTGGCTCCCAGGGCCACTAAAAAGCCCCGAAAAAAAGCTTGACATATAGCAGCGCCTATACTATAATAACAAATTTTTGTATGAATTTTTCCTTTGACAATACCATTGCACCTATGGTATACTTTTACCAGATGTAAGGAAGGGAGGCAGGCTGCGCGTGTTTGAGGTGGGCGATATGGTATGCTACCCCATGCATGGGGTGGGCACGGTGGAGGCCATTCAGGAGCAAAGCATCCTGGGGGAGACCAACCAGTATTACTTGCTGCGCTTTCTCATGGGCCGCATGACGGCTCTGGTGCCGGTGAAGAACGCCCAGAACGTGGGTCTGCGTCCCCTGATCGATGAGCCCACCTGCCATAAGGTGGTGGAGTATCTCAAATCCGGCGACTGCTCCATGGAGAGCGACAACTGGAACCAGCGCTATCGGGAGAACCTGGACAAGCTCAAGCAGGGCGACGCTTTGGTGGTGGCGGACGTGGTCAAATGCCTCATGAAGCGGGATCAGGAGCGGGGCCTCTCCGCCGGGGAGCGGAAGATGTATATGACCGCCCGTCAGGTCCTGGTGGCGGAGCTCTGCGCCTCCAGCGGCAAGGGCGAGGAGGTATTTTTGCCCCTGGTGGGCGGGGCATAAGGCCCGGGACCAGTGGGAAAGGGCTGCGGCGGAAACGCCGCATTTTCTTTTGAAATTTTGCTTGACAGGGCATATTCTTTCCCGTATAATAGTCAAGGTTCATTTTGGAGGATAGCGCGTCAGGCGCATTTTCCATGAAGATATCTTAACACAAGTGAGGTGTATGGCATGAAACGCACTTACCAGCCCAAGAAACGGCAGCGGAGCATGGTCCATGGTTTTCGTAAACGCATGGCCACGGCGGATGGCCGCAACGTGTTGAAGCGCAGGCGCGCCAAAGGCCGCAAGAAGCTGAGCGCCTGAGGATTCGGGCGCCATTGCTGACGGAGTTCGGAAGCGCGGCTTCCGTGACGCGGCGTATGCCGCAAACCTTGTAGCGCTGCGGCAGGCCTGGGCTTGCCGTGCGTTGCTATTTACGGGAAAGAATTCATCGGCTTTTGAATCGGACATACTCCCTGAAACGGCATAAGGAGTTTCGATTTACCTATCGGACCGGCCGTCAGGTCGGTGGGGGAAGCTTCGTGTTGGTGACGGCCCGGAACCGCAAGGACAAGGTCCAGGTCGGTTTTTCCGTATCCAAAAAGATCGGGAACAGCGTCATGCGCAACCGCGCCAAGCGCCGATTGAAGGCCTGTTTTTCACCCCTGCTCCCCAACGTGAAGCCCGGATACAACCTGATCTTCATCGCCCGGACCTCTGCGCTGACGGCGCCCTTCGTGTCCATGCAGAAGAGCATGGTGAGCGCCCTTATGCGCGCCGGCGTCTATGAGGCGCCCAGGGCAGGGGAGGCGCAGCCGTGAAACGGGCGCTTCTGTCCCTGATCCGCTTCTACCAGCGGCACATCTCTCCCTGCTTTCCCGCCCGCTGTCGCTTCACGCCTACCTGCTCCCAGTATGCCTGGGAGGCGATCACGAAATACGGTGCCCTCAAGGGCACGGGCCTGGCCATCTGGCGGATCCTCCGCTGCAACCCCTTCTGCAAGGGCGGCTACGACCCCGTTCCCTGACGTCAGGCACAGGAGATAAAGGAGACGCACATTGACTAATTCGTTCTTTCTCACCCGATGGCTGCTGGCCGGTATGCGGTGGCTGTATGAAACCCTCATGTCCTCCACGGGCATGCAGGCGTCCTATGCCATCGTGCTCACCATCTTTCTGTTCACCCTGGGCGTGCGGTGTCTGTCGGTCTTCGGGGATATAAAGTCCCGGAAGTCCTCCCTGCAGATGCAGGAGATCCAGCCGGATCTGGACCGCATCATGAAGAAGTACCAGAACGACCCCAAGCGCATGAACCAGGAGCGCAGCAAGCTCATGAAGGAAAAGGGCGTGAGCACCATGTCCGGCTGCCTCCCGCTGCTCATCATGATGCCGCTGCTCTTCATGTTCATCAACGCCTTCCGCGCCTGGTCCAACGAGCAGATGCTTTCCTTGCTCCTCACCATGGACAAGGACCCCCAGGCGGGCATCGCCCTGTTCAACCAGTACAAGTTCTTCTGGATCCTCAACATCTGGCGGCCCGACAATCTGTCCAGCTCCGCCGTGCTCACCGGGGAGCAGTTCTGGCGCACCTTTGCCCTGACCAAGTCCACCTCCGTGGACAAGTTCATCTTCTACACCGAGCATCAACAGGCTTTGGACGAGCTGCTGCTTCGGATGGGCTTCTTTGTGAAGGATGCCGCCGGCGCCCTGACCATCGCCGAGGACAACGCCGCCTTCCTCACCGCCTATGAGACCATCATGGGCCCCTGCATCGACACCTACAAGGGCTTTGTGAACGGCTACGCCATCCTGCCCATCGTGGCCGGCGCCACCTCGTTCCTGCTGTCCTGGGTGTCCATGCAGCAGCAGAACCAGAACAAGAAGGAGGAGAACCCCAACTCCGCCTCCGCCCAGGCCGCCAACATGGGCAAGGGTATGATGTATATCATGCCCCTCATGTCCGTATTCTTCTGCTGGCAGTATGACGCCACCTTCTCCATCTACTGGATTTTGAGCAACGTCATCGCCACGTGCATCAACTTCATTCTGAACAAAAAGCTTCCGGCCATGGTGGAACGGGACAAGCGCAAGCGGGAAGCTAAGCTGATAAAGGAGAGCAACTGACCCATGAGAAGTATGGAATTTTCCGGCAGGACCGTGGACGAGGCCATTTTTCACGGCCTCAACGAGATGGGCGTGACCATCGATCAGGTGGACATCATCACCGTGCAGAGCGAATCCAAGGGCATCTTCGGCTTTGGCGCCCGCAACGCCATCGTGCGTCTGGTGGAGCGGGAGACCCCGGTGGTCCCCGATTTTGCCGCCATCAACGAGGAGCGTCGGGAGCAGCGGGAGGAGCGCCGGGAGCGCCGCGACCGCAAGGACGACCGCCGCGGCCGGGGCGACAAGCGGTCCGACCGCCGTCGGGAGCAGCCCCGGGAGGAGAAGGAGGCCCCCGCCCCCGAGGAGGAGATCCCCTATTCCAAGGAGATGGCCGAGGAGCTGGATTCCGCCAAATTCCTTCAGGAGCTTTTGGGCAAGATGGGCGTCAACGGCACCGTGTCCGCCTTTGAAAACGAGGAGGGCATCAAGCTCAAGATCGACTCCGATACCGACGGGCTGCTGATCGGCCGCCGGGGCGAGACGTTGGACGCCCTGCAGTACATCGTCTCCCTCTATGAGAACAAGGATCGCAAGGAGAACGGCTATCGCCGCATCTCCATCGACACCGAGGGCTATCGGGCCCGCCGGGAGGACACCCTCCGCCGTCTCGCCCGCCGCAATGCCCTGAAGGTGGCCAAATCCGGCCGTTCCTTCGCCATGGAGCCCATGAACCCCTACGAGCGCCGGGTCATCCATTCTGCGCTGCAGGGCTTCCGGGGCGTCACCACCCACTCTGAGGGCGAGGAGCCCAATCGCCGGGTCATCATCACACCGGAGGATTAAGGCACACAGGGCCCGTCAGGGCCCTTTTTTCATTGGAGGAGATCCCATGACTGTAGATACAATCTATGCGCCGTCCACCGCCGTCGGCGGGGCCATCGCCCTTATCCGGGTGTCGGGGCCCCTGTGCCCCGTGATCGCCCGGGAGATGCTGGATCGGGACGTAACGAAAGCGCCCCGGATGATGCGGTTCGTCCATATGCAGGACGGGAACGCTGTTCTGGACGACGGTATGGCCTGCTTCCTGCCGGGACCCGGGACCTACACCGGCGAGGATATGCTGGAGCTCTCCTGCCACGGGGGCAGCCGCTCGGTGGCCCGGTTATTGGAAAGATTGAGCAAGACCGGCGCACGGCCTGCGGAACCCGGGGAGTTCACCAAACGAGCCTTTTTGAACGGCAAGATGGACCTAAGTGAGGCCGAGGCGGTCATGGACGTGGTTTCCGCCCGGGCGGAGGAAAGCCTGAAGGCGGCCCTGGACCAGCTTCACGGCAAGCTGAAGGAACGGATCGTGGCCGTGGAGGAGCTGCTTCTCGACAGCCTGTCCGCCATCGACGCGGCGGTGGACTACCCGGACGAGGTGGAGGAGGATGTATCGCTGGCCCTTCCCGAAAGCCTGAACAGGGCGAAAAGGGAGATCGACGCCCTCATCGCCGAGGGTCGTCAGGGCCGGGTCCTGCGGGAGGGGGTCTATGTGGCCCTGGTGGGCCGGCCCAACGTGGGCAAAAGCTCCCTTCTGAACGCCCTCATCGGGGCGGATCGGGCCATCGTTACGGAGCTGCCCGGCACCACAAGAGACACTCTGGACGAGGAGACGGCCTTCTTCGGTGTGCCCGTGCGGCTGGTGGACACGGCGGGCATCCGGGACAGCAAGGATGTGGTGGAACAGATCGGCATCGATCGGGCGAAAACCGCTCTGGACCGGGCGGACGTGGCGGTGCTGCTGCTGGACGGCACCCAGACCCTGACGGAGGAGGACGAACAGCTGTTGACCCTGACCGAGGGCAAGACAAGGCTGATCCTCCGCAGCAAGGGGGATTTGCTCCAAACCGAGGACGGTTTCGGCGATTTGACCATCAGCGCCAAAACGGGGGAGGGGCTGGAGGAACTGAAGCGCCGGATCGTGGCCCTGTCCGGGGCCAGGGAGGGGGCGGCCATCACCAACGAGCGCCATATCAAGGCCCTGGAGAACGCCGCCGCGGCGCTGCAGCATGCCGGACAGGTGAGCGAGCTGACCCTCGTTGCCACGGATATACGCGACGCCTTGCATCATCTGGGCGCCATCACCGGCCGGGACGTGGACGGCGAACTTATCGACCGCATCTTCGCTCGCTTCTGCGTGGGCAAATAATGATCCCCCGGCGGAGCCGGGGTATTTCATTATATCCTGAAAACCCCGCCACTATGGCGGGATTTTCAGGATACAAACAAAAGCAGGGAGCCGAATGGCTTCCTGCTTTGTCGATCCATACAGTTTAGTAATAAAATCGATTGCTGTAGATGAACTCTAAGAAGTGGATCATATCATTGATGGCGGCTGTCAGCGGAAAAGAAAAGGAAACGAAGAACTCCTTTTCCGAGCAGTCTCGAGCCTGGCGCACCAACGCCTCCATATCCTGCTCCGTGCCCATATCCAGCAGGTAATCTTCCACGCCATACACTTCAAAGTGGGCCCCCTCGAATCGCGCCCAGTCCATCGCTTCAACTTGAGCTTTTGACAGCTTTGCGGTGACGGTGATGCCGTCAAAGTCGATTTCGATATCGCAAAGGCCCATCACGCTGATCACCGGGATGGGGTAGACATCCATCTGAAACTGTCCATCCGCGGCCTTGTGATAGTGCCCATTGAAGAACCCATGGGTGATCCTGTGCCCGTGCCAGCCGGTGAGCGCGTCTTCCAACGCTCGCGCCTGTGTATGGAGAGGCAGGTAGGCCTCGTTCAGCATCCGTCTCATATCCTCCATGGCTGTACATCCCTCCATCAACAAATCGTGTCAGTCCTCGTATTCCTCGGGCCTCATGGGGCTGTGAAAGGGGTCTAAATAGCCGCTTTCCTCCCGATCCTGCATCTGGCGGGAGAGCAGGAGGGATCGAAGCTGGTCAGGTCCCAGGGGCTTTCCCCCCTCGGGGGAGATGCAGGCGGTGCAGGTATAGAAGCACTGGGGACAGACGCAGCCGCTTTCCACGCCCTGCTCCCGCTGGACCATATAGGTGCCGCACACCTTGCAGCTGCAGCGCATGAGATAGACCCCCTTTTCGTATCTTTTGTAAATTCAGTATAGCACACCCTTCCCCCCCAGGCAAGGCGCATGGTATACTGCCAATATGAAACGTATGCTCATGCTCCTGCTGGCCCTTGTGTGCCTGTGTAACGGCGCAAAGGCCCTGGCGGAGGAAAAGGAAAGGGAAACGGTGGCCTTGGGTACCAAGGGCGAGCTGGTGGTCCGCATCCAGCAGCGGCTCAAGGACCTGGGGTACTATGCCTATAAGCCCACGGGCAGCTACCAGGCGGTGACCCGGCGGGCGGTCCTGGCGTATGAGGCCGCGGCGGGCGCCCAGCAGGACGGGCGGCTGACCCCCCAGGAGCAGGACGAGCTCTTTTCCGGCGGCGCCACCCGGGCCCCCTTTGCGGCGTCCGTCGCCTTGAGCTTCACGGCCCAAAGCAGCTATTTCACGGTGACCGGGGAGCTGTGGGACTGGTCAGAGGTCAAAGGGGCGCTGATGACAGGGGAAGCCTATACCGTGACCAACTGCGCCACGGGGGAGAGCTGCCACCTGCTGTTCCGGGAGGGACAGAATCACGCCCACATGGTCCCGGCGGCGGCCCCGGACGGACAGATGCTGACCCGGTGGCTGGGGGAGAGCAACAGTTATTATAAGATCGCCGTGGTCGTGGACGTGGGTGACAGGCGGGTGGCGGCGTCCCTGCAGTATGACAATACCACCGCCCATGTGTACTTCCAGGGAAGTACATCCAACGTGCTGAACCTGGCGGACAGGGAGCACGACAGCCTGGTCCGTCGGGCGGCGGGCCGATAGCCTACCTGGGGCGACCTGCCAATATCGCGAGATGAATGGTGACGGAAGTGAGAGCGGCTGTGTCCAGCTGCTCTTTTTCTATGCCCTGCATCAGGGGCGTCATGGACAAAAGGTCGGCTCCCTGCTCCGGCGTCAGGGGGTAGGTATGGCACACCTCCCGCTGTGAGAGCAGGTCGAACCGGTCCGAAAAGAGATTCACCACCCGGTCGTTGCTGTATTCCTCCTGCCGCAGCCGGTCCCGGACCAGGGCGCGGACTTCGCACAGATACCGGGCTCCGGGCACCACCTTCAGCACCACGCCTCCGGGGCGCAGGACCCGGGCGAATTCAGGATAGTTGGCGGGGGAGAGGACGTTCAAAACGGCGGCCACGCTGCCCGTTTGCAGGGGCAGGCGGGACAGGTCTCCCACCGCCCAAAGCCAGCCGCCGCCGCCCCGAGCCGCCCGCTGGATTCCGGGCCGGGACAGATCCAGCCCCAAGCAGAGCCGGGCCGAGGGGTCCGGGCACAGGGCCTTCAAAAAGCTACCCTCCCCGCAGCCCGCGTCCAAAAGGGGCCCCTGGGGGGCGTATTCGTTCAGCAGGCGCCTAAGTGCCTCCACCAGCTCCCCATAGAACCCGCCCGAGATGAACCGGCTGCGGCTGTCGAACAGCGTCTGGTCGTAGGCCCCGGCCCTGGCGGCGGGACAGAAGTCAGCATAGCCCTTTTTCGAAAGGGCAAAGTCGTGGCCCTTTTCGCAGCGCAAGGAGGTCTCCCCGGCCAAAAGGGGACTGTGGCACAGGGGACAGCGGAACAGGGCCCCGTGATCCAAAATTGGTTTCATTCGTTCGTGCATGGACACAGTATACTATAGCCCGTGGCCAAAATCTACCGGCGGCTTGACAAAATCGGCCGACTCCGGCCATAATAGGACCATGATACCCCCCTATGTGAACCAAATCCTGTTTCGACTGCGGCAGGCCGGCTACCGGGCCTATGCCGTGGGCGGCTGCGTGCGGGACGTTCTGCGGGGCGTGACGCCCCATGACTGGGACGTGTGCACCTCGGCCCGGCCGGAGGAAACGGAGGCGGTCTTCCATGATCTGCCCCGGATCGACATGGGCAAAAAGCACGGCACCGTGGCCGTCATACTGGATCACAGGACCGTGGAGATCACCACCTTCCGGGCGGACGGGGCGTATCTCGACCATCGCCACCCCAGCGGCGTGACCTTCCTTCCCCGCATCGAGGGGGACATGTCCCGCCGGGATTTCACCATCAATGCCATGGCCCTGGACGAAAACGAACGACCCATAGACCTCTTCGGCGGCCAGGCGGATCTGAAAGACGGCATCATCCGCACTGTGGGGGATCCCACCCAGCGCTTTGGGGAGGACGGGCTCAGGATCCTGCGGGGGCTGCGGTTCGCTTCCCGGCTGGACTTTACGATCGAACCGAACACCGCCCGCGCCATGGTGGAGCAGCGGGACCTTCTTGAGAACATCAGCGCCGAGCGCGTCTTCACGGAATTAAAGGGCATCCTGACCGGGCCCGCCGCGGGCCGGATCCTGCGTGCCTTCGCTCCCGTCATCTTTACCGTGCTGCCGGAGCTCGCCCCCCTGGCGGGCTTCGAGCAGCACAGCCCCTACCACGACAGCGACGTGTGGGAGCACACCCTCCGGGCCCTGGAGGCGAGTCCCGACCAGCTGGTCTTTCGCCTGGCCCTGCTCTTCCACGACTGCGGCAAGCCCGACTGCTTCACCCGGGACGAAACGGGTCGGGGCCACTTCTACGGCCATCCCCAGAGGAGCCGGGAACTGGCGGAGCAGGCCCTGCGCCGGTTGAAGTGCGACAACGAGACAATGGATAGGGTGCTGTACCTCATTGAAAAGCACGACACCTGGCTTCCCGGCACGGAGAAGAACATGCGCCGCTTCCTGCTCCACGAGGATCCGGCCCGAGTCCAGGACCTGTTGATCGTGCAGCGGTGCGACGCCGTGGCCCACGCCCCCGCCGCCCGGGACGCGGCCATCGCCCACGTGGACGAATGGGCGGCCCTTATCCGCCAGATCCTGGCCCAAAAGCCCTGCCTGGTGGTGAAGGACCTGGCCGTCGACGGGAAGGATTTGCTTCAGCTGGGCATGGCCCCCGGTCCCCAGGTTGGCCGCCTCTTGAACGGGATGCTGGAACAGGTGGCGGAAGGGACCCTCGAAAACGATCGGGCCGCCCTCCTTGCCTACGCAAAAGCAACCATCGATATCATTTCTCGCAACATATCTGCGCCTCCCGGCGTCTAATCAGTAGATGATCATCTATTGATGCCAGAAAGGAGCGCGTCATGACAGGACATGAATCCGACGCCTGGTTTTCAGGGCAGATCGAAAAGCTCGGTCCGACCCTGTTTCGCGTCGCCTTTGCCATTTTGCGCAACCGGACCGATTGTGAGGACGCCGCCCAAAACGCGGTGCTGAAGGCCTATCGAAATCTGCGCACGCTGAAGCAGCGGGCCTATTTCAAGACCTGGCTCATCCGCATTTTGAAGAACGAATGCTTCGACATGCTCAAGCACCGCCGCCCCACGGTGGACGTGGCGACCCAGGGGGAGCTAAGATATGAGATGGCTGTGCCGGACCTGGATCTGAACCGGGCCTTCGATCGCCTCAGCCCCGAGGAGCGCCTCACCATCACCCTCTACTATTACGAAGGCTACGACACCCGAGAGATCGCCTATCTCACCGAGGTCAGCGAGGGGACGGTCCGCAGCCGTCTCTCCCGGGGCCGCGCCAGCCTTCGGGCCATGCTGCAGGAGAAGGAGGCAGCCAAATGAAGAAGAATGATTTTGACAACAGGCTCCAAAACGACCTGTTCCCCGAAATGCCCATATCCTTTGAACGGAAGCTGAAGGAAGCCATGGAAAACGAGGGCGTAAAGGTCAAAAAGCGCCCCACCGCCACGGGCGTCTTTGCCGGCGCCGTCAGCGTCGTCGCGGCCGCCGCCGTGCTGCTGATCGTGCTCATGGGCGTGTTGAGCCGCGGAACGAGCGACCCCAGCCAGGCCGCCGCCCCGGGGTTGGCCTCGACCTCAGCCGCCACCGAAACACCCCAGTCCACACCAGCGGTCACCATGGCGCCTTACGCCTGGGATTGGGATCCCAAGGTATTCACCCTCTCCACCGGCTTCGAATTTCAGAATGAGGGGAAGCTCCAGGCCATCTGTACGGGCATCCTGGATCACCTGAAAAGCAGGGGCGAGAGCGAGCCAGACGAGCTGTGGCTTTGCGCCATCAAGAGCCGTGCTGTAATGGTGGACACCGGCGACCGGGCGGATGAGTATCGGAGCGGGTACTATGTTCTGGCCCAGCACGCCTTTGGGGAAAAGGACGGCCCGGAGCTCTACTGCCTGTCGGATGATTTCGAGGTCCTTTGGTGTACGGAGGGCAGCGCTCCGGGTCCCAACCATGCCGTGAATCCTGAGGGGGATAACTATGCTGGAACCTATCAGGGCCACTTTCTCTATGGCATGGCCCCCACGACCGCCAGTGTGACACGGGGCGCTCTGGTGGGCAACAACCCAAAGGAGAAAACGGACGTGGAGTTTTCCATGACAGCGTGGTTCCCCCGTATCACGGAACGGCTGGCAGGCAGCGCCCACCTGGATGCTGCCCGGGAATACTTCCTGTTTACTGTCTCCGCCCACGACTGGGACAGCGTCATGAGAAACCCTATCCTGCGCTTTGAAACGGCGGACGGGAACGTGGACGTGAATATGGAAACGGAGCTGCCTAAGGCGATGGTAGCCCTGGGCGACCGGTTCACGTTCAGCCCGGTCCCCACTTTTGAACCGAGCATACCTCCTGAACCTGCGACGACACCGGAGGCACCAGACCCGGTCCCCACCCTGGACCCTGACCGGGCCCCCGTCCCGAAGGTGGTGGACCTGACAGGCATGACCTGCCAGATGGGGGAGCCGGACTATGGGGCCCTGATCCTGCGGGCGCTGGAAACCAGCGGCGTTCAGACGCCCCGGGAGCTGTGGCTCTGCGCCGTGGACCCTTCAGCGAGGTCCATGGCTCTCTCCACCAGCGGGCCCTGGTGCTGGCCCAGTATACCTTTGAGGGGGCCACGGGGCCGGAGCTGTTCTACTATGAGGACGGCCGCATCCTCTGGATGACGGAGGGCTACGAGCCCGAGGGGATCAACGTGGCGGTGGACGAGGCGCGCCATATCACCGTCCTGTTCGGCGTCTCCAACGCCTACGACGGCAGGGCCCTCGCCATGACCGGGGGGACCGTGACCATCGCGAACGACGATCCCCGCAGTTTCGGCCCCGTGCTGTCCCTCGAAAAGGTCCAGCAGATCGTGGGGGAGGGGCCCAACTACGACTACGCCCGGGAGTTCTATCTCTGCTCTTTGCCCAACGGGGGAGAGGTGACGGGCATGATGGTCGAGGCCGCCGGGAAGACTTTCACCCGCACCGGACAGGCGGACGTTTGGCCGGCAAAGCCGGTACCCGCCATGGCGGTGGAAAGTGATGGCGTGGTCTACCCCGGCGTGGTGACGGTCCTTGCCCAGAGCCTGGACGAAAACGGCGTCTCCGCCCAGGGCGAGCCTCTGGGAGAGACCCTGGCCAACGGTCTCCTGTTCAAAGGGAAATACGTCTGGCGGCGGCCCCTCACTATCCTCACCGCTTCCGACGCCGTATCTGTGGATAATGTGACCGTATTCGGTGCCGACTCCGGGGAGGCAGGGCAGTTGCAGTTGGACGGGGCCGATCTTGACCTACAGGAGATCGACGCTCTGCCCGCCGGGGAATACTACCTCTGCTTCTGCACCACCGTGCTGGGTCCCTATTCCGAGAAGGCCGGACGCTACACCTTCACCACGGACTACACGATCTACAAGGTGACGCTGGAATAAACGGACAAGGGCTCTGCCAAAGCCTGGCAGGGCCTTTGGATTATTAACGACTTGTTCATATCTTATCCGCTGTTTTGTAGCACATATCCTGTACAATAGGTACAAGATACTGTCGAAAGGTGGAATCCTTCGTTGAAGATACGAACCATGTCCCTCGTTCTCCTTAGCACCCTTTCCCTCGTCGCCTGCAGCAAGGGCAACGCCGCCTCCCTGACGCCCACGGCGGAGCCGGTGGTGGTGGCGGCCGTGGAAACCGCCGTCCCCACAGAGGCGCCCACCGCCGTGCCCGTGGTGCCCCCCCAGGAGCAGCAGCAGTTCGTCATCTCCGTGGCCACCAGCGAGGCCACAGAGGCCCCGGTCATGACCATGCCCCCCACGCCGGCGCCCACAGAGGCGCCCACGCCGGAGCCCACGGCCACGCCCCTGCCCAAGCTGGGCGTTTTGGACGGCAGGTTTGCGGACAAGTTCGTCACCGGCGCCCCGGTGCTGACCAACACCAGCTATCAGACGGACCGGGTGGCCATCTTCCTGGACCACGTGATCGACGATTCCAGGACCCTGACCAACCACACCTATAACTACTTTATCGCGGACGTGTATTTCCAGGACATGGAGGACTTCCGCAGCGCCCCCGCCAAATCCTGGGAGAAGAAGTGGGACCATCTGTGGCTGACGGACATCGCCAAGGCCCAGAACGCCATCTTCGCCGTGTCCGGGGATTTCACACTGACCCGGTATAAGACCGGCGGCCTGGTGACCCGCAACGGGGAGGTGCTGCAGATGGACCACGATCCCCGCTACGACGTGGGCGTGATCTATCGGGACGGGCACATGGAGACCTATCTCGGCCAGGAGACGCCGGTGGAGCAGCTGCTGGCGGACCCGGAGGTGTGGCAGATATTGGGCTTTGGGCCGGAACTGCTGGACGCGAACGGCCAGCCCAAGACAGAGTTCAACGACCCCAAACAGGTGAGCCGGGGCAACATCCGCAACGTGGTGGGGTATTATGAGCCGGGCCATTTCTGCTTCCTGTATATACCCCCCTACAAGGTCCGTCAGGACAGGACCTGCCTCAATATGCAGGAGCTCTCCCAGCTCATGCACTCCTTGGGCTGCGTCAAGGCCTTCAACCTGGACGGCGGCGCCACGGCGGGCATGTATTTCAACGGCAAGCTGGTCACCGACAAGGGCATGGGGCCCCAGCGGAAGAACCACGACATTTACTATATTCCCAAAGCATAACAGGCTGTCGTGAGCGACAGCGGAGCATTTGCGTCGGTGGATTCCGACGCATTTTTTTGCCTTACAATTTGAGAAAAATGCGAATTTACGGGAAAACAAAAAGGAAAATGGGCAAAACCGGCGTATAAAACATAGCAGTGAATCTTTTGGAGGCAAGCATGGCGGATTCGTCCATTCGGTCCCGGTGGGAAAAGTGGGAGGAGCAAAATCTCTCTCCCTATGCCACCCTGTCGAAGAATACCCGGGGCAGGGCCCGGGAGATCGAGCCCTGCGCGATCCGCACCGCGTTCATGCGGGATCGGGACAGGATCCTCCATTGCAAGGCCTTTCGCCGGCTCAAACACAAGACCCAGGTGTTTTTGGCGCCCCTGGGCGACCACTACCGGACCCGTCTCACCCACACCCTGGAGGTGTCCCAGATCGCTCGGACCATCGCCCGGGCCATGAGCCTGAACGAGGATCTGACCGAGGCCATCGCCCTGGGCCACGATCTGGGGCACACGCCCTTCGGCCATACCGGGGAGGGGGTGCTCAACCGCCTGGTCCCCGGCGGGTTCAGCCACAACGAGGAGGGGCTCCGGGTGGTGGACAAGCTGGAGAACGACGGCCAGGGCTTGAATCTGACCTTCGAGGTTCGGGACGGCATCGTGAACCACCCCAAGAAGTGCCACCCCGCCACCATGGAGGGGAAGGTGGTGTCCCTGTCGGATCGGATCGCCTATGTGAACCACGACATCGACGACGCCGTTCGGGCCGGGGTGCTCAAGGCCGAGAACATCCCCGAAAGCTGTCGCCGCCGCTTCGGCAACACCCACAGCGAGCGGATCAACAGCATGATACTGGACGTGCTGTCGGCCAGCATGGACAAGCCCCAGGTGACCTTCACCGACGAGGCGGCTTTGGAATTCGACCGGCTGCGGGACTTCATGTATGAGAACGTGTATTTCAACCCCGTTGCCAAGCGGGAGGACGAGAAGGCCCGGGGCGTGGTGGAGGCCCTGTACACCTACTATTTGGATCATGTTGAGCTGCTGCCGGAGGAGTTTTTGCTCCATCTGGACGAGGACGGGGAACAGCGCATCACGGCGGATTTCATCGCCTGCATGACGGATACCTACGCCATCTCGGAGTATCAGCGGCTGTTTGTACCGGCGGCCTGGAATTAGACCGCCCATAGAGCTCGGAGGCAAGGATTGGCTTTACCGCAGGAATGGATGGACGAGCTTCTGTCCAAGAACGAGATAACGGAGGTGATCTCCTCCTATGTGGCGCTCAAGCCCAAGGGCCGCAAGCTTTGGGCCTGCTGCCCGTTGCATGGGGAGAAGACGCCCTCCTTTTCCGTGTCCCCGGATAAACAGCTGTTCTACTGCTTCGGCTGCCACGCCGGCGGCACCGTCATCCAGTTCATCATGGACATGGAGCATCTGACCTTCATCGAGGCGGTGAAGCTTCTGGCGGAGCGGGTTCATATGGAGCTGCCCGAGGAGAGAAACGATCGGGAGCTGCAGCGTCTGCGGGCCCATCGGGAGCGGCTCTACGCCGCCAACAAAGCGGCGGCCCGGTTCTACTGCGAGCAGCTGCTGGGGCCCCAGGGCCAGCCCGGGCGGGACTATGCCCAGAAGCGGGGCCTGGTGAAGGACATCATCCTGCGCTTTGGCATCGGCTACGCCCCGGAGGGTTGGGACAATTTGATGAAGCATCTCACGGCCCAGGGCTTTTCCGAGAAGGAGCTGCTGGATGCGGGGCTGCTGGTGAAGAACCCCAACTCCGGCCGGGTCTACGACGCCTATCGCAACCGCCTCATCTATCCCATCCAGGGGATCGGGGGCCAGGTGCTGGGCTTCGGCGGCCGGGTGCTGGACGATTCCAAGCCCAAATATATCAACACCGGCGATACCCCCGTCTATAACAAGCGGAACAATCTCTACGGCCTGTTTATGCAGAAGGGGGCCAAGCTGACGGACCTCATCATGGTGGAGGGGTACATGGACGTGATCGGCCTCTACAAGGCCGGCGTCACCAACGCCGTGGCCAGCCTGGGCACGGCCCTGACGGAGCAGCAGGCCCGCCTCCTCAAGCGCTATGTGGACACGGTCTACATCGCCTACGACGGGGACGCCGCCGGTCAGAATGCCACCATCCGGGGATTGGAGATACTGTCCCACGAGGGGCTGTCCGTCCGGGTCATCGTGTTCCCGGACGATCTGGATCCGGACGAGTACGTCCAGATCTACGGCAAGGCCGGGTTCGACGCCCTGAAGGCCAACGCCTATTCCCTCAACGCTTTCAAGCTGGAGGCCATGGCCCGGGGATACGACCTCACCGACGAGAACAGCCGGGAGCAGTTCGCCTTGAAGGCCTGCGCCTTCGTGGGCACCCTGCAGCCCGTGGAGCAGGAGCGATACTATAAGCTCATCGCCCAGAGGACTGGCTATGAGATAGAGTCCCTCCGGGAGCAGGGGAAGCGGGGCGAGGGGTACACCCAAAAGCCCATGGTCTTCCGCCGGGGCACCTACCGCCGGCCCAGCGCCCAGGAGGAGGATCAAAAGGAACTGCTATTGCGGACCATGCTGACCTGCGCCGTGAAGGACAAAAGCGCCTTTGCCGCCCTGCAGGCGGCGGGGGCGGGGGAGATGCTGACCGAGCCCTACAAGGCGCTTTTTGCGGCCCTCGATCAGCCGAACTTCTCCTTAGCTACCTACGTGGGGGCCCAGGAGCGGCAGGAAGCGGAGAAACTGACCGCCCTCATACGGGACGAGCAGAACATGGTGGAGCCGGAAAAAACGGCCCTGGATTGCTTAAAACGGCTGCGACAGCTGCAGACGGAGGATAGGCGAAGCGAGCTGCAGCGGGAGCTGAAACGGACGGACCTTAGCGACACAGAGCGCGCCGCGCTTCTCAAACAGATTACGGAATTGATTCGGGAAAATAAATAAGGAGACGAACATGAGCGAAACCAACAAGAAGACCACCCCCACCAAGGACCCCAAGGCCCGCATCAACGAGCTGCTGGAGATGGGCAAGCAGAAGGGCGTTTTGAGCTACAAGGAGATCATGGACGCCCTCCAGGAGCTGGAGCTGGACCAGGAAGCCGTGGAGAAGCTCTACGAGGCCATCGAGGAGCAGAACATCGACGTGGTGGAGGAGGTGGAGGTCCCCGAGGACATCAACGAGGAGATCGCCGAGGTGGAGACCATCCTCTCCGTCACCGAGGGCATCAACATCGACGACCCGGTGCGCATGTACCTGAAGGAGATCGGCAAGGTCCCCCTGCTGACCCCCCAGGAGGAGGTGGAGATCGCCACCCGCATGGCGAACGGCGACGAGGAGGCCAAGCACCAGCTGGCCGAGGCCAATCTGCGTCTGGTGGTGTCCATCGCCAAGCGGTACGTGGGCCGGGGTATGCTGTTCTTGGACCTGATCCAGGAGGGGAATCTGGGCCTCATCAAGGCGGTGGAGAAGTTCGACTACCGCAAGGGCTACAAGTTCTCCACCTACGCCACCTGGTGGATCCGCCAGGCCATCACCCGGGCCATCGCGGACCAGGCAAGAACCATCCGCATCCCCGTGCACATGGTGGAGACCATCAACAAGCTCATCCGGGTCAATCGCCAGCTGGTCCAGGAGTACGGCCGTGACCCCCGTCCCGACGAGATCGCCAAGGAGATGGGCATCTCCGAGGAGAAGGTGCGGGAGATTTTGAAGATCGCCCAGGAGCCCGTGTCCCTGGAGACCCCCATCGGCGAGGAGGACGACTCCCATCTGGGGGACTTCATCCCCGACGACGACGCCCCCGCCCC
>CADBYI010000026.1 GCA_902798825.1 uncultured Eubacteriales bacterium | reverse complement strand
CCCGACTCATCTACATAGCGAGTGACGGTGGCGGTAGCAAAGTCATGGTTCTCCCCGCCCACGTTGAACAGCCGGAAGAAGATGTCCTTTGTTTTCTGCCGGGCGGCGTCCGCCAGGGCGTCGTCCACCTTCTCCCCTTCCTTCCAGGTCTTGGCCTGGAAGGAGTAGATGTTGGTGATCCGGGGGAAGATGTCCTTATACTTCCACTCCGTGTTCAGAATATCCTCCGCCACCAACTCCGCGGGCAGCTCCGTGGGTACGGCAGTGGGCACAGGCATTTCACCCGGAATCGGGGTAGAGGTGGCCTCCGCCTCGGCGAAGGAGGTGCGAAAAAAGGCGTCCTCCATGGCCTTCCCTTCAAAGAACCGCAGGCCGCCCCAGAAGGCGACGCCCAGCACCAGCATGGCGCACAACGCGGCGATCAAAACCTTGTTTTTCAGCCAGAACAGTTTCATTTGTTTCTCTCCTTTCTCAAGCTTCGCCCTCAGTATAGGGCCCAACTTGTAATGGAGTCTTCATCAAGTTGTAAGGGAGTTGTAAAAGGTCACGGTGGCCACGGTGCCCCCGTCCGCCCCCCGGGTGTAGGTGAGCTTAGCCCCGTGGGCTTTGGCGATCTGGTGGCACAGGGGCACGCCCAGACCGCCGCCGGGGTGGAGCCGCTTGAACCGGGAGGGGTGGTTCACATAGGCGAGGGCCTCATCGCTCATGCCGCTGCCGTGGTCCATGACGGCCAGCACGTTGGGCGCGGCCCGAAGCTCCACGGGGGCCCCCGCCGGGGAGGCCTTCACGGCGTTGTCCACCAGGTTGTTGAGGAGGGAGGACAGCATGGCCCCGTCCCCGAAGATGGTGGGCCAATGGACCTCGTAGGTCACCGTGGGGTAGGTCCGGGCCACGTGGCTGAACAGCTCCTCCACGTCCACGGGGCCGAAGGGGGTGCTTTCCTCCCGGGCGTTGTGCAGCGTCAGAAGCCGGGCGGACACGTCCGACAGGCGGGTGGACTCCTCTGCGATGTAGCTGGCCGCCATGTGCCGCTGCTCCTCCGTGAGCCGGGCGTCCCGGAGGGTCTCGGCGTAGCCCTTCATGGCGGTGAGCGGCGTGCGCATCTCGTGGGCCAGGCGGCTCACGGGCAGGTTCACCCGGTAGAGCAGGGCATAGAGGGCCGCGGCCATGAGCAGGGCCACCGCCGTGCCGGTGAGGGCCGCCGCCGTCACCTGACGGCGCAGCAGGCCGTCCGTGGCCGACCCATCCTTCAGATACACGAAGTCGAAGCCCGAGGGGAGCCGGTCGCTGACAAACAGGTACAGCCGCCCCCCGTCCCGGAGAAAGCCCAGCGTGCCGGGGGATTTTAGGATGGGGCAGGGCAGGGTGGAATAGATCTGCTCCTCCCCCTCGGCCACCCGAAAGGTGAGACCCGTGCCCTCGTAGTAGCCCAGGAAGGTCCGAAGCACGGGGATCGCCCGCCCCTCCGGCGCCTGGTCCATGGTTCGCTCCAGGGCGGCTGCGATGGCCTTTTCCTCCCGGAGGGCGGCGTCCGTGGCCGAGCGCACCGTGGCGGAGAGGGCCGGGGCGGTGACGGAGAACATGCACCCATAGAGGATCAGGGCGCACAGCAGGGTGGACAGCAGATAGGTTTTTTGCCAGAGCTTCATGGATGATACGGCCTTTCTGCTAAGATACGACGGGAGGGGCAAGCCCCTCCCCTACGGTTGGTTGGCCTGTGATACTGTAGGGGAGAGGCTTGCCTCTCCCGTGAAAACGCGACATTACTCCTCGAACCGGTACCCGTTCTTGTAGATGGTCTTGATGTGATCGTCCAGCTGGAGCTTGCGCCGGAGCTTTTGCACGTGGACGTCCACGGTCCGGCTCTCCCCCAGAAAGTCGGTGCCCCAGGCCTCGGACAGGAGCTTCTGCCGGGTCAGGCACACGTTTCTGTTTTCGATGAGGATGCGCAGGAGAGCGAACTCCTGGGGCGTCAGGTCCACCCGCTCCCCCTTTTGCAGGACCTCGTGGGCGTCCCAGCGGATGACGAGATCGTCGATCCGATACTCCGCCTCCGCCCGGTGGGTCCGCCGGAGGACCGCCTGGACCCGGGCCAGGAGCTCCGCCACCTCGAAGGGTTTCACGATGTAGTCGTCCGCGCCCAAGCCGAAGCCCCGGACCTTGTCGGTGGTGGCGCCCCGGGCGGTGAGAAAGATGGTGGGCACGTCCCGGACCTTTTCGAGGACAGCAAAGCCCTCCATGTCCGGCAGCATCACGTCCAGGAGCATGAGATCGAACCCCTGCTCCCCGGCGGCGCGGATGGCCTCCCGGCCCGTGAAGGTGGGGGTGCATTGATGGCCCACCATCTCCAGATTCAGCTTCAACAAATCGTTGATGGCCTTTTCGTCCTCTACGATCAGAATCTTCGCCATATTCCCCTCTCCGTTTCCTCTCTATCCTAAGTATACCAGATCAGTTGTAATGGCGTTGTAAAAAATATGCGGAATTTGTTTTAAAGGGAAGGATATAATGTGAGTCACCGATAAGGAAGTAAACAATGTATTCCGGGTCACAGTAAAGGCAATAATGTGATTCAAAGGAGAAAAGACCATGGAAAAGTACATTGTTGACGAAGAAAACGGCTTGGAATATGAGCTTATCGGGGATTATTACATTGTTGCCGGTGAAGATGAACCGCCTGCGAGACCGATCGGCATATGGGGCGCAATGCGTCGAGACTATCTGAAAAAGTATCGCCAATCGCTGTATTGTCAATTGATGCTGTCGGGCAAACTGAACGATCACCTTGCCGACATTGAAGACCAGGCACAGGATATGATGTTGATGCTGACGCGGCAGATGGCAAAAGCCGAAGGCGTGTCCGAAAAAATGAAGCGCAGGGATCAGATGGCGTGGATTGGCGCGATGAACAACATTCAATCCCGTGCAAGAGAAATAATCAATCATGAACTGATTTTCTCATAACAGCCGTATGAAAATGCTCGCCGGATTCGTACCCGGCGAGCATTTTGCGTATAAGTTCGATTAGGGCTGCAATGCGTTCAGTACTGCCCCGCTGTCTCCGTCGATGCAAATGGAGTATGGCTCGATTATCTTCGGACAGAGTGCCTCATTGTAATTCAGGCAGGCGTAAGTCGCGTTCGGGTTCTCCATGGTCAGCGCCCAGAAGGGGTACTCGATAATGACGGGGGTGTTTGCACCGACGCCCAGTTCCAGATACAGAACATGCTTTTCCTTGCACGATTCCAGAAAAGCAGCGTAGTTTGCTGACGCTTCACGCCAGCCAGCGTCCTCCACAAAGGTATCGTCAGAGCGAAGGTTCATCGTGACGGCGCTTCCGTCGTCCGGACAGCGCGGGATCAATTCGTGAGGAAGCCGCATGGAGATCAGCCGATCCTTCGGAATCTGAAAGACACCGCTTTCGTCCGGAATGAAACGCTGGGCGGCCATTGCTTTGATCACCCAATCCCGGTTGTCGTATGTTTTGCCGTTTTTTTCGCTGATCGTTTGGAACAGACCGTAATCTCCCTGTGTGTAAAACAGACGCTTCTTGTCAAAGCCCGCGCGTTGAAATTGATGATCCACGTTTGTGGTGATCACGAAGTAGTTTTTACCCTCGACCAGCAAAAGCAAATCCTTGTAAACCGGCTTCGGTGGGTCGATATAGCGGTTGTAATAGATATGCCGCGCCCACCGTGCCCATCGAGTCTCGTTATCCGGGAATGGATAGAAGCCGCCGGAATACATGTCGGTGATCCCGAGCCGCTTTTTGAAATCGAAGAAATAACGATCAAAGCGTTCGCCGGAATAAGTCAATCCTGCGGCGGTGGAGAGTCCAGCACCTGCGCCGATCACGATCGCATCAGCCGTTTCCAATTCGTTTTTCAGCCGCGCGATATTCTCCTCACGGGTACCTGTGCCGTAGGAAAGCCCGCTGCGGAACGTCCGCACCGCGGCAAGCCCCTTTTCGATCGTGCTGAGATACCCATTGGGTTGGTCATGATAAAAGCGCTTCATATAGCATGGAGGCATACAGAAATGAAGTCCTATTTTGAAGAACGAGGCGGCACGTACATCCAGGTCGGCGATGTGTTGATTCCCGACCTGGTCATGGACCCTCAGCCGGAAGGTGACATCGGGATATGGGGATGGCGGCGGAAGCGGTACCTAAAAGAGCATAAGAAAGGCGTATATAACCCTAATGTTAGCGTCAAACGGGCATAGAAAGCAGAGCCGTGGAAGCGGCCCTGCGGTTATTTTACATGTTGTCTGCCTCAGCGCTGAAACAGTGTAGAGACAAGACTCCTTTGGTGCCCATCAAATCTGAAACAAGCTCCATGGGGAAATCGGATGATGACACTTTTATCTCATAGGTAAACTCCTGGATATTGTCTGGAATCAATCGCTTTATATGTATGAGTTTTGCAGAACGTGCATGCTTTTGAAATAACGCATCGAGCAGTCCGTTTTCATTCACAGCGTCCGAAAGGCGAATGCAAACGTTATAAACATAATCTTTGGTTTCCACACAAAAAACGTGCTTAAGACCAATTATTAATCCGCTTAGGAGAATTGCAATAATAAGAATAATGATCAGATCCATGAGTCATACCCCATATCTGCACTCTTGATGATCTTTTGCACCTATGTTGCCATGAAAACAGCAATAATAGAAGCCAGCACGATCTTACTAAGGGTCATCTTCGTTGCATTTCATTGTATCTTCTGACGATACCCTGAAGCAATTCGGGGTGTTCGAAATCCTTGCGAGATACGATGTTGATTTCGCGCATCATGCTTAAGCTCTCTATAGTCAATATGGCCAGCTTCCCCTTTTTCAGTTCATCCAGGCACGCGCTCTTAGCTAGAACGGAAACGCCGAAGCCTTGGCGAATCAGATCCTTGATGGACGCAATGCTGTCGATTTCCATGATAACGTTAAAATCGTCGATGGATAGACCCTGACTTGCTAGGGAAGCAGCGAACAGGCTGCGCGTATTGGAGTTGGGAAGACGAAGGATCAGCTTTTCTTTTTTCAGCTGTTCGATGGTGATGATACTTTCCTGCGCCATAGCGTGGTCGGGCGGCACTACCAGCACCAAGCAATCGGTATCCAACATCAAATACTTCAGCGATGAATCTCCGGTTTTGCCTTCGACAAAAGCAAAGTCCAGCTCATAGTTTTTCAGCATGGAATAGAGGACATCAGTGGTGTTCGTCAGTATTTTCATGTTGAGATCGGCAACGGTGTCGACATAGCAAGCAAGAGCTTCCAAAATGGCGCTGCTTTCTGCCGTATGTGTGATACCGATAACAAGCGAGCGGATCTGTTCTTGCTCACTCTTCAATGCCTGTTGCATATTATTGGACAGGGCGATCATGCGACGAGCATATTTCAAGACGATCTCACCCTCCGGCGTCAAACGAAATTTGTTGCGTGAATGGTCAAATATCTTGACATGAAGAAAGTCCTCCAACTGTCGAACATGCTGGCTGACAGCAGGTTGAGACAGAGCAAGTTGTTCGGCGGCCTTTGTGTAGCTTCCGGTTTCAACGATCTTTACCAACGAAATCAAACGTGTGTCAACCATTTTTCTCCATCCTTTGCCAGCATTTTAGGTGTTTGATACACTTCCAGATACAGTAGACGTGCTTATTCCAACATCATTATTCCTGCGAATCAACGGGGCACCAACAAGCCTTTTCTTGTAATTTGAGAACATACATATAGCTGTAACGCAGCATACTATATCTGCTATAGGCGTGGCAAGCACGATCCCATAAATAGGAAAGACTGCACCGAGCAAAAGCATCAACGGTATGTCCACGATTCCCTTTCTGAGGATGGCAAGGAGGAAGGACTTTCCACCGTCTCCCGTAGCCTGGAAGAATGAAATTATCGTATAAGCGCTGGCAGAGAATGGACCTCCGAGGCATAGGATCCTCAAAAAAGCCGTACCAAACATATACGATGCAGATTCATAATGGATGAACAAGCTAATCAATGGCTTTGCCAGCGTAAGGTTGATTATCATGCAGAGCGCAGCCATGGTGATAGATATCCGGTGCGATATTCGAACGAATGCTTTCATACGCTCGATATTATGGGCGGAGTAGTTGTATGCGATCAACGGCAGAGAGCCTTGGGCGATGCCCCTCACAATGCAGTGAGCTAGCATGTTGACTTTTTTAGCAACGCCAATCCCAGCCTGCATCTCGAGACCTGAGAAGGACATCAGCTTATCCAGAACGGCATAACTGACATTTTCGCATAGCGTCATGATGCATGCGGGCAGTCCCGCAGCGAGAATGGCTGCTGGCACTCTTTGCTGAAACATGCGGGGCTTGAATTTGAATCGCAGCACCGACTGTTTCCGAATGAAAAGGAGGACGATGATATAATACAACAATGTGATGAGATTAGCCAGCGTTGTAGCAATGGCTGCGCCTAATGCCTCCTTCCCCGAGGGAAGAATCACGAACATAAACAGTGGATCCATAACGATGTTCATCACGCCGCCCAACGCTATGCCGATACTGGCATGAAGAGATCTGCCTTCGGAGCGAATGAGATGGGAAAACAGGATGCCGACCGATGTAATGGCGCCGCCAAGAATAACGGTGACAAACAGGTATTCCGCTGCGTTCTTGTGAACCTCAGGATTAGTTCCGCCCAACAGGTCTATGAACAGATCCTTTCCCAGAAAAGAAACGCACGAATACAGGGCCGTCACCGCAAGACAGCCCCAAAATGCGAAAGCGGAAGCACATTTTGCCCGGCGAAAATCATATGTGCCCAACGCTCTCGCAATGACACTCGCTCCACCTACGCCAAAGAGATTGGAAATGGCAGACAGAAGCATAAACGCCGGCATACAAACGGTCACCGCAGCCAGCATGGCGTCATTTCCCGTCAACCCCACAAAGAACGTATCAGCCATGTTGTAGATGACCAGAATAATTTGGCCGACCACGGTGGGAAAAGCCATGCGAAGAACCGCCTGTGTCACGCCACATCTTTCGAAGAGCTCTTGCTCTTTCTCTGCATTCACCTTGCTTTACCCCGTTTCATGTTATTTTGCCAAAGCTGCCAGAAAAAAAACGACCTTCGCTGTTTCTGAGGACGTATTGTATTATATGAGCAATTGAAATAAATGCAAATCACAATGCTAAATCGTATCATAAGATATACTTATGAGATGAACGAATCTGTTTTTGATGTACTTATTCGATTGGGAAAAATCTGTTTATTCTATTACATTTACTTATGAACATCTCAAAAAGACTAATCCTCATGGATCAGTCGTCAAGAGAGTGCAACATACCTTATACAGCACGAGCAGGCGAAGCAGGACTATTGCCAATAAAACACATAAGATTCGTTTCGTGCGATTTCTCCTCTCTGCTCACTGCCTAAGCTGTTCAAGCGATGCTGAATCTGCAGTGAGAGTTTCTTGATCAAAAACATATTCATCTATTTCAGAAGGGCTGGGCCTTTTATAGGTGCCATCAGCCTGAAGATAGAGTTTGCCATCATAATCACCTACGATGTCATACAATGCTCCGTCGACATCCTTGTCTCTTTTTTCTTAGCACAATCCTAAAGGAAAAGAATGGTCTGTGTTTGATGAAAAACTCTCATAAAAAAACTACCGTCCTTTTGCCACTTTAATGTTCGTTTAAGGGGCTGAGAGTAATATTGAATTAGTAAGGTTCTCCTTTCTCCAGAGTCATTTCTTATATGCAAACATTCAGTTTTTTTCATTTACACCTTGACAAATGACGTAGTGCTGGCTAATCCACAACAGAGCATCCTCTTTCTTCAGCGCCTATCCAATGGAAAAACAATCGGAAGGCGCTGAAGGCGGATTAGTCATTTCATCAAACTAGAATTTGTCCATTCCTCATTTTGGAATGAAGCAAAGTGAACGGCACGCCTCTTTGCAAATGCTTGTGTTTTGCCGTTTTGTCATGCCTGTTCAACCCTTCTTTCTTCGATTTGCAAACGACGCTTCGAGCCACGCCTCGTATTCCTCAACCGTGATTTTGCCGTCGGCGCATTCGTCGCGTTTCGTGAGCGCCTGATACTTCCACTTCTTGAAATCGGCTTCCTTAATCTGTCGCACTTTAACACGAGCAGCGTAGCGTTTATAGTATTTGCTGTATAGCGCATATTCCTTGTTTTCCGCTGCCTTCGCTCTGTAGTTCTCGATCGCTGCGAGTTCCTGGCAGGTGTGTGTGCTGCCGTCTGCAATCCGATCACAGTAGTTCGTATCGTAATTGCCCTTCATGATGAAATACTTTCCGCAGCGTTTGCATTTGCGGAAACGGATATTTTCTTCCATCATCTTCGTGAACTCCAATTCGAGCATCTCTGCCGCGGTAGAGACGTCATACTGAATGCTCATAAAGGACGGTCGACGGATCATCATGGTAAGGTGCCCAGCGTCCAATCCGTATTCTTCTGCAAATGCTTTTTCCGCTTCGCTCGCGTTCGAGGAAAACGCCTTCATGATTCTTTTGAGGTATTCCTCCTGCTCCATCCCGAACGGCATACGTTTCGGGCTGCCCATATACTCGGGAGAGATCATCAGTTCTTCCCGGCGGACATAAAAATCGGGCAGATCATGTATTTCCCGATACAACCGGTACCGTTCGCTCGGATAGAGGTCGCCGAGCACTTCGGAATGGAAGTTTTCGTCATATACGAATTCAAGGAGTTTCTGATACTCCTTTTGCAGCGTCACCAGATAATCCGCATATCGTCCCATCATTTTATCCGTATCCGCTTCGTAGCCAATAAAGCAAGGCGGGAATAATGCGGAGTAGAGGGAAGCATACAGCGCGTCACCGAGATCATTGCAGGTGGAACAGAACTGAAAGTAATGCTCTACGATCTCCTGCGTCCGGTTATAAACCTTTTCCCGTTTTTCTTCTTCGGTAGGTTCTGGGTCCGGAAGATCGATAATACCTTTCTCCCGTATTCTGCGAAACAAACGATACATAGCGTATCTTTCCTTCATCGGCGTAATGAGATCCGCATATACGAAATCCAAGATTCCTTCGCCATATCGAATGGTCACGCACGTTCCGCTGAGCACATCATTCATCGGCTGCCGGATCGGCTCCTCGGCGTCATAATCTATCTCTCCGTTTTCATCCGTTGGATAATCGGAGAAATCGGTCGGATCGCCATGCGACGACATGCGCTCTATGTCGTATTTCTTCTGAAGCAGAGCATACTGCTCCCGATTCTTCTTCACTTCCGCAGCAGCATATTCCTTGTCTTCGGGATCGTCCTTCAGCTTGACGCCACGCCGCTTTTCTTCTTCGGCAAGGTATTCTTCGATCAAACTATCCATTGAATAATCTTCATGGAAATCATCGACATAGAAAAGGATTGTTCGCTTTTCTGCATCGATACGGACCTTGTTATGGAAATATCCCAAGATAATATCCTTCCGGTGCTCCCGCTTCATTCGATACCGGTCATACGCTGTTAATTCAAATTCGGAATAGTCTTTTTCTTTACCCATCTTGTCCCTCACTTTTGGAGAATGCAGATTCCTTTGGTTTTGGAGTATTCGCATCACCACAAACAACATGATACAAAACTATTGTCAACCTGTCAACGGGCATTTATAATTCTGCGTGGAGAATGATGATTGAACATGATCATCATTTTTTGTTTTTGGAAGCACCTTGAAAACAGCATATCACATGGAGAAAGAAAACACGCGGGACACGGTGTCCCGCACAACGATCTAAGCCGCGCAGCCGTGGCTGCGTTGGATTAGCGAGCATTGGATTTTGCTGGCATTTTAACCGCAAAATCCGTAATGTAAGGGAGTTCCCTTAAACCCCATCATAGCGAAAAGGAGACAAAACACATGAAACGCACCAATAAAATCACGTTCCGGTTATCGGATAAGGAGCTTGCCCGGTTCAAGCGGCGGGTCAAGGAAAGCGGGCTCTTTCAGGAAACGTATCTGCGGTTTCTGATCGAGGGCTTTTGCCCGAATCAAATGCCGCCGAAAGAGTTTTGGAAAGAGATGGGCGGTTTCTTTCAAGCGCTGAACAATTTAGACAAGCTGGCAAAGATCGCGTATCACACTGGAAACATCCACTACGAAGAAATCCGGGAAATGTATCGAGTCATAGCCGAGCATATTCACCGGATCGAGGATGAAATCTTTCATCACGTTCCCATTGACCTGCGGAGCATCCCGAAAAAAGACCGTCCGAAGCAGAAATATACCAAGGCGAAAGAAGAATGAAGGGAGCTCGAGCCATGAAAGAAAAGAAGATCAAGCCGGATGATTGCATCGTCTCTCTGATCCCTTATCTGTACGACAGCATGGAAGCGGCAACGCAGCCGGAGACGTTCAGCGTATGGATGGGAAAGACGGAATATGTCGTCCATACACATTTCAATCCGGAAGGGACGCAGACCATGTTTCAGCAGATGAAGGAATTGATTTTAAGACCTTTGGATTCGGAGAATTGACATTTTACACCGGACACGGTACTATGGTGTTGCCTTTACTGTGCCCGGTTGTCGGAAAGGAGATTGATATTACATGACAACCAATATAACGGGGACACAGAAGATTACCGCTCTATACTGCCGCTTGTCGCAGGACGACGGCAGAGAGGGCGAGAGCAACAGTATTTCCAACCAGCGAACCATCCTCACCGAGTTTGCGAAGAAGAACGGGTTTCGCAATCTGCGATACTTCGTGGACGACGGCGTAAGCGGCACCACCTTTGCAAGACCGGATTTCCAGCGCATGGAAGCAATGGCAGAAGCCGGACAGATCGGAACGATCATCGTCAAAGACCTTTCCCGCTTCGGACGCAACTATCTGGAAGTGGGACAGTACCTTGAGATCAAGTATCCGACGCTCGGCGTCCGGTTCATTGCAATCCAAGAGAACGTGGACACCGCGAGCAATACCGGAACGGAACTCATGCCGTTCTCCAATATCTTCAACGAATGGTATGCGGCGCAAACGAGTAAGAAGATCCGCGCGGTATGGGCTTCCAAAGCTGCGAACGGCAAGCGCGTCGGCTCGACCGTTCCTTACGGATATGTCAAAGACGCGAATGATCGGGAGGTCTGGCACATTGACGAACCTGCTGCGGAAGTCGTCCGAAAGATCTACGATCTATGTCTTGACGGCAACGGTCCGCAGGAGATCGCAAGGATATTGGAAGCCGAGCAAATCCCAACGCCGACCGAGTATTTCCGAGAGCACGGATTGCCATGCTCCAACAAACGCCCGGTAACGTCGTTTCGGTGGGATCAGAAAACGGTCGTCTATATCCTGGAGAACCGTCAGTACACCGGATGTATCGTGAACTTCAAAACCACGACGGTCAGTTACAAGGTTCACAAAACGATTGATCGGCCTGTTTCTGAACAGCAGATCATCCCGGATATGCATCCGGCGATCATTTCCGAGGAGGATTGGCTGCGGGTGCAGGAGTTGCGAAAGAACAAACGCCGTCCGACGGCGACGGGCAGAGCGAGCCTTTTCTCCGGATTGGTGTTCTGCGCGGATTGCGGTGCAAAACTCTATTTCTGTGCATCCAAGTCCACCAAACCGAATCAGGAATGGTTCTGTTGCTCGAATTACAAGTCGGGACGCGGCTCTTGCAAGATTCACTACATCCGCAATGTCGTGCTGGAAAAGATCGTCTCGGAAGCGATCAACGATCTCTGCACTTTGGTTCGCAGTAATGAACACGAGTTCATTGAGCAGATGGAAAAGCGTGAGAACGGGATCAAGATCGCTTCGATGCAAAAGACGAGCAAAGCCATTGCAGACGCAGAAAAGCGCATTTCCGAGATCGACCGCATGATGATTCGCATTTACGAGGACAACGTAAACGGCAAGATTTCCGATGATCGCTTTGTCGTCATGCGGGATCAGTACGAAGCGGAACAGCGGGAGCTGAAAGCAAAGGTTGAGACCTTCCGAGAAGAACAGACCGAATCGGAATCGAAGCGGAACGAGTTTCGAACCTTGCTGAAAACCATCCGGGAACGGAGCGACGGCGACGAGCTCACGCCGATAACCGTCAACAAGCTGATTAAGCGGATCGAGGTTCACAACCCGGTGAAGATCGGCGGTCACAAGCGTATCGAAGTGGACATTTACTTCACGGGAATCGGAAAATTCCTTGTTCCTGACGAAGCAGAACTATCTGCTCAATTCGCAGCCATGACCGAAGCAGAACAACGCTCCGCGTAACGAAAACGGAGCAGCCGATCTGACTGCTCCGCAACCTCACCTTAAAACTATCCTTATCGGTATCGCCCTAAACACGCCGCTTTTTCTTTTCAGCCCGAAAAGAAAAAGCGGCAAAAGAAAAACTACTCCGTAAAAAACCTGAACTCCGTCCGGCTCCGCTGCGTCTCCCCCGCCGCCACCTTGGGCTGGGGCCAGGCGGGATGATGGGGGGCGTCGGGGAAGAACTGGGTCTCCAGGGCCACGCCGGCGGCCTTGTTATAGCGCATGCCGCCCTTCCCCTCCAGGCCGGAAAAGTGGTTGCCCGTGTACAGCTGTACCCCGGGCAGGGTGGTCCAAACCTCCATCCGCCGGCCGGACAGGGCCCCCTTCAAATCCGCGGCCTTGATAAGGGATTTGCCGTCGTAGGCGTCCAGGACGAAGTTGTGGTCGTAGCCCCCGGCCTTCACGATCTGCCCGTCCCGGCTCATGACCCCCTCCCGAAGGGTCCGGTACGCCCGAAGGTCGAAGACCCCCTTCACGGGCAGGAGCCGGCCGTCGGGCACGTTGTGCTCGTCGGTGGGGGTGAAGCGGGAGGCGTGGATGCGGACGCTGTGGTCCAGGACGCTGCCGAAGGTGTCCCCGTCCAGATTCCAATAGCTGTGGTTGGTCAGATTCGCCACGGTGTTCTTCTCCCCGGCGGCGGCCTCGTAGTCCAAAGAGAGCACGTTTTGGGCCGAAAGGGTGTACGTGACGGACACGGTCAGCTCCCCCGGAAAGCCCTCCTCCCCGTCGGGGCTGAAGAGGGTGAAGCGGACGGCGTCCGCCCCCACCGGCTCGGCGTCCCACAGCCGGTGATGGAACCCCACGGCCCCGCCGTGGAGGGTGTTGGGCCCGTCGTTCCGGGTCAGGGGATAGACCCGCCGATCGAGGGGCAGGGACGCCCGGGAAAGCCGGTTCGCGAAGCGGCCGCAGACGGCGCCGAAGTTCCCCAAATCCTGCTCATAGAGGGACAGCCTGTCGAAGCCCAGGGCCACGTCCCCCAGCCGCCCCCGGCCGTCGGGCACCAGCACGCTCACCACCGCCGCCCCGAAATCCGTGAGAACGGCGCGGCTGCCCCCGGAGGTGGTGATGGTGAACAGATGGGCCGTCCGCCCGTCCTTCAGGGTGCCAAAGGGTTCTATCGTCACTGCCATATGCCGTCGCTCCTGCTCTTTTTTTCATGAGTACCACAAAAAGGGGAGCGTGTCAAGCCCGACACGCCCCCAGGCGCCTCCTTTCCGTTGTAGTAAACCGCCTATCCCTGCATGCGCAGTATCTCCCGCTTGAGATGGTCCATGATCCGCTTCTCCAGGCGGGAGATGTAGCTTTGGCTGATGCCCATCTCGTCCGCCACCTGCTTCTGGGTCCGGGGCGGCTGCTCCTTGAGGCCGAAGCGCATCTCCACGATCCGCCGCTCCCGGGGGTCCAGCCGCCCCAGGGCCGCCCACAGGAGGCGCCGGTCCACCTCGTCCTCCAGGGCCTGGCTCACCTCCGCCCCGTCGGTGCCCAGAATGTCGGAGAGCAGCAGCTCGTTTCCGTCCCAATCCACGTTCAACGGTTCGTCCAGGCTGACCTCCAGCTTCAGCTTGCAGCTGCGGCGCAGGTACATGAGTATCTCGTTTTCGATGCACCGGGAGGCGTAGGTGGCCAGCTTGATCCTCTTCTCCGGGTCGAAGGTGTTCACCGCCTTGATGAGGCCGATGGTGCCGATGGAGATCAGATCCTCCGCCTGGACGCCGGTGTTCTCAAACTTCCGGGCGATGAACACCACCAGCCGGAGGTTGTGCTCGATGAGCTTGTTCCGGGCCCCTTCGCTGGTCCGGGCGGCCAGGACGCAGCTGCGCTCCTCCTCGGGAGACAGGGGCGGCGGTAGGCTCTCTCCCGTGCGGACAAGATAGCAACGATAGCGCCGGGTGAATAAGCGCGCGTAGAGCCGATAGAAAAATGCCTTGAGCTTTTTGAACATCCCTTTTCCTCCCTTCGTGAAGCGCCGCCCCGGGGACCAGCGCCTGAAAATCCATGAGCGGCAGGGGCGATGGGCCCACGTATACCGGTACGGGCTCCCCGTCCCCCGTCCGGACCGTGCCCCGGACCACCTCTATGACGCCCTGCCCCTCTATGGACAGGGGCAGCCCCGGCGGCAGCTCTATCCCCTCCGTCAGCACCACCGGCAGACCGGTCAGGGGCTCCGTCAGCAAATTCCCCGAATCCACAAAGGCGGGGAGGGTATACGCCCGTCCGCCCACCGTCAGGGTGACGGTGCGCCGGCAGCTGCCCTCATACCCCCGATGGACCAGATACCGAATGACCCGGACCCCCGGGGGCAGCAAACACAGGCCGTAGACCGCCGCCCTGAGGGGCACGGTGCCCAGGCGCACGCCCTCCGTCCAGGGCCCCATCCGGCCCAGGGTCAGCAGCAGCAGCCCGCCCCCCAGCAGGAGGGACGCGGCGAGCAGGGACAGAAGCGAGCGCAGATACTCCCGCCGGCTCACCAGCAGCGCCGTCACCAGCAGGCACCCCACCCGCCCCGGGGGGCTCAGCAGCCGGGGCCACCTTCCCAGGGCAACTAAATCCCACACCGCCCCCACAAGGGCCGTGCAGGCCGCCCGCTTCGAGCCCACGGCCACCCCGCCCAGGGCCCCGGCCAGCCGCAGCAGGAGCCAGTTTGCGGCGAAGTTGTCCAGCAAAAACCATTCCAGGCTGACCCTCATGCCACCTCCACCACCATGACGGTCATGTCGTCCCGCTGTCCCTTTTGGCGGGCGGCCTCCAGCAGTTCCTCCGCCAGCCGGTCCAGGGGCAGGGCCGGGCCCTTTTTCAGCTCCGTTTCCAGCTCCTTCCCCAGCAGGTCATAGACCCCGTCGGTGCAGAACACCAGCCGATCCCGCTGCCGGAGCCGGATGCGGCGGATGTAGGGCCGGGCCTCGTCCACGATGCCGCAGGGCAGGGCCTCCCCGGACAGCAGCCGCACGTTCCCGCCCCGCAGCAGGCAGGTGGGCGGGGCGCCGAACTTCACCATCTCCGCCTCCCCGGTGACCAGGTCGATGCTGGCCGCGTCCAGCGTGGCGTACACCTCCTTCTGGGCCCGGGCCATGAGGAGCCGGTTCACGTTCTCATAGATCAGCTCCTTCTCCACCCCCAGCCGAAACTGGTCGAACAAAAGCTCGATGGCCGCCCGGCTCTCCCGGTTGGCCTCCTCCCCGCTGCCCATGCCGTCGGACACGGCGTAGACCACCTTCCCGCTGGGCATCCGAAGCTCCCCGGTCTCGTCTCCGCAGACGCTGTCCCCCTCCTCGGGCAGGGAGGCCCGGGCCATCCGGGCCGTGAGCCCCTTCAGGGCCTCCATCTCAAAGACGGTCCACTCCCCCTCCCCCTGCTCCCCGATGAGACGCATGGTCCGATGGAGCTTTTTGCCCACGGCGGCGGCCAGAGCGGCCCCGCTTGCCCCGCCCTTTTCGCTCACCCGGATGGACAGGCACAGCCGCCCCCCGGGATAGAAGGCGTCGATGGACAAAGGCGCGAACCCCCGGCGGACGAGATAGGGGAGCAGGGCGCTCTCCACCCGCTCGTCCCCCCAGCGGTCCTCCCGAAGGCGGGTGGCCAACACGCCCAGCAGGGCGGACACCCCCGAGAGCTGCCGGTTCATATAGGCGAACTGCTCCGCCGTGCGCCGAAGGCTCCCCTCGTGGACGAAGGCCTGGTTGTAGGCCTGATAGGCGGAGGCCATGATCTCCCGAAAAAACCTGCAGTGGCTGTCCATGGGGGACAGGGGCCGCACGGGCTCCCCCCGATCGTAGGCGGACAGCAGGTGCAGCACCGCCCTGTCGAAGTCCGCCTCCTCCCGCTGGCACAGCACCCGGCCCTCGCAGCCCACGCACACCCGTTTGGCCGCGCCCAGGGGCCACTCCACCAGGAACCGATCCCCCTCGCTCTCCCGGTCGAAGAGGCCGGACAGGGCCCCGCAGAGCCGCGCCGCCTCCTCCACCTCCCGGGCCAGACGCCGCTTGAGCCGGTCCATGGCCTGCTCTCCGTTCTGCTCGCAGAACCGGCGGCTGTTCAGCAGCAGCCCCAGCCTATCCATCCACTCCCCGGGCAGCACCAGCACCACCAGACAGGCGATGAGGGCGCAGCCCGCCCGCCAGGTCTCCCCCTCCCCGCCCAGGAACACGGCCAGGGCTGTGGCCGTCAGCAGAAAGGCCCCCAGGGTGTACAACCGGCCGTAGGGGGCGACCAGGGCGGCGGTCAGGGCGCACAGGGCCGTGACCCCCAGCAGCAGCGCCCCTTCCGCCAGGCCGAAGGCCAGCAGGGCGGCGGCCAGGATGCTCTCCCCCAGCCCCTCGGGGCCCTTGGACAGGGTCAGGATCAGGGTGTACACGTCCAGCAGGATCACCGGCAGGGAGATGCCCCCGGCGGCCACGTCCCCCATGCCCAAAAGCAGCAGCCCCAACCAGGCGGACAGCAGCAGCTGCTCCCCCTCCTGCAGGACCGCCAGGCGGCCCCCCTGGCGCACCAGGGCCCAGCCCCGCTGCAGCAGCACCACGGCCACCGCGGACAGGGCCAACGACAGCAGGGCATAGGCCACGGATCGCCAGACGAGGATCATCTCAAAGGGCAGCACCCCGATCTCGCACAGCAAAAACACCAGCAGCCGCGCGCTGGGGGAAGTTGGGCCCACGCTGACGGCCATGAGCCGGATGAGCAGCACGAAGGCCGCGGCGGCGATCATGACCCCCCACAGGGGCTCGCCGCTCAAAAAGGCGCCCGCCACCACCCCCGCCCCGGCAAAGAGGGGGTCGATGCCCGCCAGCTCCGCCGCCGCCATGCACGCGAGGCCGAAGGGGGCGCAGCTGTCCCCCACCCGCACCCGGGTGAGCAGAAGGCTGGCGGCCAGGCTGGCCAGCTCCAGCAGATGCTTCGTTGTGTTCGTTCCCTGTTTCTTTCGGCTCATGGCCCCATTGTAGACGATGGCAGGGGTGCATTTTCCGCGAAAAAGGCCCCGCTGCCCGCTTTTCTTCCCGACAGGATGGGCGGCGGGCGGCCTCCATTCTGCCCCCTTCCGCCCGGGCCGGTGGATCGGGCCTATGAAAACCCTGTCTTGCCCCGGCGGCCGTACTATGGTATACTCCTTTCAAATAGGAACCACAGGAAAGGTCGATTATGAGCGAGACGAAGATCATAGCCTTCGAGGGCATCGACGGCACGGGCAAGAGCGTACAGATGGAGGCGCTGCGGGAGAAGCTGACGCAGCGGGGCCTGCGGGTGGGGGTTTTGTCCTTCCCGGACTACGACAGCTTCTTCGGCGGGTGCGTGGGTCGGTATCTGACCAAAAAGGACGGGGTCTCCGCCAGCGACGTGGACCAGCGAAGCATGGCCCTGTGGTTCGCCATGGACCGGTGGGCCGCCTTTCAGGGGTTCGACTACGGCCGATTCGACGTGCTGCTCATCAACCGCTACGTGCTGAGCAACGCGGTGTATCAGAGCATCCGGGATCGGGACGTGGACAAGCCCGACATATTGGACTTCGTGCTCCGGCTGGAGCATGAGGAGCTTCGCCTGCCCCGGCCGGATCTGTACCTCATATTGGACGTGGACTTGTCCGCCGCCCAGGACAACGTGACCAAGAAGGGCTATAGGGACTACGTGGGCGACGAGAAGGACGAGTACGAGAAGCAGGACGCCATCCAGCTGCGGGCCCGGGCCAAGTACCTGTCCTTCGGAGAGCGCCTAAACAACGTGCAGGTGATCCCCTGCATGGAGGCGGGGGCCCTTCTGCCCATCGAAACCATCGCCGACCGGGTGTTCGCCGCGGTGGCGCCCATTCTGTGACATCGGGAGGAGGAATCGCCCCATGAAAAAGCGCGCGCTGCTGTTGTCGCTGTTGATCCTGCTGCTGTGCCTGTCGGGCGTGGCCCTGGCAGAGGAGGGGCAGTCCGCCGACCCCGCGTCCCTGCTGCTGGGGGGCCAGACCCTCACCGGGGAGGAGCGGGAGCTGGATCTGTCCGGGATCGCCCCGGAGGAGATCGCGGCCTGGTCCGACGCCCTTTCCGGGTTCCCCCATCTGGAAGAGGTCTATCTGGATGCGGCGGAGGGGGGCTCCCCCTGGACGCTGGAGGCGGCGGGCCAGCTGGTGATCCGCTACCCGGACCTGCTGGTCCACTACACGACAACGGCCTTCGGCGTCACCTTTTCCCTGACGGATGAGGTGGTCAGCTTCAACCACATCGACCTTTCGGACCGGGTGGAGGAGCTGGAGCATCTGCTGCCCTATATGGCCCACGTGGGCCGGCTGGACATGGAGTACTGCGACATCCCGGACGAGCAGATGGCGGCCCTGAGAGAGGCCTACCCCAGCCCCAAGATCGTCTGGCGGGTGTTCGTCAAGGGCATCTATCACTGCCGGACCGACGCCATCATGGCCCGCTTCTCCTTCAACGCGGACATGAACCGGCTGTACGACACGGATACCCATCCCCTCATCTACTGCAACGAGATGCGGTATCTCGATCTGGGCCACGACAAGATCACCGACGCCTACTTCACCGCCTATATGCCGGATCTGGAGGTGTGCATCCTGGCCGTGGGCGAGATCACCGACATATCCGCCCTGGCCAACTGCCCCAAGCTGGAATATCTGGAGATCTTCACCGGCCACATCACGGACATCTCCGTGTTGGCGGGGCTGAAAAATCTGAAGCATCTCAACATCGCCAACAACCAGATCACCGACATCTCCCCCCTGTTCGGGCTGGAGCTGGAACGGCTGTGGTGTTCCAGGAACCCCATCCCCCCGGAGCAGATCGAGGAATTCAAGAGCCGCTTCCCCGATTGCGAGGTGAACACCACCGCCAGCAACCCCACCGGCGACGGCTGGCGGGGCAAGACCGGTTACGCGCCCCGGTATAAGCTGCTGCGGGAGCAGTTCTGCTACTACTATCCCGCCATAACCTATTCCGCCTTCGATGTGCCGCCCCCGGAAGGCAAATGACCATGCGGCTTTTACAACTATCTTACAACTCCATTACAACTATTTGACGTTTTGGACGAATATGGACGGTATCATGGATGCGAGATCTGGAAGGAGGTAGCATCCATGAAACGTTTGTATACCCTGTTTTTGGCGGTGCTGCTGCTGTTTGTCGCCGTCGCCTGCCAGCCTACGCCCGCATCGGAGTATGTGGTGAACAAGCGGGACGGCGACCTCGAGCAGAAGCTGAGCGGCGCACGGGACCTGACGCCGCAGGTCCTGCCGGAGCGCTGGGACGAGGTCTACGAGGGGGAGCTGATGACCCTGACCTTTTCCGCCCTTATCGAGCAGAAGGCGGACGGGCTCTATCCCCTGTACCGGACGAGGGCCAACCCGCTCACCGACGAGCAGATCGTTGAAATGCTCACCGTCCTCTTCCCCGACCCGGTCTTTGAACGGGCGACGCTGCCCACCAAGGCGGACATCCAGCGGGAGATGGAGTGGTATCTGAGCGAGGCGGAGGCGAAGCTGGCCTGGCAGGACGCGGGGCGCCCCGACGACGGCGTGGACCGGGACGAGACGCCTCTCAGCCGGGAGGAAGTGGAGGAGGAGCTGAAGAACTATCAGCAGCTGATCAACCAGGCCCCGGACCAGAACGAGGAACGCCCCGTGACGGGCTATCGGGTGCCCGTGGCCGGCAAAGAAGGGCCGGTGGTCTTCGGACGGAAGGATGGGTCATCCCTGTATGTGAGTCCCTCCTGGGACTTATTACGGAGGCAAACAATGAAAAAAAGATCTGTCTGCTTTCCTAACCAAGATAGTCAAGCATATGCCGCGTTTGAGGGAAGCATATATTTTTAAGCCGCGTAGTTGATTGATTTAGCTCTTCTGGAGGAAAAGATGAAAAAAAGAGTGTTCGTTATATTGCTTCTCTTCTGCCTTTGCTCGTGTGTCCCCACGCCAGAAGCAGAATTTGTCGTAAACAAAGGGGATGCCGACAAGGTGGATGCCCGTCCGACATTTCAGGAAAGTACAGAAAAGATTCTTGAACACCTTTTGCTGGAGGAACGGGCGCAGAGAAACGTTACGATCGCCATCGATGCGGACGTACAGATCCAACGCGGCGCTGCGTTTCCTGTTTTGGAGGTCCGTCCGGTGAATACGGTGAGCGATCCGACATTTTGCAGAAAACTGCTTGATGCCCTCGATCAAAACGGGACAGTATATGAAGAGTGGGCGCGGACAAGGGATGAAATACAGGAGGAGCTGATCGCTTGCCTGTCTTACCACGGGCAAGCTGGCTCCTTGGTTGAAGTTGACAGCGAATATGTGGAGGAACTTCAAAAGGAATATAACCGTGCCGCGGCTAAGCCAGACAAGCTGGCTCATGACTTGCAACAGGGGTTTGAACAGGCAAAACGTTACTATGTTGAAAAAGACGATGACACGATAGCTCTATTGTTGTTCCATTTTTCGGATAACGGCGGGGCATTCTGCGATGAGTATCACACGCTATATTATGACGAAAAAATGCTGGAGCCTGGGGATGAACCCCTTTCTCCACCTGCAATATCAGAGGAGCAAGCGATACGGATAGGCGACACCTTTTTGATGAATATGGGATTGGAATGCAATTCGTTGGAGGGTACGGATCGTGGCTTCGCGTTTTCTGAAACAAAATTGGAGCGAGGGGAAACCGTATGGTGGCTTCGGTATGTTCGGGACATAGAAGGGACAAAGTCAATTGACATGCGAAACAGCGGCGCTGTCAATTATCCGAAGGATCCGGCCTCCGCAACGGGCGCTCCTTGGGAAATGGAGTATATTGATCTTGTGGTAGGAGAAAGAGGGGTCGTTTCCGTTGTTTGGGCCGGATTGACCGAAACTACCAAAGTGATACAACCTTCCGCTGCGTTGTTGGGTTTTGACACGATACAGCAGCGCATAATCCAGCAGCTTGGCTTTCAATATGCTATTTTGCCCAAGGGCGTTACGGAACGCACCGTGAATGTATCGAAAGTTGCTTTAGTCTATGGACTGATTTGCGAAAAAGACCGGGATGACGTGGGGCTATACATCCCCATGTGGGAGATTTATTACCATTGCAGCGACGATCCAAACCAAGCTAAACAAAGAATGTATCTTTCTGCTTTGGACGGCAGCACGGTGGAACCGCGCATCACCCGAAATGAGCTCATGCGGGAAATGATGGAATGAAGCAAAGGATTCCATAATTATTTCTAACACGATGTTGCACTTTTGGCTGTTGCTTTGTTATGTGTAAGAGCAAATGTGTTGCGTCCTTGCGGCAGGTTTGCCGGGGATGCGGCAAAAAGCATTGGCCTGGCGGCAGGCATAGAAAGGCCGGGGACAAGAAAAGCCTTTACACAATTGAACTCCATCACGGTGCCGCCAGTCACTGCATCCCTGAAAAAGGACGGCTCTCACCGTCCTTTTTCAATGCGTGCACCCCGTTCTCGACAGGTCGCTACCGTCTTACCGATTCCGTCTTACCGATTGCCGATGGCTCCTCGCAGGAGACCTCGCGGCACACGGAAGGTTCCGCTTAGTGCTGCTTCCGTCAGGATCTGACACGGTTCACAGTCATTCCGTTGCACGAGTCCCACGATTCAACGCTCCGTACGCGCGGCAGTCACCACAGCGCCGAGCCTCAAACGGGGGATGAAACCCCGCTATAGCGGATTGCGGGTGCAGGGCACCGCTACCTCCCCGTCTGGCACGCAAAGAGTAGTATAGCGTATCACGCTTCCTTTTGCAAGTGGGAAATTGCCCAAAGGAGGGTTTCTTTCAGGGGCCCCTCCGCTTGCGCGGCCTGGGCCTCCAGCAAGGGGAGCAGGTCTGTGCGCCCCTGGTTGGCCGCCAGCACCGCCGCCTGGGCCGTGAGCTTGCCCCCCTTCTTCATGTTCTTGCCGATGATGGCGAGGGCGGGCTTCAAATCCCCGGACAGGAGCTTTTCCAGGGCGAAGGCCTCCCTTTCCGCCTCCGTCATGGGCCGGGGCTGAATGAAATGGTTGAGGGGACACACGTCCTGGCACACCTCGCAGCCCAAAAGGCAGCTCATCCGCTCCATGACCCAGGGGGGCATATCCGGCCCCTCCTCATAGGCCCGAAGGCACCGACGCCAATCGTAGCCCCCGGGGCCGATGGCGCCCCCGGGACAGACCCGGCGGCAGCGGTTGCAGTGGATGCAAGCTTCGAAGGGCGCCCCTTTCGGCGTATAGTTCAGAGCTTCCCGGGGCAGGGCCGCCATCAGCGCCTGGACGATGAACCGGGTGCCGAAGCCGGGAAGAAAGATGAGGTCGCTGTCGAGACGCGTCCCCAGGCCCCAATCCACCAAAATGGTCTTTACGGGCACCGCCGCCCGCTCGGTCCGGACCCCCTCCCCCGCCAGGGCCTCCCGCAGGGTCTGCATGGCGTGATAGCTTCGGTTGGAGGCGGGATAGTAGCCGGACAACACGGCGTCGGGGGGCAGGGGGGCATAGGGCCAGATGAGCAGCAGCAGAGCGTTGGCCCAGGGATAGGCGGCGGCCGCGTCCCCCTCTATCCAGCCGGTCTGGGGCGCAAACGCGCCGCTTGCACGGCGGCGCGTCCATTCGTCGTATTGGGGCACGGGCAGCAGATACGCAGCCGAAAAGCCCGCTTGTTTTGCCAGTTCTGCAAGGTTCATTGGGCCTGGGCCTGCAGCATCTCCTTGGTCTTCATGAGCCGGGACAGATTCCCCCGCTCGTTCTCGTCCAGCTTCATCTGGATGGTGCGGATGGCCTCGGTGTACTGGGGGATCATCACGTACTCCAGGGCGTTCACCCGGCGGCGGGTCTTTTCGATCTCGTCGGCCAGGCGCGCCGTGCTCTTCTCCACCTCCGCCAGCTCCAGCATCAGCGGCAGCGCCTCGGCGATGGCCTGGACCGCCCCGTCCAAATCCGCGCTGGTGGAGGAGAAGCCGTAGGGGTAGACGATCTCCTCGGAGGTGCTCATGGAGAGCTTGGGCACGGGGATGGACAGGATGTTCTGCTTCTCGGCGTCCACCTGTATGCCCCGGGCGGGATAGAGGAGGGCCTCCTCGATCTCGTTGTTGGACATGGTGGCCTTGGCCAGGACGAAGTTTTGCATGGCCGCGGCCATCTTGGCCTCGGTCTGCTCCCTGAGCTCCTTGTTCTTCCGGGCCAGCACGATGAAGCGGCGGACCAGCTCGTCCCGCTTGTCCTTCATCATCTTATGGCCCCGCACCGCTGTCTTGAGCCGCTTTTTCAGGTTGGACAGCTCCATGCGGGTGGGTTTATACTGAATAGCCGCCATAGGCGTCCTCCCTTACTCCGCGGGATTGTAGTATTTGTCCAGATAGGCGTCCCGAATGCGCTTGAGCTCCGTCCGAGGCAGGATGCCCAGCAGCTTCCAGCCCAGATCCAGGGTCTCCTCGATGGTCCGGTTGGTGTAGTAGCCCTGGGAGATGTACTGCTCCTCGAAGGCGTCGGCGAACTTGGCGTAGAGCTTGTCGATGTCGGACAGGGCCGCGTCGCCCAGAATGACCGCCAGCTCCTTGGCGTCCTTGCCCCGGGAATAGGCGGAGAACAGCTGGTTCATGGTGTCCGCGTGATCCTCCCGGGTCTTGCCCTTGCCGATGCCCTTGTCCTTCAAACGGGACAGGGACGGGAGCACGTTCACCGGCGGGGTCAGGCCCTTGCGGTACAGGTCCCGGCTCAGAATGATCTGGCCCTCGGTGATGTAGCCGGTCAGATCCGGGATGGGGTGGGTCACGTCGTCCTCGGGCATGGACAGGATGGGGATCATGGTGATGGAGCCCTTGTTGTCCCGGATACGGCCCGCCCGCTCATACATGGTGGCCAGGTCCGTGTACATATAGCCCGGGTAGCCGCGGCGCCCCGGCACCTCCTTGCGGGCCGCGGAGATCTCCCGCAGGGCCTCGGCATAGTTGGTGATGTCGGTGATGATGACCAGCACGTGCATGCCCAGATCGTAGGCCAGATACTCCGCCGCGGTGATGGCCATACGGGGGGTGGCGATACGCTCGATGGCCGGGTCGTTGGCCAGGTTGATGAAGGTGACGGTCCGCTCGATGGCGCCGGTCTTTCGGAAATCGCTGATGAAGAAGTCCGCCTCCTCGAAGGTGATGCCCACGGCGGCGAAGACCACGGCGAACTTTTCGTCGGAGCCCAACACCCGCGCCTGACGGGCGATCTGGGCCGCCAGCTGAGCGTGGGGCAGGCCGCTGCCGGAGAACACGGGGAGCTTCTGGCCCCGGACCAGGGTGTTCAAGCCGTCGATGGCGGACACGCCGGTCTGGATGAACTCGGAAGGATAGTCCCGGGCGGCGGGGTTCATGGGGTTGCCGTTGATGTTCAGGTGCTTCTCGGGGATCAGGGCGGGGCCGCCGTCCTTGGGCTTGCCCATGCCGTCGAAGACCCGGCCCAGCATATCGGGGGCCACGTCCAGCTCGATGGACCGGCCCATGAAGCGGGCCTTGGCGGTGCTGACCCTGAGGCCCTGGGAGCCCTCGAAGAGCTGCACCAGCGCCCTATCGCCGTTGACCTCCAGCACCTTGCCCCGGCGGATGGAGCCGTCCTCCTGGACGATCTCCACCAGCTCGTCGTACTTGACGCCCTCCACCTGGTTCACCAGCATCAGGGCGCCGACGACCTCGGAAATGGTACGATATTCCTTCTGCATCAGTTCAGACCTCCTTCCACCAGGGCGCCGATCTCTTCGCCCATCTCCTGCATGATCTGTTCATAGGCAGCGGGGGCCTCCGCTTCGGTCACGTATTTCAACCGCCCGATCTTCTCCCGAACGGGCAGGGCGATGAGCTTGTTGAAGGGCGCGTCGGCGCTGAGCGCCTCGTTGGCCTTCTCGTAGTAGCCCAGGATGGTCTTGAGCATCAGGGCCTGCTTCTGGGGGGAGGTATAGGTGTCCACCTCGTGGAAGGCGTTCTGGTGCAGATAGTCCTCCCGGATGGACCGGGCCGCCTCCATGGTGAGCCGATCCTTGTGGGAGAGGGCGTCGATGCCCACCAGGCGGACGATCTCGTCCAGCTCGCTCTCCTGCTGGAGGATGTTCATGGTCTTCTGGACCATGGCCGCCCAGTCGGGGGACACGTTGTCGTTGAACCAGCCCTCCAGCCGATCCAGGTACAGGGAATAGCTCTGGAGCCAGTCGATGGCCGGGAAGTGGCGGGCGTAGGCCAGCTTGGAGGAAAGGCCCCAATAGACCTTCACGATGCGCAGCGTGGCCTGGCTGACGGGCTCGGAAATGTCGCCGCCCGGCGGGGACACGGCCCCGATGGCGGAGATGGCGCCGGTGGTGTCGCCGGAGCCCAGGACCTTCACCACGCCGGCCCGCTCGTAGAACTCCGCGAGACGGGAGCTAAGATAGGCGGGATAGCCCTCTTCACCGGGCATCTCCTCGAGACGGCCGCTCATCTCGCGCAGCGCCTCGGCCCAGCGGGAGGTGGAGTCGGCCATGATGGCCACCTTATAGCCCATGTCGCGGAAGTACTCGGCGATGGTGATGCCGGTGTAGATGGACGCCTCACGGGCGGCCACAGGCATGTCGGAGGTGTTGGCGATGAGGATGGTCCGCTTCATGAGGGACAGGCCCGTCTTGGGGTCCTTCAGTTCCGGGAACTCCATGAGCACGTCGGTCATCTCGTTGCCCCGCTCGCCGCAGCCCACGTAGACGATGATGTCCGCGTCGGACCACTTGGCCAGCTGGTGCTGGACCACGGTCTTGCCGCTGCCGAAGGGGCCGGGCACGGCGGCCACGCCGCCCTTGGCGACCGGGAAGAGGGTGTCGATGACCCTTTGTCCGGTGACCATGGGCTCCGTGGGGGGCAGCTTTTCCTTGTAGGGACGGCCCCGGCGCACGGGCCAGCGCTGGAGCATGGGCAGCTCGATCTCTTTGCCGTCCTTCTCCAGTTTCGCGATGGGGGTGATTATGTTGGCCTCGCCCTCGAAGATCCAGGTGAGCCTGCCGGACACGCCGGGGGGCACCATGACCTTGTGGGTGACGATCTCCGTCTCCTGAACGGTGCCCAGCACGTCGCCGCCGGTGAGCTCGTCCCCCACCTTGGCCACAGGCGTGAAGGCCCACAGCTTCTCATGGTCCAGGGCGTCCACCATGACGCCGCGGGGAATCCTGTCCCCCGCCTGCTCCCGGATCTTGGTCAGCGGCCGCTGGATGCCGTCGTAGATGGACTCGATGAGGCCCGGGCCCAGCTCCACGGAAAGCGGCGCCCCGGTGGTATAGACGGGCTCCCCGGGGCCGATGCCGCCGGTCTCCTCATAGACCTGGATGGAGGCCCGATCCCCGCGCAGCTCGATGATCTCGCCGATCAGCTGCTGCTTGGACACGCGGACCACGTCGAACATCTGCACGTCCGCCATGCCGCTCGCCACGATGAGGGGCCCTGAAACTTTTACGATGGTACCTTGCATATCTACTTGCCTCTCTTTAGGTATTGAATAGGATATCCACGCCCACAGCCGTCTCCACGTATCCCTTCAGGTTCCGGATGCCCGTGCCCTTTGAGCCGTGGACATCCGGGATGGGAATGATGGCGGGATAGGGTTCGGCACGGAAGGTCTCGATGGCGTCCTGGCACAGGGGATAGAGGGTCTCGGTGAGGTAGATCACCCCGTAGCCCTCCCGCGCCAGCTGCTTGATCTGGCGATTCGCCTTGTCGCCGTCGGTCTCATAGAACACGTCGATGCCCACGGCCTTGAAGAGCATGACGGAATCCTTGTCGCCGATGACGGCCACCCTTGCCTTAGCCATAGAGCTTCACCAGCCTTTCCGCGATCACGCTGTCGTTGAGTCCGTTGCGCTTCACCGTGAGAATGAGCCGCACGTTCTGGGCCTCCCGCTCCTTGGCCAGGATATAGCCCACCACGGGGTAGAGGCTCATGACGTCGTGCTTGTGGGCGGCGATGAGGGACATGAGGTAGTTGTCCCGGGCCTTCTCCACCTCGCCGATGCTGCCGGCGCCGTACATCCTGTCCAGGGCGGTCGCCAGCTCCCGGCGGCAGACGGAGCTTTCCACGATCTTGCCGAAGCCCTCCGCGGAGAAATCGTACCCCTCGAAGAAGGCCTTGAAGGGGATGCCCCCCTCCACCAGCAGCACGTCCTTCAGCATGCCCCGGCCGCCGCCCATGGCGCGGACCCGCAGGAAGGTCAGCACGTTGTCGAAGTCCGCCTTGGCCTTGAAATAGTGGGAGAAGCCCTTGTTCTTCGCCGCGGCCTTCAGGGCGTGGCGCAGATAGGCCCGATCCAGGGCGATGCTGATGAGCTGGGGCTCCACGCTGACGGCCAGCCGCTTTTCAAGGGCGTTCAGCTCCTCCGCCATGTCCTCGGGCAGGAAGCGATAGTCCTGATCGCTCACGGCCTTCTCCAGGACCTCCCGGTCGTAGAGGCCCCCGGCCTGCCAGGACACGTCCTTTTGCTCCAGCAGGCGGGCCTTGATCAGGGTCTTCAGATTCATCACGTCGCTTTGGAGCAGGAACAGGTCCGTGATCTGGGGCTCGGGGCTGATGCTCCTGACCTCCTCCCGCATGGCGATGAGCTCCCGCTCGATCATCCTCTCCCCGTCGCCCTCGCCGGCGTCGGGCAGGGACCCGTAGCGGTCGTCGATCAAAATGCGCAGCGCATCGCCCATGGACCCTTCGGCCATGCGCTTGAGGGCCGTGTCGTCCAGCAGCCGCCGACTCAGGGCGCTGACGCGGGCGCAGGCGTATGCATAGCTTTTCTGTGCCATAGGGTCGCCTCCCTTACTTAGCTGAACAGGATGCGGGCCGCGTTGGTCTCCTCTTTGAGGCGCAGCTCCGCCATGAGGGCGTTCAGCGAGCAATCCTTCTCATAGCTGCCGCCCCGGAGCAGGAAGCCGCCCTCGCAGGGGGCGTCCTCCTCGCTGAGGGTCAGGGCCACGGGGACCTCCTTCAAAAGCTTTTCGATCAGCGCCCGATCCTGTTTGGCGGGCAGCACCGCATCGCCGTCGGCGGCCTCCGTCTGCAAAAGCCGCAGCAGGACGGCCTCCCGCCGCTGGCCGGTGAGGGCGTTGAGCGCCTTTGCGGCGGCGTCGAAGGCCTCGTCCAGGATGCGACGGCGCACCCGCAAGGTCTCCTTGCGCCCGTCCAGCTCGGCACGGGTCCGCGCCCCGTCCAGCACCCCCTTCACGGCGGCGTCACGGCTGACGGCGGCGGCCTGGGCCCGCTCCGCTATCCTCTTTTCGCAGTCCGCTGCCACAGCCCGGCAGCTCTCCGCCGCCTTGTCCCGGGCCGCCGAAGCGTCGGCCTCGGCCTCGCCCAGGATCCGCTCGATCAGCTTGTCCGCGCGATTTCCCGGATTCTCCATGGACCCGTCCTCAAAGCTTGACGCCGAAGATCAGCAGCATGGAGATGAGCAGGGAGAAGATGGCGTAGGTCTCCACCATGATGGCCATCAGCATGCAGTGGCCGAACTCCTCGGACCGCTTGCCGATGGTGTTGATGCCGGCCGCGGAGACCCGGGCCTGATGGATGGCGGAGATAAGGCCGCCCAGCGCCATGGGGAAGGCGGCGAAGAACAGCTGCCAGCCCTGGGCCACCGCCACCTCCACGTAGCCGCCGGGGAGCAGGCCCGCCCGCATGGCGATGAACACCGCCACCACCAGGCCGTAGATGCCCTGGGTGCCGGGGAGCAGCTGCAGCACCAGCGCGTTACCGAAGCGCTCGGGCTGCTCGGACACCAGGCCCGCGGCGGCTTCGCCCGCGATGCCCACGCCGATGGCGCTGCCCAGGATGCCGCCGGCTGCGGCGACCACGGCGCCGGCCGTGGCCAGGATGAGACCCAGATTTTCCTTGATGAGTTCCAGCATGTTGTTTTTCCTCCTAATTGAATGTCACTTGGATATCTGAACGTGTTTCGTCTTGTATTGCAAAGGCTTGAAGGCCCGGCCGCCCTCCTCATAGAACTTGCCGAAGAACTCCACGTACTGGAGCCTGGCGCAGTGGACGAAGGTGCCCAGGGTGTTGATGGCGATGCTGAACAGGTGCAGCGCCACCAGCAGCACCACCGCGATGAGGAAGCCCACGATCTTCATGACCCCGCTGCCGCCCATGAGCATGGTGCAGAGGGTGTTGAACACCATGGCCAAATACCCGGTGGCGATGCCCAAAGCGAGGAGCCGCGCGTAGGACAGGATGTCGGACAGGTAGCTGGTCACGTTGTAGAGGCCGCCCAAACCGGAGGCCAGGCGCATGACGGGGTTCTTCTTGTCCCGGCCACGGAACAGCAGGATCATGACCGAGCCCAGAAGGATCAGCCCGATGCCCACCGTGTTCAGGTGCAGAGCGTTATACCAGCCCAGCTCGAAGGGGGGATCGAAGAAGGTGGAGGCCATGGGCAGGGCGAACAGCACCAGGCCGATGAGGATGAACACCCAGGACAGGTTGTCGAAGACAGCCCCCTGCCAGTCTTTGTCCTCGAAGCACATCTTCATCTTGATGAGATGGCCGCAGCTGATGTGGATGATGCCCAGCAGCAAGCAGAACAGCAGCATGCCCACCGGGTTCCCCGTGGGATCGATGAGCAGCGGGAACTTGTCCACCGTGCCGAAGATCGTGTCGAAGTCCAGCCCGAAGAAGGTGCCCACCAGCACGCCCCACACCATGGTGGAGATGCCGCCCCAGAAGAGGACCATGGCCAGGCCCTTCAGGCCCCCCGTGGGCTTCTTCAGCTTCAAAAACAGCCAGGCGCCCAGGGAGAGGACCAGACCGTAGCCCGTGTCGGAGAGCATGATGCCGAACAGGAAGATGTAGAACGGCGTCATGTAGGGCGTGGCGTCGATGCCCCGGGCGTCGGGCAGGGAATACAGGTTGATGAGGGACTCGAAGGGGGTGTTGAACCTGTCGTTCTGCAGCACCGTGGGGGGCACCTCGTCCTCCGCCGGGTCCCGATACTCGGTGTAGTAATCCTCGGTGACGGAGCGGATGGCCTGCTCCACCTTGTCCGTTTCGTCGGACCGGACCCAGCCCTCCAGGCGGAACACGGACACGTCCTTTTCCACCTGTACGTCGGCGGCCAGGTTGTCCCGCTCGATGAGCAGGGCGTCTGCCGCGTTCTCCAAGATGGCCGCGCTGACGCCGCAGCTCTCCAGCTCGTTCTGCAGCTCGATCAGCCGCTTTTCCCCGGCGATCTCGTCCTGCTCCAGGGCCAGCATGGCCTCCTTGGGGGTGCCCTTCATGTGGGGGAAGGCCACGTCGGTCCAGCCGATGGTCTTGAGGAACCCGGTCACCAGCCGGGCGTCCTCCTTGAGGCAGGCCAAAACGGCCGCCCGGTTCCCCGGCTCCCCGTAAAACTCGGCGCTGATGGCCTCCTGCTCCCGGATGGCCGCCTCCGCCGCCGGGTCCACGAGGCCGGTGAAGTATTGGGTAAACTTGGTGGAGGCGATGGAAGCCATGTCCTGGTCCATGTCGGCCCAGGGCATGAGGGCGGTGTAGGTGGACCTATCCTTTTCGAGCCGTGCCTCGATCTGCTTCTTCTCCTCCAAAATGGCGCGGATATGGTCGGACGCCGCCTCGGCCTCCCCCACGTCCTGCTGCATCCGCTCCAGGGTCTCCTCCCGGGCAGGGGCCAAAAACCCCGGCTTTTTGGCGTAGGGGCGTATGGCGGACAGGGACTCGGAGAAGCGGCCGATCCGCTCCGTGGCCTCGTCCAGACGGCGGGACACGTCGCCCCCGTCGTCGTCGGCGGTCACGCTGATCAGCTCCACCGCGCCGGCCTTCTGCAGGGCCCGCAAAATGTCACCCTCCTCCTGGCGGATGCCCACCAGGGTCAGGCGCTTCATGGATACGATCATACCTGTGTATCGACCCTTTCCATAAGATAGGCCACCGCGTCAGGAAGCTTCTCACGGGCGGCAGCCTCCTCCCGGGCGACTCCCTCCCGGGCCGCAGAGAGGACCTGGGCGGAAAGGAGCTTGCCGTCCTCCTCCGCCTTAGCAAGGGCCTCCCGGGTCTTCTGACGCTCGCTTTCCGCCGCTGCGGTCAGCCGCTCGGCCGCTTCCTCCCGGGCGCGGGCCGCCATGTCCCGGGCGTCCGTGGCCGCCTGGGCGCGGATGTCCTCGGCCTGCTGTTCCGCCGCACGGATCTTGTCGATCATGGAATCCATGGTCCTTCCTCCTTCTGGGGATAGAAATACGAAAAAGGGCCGCGGGGGATTGCCGCCCCCAGGGTCCTGCATCGGCTTGTTATTTGGTTCCGAAGAGGCGGTCGCCCGCGTCGCCCAGGCCCGGCACGATGTAGCCGTGGTCGTTGAGCTTCTCATCGATGCTGGCCACATAGATGTCCACGTCGGGATAGGCCTTCTGGACCGCATAGACGCCCTCCGGCGCGGAGATGAGGCAGACCAGACGAATGGTCTTGGCGCCGGCGTTCTTGATGAGCCGGATGGCCTCGATGGCGGAGTTGCCCGTGGCCAGCATGGGGTCCACGATGATGGTGTCCCGCTCGGCGATGTCGTCGGGCAGCTTGCAGTAGTAGCCCGTGGGCATCAGGGTGTCGGGGTTCCGATAGAGGCCGATGTGGCCCATCTTGGCGTGAGGGATCAGATTCATCATGCCGTCCGCCATGCCCAGGCCCGCCCGAAGGATGGGGACCACGGCCAGCTTTTCGTTGGCCAGCATCTTGAAGGACGCCTTGGTGATGGGGGTCTCCACCTCCACCTCCTGCAGGGGCAGGTCCCGGGTGACCTCGTAGCCCATCAGCATGGCGAGCTCGCTCACCAGCTCACGGAAGGCCTTGGTGCCGGTCTCCTTGTCCCGAAGAAGGGCCAGCTTGTGCTGTACGAGGGGATGATCGATCACGGTTACTTTGCTCATTGTGAACCTCCTATTTCAACATTCATTGTTTTTCGATTCGTAGGCGCTGATCTTGTCGATGCGGCGCTGATGGCGGGCGATCCCGGAAAAGGGGGTGGACAGCCAGGTGAACACCATCTCCTTCGCCAGGTTCTCCCCCACCACCCCGGCGCCTATGGCCAGGGCGTTGGTGTCGTTATGCTCCCGGGTCATGCGGGCGGTCATGGTGTCGGCGCAGAGGGCGCAGCGAACGCCCCTCACCTTGTTGGCCGAGATGCAGACCCCGATGCCCGTGGTGCAGATCAGGATGGCCCGATCCGCCTGGCCGGCGGCCACCGCCTCCGCAGCGGGGATGGCATAGTCGGAATAGTCCACGCTTTCGGCGCTGTAGCAGCCGAAATCCCGGACCGGATAGCCGGCCTCCTGAAGCCAGCCCTTGATCTTCTCCTTGAGGGCATAGCCCCCGTGGTCACACGCCAACACGATCTTCATATCCATATAGAAAAGTATACCACAAAGCAAAGTCCCTTTCAACCAAAAGTTTGTTGAAAGGGACACATATGCACGGTTCTCTGTTTTCAGCCGTTCTCCCGGGGCAGCAGCGCCGTGAAGGCGGTGCCGCCGTTTTCGCTGCTTTCGGCGGCGACGGTGCCGCCCATGGCCTCCACCACGCTCTCCACGATGGCCAGGCCCAATCCGGAGCTGTCCCCCTCGGTGCGGCTCTTGTCCGCCCGATAGAAGCGCTCGAACACGTGCTGTATATCCTCGGGGGGGATGTAGGAGCCCGTGTTGTGGACGGTGAGCTTCGCCCTCTTCCCCGCCTTCTCCAAGGATACCGTGACGCGGCTGCCGGGGGCGGCGTACTTGCAGGCGTTGTCCAGCAGGCATTCGACGACGCTCTGGACCTGGGCCCTGTTGCCCTTTACGACAAGGTCGCTCTCCACGTTCTCCTCGATGGTCAGCCCCTTTTCAAAGGCAGCCGCCTCGAAGGCCAGGGCAGTCTCCATGACCATGTCGGAAAGGTCCATGCTCTCCCAGGCGCCCCGGTTGGGGTCGTCCTCCATCCGGGCCAGGGTCAGCATCTTTTGGACCAGGTCCTTCATCCGCTTCCCGGCGGACTGAATCCGATCCAGCTCCGGGCTGTCCCCGCTTTCGCCCTGCTGGCGCAGCAGCTCGCTGTTGCTCAGAATGACGGTCAAAGGGGTCTTCAAATCGTGGGAGGCGTCGGCCACGAACTGGCGCTGCATATCCCAGGCCTTGGCCATGGGGCGCACGGCCCAGCCGGACAGCAGGTACACCAGCAGCAGCAGCGCCAGCCAGACCCCCACCGCAAAGAGGGCCAGGGCCTTCACCGCCGCGGCCTGGAGCCGATCCTCCATGGCCGTGTCCACCACGGCCACGTAGGTCTTGCCGTTGCGCTTCTCCACGGAGGCGCGGACGCCCTTTTTGTTGAGGGATTTGCCCTGGGCCGCCTCCCTGGCCAGGGCCCTTTGCTCCTCCTCGGAGAAGTTGTCCAATGTGCCGTCGGTCCTGTTCTCGATGGCGCCGGTCTCGGGGTCGATGGTCAGCACCACGGCCCGCTCCCGGCCGCTGCGCCTTCCCTCGCCCGCCGTGCCGCTGCCGCCGAAGGCCAGAACCAGGGAGCGCTTGAGCATCTGGTCCGCGTCGGAATAGATCACCTTGCGGGCGCCGATGAACAAAGCCCCCGATACCAGCAGCAGCACCAGCGTGACCACGGCCATGCTGGTGAGGATGAATCTCTTTTTCAGCTTTATAGCCGAACTTGCGCAGGGTGGCGATCTGGACCGGCGCCTTCAAAAAGGCCAGCTTCTTGCGGAGGAAGGAGATGTAGACCTCCACGTTGTTGTCCTCCGCGTCGGATTCGAAGCCCCAGACCTTGTTGATCAGGGACTCCTTGCTGACCACGGCGCCACCGGCGCTCATGAAGATGCGCATGATGGAAAACTCCTTCTTCCCCAGGCGCACCTTCTTGTCGGCGTAGCTCAGGTCGCAGGTGGACAGGTTCAGCTTCAGCTCCCCGAAGGAAAGCTCGTCCATGACCACCTCCCCCTGCCGCCGGGTCAGGGCCCGCACGCAGGCCAAAAGCTCCGACATCTCGAAGGGCTTGGTGAGATAGTAATCCGCGCCGCTGTCCAGCCCCTTCACCCGATCGCCGGTCTCGGTCCGGGCGGTGAGCATGAGGATGGGGGTGTCGATCCGCTCCCGGCGCAGCTCCTTGGCGATGGAAAAGCCGTCCTTTTTGGGCAGCATGATGTCGAGGACGATGAGATCGTAGGCGTCGGAAAGGCCGTTGTCCAGGCCCGACTCCCCGTCGTAGCAGATATCGCTTTCAAAATGGGCGCTCTTGAGCATCTCCCCCAGCGTCCGGGCCAGGGCCTTGTCGTCTTCCACGATCAACGCGCGCATGAAATATTCCCCCTCGTGGTTTTTCTATACTGTACGACCCGAACCTGAAAAAAGGCTGAACCTTCACAGAAACAGACAGAAGATGATTGGTAAAAAGATGGCCGGCAGCATGTCCATGACCTTGATGCGGGTGATCTTCAGCATGTTGAGGCCGATGGGCACCAAGAGGAGGGAGCCCACGGCGCCCATCTCCACCGCCGAGGCGGCGAAGAAGGAGGCGCTGACCATGCCCAGGACCGTGAACAGGCCCTGATAGAGGAATACGGCCGCCGCAGAGAGAAGCACCCCGCTGCCCAAGGCCGAGGCCATGAGCATGGCGGAGATGCCGTCGATAAGGGACTTGGCAAAGAGCACGCCGTGGTCGGCGGAGAACCCGTCCTGCAGGGCGCCGGTCACCGCCATGGCCCCGGTGCAAAAGAGGAGCGACGCGCTGACGAACCCGGCGGCGAAGCCCGCCTGTTTGTCGGGCCCCACCAGCCTGCCGCTGATCCTGTCCGCCAGACGATGGAACCCGTCGTCGATGGACAGCGTGGCGCCGATGGCCGCGCCCACCGCCAGCGACAGGATCATGACCAGGGTCTTTTCGCCCTTCAGCGCGCCGGAGAGGCCGATGAGGATCACGCCCAGGCCCAGGGCCTCCATGACCCGCTCCTGTAGCTTTTGGCTGATGCCCTTGTGAAACAACAGGCCCGCCCCGCCGCCCAGCAGTATGGCGGCGGCGTTGACCAAAGTGCCGAGACCTTTCATGGGGTACCTTTCTAAGGGGGACAGTCTTTCGTGCGAAAACCGGTATTCCTTCTCTGCTTTTCTTTTTGCGCCGCTTTTTCTTTCCTCACGAAAAGAAAAAGCGGCACAGAAGAAGCATACGTTCCTACACCCGTTCCACCGACAGACGCACGGCTTCGCCGTTGATGTCCCAATCCTTCTCGTAGCCGGAGAGGGCGCTGCTCACGCCGTCCGCCAGGGTGTCCGCGGCGATGTCGGCGGCGTACTTTTCGAACACCGCCTTCACCTTGTCGCCGCCGCTGTAGCCGATGCGGATATGGTCCGCCACCTCGAAGCCAGCCTCCTTGCGCATGGTCTGGAGCTTGCTGGTGAGCTCGCGGACGAAGCCCAGCTCGATGAGCTCGGGGGTCAGATTGGTGTCCAGGACCACGGTCACCTGCCCGTCGGTCTCGCTGACAAGGCCCTCCTTCTTCACGGCGGTGATGAGCACGTCCGCCTCTGTGAGCTCCACAGGCTCCCCGTTCACGTCGAAGCAGAACCTGCCGTCGGCCTTGATGGCGTTCACGATCGCGTCCCCGGCCCCGGGCTCGGCCATCTTGTTCCGGATGGCCCCCAGGAGCTTGCCGTACTTGGGGCCCAGGGTCCGAAGCTGAGGCTTCACGGCGTAGCTGATGAAGCTGGAGGCGTCGTCCACGAAGGACACGGCCTTCACGTTCAGCTCCTCGGCCACGATGGTGCAGTAGCCCTCGTCCAGGGGCTCGCCCTGGACATACATGGCGGCCAGGGGCTGGCGGATCTTCATGGCGGCGTTGTTCCGGGCGGCCCGGCCCAGCGTCACGATGTCCAACACCTCCTCCATGTTCTTTTCCAGATCGGCATCGATCAGGGTCTCGTCCGCCGCCGGGAAATCGCACAGATGCACGGAAAGGGGCGCGTCCGTCTCCACCTTCCGAACCAGGTTCTGATAGATGGCCTCGCTGACGAAGGGCACGAAGGGGGCGGATACCAGCGTCAGCTCCTTGAGCACCGTGTAGAGGGTCATGTAGGCGGCCTCCTTGTCGGCGGTCATCTCGCTTCCCCAATACCGGTTCCGGCACCGGCGCACGTACCAGTTGGACAGCTCGTCCACGAAGGCCTGGAGCTCCCGGCCCGCCTCGGTGATCTTCAGGGCGGAGAGATCCTCATCCACGGTCCGGATGAGGGTCTGCATCCTGGACAGGACCCAGCGATCCATGAAGGACAGGTTCTCCCGCCTGAGGCTGTGCTTCGTGGGGTCGAAGCCGTCGATATCCGCATAGAGGATATAGAAGGCGTAGGTGTTCCAGAGGGTGCCCATGAACTTGCGCTGGTACTCGCTGACCGCGTCGCCGGAGAACCGGGAGGGCAGCCAGGGGCTGGAGCCCGTGTAGAAATACCAGCGGACGGCGTCGGCGCCCTGGGCGTTCAGCACGTCAAAGGGGTCCACCACGTTCCCCAGGTGCTTGCTCATCTTCTTGCCGTCCTTGTCGCAGACGAGGCCCAGCACCACGCAGTTTTTGAAGGGCGCCTCGTCGAAGAGGAGCGTGGCGATGGCGAGCAGGGTATAGAACCAGCCCCGGGTCTGGTCGATGGCCTCGGAGATGAAGTCGGCGGGATACCGGCGCTCGAACTTGTCCTTGTTCTCAAAGGGATAGTGCCACTGGGCGAAGGGCATGGAGCCGGAGTCGAACCAGCAGTCCATGACCACGCTCTCCCGCTTCATGTTCCCGCCGCACTGGGGACACCTGACGGTGATCCGGTCGATGTAGGGCTTGTGGAGCTCGATGTCCGCCGGACAGTCGGGGCTCATTTCCTTCAGCTCCGCCTTGCTGCCGATCACGTGGACCTTGCCGCAGTCCGGGCAGACCCACACGGGGAAGGGCGTGCCCCAGTACCGCTCCCTCGTCACGGCCCAGTCGATGACGTTCTCCACGAAGTTGCCCATGCGGCCGTCCCGGATGGTCTCGGGGATCCAGTTGACGCTCTTGGTGAACTTGACCAGCTTGTCCTTCACCGCGGTCATCTTGATGAACCACTCCTCCCGGGCGTAGTAGATGAGGGGCGTGTCGCACCGCCAGCAGAAGGGATAGCTGTGCTCGAACTGGGGCGCGCTGAACAGCTTCTCCTGGCGCTTCAGGTCCTCCAGCACGGGCTTGTCCGCGTCCTTCACGAACAGGCCGTCGAAGGGGGTGCCGCCGCACAGGTGGCCGGAGGTGTTGACCAGCTGCAAGAACGGCAGGTCGTAGACCTTCCCCACCCGGTTGTCGTCCTCGCCGAAGGCCGGGGCGATGTGGACCACGCCGGTGCCCTCGTCCAAGGTGACGTAGTTGTCGGAAACCACCCGGTAGCCCTTCTTGCCGTTGAAGCTGGCGCTCATGTCAAAGAGGGGCTCATACTCCGTGCCCACGAGGGCGGAGCCGGGGAAGGTCTCCATGATCTCCACGCCCTCTTCGCCCAGGACGTTCTTCACCAGCGCCTCGGCCAGGATATAGACCCCGTCCTCCCGGCGGGCCTTCACATAGGTCTCGTTGGCGTTGACGCACAGGGCCACGTTGCTGGGCAGCGTCCAGGGGGTGGTGGTCCAGGCCAGGATGCAGGTGCCGCTGCCGTCGGTCAGATAGAACTTGGCCACGGCGGAGGTCTCCTTCACGTCCTTGTAGCCCTGGGCCACCTCATGGGAGGAGAGGGCCGTCCCGCAGCGGGGGCAGTAGGGCACGATCTTGTAGCCCTTGTACAGCAGGCCCTTGTCGTAGATGGTCTTCAGGGCCCACCACTCGGACTCGATATAGTCGTCGTGATAGGTGACGTAGGGGTCCTCCATGTCCATCCAGTAGCCCACCCGGTCGGACATATCCTCCCACTCGGACTTATACTTCCACACGGACTGCTTGCAGCCCTCGATGAAGGGCTCCACACCGTACTGTTCGATCTGCTCCTTGCCGTCCAGACCCAGCTGCTTCTCCACCTCCAGCTCCACGGGCAGGCCGTGGGTGTCCCAGCCGGCCTTGCGCAGGACGTCGTAGCCCTTCATGGTCCGATACCGGGGGATGATATCCTTGATGCTTCTCGTCAGCACGTGGCCGATGTGGGGCCGGCCGTTGGCCGTGGGGGGGCCGTCGAAGACGGTGTAGGCGGGGGCGCCCTTGCGGAGCTCCACGCTCTTTTCGAACACATGGTTTTCCTTCCAGAAGGAAAGGACCTCCCGCTCCCGATCCACAAACTTCAGATCCGTCGATACCTTGTCGTACATAGTTTCCTCCATTGCGTTTTTGAAAATAAAAAATCGCCCCCTGTTACGGGGCGAAAGACCGAATCCTCCGCGGTACCACCCGCCTTGCACGGCTTTGAAAAAAGCCCGTGCCGCTCGTATGCCCCTGTAACGGAGGGCCGCCGGAGGCCGCTACTTCCCTTCACGGTCCCGCTCCCGGGTGATCTCGCGCATGGGCCCCTTGCCGCCTTTGCACCGGCCGCGGCTCGCTGAAAAAGGGGGGAATCATGGGCTACCTGTCCCGATCCACGTTTGGCAGTAAGTATACACGAAGGGCGACGGTTTGTAAAGAAAAAAACGCTACATTCTAAACCGGTTTTTTTGCGTCCCGGCCGGGCAGCAGCACGCGGATCGATTCCCTGAGCCGCTGATGGCGTATCTGGGTGGCGTCGAACCGCACGCTTTTGAAGCACGCCTGCATGATGGGCCCGGTGGCGAAGGCGCAGATCAGGGTCCCCACGCCCACGGGGCCCCCCAGCAGATACCCGATCAGGGTGGCGGAGCCCAGCAGGGCGATGCTGACGGCGCCAATGGGGAGGCGCCGTGTCCGCCGGGTCAGCCCCACCAGCAGCGTATCCCGGGGGCCGCAGCCCAGGGCCGCCAGCATATAGGTGAACTGGGTGTAGGCGATGATCACCAGCCCCAGGAGCATGACGGGGATGCCGGAGGGAAGGGAGGCGCAGGGCTTCACCAGATCCAGCCAGTTGAAGAAGTCCACAGACTTGCCCACCACCACAGCGTCCACGAACATGGCGATGCCGATGGGCTCCTTCATGAGCAGGTCGATGAGCAGAATCGACAGGGACACGGCCACGGCGGCGTCCCCGTAAAGGATGCCCAGACTCCTGGACAGGCCCAGGCTCAGCACGTCCCAGGGCGCCGCCCCCAAATTGGCCTGAATGGTCAGGTAGATGCCGAAGCCGTTCACGAACAGGCTGACGATCGTCAGCAGGGTGTTCAGCAGGATGCCTTTCGGCGTTGCGTTTTTGAAAAGTTGCTTTGCCATGGGGGGATGCTTTCCGTTCTTTTGTGGCCCAGTATAGCAGAGGGCGAAGCAAAACACAACAGGAAACCGCGCTATTGACGCCGATTCGAAGGCTATGCTATTCTTTTTTGGCGGGAGGGCGAACCTCTCGTCTGGGCCCGGCAGCGGGTCATCTGCCAATCCTGCGGCGCGGAGCTGGTGGTGGACCTGGGCCGCACGCTGATTTGCGACTACTGCGGCGGCGCCCTTCAGCCGGGCTTCTTCCACCGGGTCCCGCAGGACGGGGAATAATCAATAGAAAAACCGAGGGAAGGCGATGTTGGTCGCCTTCCCTTTTTTCATTTGGCCTTTTTTATTCGTGGAGCCGGCGCTCCCGCATAAGCTCGTCCTTCTTGCCCTGGATGCGGCCGTAGGCGTAGGCAAGAAACCCGGCGCAAATGAGGTTGATACCGCCCAGGCCATTGTAGCGCAGGTTCATAAGCCCGATGCCCAGGTTGAGGATGCCGATGGGCAGCAGGATACGGCCCATGTTGTTGAGCTGTTCGATGCGGGAGTCCAGATCGCTGTTCAGCTCGAAATGCCCCAGCTCGCTTTTGCGGCGGAAGTAGAGCCACTGCATCATGTGGCCGATGTACTCTGCGCCGGTATCCTTCACGAAGGAGATATAGGCCTCGTCCGGCTTGCGGCACTCCAGCCGCACCTCGTAGGCGCTAGGGTCCGTCTTCTCGAACCAATAGGTGCACCAGCCTATCTGGCACAGCGTCCAGCCGTCGGCCGCCATGCTATTGAGCCACATGTCCTCCTTTTCGAATTCCCACACCCAAAACCATTTGAATACCCTTTTCATGCTCATGCTCCCTCCCTGCTTTATGCTTGCGGCTGATCGTCGCCGTCGTCCCGTTCGTTCTTCTTTTTCTTCTCGCCGTCGAAAGACATGCCCAGGGCCAAACCGAGACACATGCCAATGGGCATCCACAGCCCCAGGTTCTTGGTGAGCGCGCCGATGCCGGCGCCCACGGCCAGGCCGAGGCATAAACCCAGGATCATGCCCGAATCGGCCTTCTTCTTATCTACAGGCTGCTCCGGCTGCTCATGAAGCTCTTTCCTCTTATCCTCCATCACGCTTCGCCTCCCAGCACGTTTTCTCCGTTCTCCACCAGCTCTTTGAGCCGGTCCAGTTCCCACGTCAGGGCTTCCCTTCCCTTGTCCGTCAGCACATACTCCTTGCGGCGGCTGTCCTCAGCCCCGGGCACGCCCCGGATCCAGCCCTTGTCCAGGAGCACGTTGATGGCCCCGTACAGCGTCCCCGCCGCCAGCTTCACCCGGCCGTCGCTCATGCGCTCCGTCTCCTGCATGATGCCGTACCCGTGGCGCGGCGTCACCAATGACAGCAGGATGTAGTACACCGCCTCTGTCAACGCCGTCTGTCCAACCATGTCCTCGCCTCCTTTATCGGTCGCCGTTATATCGGCTATCGTTATATCGTGGCTACAGTATAACGGCTCCCGATATATTTGTCAATACCTTTTTTCAGAAAAATAAAAAGCCCGCCGCGGTGGGCGAGCTTTCAAAAGTACGTTTCTGCGTCACCGGTTTCTGCGGCGCAGCCGAAGCACCAGGGCCAGGATGAGCCCCACGGCGAGCAGGGCCACACCCCCCACCAGGAGCAGCTGTCCGTTCTCCCCGGATAGCGTGGTTGCGGGACTGGGCGCGGGCGTGTCCGTCGGCGCGGCCGTGGCCGTGGGCGTGGGGGCCTGGGTGGGCGCCGGCGTGCGGGTGGTCATGACCTCCACCTGGGGCAGCAGGACCGTGGGCGTGGGCGTGGGCTCCGGGGTGGGCGTGGGGGTGGGTTCCGGCGTGGGCTCGGGGGTGGGCTCCGGCGTGCGGGAGATCTCCTCCAGCCAGGACAGGCCCCCGTCCTCCTCCGTATAGGTGGCCTCGATCACATAGTTCCGCCGGATCTTCACGTCGGTCAAATCCACGTCCCAATAGCCGATCTTGGCGTTCAGGTCGTTGCGCACCTTGGGCGGGGTCACGGTGCCGTCCAGGGCCACGGAGAACCGCTCGCTGACCCCATAGGCGTCGATGTACACCACCTGATAGCGGGTGTACGCCTCCACCGCCTTTTTGAAATACTCCGGCCAGGCGGCCACCGGCGCATGGTAGTCGTGCCAGAACTTCATGTACTTGTTGGGCTCGGCGGTGTCGTAGAAGGCCCCGTCCATGTTCCACACGTAGCAGAACTTGGAATAGGTCTTGAAATCGTGCTTCTTATAGCCGATGCCCCCCGTGTCCTTGGCGGATTCCGCCACGATGTAGCCGTCGCTGAGCCCGTCCTTGTCGTCGTCGTATTTGTCGATGAGCAGCATCTCGTGATGGGTCCGGGAGGTCAAGATGTCGCCCGCCAGGCCGGAATAGGGGCTGGCGCGCCTGCTGTCCTTCCCCAGTATGCCGCCGGCGTCCCCTTCCTTATTGGTATAGACCGTGTTGACGCCCGCCAGGCGGAAGGCGTAGTGCACGAAGCCGGAGCAGTTGGTGCCGCCCTCCACGTCGGGTTTGGTGCGGCCCCAGACCATGTCCTGATCGTGCTTGCTGCTGCCGTACACATAGCCCCAATCCGGGTTCAGATACCAGCTGTCCTCCCTAAAGGGATAGTTGCCGTAGTCGAAGAAGGGGATCTGTATGCCCCGTTCCTGGAAGAAGGATATCTGGGTCATGACGCCCACCACCACGCCCTCCCGGGTGAAGGCCCCGGCCTTGGCCATGGCCTCGGCGATGACGCTGTTCACTTCCTCCACGGAGCTGCCGTGCTCCGGCAGCCATCGGCTCAGCTTCATCTTGGGCCAGTTGGTGTTCTCCCGCAGCAGATAGGTGTGGTAGTAGTCCTCCGGGAGCTCGATCTTCGTGGGGCCGTAGGCGTTGCCCTCCGTGTCCCGGACCCAGAAGTAATAGGTCCCCGGCCACTTGGTCATGCGCAGCACCAGGTCGGAGGTCTCCACCCAGTCATAGTTGTCCGCCGCCGGCTCCCTGTCGATGACGCCGAAGTAATACCCGGCCATGCGGCAGTTCGTGGCCTGCAGCTCGATGTTGATGATCACGCCCTGCTCTATGGAGACGCTGACCACCTCCAGCCCGGTCCGGGCGGGGGACGGGGTCTCCTGGGCCCGGGCGACGGCCGGGACCGCCAGCGCCAGCAGGATCAAAATGTATGCGAAACAGCGTTTCATCCACTTTCTCCAAAACGATTTCCCTGCAGTATACCACGCCGGGCCGCCCTTGGCAACAAAAACGCCTCGATTCTTGACGTAAAAAGGGAATCATGCTATGGTTTAGCAGTACAACTGATCATCGAGGAACGAGCGAATGCGCAAGAGGATATTGGCGTCGATACTGGCGCTGCTTTGCCTGCTGCCGGCCTTTCGGCCGGTCCACGCGGCGTCCAACGGCATACTGAACAGCCGGTGTACCCTGGAATGGGAGGGCTTTTGCAACTATCCCAACCGCCTGAGCGACAACAGCTATAAGAGCGGGGCGGACCTGAAGCGAGGGGCCACCGGCGGCATCTACTGGACAAGCGACGTGCCGGTGAGCCTTATGTACTGGGAGTGGATCATCCCTCCGGACGAGTGCCGCTACACCTTTTATGACGAAAACCGACAGCCCATCAGCACCAGCATCCGCTACCGGGAGGGGGACCGGGGGTATATGCCGGTGCCCGAGGGCGCCCGGGGCGTGACGCTGGAGGTGGTGCAGGGCTACGGAAACAGCCCCTGCCGTCTGACGGAATGGCACCTGTACGATCGAAACAACGTGCCCGACAGCATCCATCTGTGGGAGGAGGCCCCCGACAAGTGCGACATCATGCTGGTGTCCGCCCACTCCGACGACGAGCTGGTGATGATGGGCGGCATCATCCCCACCTACGCAGGGGAGCGGGGACTCAGGGTGCAGGTGATATACTGCTACGTGCCGGAGGAGAATCGGCACGAGGAGGCTCTGAACGGCCTGTGGTACAGCGGCATGCGGACGTTGCCCGTGTTCTTCATCATCGAGCAGGAGCGGAACTATCGCTTCGCGGAGAAGATCACCCGGGAGATCCGCCGCTTCCGGCCGGAGGTGGTCATCACCCACGACATCGCCGGGGAGTACGGGAACCCGGGCCACAAGCTGGTGAGCCGCAACTGCCGGGAGGCGGTGGAGGCGGCAGGCGACTCCACCAAGTTTCCCGAATCCGCCCAGGAGTACGGCATCTGGCAGGTGAAGAAGGTCTACATCCACCTGTATAATAAGAACCAGGTGGTGATGGATTTCGACACGCCCCTGTCCGCCTTCGGCGGCAAGACCGCTTTCGAGGTGGCCCAGGGGGCCTACGCCTTCCACAAGTCCCAGCGGGCCGACTGGCTTCGGGTGCTCCGGTCCAACCAATACGATTGCCGCAAATACGGCCTCTATTTCTCCACCGTGGGGGACGACGTGAAGAAGAACGACTTCCTGGAGAACATCCCCCCGGAGTGCCTGTCCGACTATGTGGCCCCGGCCCCCACGCCCACGCCGGAGCCCACGCCCACGCCGGAGCCCACGCCCACCCCCACGCCCATTCCCACGCCGGAGCCCACCGAGGAGCCCAAAATCGTGCTTGAGGTGGCCCCCACCCCCGCGCCCACGGCCCAGCCCACCGAGGCCCCCACCCCGGCGCCCACCTTCACCCCCGGCCCCGCGCCGGCGGCCGAGGGCCAGAGTCCCCTCGCCCTCCTGCTCCTGGGCGGGTGCGGGGTGATCCTCCTGCTTTTAGTCGCCCTCATTGTGGCGCTGATCAAACGCAGACGTTGAAGGCAAGCATACAAAAAAGCCCCGATAAACGGGGCTTTTTTTGTGATGTCTTTTACTTCTTGAGGGCGTCGCGGATCTCGGTGAGGAGCTTCACTTCCTCGGAGGGCTCGGGATCGGGAGCCGGCGCGGGGGCGGGTTCCTCCTTCTTGCGGCGGAACTTGTTCATGGCCTTGACGAGGAAGAAGATCACCAGGGCGATGAGCAGGAAGTTGACAATGGCCTGGATGAAGCTGCCGTACTTGATGGCGGCCTCCTCGATGCCGGCCGCCTCGTCCGCCGCGCGGATCACGTACTTCAGGGTGCTGAAGTCGATGCCGCCGAAGAGGGCGCCGATGACGGGCATGAGCAGATCGTTCACCAGGGAGGTGACGATGGCGGTGAAGGCGCCGCCGATGATGATGCCCACGGCCATATCCATCACGTTGCCACGGGTGATGAACTCTTTGAATTCAGTTACGATACCTTTTTTCTCCATTGTTTTTTCTCCTTGCCTTTGGAATATGCTACAGTATACCACCGCGCATTCGCTTTGGCTACCCTTTTTTGACAATGGGCGGCGGCTCTGGGAAGGAATTTTGACAGAAATTTGTCGATCGTGATTCAATTTTGACGATTAGCACTCTCCACTTGACAGTGCTAATTCTGCGAGTATACTGTGCATTGTAAGGAAACGAACGGGGCAGACTAAAGGAGAAAGGCCCCGGGGCAATGGAAGATTTCAGAAAGGAAGTGTTAGCTATGTTGCCCAGTATTTTCGGAGAAAACCTGTTGGATGATCTTTGGAACACCAATTTTGACCGCGACTGGTTCAATATGGACCGGGAGCTCTATGGCAAGCACGCCAAGAACCTGATGAAGACCGATGTGCGGGAGAGCGAGAACGGCTACGAGATGGCCATCGAGCTGCCCGGCTTCCAGAAGGAGGACATCAAGGTGGATCTGAAGGACGGGTATCTGACCGTCAGCGCCCAGAAGAGCCTGGACAAAGAGGAGCACAAGGGCAAGAAGATCCTGCGCCAGGAGCGCTATTCCGGTTCCTGCAGCCGTACCTTCTATATCGGCGACGTGAAGGCCGAGGACGTGAAGGGCAAGTATGATGCCGGCGTCCTGACTCTCGAATTCCCCAAGGAGGACCAGCGGAAGCTGGAGGAGAAGCGGACCATCGCCATCGAGTAACGATAGCCACTTGAATCGGAACGGACAGCCAGCAATGGCTGCCCGTTTTTTATGCAGGTCTTGCTTTTGAGCCAAAACAGATATATAGTATTTTCCAAAATTAATAGATGAAAGGAAGGAAACAAAACATGATCACTCGTACCTCTCTCAAAAACATTCTGGTGTGGGTCCTGGTACTGGCCCTGATGCTCCCCCTGATCCCCGCCGTCACGCATGCAGACACCTATGGTTTCAGCGAGATGTATGTAAAGACCGACAATGGTAAGAAACTGGCCGTCCGCGCCCAGCCCAACAAGAAAGCGAAGATCATTGGGTACGCTCAGTACGGTCAGCAGGTCGCGGTGGACTGGTCCTATGCCGGCAACGATGGTTGGTCTAAATTGGTGTGGGGCTCTTTGGGCGACGGCTTTGTCCAGACCCGCTACCTGGTAAGTGAAAAACCCGCACCCTATCAAAAGCCGACCAAGAAGCCCGCCACGCCCAAGCCCACCACGGATCCCAAGAAGCAGGCTGCTGAGCTTAAAAAGCAACAGGCTGAGCTGGATAAGGAGCTCAAGAGCGAGAAGGAGATCGAGCCCTGCTACATCGCCGTCCGTCCCAAGCGGTCTACCAGCACGGTCAACTATCGCGTCGGCCCTTCCACCATCACGTCCAAGATCACTGCATTTCACTCCGGCAAGGAACTGATCGCCGTGGGCGAGACCAAGAATTGGTGGCGGGCCCGGGATCCGGAAACCGGCAAGGTCGGATACATCTTCAAGAACCTTACCGTCAAGCTGGATAAGAAGATCGTCACCGAAGAGGCGAACGATGGAACGCAGAAGCTGGGCAAGCTGAGCGTGAACGGCGAATTTGAGCTGACCTGCAAGCTGCCTGCGGACTACAGCATCCAGGTGGTCGATATGCGGGGCGAAAGCATCAGAGCCGCCATACTGTCTGAGGACATGACCAAGCCTGAGATGTACCTGGACATCGCCTATGACGAGCTCTATGGCGAAGTGGACCGGATGAACGATCTGTCCGATGAAGATCTGGCCATTCTGGAGGATTCCTTTACTTCCTTAAACGAAGTGGAGATCACCTACAAGGAAACTGGCTACGGCACAAAGCTTCTGGTGGCCCGGGAGATCGGCGCCGAGGAGGATTTCGTAAAGATCCTGTCCATCTATAAGGGGTATTTCGTGGAGTTCACCATGACGCCCAACCCCAACGCGGCTATCAAGACGCTGACGGACGATCAGATCCAGACGGCCATCCAGTTCCTGACGGACGTCATGTTTGAGCCCATACAGCACTAACAGAAAAAGGCCTCCGCAAGGAGGTCTTTTTTCTTGCCTGATCGGATATCACAGCTTCCGGCAGATGTACAAGAGATGGCTGGAGGAGCCCAGCAGCTCCCGCTCCTCGCAGTGCATCAGGTGGTAGGCCGAGAAGAGCCGAAAGTCCTCGTCGGTCATGGCAAAGTGATCCCGGCCCTCAGCGAGCTCCAGGATGCCGTCCGTGGCCACGGTGCGCAGATGCGCCACGGGCTTGTCCCTGAACAGGGCTTCGAACTCCGCCACGTCGTAGCCCGTGAACCCCTGCTCCGGGAAGTGGCGGACCGTGGCAAAATCCGCTTTGAAGTTCTCCTCCATGCCCGCCTTTACGTCGTGAGGCGCGGGCTGCAGATAGTTGCAGTACAGGATGGCGTGGACGGAGAGGAAGGCGAACATAAGGATGCCCGCCGGCCGGGTGACCCGGATGGCCTCGTCGATGGCCCTATTGACGCCGTCCTTGCCGTAGAGATGGTACATGGGGCCCATGGACAAGGTGAGCTGGAAGGAAGCATCCGCCCAGCGCCGCAGGTCCAGGGCGTCCCCCTGAACGGCCTCCACGTTGGGATAAGGGGCCGTGTTCGCTTTCAGCAGCTCATAGTTTTTGTCCACCAGCTCCACCGCCGTGACCTGATGGCTCTTTTGGGCCAGGGCCTCGGTATACCGGCCCGTGCCGGCCCCCAGCTCCAGCACCCGGCAGGGCTGGGGCGCCTGGCGGTCCATATAGGACAGGGTGGTCAGGTATTCCAGCTGGCCCGCCCGGGTCTTTGTGAGGCGGTCCGCCTCCCGGCCCTCGCCGTAGATTTGGTTCAGGATGGTCGCGCGCTTGTCCATGGCCTTAGCCCATGGGCTGCTCGGTGGGCAGGGGGATGTCGATGAGCATATTGTCGCCGCCGGACATGACGGTGGGGAGCTTGCCGTCCCACTTCGATACGGACTGATAGCGGATCAAAAGCTCGGAGATGGACTCGGTGAGGATCCGATTGGATTCGGCGTTGGCCTCCGCCAGGACCTTGATCTCGTTGGCCTCCGCCTCGGCGGCGATGACCCGCTTCTGGGCCTCGGTGTTGGCGATGACCAGGGCCTGCTCCTGCTCGGTGCGGGTCTTGATCAGGTTCTGCTCCGCCACCTGCTTGGCCTCCACCGCGTTGATATACTCCTCGGAGAAGTCCCAGTTGATGATGTTCAGCTCGTTGATGAAGATGCCGTAGCCGTTGAGCTTCTCGTTGAGCCCCTCGTCCAGAAGCATGCTCACCTCTGCCCGGCTGGACACCAGCTCCACGGCGGTATACTTGGCCGTGACCGCCTTCAACACCTCGTTGACGGCGGGGGTGATGAGAACCTCCTCAAAGCCCATGCCCACGTTCTTATAGATGGTCTGGCTGTTCTCCTTGCCCACGTGGTAGTTGACGGTGACCACGGTGGTGATGGTCTGCAGATCCCGGCTGAAGGCCTCGGTGTTCACGTCCAGCTTCACGATGCGGTTGTCCACCACCACGATCTTCTGCACGAAGGGCACCTTGAAATGGAGGCCCTCCTGAAGGACCGTGTCCTCCACCTTGCCAAAGGTCAGCGCCACGCCCGTGTGACCCGCGGGGATCACCACGAAGCAGGAGCCGAAAAAGATGACGGCGAAGACGACCAGCAGGATCAGCCCCACCAGCCGGAAGGGGGAAAAGTTCCCCGCCTTGTCTTTGAACATAGTTTAGTTCTCCTTTCCTGGTTCACAGATATAGATGACGTCGGGGACGCTGCGGACGTTCCGGGGCTTGCTCACCCGCTGTCCGTCGAAGGCCATGACGGAGCTGTCGCCGCCGTCCAGGTTATAGGCCGCCGCGCAGCCCAAGGACGCCATGAAGCGGGACAGCTGCTTTAGGTCCATGCCCCTCGAATACTTGTCCCGGCGGCCCTCCACCACCACGAAGCAGTAGTGGCCGGGGGCGTAGTAGCCCAGCACCGTCCGGGGGTTCACGCCGGTGAGGGCGGAGTTGAACTTTTCCTTGGCCTGGCCGTTTTCGTCCAGCAGGGCCGGGCCGAAGCACCAGGCCTGCCAGGGGTCCAGGGAGAGGATCTGCTCGCTGCTCGCCTTGTCCCCGTCGATGGTGAGCATGGTGCCGTCCCGCAGGAGCACGCAGGCGTCGTACCGGGGGTTGTCCACCTGGCGGGCCACCTGGCCGTTCTTCACCACGCAGCCGAAGTCCCACTTGCTCACATAGTCCCCGTTGATCATCAGCAGGGCGTTCTCCCGGGCCATCAAATCCAGCACGTCCATGGGGGCCAGGGCGCTGTCCCGCAGGGCCTCCTTGGACCAGGCGGACCGGAGGCTGGTGATGTCCTCGATGTAGATGTCCGCCACGAAGATCACCATGGGCTTGGGGAAGCCCTCGGGGTTTTCGATCCGTTCGATCCGAATGCTGACCTTGTCGCTGACGTAGCTCATGTCCGTCTTCACCGGTTCACCGGCGACGAACAGGTCCGGATGGGCCGCCCCATGGAGACAGTCGGGGGTGGGCTCCGGCGTGGGCGCCGGGGTGTCCGTGGGGGCCGGGGTGTCCGTGGGCACGGCGGTGGGCACGGGCGTCGCCTCCGTCTCCACCACCGCCACCGCCACCTGGGGGGCCTGGGTGGGGGACGGGGTGTCCGTGGGGACCGGGGTGCCCATGGGCGCAGGCTCCGCCGTGGGCGCCGCCGTGGCGTCCGCAGCCGCCGCTTCCTGGGGACCGCCGCAGGCAGCCAGCGCCGCCAGGCACAATATGAGCATCAAACAGAACACACTTCGCTTCATGGACCCTATTCTACAATCATTTGGCAAAAAGCGCAACAGGAAAACGCTGGGCTTGGGCCCCGCCTCGTTGCACAAAAAAGCTGCCGTTCTGAGCGGCAGCTTTTTTCGATTGATAGGGCTTATTCTTCCGTGAAAGATTCTTTGTCGAGGCCGCACACGGGGCAGGTCCAGTCGGCGGGGACCTCCTCCCAGGGGGTGCCGGGGGCGATGCCGTTGTCGGGATCGCCGACGGCGGGATCATAGACATAGCCGCAGGGGCAAACGTACTTCATAGCTGGTTCTCCTTTCTGATGATGGTTATGCTTTCCACAGGCCGTGGAGGTTGCAGTAGGCGTAGACCGCCTCCACCTCGTCCCCCTCGGTGATGGCAAAGGCGACTTCGGGGGCCTGCTCGGGAGAGAGGGCCTTGCGCTGGTTGCCGGCCTTGGTCTGCAGGGACACCCACTCGATATAGTGGGCGGCCACCATGGGATGGGCCACGGACCCCACCTGGACCTTCACCAGGTTCCCCTCACGGGTCCAAACGGGCACGTGCTTCTCCTGGGCGGCGTCGGTGGTGTTGGGCACGATCAGCTTCATGGGCTTGCCGCAGCAGACCACGGGCACGCCGGAGGGCTTCACCATGGCGATGATGTTGCCGCAGGTCTCACACACATAGAATTTCTGTTCCATCGTCTTCTCCTCTCAATAGTTGGTGGCGGATACTTCAAAGTAGCTCTGGGGATGGGCGCAGGTGGGGCAGATTTCGGGGGCGCGGGTGCCCACCACGATGTGACCGCAGTTGCGGCACTCCCACACCTTCACCTCGCTCTTCTCGAACACGGCCTTGGTCTCCACGTTGTTAAGCAGGGCCCGATACCGCTCCTCGTGGCGCTTCTCGATGGCGGCCACCAGACGGAACTTCTCCGCCAGCTCTTTGAAGCCCTCCTCCTCAGCGGTCTTCGCGAAGCCCTCGTACATGTCGGTCCACTCGTAGTTCTCGCCCTCGGCGGCGGCGGCCAGGTTCTCGGCGGTGGAGCCAATGCCCTCCAGCTCCTTGAACCACAGTTTGGCGTGTTCCTTCTCGTTGTCGGCGGTCTTGAGGAATAGCTCGGCGATCTGCTCAAACCCTTCCTTCTTGGCCTTGGAGGCGAAATAAGTATACTTGTTCCTGGCTTGGGATTCTCCGGCAAAGGCTGCCTGCAGATTCTTTTCGGTTTGGGTTCCGGCGTACTTGTTCATGGTTTCTCCTTTGTATGCTGTTTTACTGAATGGGTTCGAAATCCGCTGCGCCGTGCTTGCACAGCGGGCAAACAAAGTCGTCTGGAAGGGTCTCGCCCTCGTAGACGTAGCCGCAGATCTTGCACACGAAGCCCTTCTTGCCCTCGGTCTGGGGCTGGGGCTTCACATGGGCATGGTAGAAGGCGTAGGTCATGGAGGGGGCGTTGCTGATGACCCGGGCCTCCGTCACGTCGCAGATGAACATGCCGTGGGTGCCCAGATCGATGTACTGGATCACCTTCAACGACATGACCGCGTTCACGTACTTGCGGAGCATCACGAGGCCGTTGTCCGTCCGGGTCAGCTCCTCCCCGGCGAACTTGTCCGCCGTGCGGCCGGACTGGAAGCCGAAGTTCTCGAACACGGAGAAGGGGGCCTCCTCGGAGAGGATGTTCAGGTTCATGATGCCCGTCTGCTCGATGACGTGATGGGAGTAGTTCATCTTGTTGATGGTGACGGCGATCCGGTTGGGCTGGCTGGTGACCTGGGCCACGGTGTTGACGATGAGGCCGTTGTCCTTCTTGCCGTCGCTGGAGGTGACCACGTAGAGGCCGTAGCCGATCTTGAAGAGAGCGGTCATGTCGTTCTTGTTGGCGGTCTCGGAGGACAGGGCCTGGTAGTTCTGGCAGAGCTCCTCGGCGAGGGCGGCGATCTCGTCCCTGTTGGCGGCGTTCATGGCGGACTTCAGGTGCACCACCGTGTCGGCGAAGGTCAGATTCTTGCAGGAGGACAGCTTCTCCTTCATGACCTTATAGGCCATGGGGGCCCAGGAACCGTTCTCCATGAAGGCCACGGTCCTGTTCTGGAAGTTCCGCTCGGTGAGGTGGTCGATGAACTCCCTCATGAAGGGGTAGATGTCCGCGTTGTAGGTGGTGGTGGCCAGCACCAGCTTCCCATAGCGGAAGGCGTCGGAAACGGCCAGCGACATATCCGTGCGGGCCAGGTCGTGGACCACCACCTGGGGGCAGCCGCCCTGACGGAGCTTGTCCGCCAGCAGCTCCACCGCCTGGGAGAGGGCAGATGGTGGCGATGTCCAGGCCGGCCGCCTTCTTCAGCAGGGCCATGGCCTGGGCGCCGTACTTGCCCACGATGCCGATGTAGTACCGGCGGGCCTCGTCGTCCCAGGGCTCGCTGCGATCGAGAGCGCCGAACTTGCCGAAGGCGTCGGCGGAGAAGAGGACCTTGTCCGCGGCGTCATAGGTCACCATGACCTCGGGCCAATGGACCATGGGCGCGAAGACGAAGGTCAGCGTGTGGCGGCCCAAGGCGAGGGTGCCGCCGTTTTCGGCCACGATCCGATCCTTCACGAGGTCGGACCCGAAGAAGTTGTCCATCATGGCAAAGGCCTTGGCCGTGGCCACCACCTGGGCCTGGGGATAGGTCTTCAGGAAGCTGTCGATATTGGCGGAATGGTCCGGCTCCATGTGCTGGACGATGAGATAATCGGGCTTGCGGCCGCCCAGCGCGTTCTCCAGATTGTCCAGC
>CADBYI010000025.1 GCA_902798825.1 uncultured Eubacteriales bacterium | reverse complement strand
GTCGGACGGTATAGTCCTCGATCATGAATCAAAACCCGTACAGCTCCTGGGGATTGTCAACAAGGGCCAGCTGCCTTGCGTGCTCGGAGGGCAGCCAGTCGGCGATGAGGGCCACCAGCGCCCCTTCGTCGGGCTTCACCTTCTCGGTCACGTGGGGGAAGTCGCTGCCCCACACCACCCGTTCCGGGGCGTAGGTGGCGATGGCCCGGGCCGTGGCGCTGGCGTCCGGCCAGGGCCAGCCCACGATCGTGTTAAGATAGGGGCCGGACAGTTTCACCCAGGCGTTGCCTCGGTCGATCATCTCCAAAATGAATGTGTAGGCCGGGTCCTTCACGCTCTGTTTGGGGTCCAGGCGGCCCATATGGTCGAACACCACCTTGCAGGGGAGTTTGCGGATGGTGTCCGCCTGCTGAGCGATCTGCTGGGCGCTCATATGCAGCTGCATGTTCCAACCCATGTCCTTCATCCGCTGGGCCAGGGGATAGCAATCGTCGAAGGAGACCACCGCGTTGTTGGGGTTCCACACGGAAAACCTGAGGCCCCGGACCCCGGCTTCGTGGAGGGCTTTCAATTCCCTGTCGCTGACGGCGGCGTCCACCACGGCGATGCCTCGGGCGTTGTCCTTGCCGAACCTCTCGATGGCGTCCACCAGACAGGCGTTGTCCTTGCCAAAGGGCTTGGCCTGGACGAACACCGCCCGGGGAAGGCCCAGCTCGCGGGCCAGCTGTCGATAGGTCTCCACGGTGCCGATCTGGCTGGCCGCTTTGCCGTCGTTGGGAAAGGCGGGGTCGATGATGTGCAGATGGGCGTTGCAGGCGTTTTGGGGCAGGGAGAAGGGCAGACGGTTCATGGCAGTCACCTCGCGTTTTGTATGTCAGTATCATATCAAACGGGCGCCCTTTCGAAAAGCAAAGGAATTCTGAAACGGTGCAATCAAAGGTTGCAGCAGTTGAAAAAGGATGTGCTTTTCATTTGCAGAACGATTCGCTACAGTATACGTATAAGAAAAAGCGGAAAAAGGAGCGAAACCCATGGGCAAAACAGCCATCGTGAAAATCATGGAACGGGCCGCGGGCCGACCGGTCCAGGTGGGGGAGCGGGTCTGGTGCAAGGTGGATTTGGCCTCCGCCCGAGACTTCGGCGGCGCCAACTGCGTGCTGCAGTTTGAGAAGGAAATGGGCAAGGACGCCAGGGTCTGGGACCCAGACAAGGTAGCCTACACCTTCGATCTGCAGGCCCCCTCCCATTCGGAGAAGGTCTCCAACAACCAGAAGATCATCCGTGAGTTCGCCAAGCGCCAGGGCATCCGGCATCTCTTTGACATCAACCACGGCATCGGCCAGCACGTCATGCTGGAGGCGGGCCTCATCAAGCCCGGCGACGTGGTCCTGGGCACGGACAGCCATATGAACCTGCTGGGAGCCGTGGGCGCTTTCGCCACCGGCGTGGGCAACTCCGACGTGGCCGCTTCCTATATCAACGGCACCAGCTGGTTCCGGGTCCCCGAGACCATGAAGATCGAAGTGAACGGCACCTTCCAAAAGGGCGTCTGCATGCGGGACCTGCTCACGAAGATCGTGGGCGACCTGGGGGCCGGCGGCATGGATTACCTGGCCGTGGAGTTCACCGGCGAGACCATCGACGACGCCAATCTGGCGGAGCGGATCACCCTCTGTTCCATGATCACGGAGATGAGCGGCAAGGTGCCTCTCATCATGCCCAGCGGCAAGGTCCTCGATTGGCTGGTGGAGCGATCCGGGGACGAGGTGGTGGAGCGGGTCAAGACCCTTTCCGCCGATCCTGACGCAACCTATTGCAAGGTCCTTTCCTACGACGTCAGCGACCTGGTGCCCATGGCCTCCTGCCCGGACGCGCCGGACAACGTGAAGCCCGTGACAGAGATCGCCGGGACTCACGTGGACCAGGTCCACATCGGTTCCTGCTCCAACGGCCGGTATGAGGATATCGAGGCGGCCTATGAGGTGCTTCAGGCGGGCGGCGGCAAGGTGGACCCTCACACCCGGGTCATCATCACCCCCAGCACCACCGAGGTCCAGCTTCAGTGCGTGAAGAACGGCCTCGCGGCAGCGTTCCTGGAGGCGGGCATCGTGTTCACCAATCCCACCTGCGCCCTGTGCACCGCCGAACACTACGGGGCCCTGCCCAGCGGCGACGTGGGCGTGGCCACCAACAATCGAAACTTCATCGGCAAGGTGGGCAAGGGCAGTCACACCTATCTGCTGTCCCCCATGGCCGCCATGGCCACGGCCATCAACGGCTATATCACCGACCCGAGAGACTTTTTGAAATAAGGAGGCGGAAGCATGAGCAAGCAGATCGGACGGGCCTGGGTCTTCGGCGACGACGTGGACACGGACCTTATCTATCACAATAAATATCTGGCGGAAACGGACCCCAACCAGATGCCCCAGTACGCCTTCGAATACTATCCCGGTCGGGAGAACTACGCCAAGGAAGTAAAGCCCGGAGATTTCGTGGTGGCCGGCAAGAACTTCGGCTGCGGCTCCAGCCGGGAGCACGCGGTCTATTGCCTCCAATACGCCGGAGTGCCCTGCGTGCTGGCGGAGACCTGCTCCCGCATCTATTACCGAAACGCCATCAACAACGGCTATCCGGTGCTGTTCGTCAGCGGCATCTCGGAGGCCATACAGTCCGGAAAAATTCAGAACGGGGACACCCTGAGCGTGGATTTGTCCACCGGCGAGATCGAGGATTTGACCACCGGCACAAAGCTCCACGGGGACGCGGTGAGCGATCTTGAGCACGAGATCATGGCGGCCGGGGGCCTGTTCAACTACATGAGGCAGAAAGCGGGGGTGTGATATGGAATTGAAGAAACCGGCCATGGCCGGGACCACGGAGTCCAGCGACGTGATGATCACCCTGCGGCCCAACCCGGAGGGGGGTATCGTCATCGATTTGAAGAGCGACGTGAAGGCCCTCTTCGGCGACGCCATCGAGAAGACCATTCTTGAGGTGCTGAAAGAGTTTCAGGTGGAGAACGCCCTGGTGAACGTGGTGGACAAGGGGGCGTTGGACTTCGTCATCCGGGCCCGGATGCAGTGCGCCGTCTGCCGGGCGGCGGAGATTCAGTTCGACTGGGGAAAGGAGGACGCCCATGGCAAATGAGCTCATGCGCACCTCCCTGTATGCGGGGGGCACCAGCCCGGTGAAGATGATCCAGGCCGGGTTCTACAACGAAGACTGTCTGGTGTACGATCTGGAGGACTCCGTGTCCGCCGGAGAGAAGGACGCGGCCCGCTTCCTGGTCTACAACGCCGTGAAGTATCAGCGGCCCGCCGGGAAGTACATCCTGATCCGGGTCAACGGCATCTATTCCCAGGAGTTGGATGAAGATTTAGAGGCGGCGGTCCGGGCCCAGCCCGACGCCATCCGGATTCCCAAGGTGGAGTATGCCGAAGAAGTGAAGCGGATCGACGAAAAGGTCACTGCCATCGAACAGAAAGCGGGCCTCCCCGTAGGCGGCGTCAAGTTCTGGTGTAACATCGAATCCTACCTGGGTGTGTTGAGCGCCCAGCAGATCGCAACGGCCAGCCCCCGGGTGGTGGCCATGGCTCTGGGCGCGGAGGACTTCACCGCCAGCATGAGCGCTCAACGGACCAAGCCTGGCTGGGAGATATTCTATGCCCGCAACGCCATCCTCATGGCCTGCCGGGCGGCGGGCATCTCCGCCCAGGACGCGGTGTTCTCGGACATCAACGACCCCGAAGGCTTGAAGAAAGATTTAGAGATGACCAGGGCTCTGGGCTTTGACGGCAAGACCTGCGTCCATCCTCGACAGATCGATGCGGTGAACGGCTGCTTCACCCCCTCCCCCAAGGAGATACGCAACGCCCAGCGGGTGCTGGAAGCTTTGGAGGAAGCGGCGAGGAACCACACGGGCGTGTGTGTGCTGGACGGCGGCATGGTGGATAAACCCATGGAGCTGAGAGCGAGGACGACCCTTGCTAAAGCGGCGGCCGCCGGCATCAAGGTGGGAGGTGTGAAATAATGATCGTGAACAGCGCCGGCAGAGAACTGCCGGAAAAGATCGGCAACTATATCGTGCGGCCCTATCAGGGTGCGTACGCCACCCCCGCGCCGGAAACACCCGTGATCACGAAGCGAACCATGGGTCACCGGGTCCCCGGCGACACCAAGCTTTTGCCCGATTTGAAGGCGGCCATTCAAGCCGCCGGACTGAAGGACGGCATGACCATCTCCTTCCACCACGCCTTTCGAGAGGGGGATTTGCTCATCGGCCAGGTGCTCACCGCCATCCGGGAGCTGGGCATCCAGGGCCTTCGGTTCGCCCCCAGCGCCGTGGTGAACATCAAAAACCCCTCCATCGCGGACTTCGTGCTGGACGGCACCATCGATAGAATAGAAGCGAGCGGCATCCGGGGCGAGCTGGGAGACGCGGCTCTGGCGGGAAAGGTGAAGAATCCCGTGATCCTTCGGACCCACGGCGCCCGGCCCCGGGCCATCGAGGCCGGAGAGCTTTCCATCGACGTGACCTTCATCGCCGCCTCCGCCGCCGACGACTACGGCAACTGCACGGGCCTGGTCGGCCCCAACGCCTGCGGCTCCCTGGGCTATGCCTTCGTGGACGCTCACAACGCGGGCTGCGTGGTGGTGGTAACGGACACCCTGGTGGACTACCCCTGCTGCCCGGCCAGTATCTCTCAGCAATATGTAGATTATGTGGTGAAGGTAGATCAGATCGGTGATCCGGAGAAGATCGGCAAGGGCGCGGCGCGCCTTACAAAGAATCCCCGGGATCTGATGATTGCGGAGCGTACGGCGGACCTGATCGCCGCCTCCCGTCGGTTCAAGGACGAGTTCTCATTTCAGACCGGTGCCGGCGCCATCGCCATTGCCACCACCAAGTATCTGGCGGACCGGATGCGGGAAAAGGGCGTGAAGGCCAGCTTCGCTCTGGGCGGCATCCCGGCGGCCATCATCGACATGTACGACGAGGGTCTGGTCCGGGTGGTGGAGTGTTCCCAGAGCTTCGACGCTGTGGCGGCCCGGGCCATCTTTGACCGGCCCGGCGTGGTGGAGATCGACAACGCCGACTACGCCAACGCCTATTCTAAAGGCGGCTTCCTCAACCGGGAGGACTTCGGTGTGTTGGGCGCCCTCGAAGTGGACACGGATTTCAACGTGAACATCCTCACCGGCTCCTCCGGCGAGATGATGGGGGGTCTCGGCGGCGGCCCGGACGTAGCGGGTGGCGCGGCCATCTCCATCGTCACCATTCCCATCATCCGGGGCCGGACCCCCTCCATCGTGAAGCGGGTGTTCACCCTGTGCACCCCCGGCGAGACCGTGGCGGCGGTGGTGACAGAGGCGGGCATCGCCCTGAATCCCAAGCACAAGAACTATGCGGAGCTCAAGGAGGATCTGGAAAAGACCTCTTTGAAGCTGGTGACCATCGAGGCGCTACAGCAGCTCTGCGAGAAGCTGACCGGCGTGCCCAAGCCCATCGAGACCACGGATCGGGTGGCCTGCATCGTGGAGTATCGCGACGGCACAGTCATCGACGTGATCCGTGAGATAAAAAGATGAAACGAGCGATCCTCCTGGATGCCAAGGGACCGCTCCTGACAGGGATGAACAGGAGCGGTCCCGGATGGCATAGAAAGAAAGGATCGGTACTTTATAGGGAAGCGAAGGACGTGCAGGTCTGCTGAATGAGCCGGACCAGGTCCTTGCCGTAGGCGGGGAGGATTTTTCCTTTGGGCATGACCAGCATCACCTGATTGGTGGCGGTAAGCCCCTTGATAGGAAAAACATTCAGGTATTGCGCGTTGCCTTCTCCAGTCCGCTGGATGGTGGGCAGATACATGGCCCAGCAGAAGCAGGCGGCAAAATCGCACGCGGCCAGCATGAAGTGCATGTCCTGCTGCGTCATCTCCAACACGCAGTTGAGGGTCACCCCTTTGTCCCGGAGATGAGCTTCCAAGGTTTCCCGAGAGTTGAAGCCCTTATAGTTCAGCACGAAGGGCACCTCTCGCTTGGCAAATGCAACCAGGTCTACCCCGTTGCGAAACGTCTCCTTGCAGGCAGGATACTGCTCTGAGAAATACTGAGCCAGCAAGTGGTCTGAGATGACCATGTACAGTTTTTCGTTAAGAACAGTGCGCCGCTCCAGTTGGTTGCTGCCGGCGTCGCGCCGATTCATGAGCGCCATGTCCAATTCATTTTTGGCGATGCTTTCGCAAAGCTGATCGGATGTGGCATAGTGGGTCTCCAGCCTGACCTCAGGATACATGCGCTTGAAGTCCGATAGCAGACTGGGTGCCAGGATACGGAAACGTCCCTCAGTGGTGCCGAAGCGGATAAGCCCCTTGCGGGCCATGCGGATGTCGCTGAGCTGATTCTCCAGGTTGTTCTCCAGGAACTGGACCTGTCGGAGCATGTCCAGATAGGCTTGCCCCGCCGGGGTGAGACTGAGCCGTGGGGTCCGCTCGAAGAACGTTACGTTGTACTCCTGTTCCAGGTTTTTGAGATACTTGCTCAGACACTGGTGGGAGATAAAGAGACGCTCCGCCGCCTTGGAGATGTTAAGCTCCTCGGCCAGGGCGATAAAGTACTGGTAGTTGTTCAGCATGAAGACGTCCCCCTTTGTTGCTACCAATTTTATCATTTTCCACAGAATTGCGCAACCAAATATTGCAAAAATCACAAAAAGGAGCTTCACCGACATGTCAGAGTACAAGCCCAATCGAAAGATCCCCTGCGTCTATATGCGGGGCGGCACCTCCAAGGCCGTTTTCTTCCATGACGAAGACCTGCCCCAAGATGTGGCGCAGCGGGACAAAGTGATCCTCAGCGCCTTCGGTTCCCCCGACCGCCGCCAAATCGACGGCATGGGCGGTGCCAACACCTCCACCAGCAAGGTGGCCGTCATCAAGAAGAGTGATCGGCCCGGTATCGACGTGGACTACGACTTCGGCCAGGTGGACGTCATGGCCCCCATCGTGGGCAAGACCATGAACTGCGGCAACATCTCCTCCGCCGTCGGTCCCTACGCCATCGATGAGGGCATGGTGGAGGCAGTGGAGCCTATGACCGAGGTCCATATCTTCAACACCAACACCCAGAAGGAGATCATCGCCCAGGTGCCCGTCAAGGACGGTCGGTTCTGGAGCGAGGGCGACTTTGCCATCGACGGCGTGCCCGGCACCGCTTCCCGCGTGTTGTTGAAGTTCGTCGCCCCCCAGGGCGCCGCTTCCGGCAAACTCCTGCCCACAGGCCACGTGAAGGACACCATCGAGGTGGAGGGCAAGGTCTACGAGTACAGCTTCGTGGACGCCGCCAACCCGGTAATCTTCGTCCATCCCGAGGACTTCGGCGTGAAGGGCACGGAGATCCCCTCCGAATTCAATGCCCTGCCCAACTGCAAGGACGTCTGCCGCAAGCTGGAGATCATCCGGGGTACCGGCGCTGTCCTGCTGGGCTTTGCCAAGGACCTGGAGGACGCCCGCGTCAACAGCCAGACCCTGCCCAAGATCGCCTTCGCCACTGCCCCCGTGGATTACACCGCCGGCAGCGGCCGGAATGTGAAGGCGAATGAGGTGGACATTGTGGGACGGCTCTTCTCGGTGAACATGAAGATGATCGACGCCTACATGGGCACCGGCGCCATCTGCACCGTCACAGCCGCCAACACCCCCGGCACCATCGTCAACGAGATCGCCTGCAAGTCCTGCGGCGGGGATCGGATCGAGCATCTGCGCATCGGCCATCCCTGGGGCGTCATGGACGCCTACGCCGACCTTCAGATCAATGAGGACGGCTCCCACACCGTGCTTTCCGGCAACCTGGACCGCACCGCCCGCCGGATCATGGAAGGGTACGTATATGTTCGGGACTGATTTTGGCGACGTCATCGAGACCATATTGGTCCGCCGCAGCATCCGTGCATATGGCCAGGGGCAGATCGAGGACGACCAGTTGGAACGGATACTTCTCTGCGGCTTGTATGCTCCCAGCAGCGGCGGACGGCAGCTGGCTCGATTCATGGTGATACAGGATGCGGACAGGATGGATCGACTCAACGAGATCATCCGCAACAGTCTGCTCCGACAGCAACCTGCGGCAGGGTCGATGCGAAGCAAAGGCGTCCTCCGCGCCCAACAGGAGGGCTATCGCTTTGCTTATGGAGCGCCAACGCTCATCTGTGCCATCGCGCCTCGCGCGTTTGAAAATGCCATGGCGGATTGTGCCTGCGCCTTGGAAAACATGCTGATCGCCTGTGAAAGCCTGGGCTTAAGCGCCTGCTGGAGCAACCAGACACACTGGCTTACCGGTGAACCGGAGTTGAGAGCGGTGTTTGAAGAGCTTGGCATGGGGACTGAGGAGGACATCTTCGGTGCTATTGCCGTGGGGAGACGGCTTCGGGAGAGCAGCCCGCCAGCGGCGGAACGGGTTGCGGGCAGAGTGATACGGGACAAGCTCATCAAATCTTGATGAACGCAGAAAAGGAGAGTATAATCGCCTTGGTCGCAACAAATCATTGCAGCCATACAACGAATGTGTGCTTTTCAATTGCACTTGCATCTTGTAAAGTATGAATAGCGGTGTGATTGTAGGAGAAAACCCGAAAAGTAGCACGGTTTCACATGCAGCAAGTTGTAAACAACCCACTCGTGCAAAACAAAAGGAGGAAAAACATGAAGAAAGCATTGGCCCTCATCCTAACGTTAGTCATGGTGCTCGGCGTTGTTGCCTGCGGTCAGAAGCAGGCTGAGCCTGCACAGACCCCAACCCAGACCGAGTCTCAGCCACAGGCTCAGACAAGTGAAAGTGAAATCGATTGGTCCAAAGAAGCGAAATTTACTCTAAAGCTCGGCCATGAGCAGCCAGACGGTCATCCGTATGATATGGGTGCGAAAAAATTCGCCGAACTGGTCGAACAGTATAGTGGCGGGAGCATTCATGTGGATGTCTTCCCCCAGAGCTCCCTCGGCAACGCCGCTGCCATGGCAGAGAGCGTTGACATGGGCACCCTGGACTTCTCCAGCGTGTTCTCCATCCAGCTCGAAAGCTTCTGCCCGGATTTGGGCGTTCTGACCCTCCCGTACTGCTTCAGCTCCTGGGATCACTGCTTCGCCGCTCTGGACGGTGATTTCGGCACCAAGCTGAAGGAAGCCTGCCTCAAGACGAGCAACATCCGCATCCTCGACTTCTGGGCTAACGGCCTTGCCCAGGTCCATTCCACCACCGAGATCCGTACGCCTGACCAGATGGCCGGCAAGAAGTTCCGTATCCAGACCGGCGCCACCTACGCCGCCCTGTCCGAAGCCCTCAACGCCGTGACCACGCCTATGGCCCTCAAGGAAGTGTACGCCGCGCTGCAGATGGGCGCCATGGACTGCCAGCTGCAGACCATCGTCAACATTGACAAGCAGGCGTTTTATGAAGTGGCCAAGTACTATACCGAGATAAACATGTGCTTCAATACTAACCCCTTCATCATGAGCAACGAAACCTGGAACAAGCTGTCCGCCAATCAGCAGGAAGCGGTGGTGAAGGCCGCCCGTGAAGCCTGCGTCTATGAGCGCGAGCAGCTGATCGGCAGCATGGACTCCAGCATGGAGAAGGCGGTCGCCGGCGGTCTGCAGGTGATCAAGCTGACGGATGCCGAGCTTCAGCAGTGGAGGGACGCCTGCACGAAGGTGTATGAGAACCCCAACTTCTCCGGCTTGATGCCTTTGTTCGAAGAGGCGCAGACCTACAAGAAATAAAACCACAATTCAGCCCTTTCAACGGAAGGGCGCCAGAAATCCTGTGGCTCTGCATCTTTGGCAGAGCCACAGGTATACAAACCCGAAGGAGGGCTTCCACAGTGTTGAAAAAAGTGATCGGTATCCTGGGGAAGGTCAGTGAGATCATGGCCATGATAACATTGGCTGCCATGACCAGCCTGGTCCTTTTCCAGATCTTCAACCGGCTGTTCTTCCATATCACGGTCATCTGGACCGAAGAGTTCTGCCGGTACATCTTCGTTTGGATGTGTCTTTTCTCTTCCGCGTATTGTATGTATAAGCGCGGCCACATTTCCGTTTCCATCCTGCAGGAAGTGTTTCATGACAAGCAGTTCGTGAAGGTGCTCAACATCATCGTTCATGTGATCATAATCATCTTCTGCTCCGTCGTAACTTTTTACGGGATACGCTGGTGCATCAAATGCTCCAATCAGTATATGCTTTCCATCCCCTCCCTGAAGATCGTATATGTGTATTCGGCACTGCCGATCTGCTTCGGGCTGATGGTGATCTTTGAAATCTGGCACCTGATCGAAGATCTCAACAAGTACTGGTTCAAGAAGCCGGCAGAAAAGCAGGTGCAGAAAGCGGAGGTCAAAGCATGAGTGCGGGCACATTAATCCTTATCGTACTGGTCATCACCCTGATCATCGGTGTGCCGATCGGTATCTCCATTGGCTTTACGTCGCTGGCGTATTTCATCTATGCCGGCGCGACAGGGCAGCTGCTGATGCTGGCCCAGCGGACCTTCGCCGGCATGAACTCCTTTGAGCTCATGGCCATCCCGATGTTCGTCTTCGCAGGCGATCTGATGTTCGAGGGGAAGATCTCCGACGCGCTGGTCAACATGGCAAAATCCCTGGTGGGCTGGATCCGCGGGTCCATGACCATCGTGACGACCGTTGCGTGCATGCTCTTCGGCGCCGTGTCCGGCTCCGGCCCGGCCACCGCATCCGCGATCGGTTCCGTTGTGGCTCCCTCCCTGAAGGAGGACGGATACCCCATGGATTTCGCCGCGTGCGCCATCGCCGCCGCCGGACCTCTTGGCTCACTGATCCCGCCGTCCATCACGGCTGTGGTCTACGGCGTGACCACGAGCGTTTCCGTGGGCGACCTGCTGATGGCAGGCGTGTATCCCGGCGTCATTTTCGGTCTGTTCCTGATGACATACCAGGTGGTCGTGTGCGTGCGGCATAAGCACGGCAAGCTCTATAAGTTCAACCTTAAGACCGCCCTGATCTCCATAGTCAAGGCCATCCCGGCGCTGCTGTGCCCCTTCATCATCCTGGGCGGCATCTATTCCGGTCAGTTCACTCCCACCGAGTCCGGCGCAGTCGCCTGCCTGTACGCTTTGCTGGTCGGCATGTTCTACTACCGGCGCATCAAGTTGAAGGATCTGCCCCGCATGCTGGCTAAGAGTGCTGCCACGGCGGCAACGATCATGCTCATCATCGGTTGCATCTCCTGCTTCTCCTATGTGCTCACCAGCGAGATGATCAACGAAGCCATCGCGAAGTGGGCTATCGCGAACCTGTCGAAGCCATGGCAGTTCATTCTCGTCTGCAATCTGATATACCTGCTGGCTGGCATGATCGAGAACGGTTCCTCCGCCATCATCCTGCTGGCGCCGATCCTGCATCCCATCGCCATGCAGTATGGCATCAATCCCGTCTTCTTCGGCGCCATGACGGTGGCCAATTTGGCAATCGGTATGTGTACGCCCCCCATGGCTGCCACGTTGTACATCGCCGCGCGGATTTGCGATGTCAACATCACTCAGATGTGTAAGCGAATCATTCCGTTCCTGCTGGTGCTCCTGGCCGCGCTCGCATTCGTCTGCCTGACGCCCAATGCTGTCGTCTGGCTGCCCAACCTGTTCAAATAATCGAAACCGCACTGAAAGGCGGCGCACAGCTGCTGTGCGTCGCCTTTTTTGAAGCATGAAGCAGCAAAAAGGAGAATTGAATATGTTTTATCAGCAGAAAGCAACAACCTGGGAAACCCATACCAAGGTCATCATGGGCATTAACTGCGTCGACCAGCTTCCGGCAGAGATTAAACAGCGTGCGCCGAAAGCCATCATGGTCGTATCCGACCCCGGCGTAAGCGCCACGGCTTTTTATGCCAAGTGCCTGTCCTATATCGATTCCACGAACATCCCGTACAGCACCTTCACCAAGGTAGAAGCGGAAGCGCCTTTGCGAAACGTCAACGAGGTGCTGGATATCATCAATAAAACCGGCGCAGAGCTGGCTATCGCGATAGGCGGCGGCAGCACCATCGACGTGACCAAGCTTGCCACGGTCCTCGCTACGAACGGAGGGAAAGGGACAGACTGGGCAGGATATGAAAGGTATCCTGTGCCCGGCATCCCCTTCTTCACCGTGCCGACAACGGCGGGGACCAGTTCCGAAGTGACCAACATGGCCGTCATCCACGATGAAGACACCAACATAAAGTTCACGGTCGGCCACGCAACCTATGGCAGCGCCAAGGTCACCTTCCTGGATGGATCTAGCCTTGCCAGCTGCCCGCCCAGGATCATCGCAGTCTGCGGCATCGATGCCATGAGCCACAGCTTCGAGTCATTTATCTCCCTGAAAGCGAACCCCATGACCGAAGCCACGTCCCTTCAGGGCGTCCGGCTTATCGCCAAGAACCTGCGTACCGTATATGCCAACAGCGAGAACGTGTTTGCTGCCCAGGATCTGCTGATCGGGAGCACCATGGGGGGCATGGCGTTCACGGCTACAGGCTGCGGGCACATGCATAACATCGGACGCTTTGTCGGACCGAAATTCCATGTGAACCACGGCACATCCATTGCCCTTGTCATGCCCAGTGTCGCGAGATTCAATTTCCCCGCTCAAATGGAAAAATATCGTCAGCTGGCGGAAGCCCTGGGTGAAAAGGTGGATAACGTGCCGGACGCCCAAATAGGAGAAGTGGTCGCCGGAGCCCTCCGGAAGTTGATCGAGGACGTCGGTATCCATACCCGACTTTCGGACTTCAATCCCATGCACAGCGACTTCGAAGAGATCGCGGACAGCGCCATGGTCGCCTATAAAGCCCATTACCATCTGAAAAACCCGCGGAAGACATCCCGTCAGGATTTCATCGATATTCTCGAGGACTGCTGCCGCTGATCAGTAAAGAATGCTTTTCATGGAGGAGAGTCAAATGTCAACCAAGCGAATCGGTCTCATCATAAACGGCGTATGGCGCGATGTGATCTGTGATACCGAGAAGGACAGTCTTGCGGACGTACTGCGGCGCATGGGCCTGACAGGCACGAAGGTGGGTTGCAACTGCGGACAGTGCGGCGCATGCACGGTCCTACTGGACGGGAAAGCGGTGCGTTCTTGCATTAAGAAAATGCGCATGATTCAGGAGGGGGCGCGGGTACTGACCATCGAGGGGATCGGTACCCCCGATCATCTGCATCCGATCCAACAGGCGTTCATTACCTACGGTGCGGTACAATGCGGCTTCTGCACGCCGGGCTTCATTATGTCTGCGCTGGCACTGCTTACAGAGAACCCCTCCCCGACCCGCAAGCAGGTCAGAGACTGGTTCACGAAGAACCGGAACGTCTGCCGTTGTACCGGATACAAGCCGATCGTGGATGCCGTGATGGCAGCCGCGGAGGTAATGCGCGGGAAAAAGACCATGGAGGACATCACTTTTGTGCATAAGGAAGGGGATCCCGTATACAATACCCGGTACCCCCGTCCCGGCTCGATTTCTAAAGTGCTGGGCCAGGCAGAATACGGTGATGACGTGGCGCAGAAGATGCCCCCGGAAACGGCGCATCTTGCCCTTGTCCTCGCCAGAATCCACCATGCGCGTATCCTGAGCATCGATACAGAAGCAGCGGAAGAAGCCCCTGGCGTGCTGCATGTGTTCACAGCGACGGATGTAAAAGGCTCCAACAAGCTCAATGTACCCAAAGGGACGCCCTATCATTACGGTGACGGGAAGGATCACCCGGTGATCTGCTCCGACAAGGTCTATCATTACGGGGATGTCGTGGCGGTCGTCGCCGCGGCGACTCGTGAGCAGGCACGCGCAGCGGCAAAACTGGTCAAACCGGAATACGAAGAACTGCCGGCCTACCTCAACTTCCTGGAGGCGGCAGTGCCGGGGGCGATAGAGATCCACAAGGGGACGCCCAATGTTTACATCGAACAGCCCCTTTTCAAAGGCGATCAGGATACGCAGGCCATCTTTGAAACGGCGCCGTATGTGGTCGAGGGCAGCTTTTTCACAACGAGGCAGTCACACCTGCCCATCGAGCCAGAAACAGTGCAGGCGTATCTGGACGGGGACGGCGGCGTCTGCATTCAGAACAAGAGCCAGAACTTGTACGGAAATATTGCCGCGATGGCAGATGCCGTGGGCTTACCGAAGGAAAAGATCCGTATGATGCAGAACACGGTCGGCGGCAGCTTCGGATACTCCATGTGCGTCAATTCCAGCGCCATCGCTGCGGTATGCGCACTCGGCCTCGAGCGGCCGGTCGAACTGACGCTCTCCTATGATGAGCACCAGGTATTCACAGGGAAGCGGGCTGAATCCTATACGAACGGCCGGCTCGCATGCGACAAGGACGGTAAGATCCTGGCGATGGAGTTCCATATGGGCGTGGATAACGGGGCATATTCCGATTCAGCCGGGAACAAGGTGACCAAGACAGTCCGCTTTTTCGGCTACCCCTACAACGTGCCCAATATCCTGGGCCTTTCCCAGGTCGGGTTCAGCAACAGGGCCTTTGGCATTCCTTACAGGGCATTCGGCTCGCCTCAGACATACACAACCAGCGAATCGCTGATAGATATGATGGCTGAGAAGCTGGGCATGGATCCTTTCGATTTCCGCTACCTAAACGTTGCCCGGGAAGGGGATCTGTGTCCCAACTCTGTCCCGTATCGTCAGTACCCCATGGTGGAGATGATGGACCAGATGCGGCCTCTGTACGAGGAGTTCCGCGAGGACGCCCGTAAAAACAGCACTCTGGAAAAGAAACGCGGCGTAGGCATCGCCTGGGGCGGCTATCATGTCAGCCGCGCCAAGGATGTATGCACAGTGGCTTTGGAACTGAACAAGGATGGTTCGGTGACGCATTACAATACATGGGAAGAGATGGGTCAGGGAGCGGATATCGGCACGCTGGCCCACACCCATGCCTGCCTGCGCCCGTTGGGACTCGAACCTGACCAGATCCACCTGGTCCAGAACGATACCGGTACCTGTCCCAACACCGGCTCAGCCTCAGCGAGCCGATCCCACCACATGGCTGGGATGGCTACTGTCGATGCGGCTGGAAAACTTATGGCAGCCATGCGTAAGGAGGATGGTTCATTCCGTACTTATGAGGAAATGGTTAAGGAAGGGATCCCGACCAAGTATGAGGGGACCTACCGCAACCCCGCCACAGACACAGATATCGACAGATACACCGGGCACGGGCACGGCTCCGCCGCGCAGAACTACGTCCTGTTCCTTGTAGAGGTGGAGGTCGAGACGGAGACCGGCAAGGTGACCGTCCTCCGCACCAGGGAGATCTCGGATATCGGCGTGGTCGGCAACTATCTCGCCGTGGAAGGCCAGGCATACGGCGGCCTGTCGCATTCCATCGGGTTCGCCTTAAAGGAACAGTACTACGATGAGAAAAAGCATGCTTCCATGGCCGGCGCCGGGATCCCCCTGTGCAACGACATCCCGGACGACATGCAGATCATATTCCATGTGACGGAAAGGGAGGAAGGCCCGCAGAAATCCACCGGGTGCTCGGAATCCTTCCAGAGCAGCGGCCATGTGGCCGTGCTGAACGCCATCCATGACGCAGTCGGCATCCGCATATGTTCGCTGCCGGCCACACCGGAAAAGGTGAAGGCAGCTATCAGCAACAAACTGGCGGGAATAGAGGAGCCCTATGTTCCCTTCGATCTCGGCTGCGACCTGCATGAGCGTATGAAGCAGCTGGCTCTACAGCGGGATCAGGCTGCCGCGCAGGCGCAATGAAACAGTATCGGGTCCTTTTGATCGGAACATTCGTTCATCAGACGCTGGTCTACTCCGTTCGCCCGTACATTTCTCTCCTGGCGGACGCGAACGGAGCAGACAGTGTCCAGATCGGCGTGCTGGTCATGCTGTCCAGCTTACTGCCCGTCGTTCTCGCGCTTCCCATCGCTTCCATTATCAATCGGTTCGGCTGCCGGCGCATCACGCTGACAGCCGGTATCGTTTATTTCTTCGCTGTCGGGACCCTTGTCGTAGCTCATGACCTTATATGGATCGCCATCGCGATGCTCGTGTTCGGCACAGCGTACGCCCTGGAGTTCGCTACGCTCCAGTTCCAGTCGACGCGCGGGGATCTTGGTGCCCCTTCGGAACATGTCATCGGTTACTACGCCCTGTTCAATTCGCTGGGCGTTTCCGCCGGGTCTTATATCGGCGGCCAGCTGAACGAGCATCTGGGGAAGAACCTGTGCTTTCTCGGCGGGATCGTGATCGCCTGTCTCAACCTGCTTCTTATCGTGCTGCTGCGCGCTCCGGATACGACCGTGAAGCGTGAGGCTTCCGGAACGATAGCGGATGTGATGCGCGTTCCCAACATGTTCACGATCCTGCTGTCAGGCGGCCTCGTCATGTTCTGTCTGGAAGTCGTCAACACGTATTTTCCCCTGTATGGACAGGAGATCGGGCTGACTGCCGCACAGGTGGGTACCGTCCTGAGCGTGAGCGGGGTGGGCCAGCTGGTCATCCGCCCCTTTATCCACCGTCTGACGCACGGGCACTCTCTGTTCAGGGTCCTTGCCCTGTTCATGGTGGTCAGCGGATGCGGGATCGTCGGCTTCGGCCTGACGGGGTCCTATGCGGTCTGTCTGGTGCTGGCCGGCATCACAGGCGCAGGACTGGGGATACTCAACCCGCTTTACCTGTTGGCTGTTTCCGCTGCCGTCGATCTGGCGCTCCGCGCCAAGGCGCTTGCCGTCAGAGTCATGGTGAATTTCGGCGGACAGGCCATCGGCCCGGTTGGATACGGTTTTCTCGCGCAGTATTTCGGCTATGCTTCGGTCTTCTGGGTCAGCGGCGGCATACTGGTTGCCGGGGCAATAATGAATGCCCGACAAAGCGCTCTCTCAAATCACACAGTAGACCGGGGGCAGACATAAAATGTACGAACGGTTTTCCGACAGGTCGAACCGGTTAGGCATCGAGGCGTTTGACACGATGATGGCCGGGATGAGCCGGCAGGACAGCATAAACCTGGGCGGCGGGACGCTGCATCCAACACTTACCCCCCTTCAGCAACTGTTCTCCCTCATGGAACGCATACCGTCTGCGGACCTCGGACGCATCATGGCATACTGTCCGGCCAGAGGTCTGCCGGAGATGATAGAGGCGCACCGGGAATATCTGAGCGCCTTCCGACGGTTCACGGCGGCGGAGGACGAGGTGTGCATCGTGAACGGCGGGACACAGGGACTGGACCTTGTACTGCAGGCCATCCTGGACCCGGGAGATGTGATGCTGGTTGAGCAGCCGACGTTCCTGACGATCTACCCCCTGGCGCGAAAGCTGCAGGTCCGGTGTGTCGGTGTCAGATTGGATGATAAGGGCATCGATTTGGAAGACCTGGAAAGGAAGGCGGAGACCTCGAATCCAAAACTTCTGTACATCATTCCAACGTATCAGAATCCGTCCGGGACCGTGCTTTCGAAGGAAAGAAGGGAAAAGGTCTACGATATAGCCAGGAGGCACGGCTTGTTCATTCTGGAAGATGACCCTTACTACGATCTGTCCGTTTCCGGTGATGTTCCGCCTGCATTGCGAAGCATGGACAAAGACGGACGCGTTGCGATGGTGAGCAGCTATTCCAAGATCATCGCTCCCGGGCTCAGGGTCGGCGCCGTGAATGCCCCCGCCAAAGTGATCAAGGCGGTGGCAGGATTGAAACAGTGCGCCGATATGCATACGTCCGGGTTGAGCCAGTACCTCTGTGCGAGGATGATCGATACGGGACTGTTGGGTGAGCATGTGATGCGGCTGCGAAAGGACCTTTCTGACCGGATCGGCACACTGCAGTCGCAGCTGATGACCTGGTTCCCGAAGGGTACCGTCTGGACGCGGCCTGAAGGCGGGATCTTTGCTTGGGTCCAGCTGCCAGGGGCAGTCCGTCAGGCGGGGCAGGCGGTGGAACGCGACGGATCTAGGGTGACATTCATGCCGGGCGATGCCTTTTTCCTGGAGGACGGTCCGAGCAGATATGTCCGTCTGAACTACGCAGGGCCCGATCTGCGGGCATTGGGGGACGGCATCAGGATACTGGGACAGTTTTTCAAGGAAGCTTATGAACAGGGTAGCTGAGGCGGATAACGTGGATCATGCTCCGGCAGCCGGCATCATCGCTGCCGCAGGGAGCTCAAAACGTATGGGCATCCCGAAAGCCTTGCTACCCCTGAACGGTATGAGCATGATAGAGCGCCTGGTCAAGTCCATGATCGAAGCAGGGGCGGATCCGATTATCGTCGTGACGGGCCATGCTGCTGAGCAGGTGCGCAGGGAACTGGAAGGCTACCCTGTTGTATTCGTTCATAATGAACGGTATGATAATACACAGATGCTCCATTCTCTGCTGCTTGGAGCGGCGATGCTGGATAAGGGAACGGAGAGAGTGCTTTTCTGCCCCGTGGACTCTCCGGCTGCATCTGTCGATACGATGAAAAAGCTTCTCTTAACGGACGGAGACTATGTCTCTCCCAGCTTTCATATGAAAGCTGGACATCCGGTCATCCTGTCGCGCCGTTTGCTGCGTTCGCTGCAGGAGTATACAGGAAATGGCGGCCTGCGCAATGCCGCACTCGAAGCCGGCGCGCAGCGCCGATTCCTTTCAGTGGATGACGAGGGGATACTAATCCATGCGAACACGCCGGAAGAATATGTGAAAATGTGTGAGTGGATGAACACAAATATGCGAGAATAGGTGAAAAAATGAGTTACGCGATTATTTTAGGTGATTTTCTGGCCAGGACAAATTATGAAGACATTCCTGCGGACATCATCGCGACTGCGAAAGAGCGGCTGCTGGACACCATAGGTGCCATGATCGCCGGCCGTGCCGGCTGGGCTTACGGGGATGCTCTGATCGAGGCTTTGAAGCCGTTGGGCACCGGCGGCAGCAGGGTGCTCGGCCCGGATGGTGAATCCCGGTTTCCGGCGGCACGGGCAGCCATGCTGGACGCCACCTTTGCACATGCCATCGAGCTTGACGACGGACACACCTTCGCTGGCGTCCATGCGGGCGCGGTGGTGGTGCCCACGGCGCTCGTCATGGGTGAGGAGTTGCATTCCTCTGGCAAAGAGATCCTTACCGCCATCGTCCTCGGATACGAGACCGTGTACCGCATGGCCGTAGCCCAGAGCCCGGAGCTCATCGACCACGGTTTTCACCCGTCCGCCACCTGCGACACCGTTGGGGCCATGGCGGTGGCAGGGAAACTCATGAAACTGGATGCTCGGGAGATGGCGAACGGCCTTGGCATGTCCGCCCTGCAGGCGTCCGGCCTTATGGAGGCAACGGTGACGGGCCAGCAGTCCAAGTGCGTCATGGTGGGCAGCGCTGCATTCAACGGCATCACCTGCGCCTACATAGCCCGGGCAGGGCTCGAGGGCTGCACGTCCGCCTTTGACGGCAAGACAGGCCTGTTTCAGGCCATGAGCAAGCCCATTGCAGCGGAGGAGGCGTTGAAGGACCTCGGCAAAGTTTACTCTATCGGCAACACATACAACAAGTTTTACCCCACCTGCCGCCACGCCCAGCCCGCCATCGAGGCGGCTCTCGACCTGGCTCAGGAGCACGGGATCGATTCGGATGAAGTGGACCGTATAGAGGTCGGCACCCACCGCGTTGCGTATGAACTCACCGGCAGGATCCTTGAGCCCCGGACGCCCGGCGAAGCGAAGTTCAGCATCGCCTACGGCATCGCGGCAGCCATGGCGGACCGAGGCGTAGCGGTCCGCCATCTCACGGCTCCCTATTATACAGATGAGAAGTACCTGAAAGTGGCCAGGAAAGTGACCACTCGCATCGACGAACGGGTCGCTGCCCAGTACCCGAAGCGGCGCGGCGCTGCCGTGGACATCCACATGAAGGACGGCCGTGTGTTCTCGGCCGACTGCTTCGACCTTAAAGGATCCCCCCAGAACCCGGTGGGCTACGACGATCTGGTCAAGAAGTTTAGGACGGCCGCAGTGGGGCTGCTGGCGGAGGAAGCGGTGCAGAAAGTACTGGACCTTTGTGGCAGCTTCGAAGCGGCCGAGGCAGGCGAGCTCCTCGCTTTATTGAACTGGTAGTATTTCAGGTTTGCTGTTGATAAGAAACTACAGCATGGATACGCTCCGCCGCATGTATGCGGCGGAGCGTATTATCGTCTGTGGGATTCCATTCCTTAGGGTCACCGCCCGTCAGCTTCGGCACACCTATGCCACCATGCTCTACGACGCCGGGGTGGATGTGAAGACGGCCCAAGACTTTCTCGGCCACGCCGATCCAACCGTGACCATGAACATCTATACCCATCTTTCCACACAGAAGAAGGACAAGGCGATCCACGCCTTGCAACAGCATTTTGCCGACACGATCCCTGAAGCGTTATAAAACCATCTCAAAAAACGATCTTGAGCAGCCGGAAATAATCTTTCTCCGGCTGCTATTTTTTATACAAATTACGAAAAAAAGACGGGGCAGAGATCAACCGTGTTGTCAAGCTATTGTCAAAACCCCAAATGAGTGCAAAATCGAGTCTTTTCAAACGAACCAAAGACACAAAAAAGCCCGATTTCTCTGGCTTTTTTGGATGGTAGCGGCGACGGATCTGATCGTACACATAAGAGAGCACCTGCCCATCCTGCTGGGAACGCGGGTCACGGCCTTTCGGGAGCCCCAAAAGCGCAAAGCGGCCAGATAGGAAGGAGGCAGCATCTATGGAACTGACATACACGGAACAGAACGGACTGCTGATCCCCGACCTGGTCTTGGACGAACAGCCTTCCAGCCCCATCGGCAAGTATGGCCGGATGCGCAAACGCTTCCTGGAGCAGAAGCATGACGGCACCTTCTCCGCCCTGGTCCTCTCCGGCATCCTCACCAGGCACCTGCTGGACATCGACCAGGCCGCCCGGGACCAGATGGCCGCCCTGACCCGCCAGCTGGCCGCCGCTGAAGGCGTGACCGAGGAGCTAAAGAGCCGAGACCAAATGGAATGGGTCCGGCGCATGAACTCCATCCGCAACCGTGTGGAGGAGATGGTCATGAACGATCTGATCTATAACTGAACATTTCAACGACACAGCAGCCTGCCATCCGGCAGGCTGCTGTCCTTTCATCGACTGCTTCCTTGGAAAAAAACGAGAAAGAACCTGAATGAGCAGAAAAGGCAAGCATCGTATTCATTTTTTGGGCACAATCTGAAGTTCATAATTCGTTGAGACTTCAATGGTGTATTTACTGTTTGGCCAGTCAACAATAAGAGGAGTTTTATACTCCACAATATCACGAGTCAAATTGTTACAGATCATATAACTTGTTTCTTGTAGCATTCTCTTATTTGCCCAGTTTTTTAGCAGAAAAGAATAAGTAATTTCTCCGAACCAGGAAACAAATCCACAAAGGTACAAATATAAAGAGTCTGTTACAGTCCAAGCTGTACCAATAATGTGCCCTCCTTCAGTTTTTCCTGGGATGCCCTTTAGACCCCCGCTATTAACACATGCTATTATTGAACCATCTTCTTTTCCGTATCGAACAAACGATCGAAGCGCATCATAATTCTTATCTAATACATAGTTTTTTCCAAAATGGTATTATAGCGGAAAAGAGGCGTTTTTTCAAGGACGGTTCTGACGGCGAACAAAGCTGTTCCGGGAATGATGTGGCAGGGGCAGCGTCCCGTACTAAAGGGACCCCACGAGAGGTCCCTTTAGTATCCAATCAGCACTCTATCTTCTACACAGTATCAGTGGACGAGGTGGAAAGTCTGCGGTTAGCGAAGCATAGCACGCATATTCACTGCGCAGAACGGAACTTATCGCCAGGTCTTCTCCCACTCACGCAACAGGCGATGCACCTTATTATAGACCCGCTGGGCTTCCTTTATATCGCTGTCCGA
>CADBYI010000024.1 GCA_902798825.1 uncultured Eubacteriales bacterium | reverse complement strand
CATGCTTTCTTGAGACGTCTTGAGAATCCTTAAGACTCCCATACCTATTGTCTCACACGAAACACCTCACGGCTATACGTCAATAGATTTGACGCTTACAGACTTTCAACCTTTGGCCCAGTGGGCCAGAAGTTCGGTCTTTGTACAAATCGGTGACAAAAAACGCAGTAAATATCGGGTTTTTTAACTTGTGCCCCACTTGGGCACAAGTTCCATCGTCGGTATAATATGTGCCCGGTGGGCGCACTTTTATTACTTCAGGCCCGATGGCCCGAAGTTCAATGGGGGTGGAGTCACTTTTGCCCCGATTGAAAAAAATCTCGTATTGGAAATTGTGGCCCAGTGGGCCCGAATATGGACCCGGTCAAATTAACTTCGCGCAAAGTAAAGCAATCTACGGAAATGGGGCTCCATTGGGGCCCCATTTTTCATATCTCCGTTACTTGCACCAGCTCGGCGATCGCGTTGTAGATACAGTAGCGCGTCACGCCGAAGCGCTCTTTCGTAAGTAGGCCGAAGTTATCGAAAAACGATTTCTGGTACTTGTGGGTGAAGTTCGTGTTGCCGAAGAACGCTTCAAAGTTCGTGCTGGGGAAGGGCGCCCACTGGGAGTCCTCGAACTTGTTGATCTTGTAGTAGGCGATGAGCTCTATCGCTTCCTGCAGCGGCATCTTCTCCGGGAGAAGCGTCCGCAGATATTTAGCGCCATCGTCGGAGACTTCCGCGGTATAGGAACGCAATGGGCCGAGCTCCAGCGCGTTGGCAAGCACATCGTCAAAGAGCAGCAACCAATCGCTTTTTGTGCTTTCCGCAAACAGCGGGATCTGGAATTGAATCACCTTCTTCCGCCACATGGGTTCAAAGGTCGAGGCGAGCTTCTCCGTGTTCCTTTGAACCGACTTTGTCACTGATCCGGGCGAGGAAGCAACGAACGCGATCACATTCCGCACATGCCGCACAAGCCATCCGTTCCCCTGCTCATCCACCAGTTGGGGGAATTCTTCATGCAGCTCCGGGAAACAGGTGTCGAACTGCCAGGCCTCTTTCTTTTCGGCAGGTATGCTACACCAGGCACACAGCGCGCGCCGCGCGTGTTCAATGTCGGGCGCATCGTGTTCGTACATATACCCCCTGGCTACCACCGTCAGCACCCGGGCAAAGCCCTTCCCGTGGAGCAGCATGGGAAGAGAGATTCGGTTCAAAAACCCGGTATCCTTCTTGTTCGCCGTCTCATATGCAGGGAATCGCGTATAGCATTGAAACTCTCTTCTTTCGTCGATCATAGCTCCGTTTTCTCCACCGCGTTGTCGTACACTTCCAAATCCAGCACGTCCAGCGCGAAGGATCGCTTCCCCAGTGCGATCGCGCATTGGAGTTCAAGATCCCTGTCGTGGATCCGTTCCCGGAGCAATCTGCGGCAGCGATGCCTAAGCTCCGCTTTATAATTTGATCGATACAGAAGCTCGTCTCCCTCCAGCATCGCGCGCAGATCCTCACCGTCATCCTCCCGCCGCAGGCGTCCGCGCCCGTCGCCCCGCTTGCGATAGAAATCATCGTAATCGCAGACGATGTCTCCCAGTATCCGGTATCCGCCGCAGCGGAAGTCCGTCAGGATCGGAACCACAACGACAAACGGCAGCCGCTTGAATAGCTCGTATATCATGATCTCCCGTTGGTAGCGATCATGGATGAGGTGCCACGCCTGCTCCCGCAGGGCCACGCGGGCGTTGCGGAACTCCTCCGCAGGGCACTCCGTGAAGGCAGCGTACAGCGATTCCACGGAAACGTCCGTCTGAGCACGGGAAAAGAGGATCCGATCCACGTCCTTTTTCCGGGTCATGTAGTTTAGGTTCAACCGCTCCGTACGGATGCGCCGCAGGGCGGTCTCGTAATCCGCAATGAGATCGCCCATGGTCTCCAAAGCGTCCTTTGGCAGCCGTTCCTTCCATGCGGGATCGGAAGCGAACGCGAACAGCTCCCCATCCGCCGCGGGGGTCGCCTTGATCTTCGGCGTGTTCTTCTTCAACTGTTCGGCCAGGTACGGCAGCCGTTCCACGTTGGACGTGACAGCCTCCCAGTAGATTCTCTTGTAGTAGCCGCTCAGCCGCCGTCCCTTCTTCCGCTTGCCTCGTTTTCCCTCGATCAGGTCCTTGTAGTCCAGGAAGGTGCTGCGCGGAACGGTTTCGTCCTTCAGATATGGAGAGATGTCCGGGCGCACCCCGTTTTTCGCCGCGTCGATCTCCAAGCCCGTCAGGATCGCCAACAGCTCCGTATCCTCCCTATATCGCTTGCGCTCCGCTTCGGGAAGGGATTCGTCATACGCGATTACCGCACGGTTAAAGGCGGCGTTGCAAATCTGGCCCACACGGGTCGCAAAGGTATCCCGCACCGTTTCAAAGCGCGCCAACCAATCATTGGCGTCCGATTCCTTCGCAGTCACGGAGGGGATCTTCAACAGCGGGAGATTGCGCTGGTAGTCGGACAGGATGGGATCCTCTTCTGCATAATTCCGTAACACACACTCATTTAGCAGCGGATCGGCGATCACCTTGACGACATCGCCGTCGTAGTCCGCGCCGCCCAATCGTTCCGGGACCAGGGTGCGGGCGTCCACCATGACCACATGCGTCAGGTGGGACATATACTTTTGCCGCAGGCTGCCTTCTGAGGACAGCAGATTGACGATCGCTTCCTCGTTGCGGGCGATGTGGGGATTCCGCAACAGGATGACCTGATCCGTATACGGAAAGGAGATCCCCGGTGCATATACGGTGGATCTGTACAAACATTCTTTCAATAGCTTTTTAGCCGCCATCTTACAGGAGGGGCAGTTTTGCAACGTCAGCGCGACCAGCCGATACAGAAACCGCATCAGGTCTCCTGAAAGATACCGATTCTCGCCCAGCACAAGCATGTGCCCCTTGGCCAGCTCCCTGGCCACGCTTTCCGCCCGGCTTTTCAGCTCCTCCGTGTATACGGGCTCATGGATGAACAGAGGATTTTTCTGCAGGAGCTTGGCCAGCCGCATTTCTCTATTGTTTGAATTTTCGTCCGCTGCGTCTGCAGCAGCCGTGAAATACTCCACCCGGGATCGGGGGTCGGCGATAAGCCGGTAATACTCCGATTCGCTCTCCTTGGTCAGCCAGTGCCGCCCGTCCTCCGCAGGATCATGATCCCAGCCCTCCGGCAGATCATGGGGGCGGAACTCGTCCGAGGTCATGGAGATCGTGGCCAGGAACTGGTAGTTCATATCCACATACGGTCGCTGTACGGTAGGATTGACCTGAGAGATATACAGGGCGTGCCCGTACCGCTCGCACCGGTCGAGATACTCCTCCCAGCTCAGTCCGCTTTCCGTCATCCAGCCGAAGGCCTTGAACATGCTCTTGGTCAGAATCAGATCCACATCGTCCGGATCATGCCGATTCCCCCAGGCATCCACGATATAGGGCATCTCCAACTCCCGGAAGAGCTCATGGAAATCTACGGCATGGACCATGCCCTTGATATACGGCATTCGGATCTGGAAGGACGAATGGACGGCCCTGCCACAATACAGATAGTCGATTTCCGCCGCAAGCTCCCTGCTGATCAGCCCCTCCCCGTCGAACTCCTTGACGGTCAGCTCGTCGGTCATCTCCACCCGCCGATATTGCCTTGTCGCCCCTTCGCCACCTACGTCCTCCACCGTGATCATGGGTACGTTCCGCAATCTGGTTTCAAAATCATCCACCACGATCACATGCCTCGGATCGAAGCAGGGGCCGTACCGAAACCCGTCCGTGAACATGAGCCCGTTGTAAGCATACACCTTGCTCAACACGCATCGGTCAAAGCGCATGCCCAGGGTGATCCGCTCCTTCAATTCCTCATATACATATTCGGATACGAACGAGAGCCGCGAACCGCGGCTCATGCTGGCCGAGCGTTCAAAGGCATAGAATCGGCAAGAATACTCCGGGAAGTCCAGGGTGATCCCTTCGGGCCGGAACATGGATTCCGCCCGCTGCTGCATCTCCTTCGCCCTGCCCACCGGGGCACGGTCGAAGATGCCGGAGAAGTCCACATACACGATATGCTTCTCCACGCTTCGGATCCAGCTGATCCTTTCCTGCATCTCGGGTTGTTCCAGAATCTGCTCGATCTGATCGAACATGGCGCATTGGGGCTGTTCGGTCTTGCGAATGCCCTCGTTATGCTGCGCCTTCTCAAAGCTGAAATAGATGCTGTACCGCCCGTCCGGTTGCTGTTTCGCGTTTGCCAACAGCGCCTGGGCGGATACCTGCCATATGTCATATGTCTTTAGGTTCATATCCTGCTCCTCACGGAAACAGTATACCATATTTCGAAGCCTCCTGGGTGAATTATTTGTAAATGAATACTGCGCCCACTTTTTTCAATACGAGGAAAGGAGGTTAACACGACACAGGAAAGAGGCGGCCCCGCGGGATTCAAAAAATCATCTTAGGAGGATACTTAATGACCAAAACCACCAACATCGGCGATCTGCCGATCACCCTCTCTGTAGAGGACGTTGCCTCCTACCTGGGGATCTCCCGGGTAGGAGCCTATAACCTTTGCCACGCGAAGGGCTTCCCCGCCATGCGGATCGGGAAGCGTATCCTGATCCCCCGGGAACGCTTCTTGGAGTGGCTCGACAAGAAACAGCAGGAGGCGATCGTATGAAGAATACTGACAACCTCTACCAGGGACCCATCCAGTCCCTTGCTGTGGAAACGCTCCGCCCGTTCAAGGATCACCCGTTTCGACTGTACCCAGACGAGAAAATGAACGAGCTGGCGCAGAGCATCCGTGAAAACGGCGTCATCACCCCGATCCTGGTTCGCCCTCTACCTTCCGGCGGATATGAGATCGTCTCCGGCCATAACCGGGTCGAGGCTTGCAAGCGGGCAGGCCTTTCTGCCATCCCGGCCATCGTGCGGGAGATGGACGACGACACCGCCACTCTGCTCATGGTGGACGCCAATCAGCAGCGGGAGAGCATCATGCCCAGCGAGAAAGCCTTTGCCTATAAGATGCGGCTGGATGCCATGAAGCGGCAGGGAAAGCGGCCGGTCGAGACCTGTACCCAACCTGGGTACAAGTCGGGCGAGAAGTCCGCCGACCGCCTGGCCAGGGAAGTAGGTGAAAGCCGGAACCAGATCCAACGCTACATTCGCCTGACCTTCCTGATCCCAGAGCTTAGGGACCTGGTTGACAGCGGGAAGCTTGCCTTGAACCCCGCCGTTGAGCTCTCCTATCTTCCGACCGTGGAGCAGACCCACGTGCTCACCGCCATGGAGTCCGAGCAATGCGCGCCAACGCTTGCTCAGGCCCAGGCCATGCGCCAGTCCCTTTCCGATGGAACGTTCACCTGTGACACGCCCCTTGAGATTTTAGTTAAGGGAACCGGAAAACGCAAGGAAGTGTTGACCCTGCCCATGGATCGCTTCGCCGCTTTCTTTCCCCCGGACAGCACGCCCCGGCAGATACAGGAGGAGCTGTTCCGGATCCTGACGGAGTACCGGCGCAAGCAGGAGAAGCGCCGAACCAGGGAGCAGGAACGATGACCCCGGACGCGAATGCTGTACAGGATGATCTCATCTGCATCTACTTCACGGATGAACCCCTTGTGGATGCCGTGATCACCCGGGAGGAGCTGCGTGCTGCCTTAGAACGGCAGCACGCGGTGACTTCCTTGCAAATCGATGACGATTGTACTATTCGTTAAATTGATCCAGATTGGAAAGGAGAGAAGCACAATGGAACTGACAAAGGACAATTTGAAAGAATGGATGGCTGCAAGGTTAAAAGAACAAAACCGAAACGAAACCAAGCCCCAGGGAAAATCCATGCTTTCCTTGATGACCCGACAGCTGGGCGGCGACGCCGTCGCCCGGAGCATGGCACGGGAGATTCTGAACGAATCTCCTTGGGAGGTGGAAGATAGTGGCAAATAAGGCGAAGAAGTCTCGGCGGGCAGACGGGCTCTATAAGAAAAGCATCGTCATTGGCCGGGACGAGAAAGGAAACCCGACACGAAAGTATTTTTACGGCAAGACCATCCGGGAAGTGGATGAGAAGATGGCCGAGTACAAGCTGAACATGAGCCGGGGCACGTTATCCGCTATGGAGAATGTGACGTTCCACGAGACCGCGGAACTATGGCTGAACAACTATAAATCCACACTGAGCGAAAAAATGCAGGCACGGTATTCCGGCATTATTTCAAAACACCTTGCCCCGCTTTCAACCATGTGGGTAAAGGACCTCAAGCCCTTTCATCTGCAAGGTATCCTGAACCAGATGGCCACAAAGGGCTATGCGCGGAAAACGATCGTGACGGTGAAGCAGACGGCGGCAAAGATACTGGCGACCGCCGTATTGAACGACATTCTGTATCGGAACGTTTTTGAAGCGGTGGAGATCCCTAAGGCTTCGACGACGGAGCGCCTTCCGATCACCGAGGAACAGAAGAAGCTTATAGTATCAACGTGGGCAGGGCACAGGATGGGCCTTCCGGCTCTGTTGATGCTGTATTGCGGGCTACGACGGGGCGAAGTCCTGGCGCTGACCTGGAACGATATCGACCTGGAAAAGAAGCTCGTCTCCGTCACGAAGGCAGTGGTGTACACCGTCAACGAAGCAGAACTGAAGGAGCCGAAATCAAAAGCCGGACGGCGGATCGTGCCGATCCCGGATGCGATCATTCCCGCGCTTCACGCTTCCAGGGAGAACCGATCTTTTCTGGTATGCCCCTCCGCCGAGGGAGAAGCCATGTCAGCCCAGTCCTATAAGCGGGCCTGGGAAAGCTATATGCACTATCTGAACATCCAGGCCGGGGGCCGGGACGCCAGCCGCAGCCGTCCGAAGCTCGTTTGCATGGAACCGTTCACCGCCCACCAGCTGCGCCATACCTACGCGACCATGCTCTACGATGCGGGGGTAGATGTGCTGACGGCGCAAAAGCTCCTGGGGCACGCCGACCTTCAGGTGACCATGAAGGTGTACACGCACCTTTCTGAGGAACGGAGGCAAAAGTCCATCGATGCATTGAACGCGCACATCAACGCGGAACAGCCGCTGATCCAGGTCGTTTCCTGATTCCTATCATTCTACATGGGGTAGTAACCACGATTCTAAATTATTTGGATGACAAGCGAACAGGCGCCCGGGATTCGTTCCCGGGCGCCTGCCGTTCAGGAGGGGTATATTTTCTTTCCCGTAGCTTAAGGGAAAGAGAGTTGGTCGCGGTTCAAGGGGCCGAGCGTCACTTCTGCTGCGCGCGAATCTGGGCCAGCTCTTCCCGCATCTCAGTAACCTGCTGCTTCTTCAAGGGATACATGACCAGCAGGACGATGCCGATGGCGCCGAAGATCAACATGGGCCAGATGTAGAGGTTTGTGACCATGTTTTTGATCGCGGGGGTAACATGGGTATAGTCGATGTAGTTCACAGCCGCCAGACCGAAGCCGATCAACAAGGTGGCAATGGAGCCGCTGAGCTTCTTTAACAGAGTGACGCAGCTGTTCACAAAGCCGGCCTGGGTCTGCCCGAAGCGGAGCTCCGTATAGTCGGTGATGTCCATGATGAAGGCGATGACGCTGATGTTGGCGATGGTGTTGCCGAAGGTGCCCACAATGATGAGGGCCAGCAGGATGATGAGATAGGTGCTGGAGAAGGCGTAGGTTTCCGAAAGGAGCGCTCCCTTCAGGAACAGGATGCCCAGAGGCTGAATCATGTAGATGATGAAGCCGGTCATGGCCAGCTTGACCTTGTCAAAGCGGCGCAGCAGACGGGGCATGAAGGGCACGACGATCAGGCTGAACACCAGGGTGATGATGCCGCCCAGGGAGATGGGGGTGGTGGAACCGAACACGATGCGCAGGAAGTAGATGTTGATGGTCTGAACAACGCTCATCATCAGATACAGGGCCCCATAGATGCCGGCGCAGAGCAGCAGGGGCTTGTTCTTGAACACGATCCTGCCCTGGGTCTTCCAGCTGAACTTGACCTTCTGGGCATTTACGTTCGGCTGATCGCGGCGGCGGACCAGATAGCTGCAGGCGATGCCGCCCAGGATGGTGAGGGCGCCCACGACCAGGGCCATGCGGGACCAGCCGGCCTCCTCCGTGGCGGCGCTGTGGACCACGGGCATGACGATGATGGAAACCAGAATGCCGGCAACGGAGCCGAACAGCTGACGGAAGACCAGCAGCCGGTTTCTGTCGTTGGGAATCGTGGTCATGGTGGTGTTCAAGGCCTGCCAGGGCACGGTGAACATGGTCTGGGTCCAGCACAGGATGAGCAGGATGACGAAGAAATAAACCACGGAAGCGGTGCCGGACATGCCCGGAGCCTTGAAGGCCAGGAAGGTGGCCAGGGCCAGCAGGATGCTGCCGAAGAACATCCAGGGACGGTAGCGCCCCATTTTGCTGTTGGTCCGATCCGCCAGCATGGCCACGATGGCGTCATTGATGGCGTCCCAGATGACCATGATCGTCATGATGGTACCTGCAATGGCCGCATTGATGCGCGCAATATCGGTCATGAAGGCCAGCAGATAGCCATTCCGATACTGCAGGCTCAGATTGGCCGGGAACGCGCCCAATCCGTAGCCAAAGGCTTCGCTAATTCGTAGCTTTTGTGACTTGTCCTGATTCTCCATCTTGATTGCCTCCTTCTTTTTTTAATCCTTGTTTTAGATGGATCTATCTTCGTATGCGTCCGGCCTCACTCGGCCATGATGCGGATCGCCTTGGGGGTCACACCCGCGGGAATGGGGCAGCGATAGGTTTCGCCGCCCAGCCTCTCCTGCCACTCCTTCTTCGCTTCCTCCAGGATGGCTGGGTTATTCAAAATATCCATAGCGGTGCCGGCCATGATCCGGGCGGCGTAGAGCATGCCCTCGTGGGCCAGCTCCGATTTCCCCTGGGCCACCTGCTGCCAACTGTGATTCGGTGTGCCCGCGGCGTAGCAGGTGATATTGCTCTGGACGGTGGGGCATACCCAGCTCACGTCGCCCACGTCCGTAGAACCCGGCGCCACAAAGGTGTCCCGTTCCTGATAGATGTTGACCGTATTGACGGAAGTCCCGGCAGGTCTCAGGTTTTTCGCCTGGGGATAAGCGCTTCCCTTGCAGGTTGCGGAAACGGCCTTGGCGTATTCCTCCCAGGCTGGCTGGATCTGGGGGAAAGGCATGGCCTTCATGTTCTCATTCATGCACCGGCTCAGCGTGAGATTCGGCACGAGATTGGAACAGGCTTTGGAAGAGATGGGCGGCAGCAGCTCCGTGCCCGTCATCAGAGCGGCGCCCTTGGCGATGTCGTTGACCCGCTCGTAGAGGGCTTGGACGTCGGTGATCTTAGGGCCGCGGATCAGATACAGCACCTCCGCTTCCGGCTGTACCACGCCGGGGGAGATGCCGCCCGCGTTGGTGATGGCGTAATGGATCCGGGCCTCGGGGATCATGTGCTCCCGAAGATACTGGACGCCCGTGTTCATGAGCTCCAAGGCGTCCAGGGCGCTCCGGCCCAGATGGGGCGCGGCGGCGGCATGGGCCGCTCTGCCGTGAAAATGATACGCCACCTGATAGTTCGCAAGCGTGGTATAGGTAGCCACAACATTCATGTCCAAGGGGTGCCAGGTGATGGCACAGTCCAACCCGTCGAAGACCCCTTCCCGAGCCATGAAGGCCTTTCCGGAGCCCCCTTCCTCCCCGGGGCAGCCGAAGTAGATGACCGTGCCCGGACGCTTCGCCTCCTCCAGATACTCCTTGACGGACACGGCCGCCGCCAGGGCGCCTACTCCCAGCAGGTTATGCCCGCAGCCATGGCCGTTGCCCCCGGCTTTCAAAGGTTCCTGATGGGCCACGCCCGGCACCTGGCTCAGGCCGGACAGGGCGTCGAACTCGCCCAAAAAGCCGATCACGGGGCTGCCCGCGCCCCAGGTGCCGGAGAAGGCCGTGGGGATGCCGGCGATGCCCCGCTCCACCGTGAAGCCGTTTTCCTCCAGGGCCACGCAAAGGGCCTCGGCGGATTTCGTTTCCTGAAAAGCCGTTTCGGGATTGTCCCAGATATAATCACTTATGGATGTGAAGTACCGTTTCTGTTCGGCGGGAAGTTCGTTTACGATGCTCATATTTCTCTTTCCTTTCCGCAAAATGTGGGATTTGACTAGTCCCCCTGCCTATAGTATACTGAAGATGATATATAAAATGGGGCATGGGAAAACGCAGATAGGGGTCTCTCAATTTATTTATAGCGGAGGGCATGAAAAATGACGTTTCAGCAGATAGATTACCTGATCGCCGTGGCGGAGGCCGGTTCCATCTCCGCCGCCGCCAAGAAGCTGTTTCTGACCCAGTCGGACATCAGCACCGTCATCAAGAAGATCGAGCAGGAATTCAACATCATGATCTTCGCCAGGACCCCCACGGGCGTGGTTCTGACGGAGGATGGACGGGAGTTTATAAAATATGCTCGCCAGATACGGGGAAGCTATGGAAAGATGTCTCAGATCGGTCGGCAATCCCATCTGCAGTTCGCCGTGGTAAGCACCGGCCTGACCTGCTTCAACAACGCCTTCTATCAGCTCTGTTCCCTGTATACAGATTATCCCGAATACTCCTTCGATTACCTGTTCCAGTCTGTGGACAGATGCCTGCAGATGGTCCAAAGCCGTCAGGTGCAGGTAATGGCGGTTTCCGAACTTCCCTCCGCCAGAGCCAGGCGGGCCGGCCAGATACAAAAGTCGGGCATGGAGTCGGAGTATCTGGGCAGCCTCACCGTCAACATCTGCTGCCGCCGGTCGCACCCTCTTTTGCAGGGGCTGCCGGAGGGCGCGCCCTTTCCCTTCGGTGGGCTGGCGGACTACCCCCTGGTGGATTATCCCGTTACGTCCCTGCGGGAATTGACGGCGGATAAGAGCCGAAAGGTTTTGCCCTTCGTGCCCAAGCGAACGATCCGCGTCATGGACGTGAGCCATAAGGATCGGATTCTAAGCTGCACCGATGCGTATATGATCGGAGCGGCCCGCCCCCGAAAAACATTGGAAAAGAAAGGACTATACACCTATCCCATACCCGATTGCTGGATGGATCTGAATGTGTACTATTATAAGGATTCTCCGGAATGGTTTCTGATCGACAGGTATGTCCAACTGGTGAAGGAGGAACTGGCCCGGGAGATGTCTGCCGACGATCTCGTCCAGCGGTAGGATCGGACATGCTGGAAACAGGACAAAAAAGGGGCTCGCGGAATGCTACGACCACATAAGGCAAGATTCTAAAAACAGCTAGTGTGGTATAGCAAAGGCAATATTACGCTGAGAGAAGCATATCGTATTGATATGCTTCTCTTTTTTCATACTATCCTGTTTCGATTTTTATGAGGTAAAAATGGGGTAGTAGCTCTATTTTTGCACTGATTTTCATGTTGCGAGATGATTATGAGCATGAAAAAAGCCCCAGATTTGGGGCTTTTTTATGGTTGCGGGGGAAGGACTTGAACCTACGACCTCCGGGTTATGAGCCCGACGAGCTACCGACTGCTCTACCCCGCGACGAATAGCTTCCTTCAGGAAGCGTAAAGGAGTATATCAGCAAACGGGCGGTTTGTCAATAGGCGAAAAGAGGAAATACGCGTCTAAAGATGGCGGCGCGGAGCCGGGATGAAAAGATGTTTCTTGAAACGGGGGGCCGGATTCTGTATAATACAATATGATATCGCAGCGCGAAGGAGGCACGAGGATGAAGAAATTAGGGTTCGGGCTGATGCGGATGCCCCTGATCGATCCCAACGACGACGGGGCCGTGGACGTGGAGCAGGTCAAGAAGATGGTCGATCTGTTTATGGAGAAGGGGTTCACCTACTTCGACACCGCCATCATGTACAACGGCTGTCAAAGCCAGCGGGTGGCCAAGGAGGCGCTGGTGGACCGCTACCCCCGCGACAGCTTCACCCTGGCCACCAAACTCCATAACGCCTTCTTCCATTCGCTGGAGGACCGGGACAAGGTGTTCTTTGAGCAGCTGGAGCAGACCGGCGCCGGGTATTTCGATTACTATCTGCTCCACGGCATCGAGGCGGGCAGCTATCCGAAATATGAGCAGCTGGACTGCTTCAACTGGCTGCTGGAGAAGAAGGCCCAGGGGCTGGTGAAGCACGCCGGCTTCTCCTTCCACGACACGCCGGAGCTGCTGGACGAGATATTGACGAAGCACCCGGAGATGGAGTTCGTGCAGCTGCAGATCAACTATCTGGACTGGGAAAGCGAATGGATCCAGTCCCGCAAGGTCTATGAGGTCGCCGAAGCCCACGGCAAGCCCGTGATCGTCATGGAGCCGGTCAAGGGCGGCACGCTGGCCAAGGTGCCCGCCCCGGCGGAGGCGCTGTTGAAGGCACGGGAGCCGGAGCTTTCCGTGCCCTCCTGGGGCATCCGCTTTGCGGCCTCGCTGCCGGGCGTCATGGTGGTGCTCTCCGGCATGTCCACCGTGGAGCAGATGGAGGACAATATAAGCTACATGGAGCACTTCAAGCCCCTGACGGCGGAGGAGCAGGCCCTGACAAAGCGGGTGGCCCGGATCATCAACGATCAGATCGCCGTGCCCTGCACCGGCTGCTCCTATTGCACCGAGGGCTGCCCCATGCAGATACCCATCCCCAAGTATTTCTCCCTCTACAACGAGGACATGCGGGAGGACCTGGCGGAAAAGGGCTGGACCATCAATTTCTCCTATTACGACAACCTGACGGAGCGCTTCGGCAAGGCCAAAGACTGCATCGCCTGCGGTCAGTGCGAGGGCGTCTGTCCCCAGCATCTGCCCATCATCGAGAAGCTGAAGGCCGTGTCGGCCCATTTCGATCACTAACAATACAAACAAAGCGCCGGGGAGGGGTCCATGCCCCTCCCCGGCTGCGGTTTCTGTCCGGTTTACCCCCTGGTCCTTCCCCCGCCCCCCATCTGCTGGTTGGGGATGTAGGAAAGCTGCTGGCCGTTGACGATGATGGTGCCGCCGGTGAAGGTGGCGGTGCCGTCGTAGTCGAAGGAGCTGCCGCCGGTCACGTCGATGACGCCGCCGTTGATGAGGATGTCGCCGTTGCTGTCGATGCCGTCCGTATCCCCGGTGGCCATGACCACGGTGATGGTCCCCCCGTTCACCTCCAATGTGGCCGTATAGGCTGAGGACTTCTGGCCCGCGCTGATGCCGTCCTCCTGGCCGTTGATGGCGAGGGTCCCGCCGTTGAGCTGGATATAGGTGCCCTCGATGCCCTCCGCGGCGGTGACGGTGATCCGGCCGTCGTTCACCTCCACCACGGAGGTGGCGTGGATGCCGTCGTCCCCGGCCTGGATCTGGATGGTGCCGCCGGCGATGTAGATATAGCCCTTGCCGTCGTCGTCGTTGTTTTCCGCGTGGAGGCCATCGGTGCCGGCGGTCAGGTTCAGCGTGCCGTCGGCGATGCGGATGGAGTCGTTGGCCTTGACGGCCACGGCCGCCGCGGTGACGGTGTAGGTGCCGCCGGTGATCTTCAGGTCGTCCTTGCCCACGATGCCGTTCTTCGGGGAGGAAATGGTCAGGGCGGCGTCGCCGTTGAGCACCAGGTCGCTCTTGGAATAGATGACGCCATCGGCCTTGTCGGCGCTGTCGAAGGCCCCGGTGACGGTCAGGGCGCTGTCGCCGCTGACGGTGATAAAGACCTTGTCCGCGGACTTCACATAGACGGCGGGGGCGTCCTCGTTGGATATTGCAAGGCCGTCCAGCACCAGCTGGACCTTGTCGTCCTCGTCCGCCTCCACATACACCGTCACGTCCGTGGCGGCGCCGGTGAGCACATAGACCCCGGCTTCGGTGATGCGGATATCCTCCCCATCGGAAACCGTAAAGGTCACGGAGCCCGCCAGATCGGCGCTCTGCTTCAAATCCCGCCTGGTGAACATATCGTCATAGCTGAAAATATAGGAGCTGGCCTGGGCCACGGATACGCCTGCCCCCATGGTCAGGATCACGGCGATGGAGAGCGCCGCCGCCAACCACACACAAAGCCTTCTGTTCATACCGGTTACCTGCCCTTTCTCTTTGTTGGGCTCAGCATACCCCCCGGACCTGAAAGGAACTTGAAGGAACGGAAAAAAGTGTTTCAGGGTAATTTAAACAAAACGCGAAAATGTTTTGCGGCGGATGGGGGAACTGTCTTGACAGGTTCATTTATATTTGATACAATATAATTGTTTCAAATCGGAAGGAGGCGACGCCATGGATCGGGACTATCGGGAGGCCATGAAGCTGGCAAACCAGCTGTGCTTCCCCCTGTATGCCGCCGCGCGGAACGTGATCGCCCTGTACACGCCCTTTCTCAAGCCGTGGGGGCTGACCTACACCCAGTATCTGGTGTTCCTGGTGCTGTGGGAGCGGGACAGGCGCACCGTGGGCGAGCTATGCGAGGCGCTGATGCTGGACAGCGGCACCCTCTCCCCCCTGCTGAAAAAGATGCAGCAGGCGGGATACCTTGAGAAAAACCGCAGCGCGGCGGACGATCGGATCGTCGTCGTCACGCTGACGGAGGCGGGCCGGACCCTGCAGGAGAAGCTGAAGGACGTGCCCGGCCAGGTGCAGTGCTGCATCGATCTGCCCCCCGAAAAGGCCGGCGCCCTGTACACCCTGCTCTATGAACTGTTGCAACAACAAAGGAATACAAACAGAAAAGGAGAAACTGTATGAAAACCGTCTATGATTTCACCGTGAAGGACCGAAAGGGAAACCAGGTCAGCCTGAAGGAATACGCCGGAAAGGTGCTCCTCATCGTCAACACGGCCACGGGCTGCGGCTTCACCCCCCACTATGAGCCCCTGGAGGCTATGTATAAGGAATACCAGGAGCAGGGTTTCGAGATTTTGGACTTCCCCTGCAACCAGTTTGCCAACCAGGCCCCCGGCAGCGAGGACGAGATCCACCAGTTCTGCACGGTGAAGTTCGGCGCGGACTTCCCCCAGTTCAAGAAGATCGACGTGAACGGGGAGACCGCCGACCCCCTGTTCGCATATCTGGCCACGGAGAAGCCCTTTGAAGGCTTCGGCAAGGGACTCAAGAACGCGGCCCTGAACAAGTTCTCGGACATGAACAACAGGAAGTACGGGGACAAGGCCTACATCCGGTGGAACTTCACCAAGTTCCTGGTGGACCGGGAGGGGAAGGTCATCGCCCGGTTCGAGCCCACCATGGACATGGCTCAGGTCAAGGCGGCCGTGGCCCAGCAGCTGAAGGAGCAGGCGTGATGGAACAGAACAATCGGGACAAGGTCATCGTACGCACCAGCGTCATCGGCATCCTGGCCAACGTCTTTCTGGCCGCCTTCAAGGCGGTGGTGGGGCTCACGGCCAACTCCATCGCCATCGTCATGGACGCGGTCAACAACCTGTCCGACGCCGCCAGCTCCGTCATCACCATCGTGGGGACCCGGCTGGCCGGGAAGGAGCCGGACAAGAAGCACCCCTTCGGCTATGGCCGGATCGAGTATTTGAGCGCCATGGTCATCTCCCTGCTGGTGCTGTACGCGGGGGTCACCGCCTTTGTGGAGTCGGTGAAGAAGATCATACATCCGGACACGCCGGAATATGGGGCGGCGGCGCTGATCATCGTGGCGGTGGCCGTGGTGGTGAAGCTGCTGCTGGGCCGGTATGTAAAGGGCGTGGGCGAAAAGGTGAAGTCCGATTCCCTCGTCAACTCCGGCGAGGACGCCCGGCTGGACGCCGTGATCTCCGCGTCCACCCTGGTGGCGGCGGGGATCTACATGGTCTTTCACGTCTCCCTGGAGGCGTGGCTGGGCGCGATCATCGCCGCGGTGATCATCAAGTCCGGCATCGGCATGCTGAGCGAGACCCTGTCCAAGATCCTGGGCGAGCGGGCGGACGCCCAGCTGGCCCGGGATTTGAAGGAGACCATCTGCAGCTATCCCCAGATCAGCGGCGCCTATGATCTGGTCCTCCACAACTACGGTCCCGATTCCTACAACGGCTCGGTCCACATCGAGGTGCCCGACACCCTGTCCGCCGACGATCTGGACAAGCTCATCCGCAAGGTCACCGTGGAGACCTACAAAAAGCACGACGTGATCCTCACCGCCATCGGGGTCTATTCCATCAACACCAGGGACCCGGAGGCTGCGGCCGCCCGGGAGGAGGTGACCCGGATCGTGAAGGAGAACCCCCACGTGCTCCAGATGCACGGCTTCTATTTGGACAAGGAGGAGAAGACCATCCGCTTCGACATCGTGGTCAGCTTCGACGCCCCGGATCGACTCCAGGTCCATCATCAGATCCATGAGGCGGTTCAGCAGGCGTTCCCGGACTACACCCTTCAGATCGCCATGGACACGGATTTCAGCGAATAAGGTCAAAACGAAAACGGGAGGCGGCACCTTGCCGCCTCCGTTCTTTTTTGGGCCATATGCAGTTAGGACAGCAGCTGCCGGATCACCTCTGCGCAGTCCCCGTCCAGGCAGACGGACCTGTCCTCGATCAGCACGGGGCACACCGCCTCTTCGAAGTTCAAACAGGCGTAGGTGGCTTTCGAATTCTCCAAGGTCAGCGCCCAGAAGGGGTATTTGACGATGATCGGGGTGTTGGCCCCTACGCCGATCTCCAGATACAGCACCCGCTTTTTAGCGCAGGTCTCGACAAACGCGGCGTAGGCGGCGGAAGCCCTGTGCCAGCCCTGGTCCTCCACGAAGGTGTCGTCGGAGCGCAGGTTCATGGTGACGGCGCTGCCGTCGTCCGGGCTGATGGGGATCAGCTCCTTCGGGAGCGTCATGGTTATCCTTCTGTCTGCCGGCACCTGAAAGACGCCCGCTTCGTCCCGCACGAACCCCTGGGCGGCCATGGCCCTTTGGACCCACGCCTCGTTGTCGTAGGTCTTCCCGTTGCGGCCGTCCCTGGTCTGAAACAGGCCGTAATCCCCCTGGGTGTAGAACAGCCTGTCCTTAGGGAAGCCGGCCCGCTGGAACTGGTGATCCACGTTGGTGGTGATGACGAAAAAGTCCCTGTCCCGGATCAGCTGCAGCAGGTCCCGGTACACGGGCCTGGGCGGGTCCATATAGCGGTTGAAGTAGATGTGCCGGGCCCACCAGGCCCAGCGGGTCTCATCGTCCGGGAAGGGATAGAACCCGCCGCTGTACATGTCCCGGATGCCGAACCGGGCCTTGAAGTCGAAGAAGTACCGGTCGAACCGTTCACCGGAATAGGTGAGCCCCGCCGCGGTGGAGAGCCCCGCCCCCGCGCCCACGACCAGGGCGTCCGCCGTCCGGATCGCCTGCTTCAGCCGCGCCATGTTCTCCTCCCGGGTGCCCTTGCCGTAGCTTAGGCCGGAACGGAACCCCCTAAGGCGCGAGAGGCCCTTTTGAATGGTGGAAAGATAGCCGTTGGGCTGATCAGCGTATGAGGGCTTCATAGTATCCCCTGTCCTCCTCCTTGAACACGTTGAAGATCACCCGGTCCACCTGTCCCCGGTGGGCCCGGAGCCAGCCCTCCACCGTCTCCACGGCGATCTGGGCCGCCCGCCGGTTGGGGAAATGAAACACCCCCGTGGAGATGCAGCAGAAGGCCACGGACCTGAGCTCGTTTTCGGCGCACAGGGTCAGGGTGTTGGCGTAGCAGTCCGCCAGTTCTCCCTCCAGCTCCGCCGTCAGCGGCCCGGAGACGATGGGGCCCACCACGTGGACCACCTTTCGGGCGGGCAGGTTGTAGGCGTCCGTCAGCAGGGGCACGGCGGTGGGCTGCTCATAGCCTTTGCCGTACTTTCGGCGCAGCCGGCCCATCTCCCGGTCGCAGGCCGCCCGCAGCTGGACCCCCGCAAAGGTGTGGATGCAGTTGTCGATGCAGGCGTGCAGGGGCACGAAGCAGCCCAGCATCTGGGAATTGGCGGCGTTCACGATGGCGTCCACCTGCAGGCGGGTGATGTCCCCCTGCCAGATGGACAGGCCGTCCCGGATCACGGGGATCTGGGCGAGCGTCACCACCCCCTTCTCCCGGGCCCGCTCCGTCAAGTATTCGTCCTGTATCTTGAGCACGTCCCCTGGCAGCTCCCGGGGCATGCGGATGTTCATGAGGGACCGCAACAGCCGCCGCCGGCCCTCCTCGTCGGGGGGCACCGGCAGATGGGCGTATCCCTCGGAATCCTGCAAAAACGCCTGTACGAGATACCGGAGGCGCTCCCCTTGGGCGGTCGTTTTCTCCCCGTTCATGTCTCCCTCCCCCGTCACTGGTCCTCCTCCGGCTGATTGCGCCGCCGGAACAGAAAGGCGTTGTAGCCGGCCTGGGCCTCCTGGCTCAGCTTCTTCTGGCGCCAGGTCTCCGTCTCGGCGGCTATGGCCAGCATTTCGTCCGCGATCATCTCCACGCTGTGGGGCCTGGCGCTTCGAAGATAGGCCGTCATGCGGCCGATGGCCCGGGGGCTGCCCAGTTCCTTAGCGATCAGATCGCCGAACTCCGCCGGGAACCCCAGCTGCCGGATCTCCCGGCACAGGCTTCCCTTGGCCATGCTCCATTCCAGTCGGTTTTTCGCTTGATTGTCGGTCATGGGTTTGCTCGCAGTATGCCTTCCACAGGATACGGCCTCACAGCCCCGTCTTCGTGTTGTACGCCACGATGTCCACGCTGATGACGCCCGCCTTGTCGGTGAGGGACCGCAGGGCCGTCAGCTGCTTGCTGTTGAGCCGGGTCTCCACGATGGTCTCCTGGAGGCCGCCCGCGGAGGAACAGGACTTGATCTCCGCCTTGTCGAGCAGGGGCGAAAGGCCGGCAAAGGGCACGTCGTCCTTCGTCCGAACCACCACCAGATACAGATCCCGCTGGGCCACGCCCCCCAGATAGTACACCGCCAGGATCAACGCCCCCACGGCCAGGGAGGCGATGACGGAGATGAGCACGAAGCCGGCGCCGCAGATGATGCCGTTCACGATGGCCCAGAACATGAACACCGTGTCCATGAAATCCTTCACCGCGGTCCTGAACCGGACGATGGACAGGGCGCCTACCATGCCCAGCGACAGCACCACGTTGGAGGAGATGGCCAGGATGACCACCGAGGTCACCAGGCTCAAAATCATCAGCGACAGGGCGAACCGCCGGGAGTAGAGCACGCCGGAATACACCAGGCGATAGACCAGGATGATGTACAGGCTCAAGGCGAAGCTCAGACCCACGCAGAGCAGCAGGTGCTGCACGCTGACGGCGGAAAGCTCCGTAGCAAACAGTTCAGTGATTCGTTCCATATATACCCCCATCTATCTACGTTTTTTATTCTATGCCGTGGAGCCGGGCAAAGCTCAGGGCGAACTTGGAAAAGGACTGCAGCTGCCGGGGCACGGACTCCAGCACCCGGCCGATCACGACGGACAGCCGATCGTCGGTCTTGACCTCCAGGATGGCGACCCCGTTTTCCAGCACCGGGAAGGGCGGCGGCAGGGGCGAAAAGAAGGTCAGCGGATTTCCGGCCCTCACCTGGGAATCGATGGTGATGCGCACGTTGTCCAGCTGATACACGAAGGGCTCCCGGCGATAGGCGACCGTGACGGCGGGCATCAGCTTTTCGGCCCGGGCCTGGGCATAGAAGGCCCGGCACAGGGGGTCCTCCAACGCCATGAGGGGCTCATACTCCCCCATCTGCAGGGCCCGGGCGGTGAGTTCGTCCACCGTCGTCTGGGTCTTTCGGGTCATGTCCCCCAGCTTCTCCTTCCTCTCCAGCCGGATGAAGGCGTGATCCCCGTTATAGAACCGGAGCCGAAACTTGCACCGCTCCCCCCAGCCGTCCGTCTTCTCCCAAAAGGCGTCCCGATCCAGGGTGTCAAAATACAGGCTTTGGACCAGGTACGCCCCGTCCCTGGCCTGACGGTCCAGCTGCAGAAAGGGGCGCAGCCGGTTTTTGAGCTCCGTCGCAGCCTCCAGGCTGACCAGATATTTCTTTTCCATTCGACAACCGTTCTGCATGGGGATCAGCCTCTGAAATATGCGTTATATTCCTCGTCGGAGAGGGCCAAAAACTTCTTGGCGCTCAGTTTCAGCTCCCCGGCCCTGTCCGCCGTCAGCAGGCGCTCGAACAGGTTATAGTTGTAAATATAGGTGATGGGCTGCAGCTTCCAGCGAACAAAGTGCCGCTCGGTCTCCTTCCGCACGGCGTCGTCGTACCAATGGAGGAGGGACAGCACCTGTTCCCGGGTGAAGGTGTGCTCGCAGTGGTATTCTAACCGCCGCAGGAACATATCCCGAAACTCGCTGTTCTTGAGCAGGGCATTGAGAAAGATCGACGTCTGGCCGTTGTTCAGCACGTCGTTGAAATCCGCCGCCACCTTGAAGCCGCACTCCACGTCGTAGAAGACGAAGTGCCAGCGCCCGTCGGTCTCGGAGCTCTTGAAGTAGCGCACGTTGCCGGATATGTCCGCGTTGTGGCAATAGGCCTGGAAGATGGCCCAATCGATCAAATCCTCCAGGGCGAGGTGCTCCTTGGCGTACTCGTAGCAGGCGCTGTCCGCCATGTCGTGATCCGCCACGTACTCCATCAGCTGATAGATCTCCAAATCCTTGTGGCCCGGATACATATAGCCCTTGAACAGGGTGATGCTGTCCGTTTGGACCCCCAGCCGGTCCGCCAGCGTCTCCTCTGAAAGGGCCTCCATAAACTGATAGATGCCGTAATACTCCCCGTTGATGTACACCACGCAGGGGACGGAGTCCTGCACGAAGGTGGTGTCCCGATAGGGCATGGCCATCTTCTGGATGAGGGGCTCCCGATAGACGCCGTATTTGCTGTCGATGCCGGCCCGCACCAAAAGCTGGGGAAAGGATTTCTGCTCGCAGGTGTCCCCGAAGATGTCGTACCGCAGGCGGCCGCCGTACTGGTCGGAAAAGATGAGCTTGAAGGATTTCTGGGGCCGGGTCCGGGAGTGCTGGCCGCTGATGCGGATGCCGCAGTCGTGGGTCACCGTCCCCTTTTCGTCGGTGTAGACCAGGCAGGCGTCCTTCTGCCACAGCTCCTTTGGGTGGGAATAGATCCCCTTGCTGCCGGAAAAATCCCCCGGCGCCATGATGAGGTTCAGCACAGGCAAACTATGCCCCTCGTTGACGGTATAGGCCAACGTCAGCACGTCGCTCAGGCACTTGTCCTCCTCCAGGGCCGCGGCCCGAAGCACAGAGGTTTTGCTGATCTCAAGAGGCTGGGTATAGGCGGGGGAATCGGCGGTGGGCCGGGACCCGTCCGTGGTGTAGTGGATGGTCCCCGGGGCGGACAGGGTCACGTACAGGCTCTCCCCCGTCTCATAGACCCCGGAGCCCACGTCCGCCGTGGGCACGGCGGAGAACTGCATGAGCTCCGTGCCGCCCTTGTTCTCCTTGTTGGGGGTGGGGGCGTCGTACAGCGTCAGCTTCCCCTCCCGGCCGCTGCGGCCGATGCTGCCCTGGGGCGGGACCTTGTAGACGTGAAGATAGTCCAGCAGCTCCCCCTTGGCGCTGTAGAGGTACACCCTGTCCTCGCCGCCGTTGAGCCGGAAGGGACCGTGGACGGCGCTACCCTCGCTCAGGGTCTCATCCCCGGAGCAGTAAAGGAGGAAATACTCCCCGCTCTTTACTGTGACCGCGGGCAGGGCGAACTTGTCCGGCATCGCCGGATCGTCCGTCAGCCGGTAGTCGTCCAGCCGGACGGTCTCGTCGGAGCCGTTGCACAGCTCGATCCAATCATAGTATTCTCCGCCGGTCCGGGCCACGGTCCGGTTGGAGGGCATGACCTCGCTGATATACAGGCCCTCCGGGGTCCGGGCGGAAAGGAAGGCCTTGTACCCGGCGGCGGTGTTGGCAAAGCCGGGGGTGGGACAGTCGGTCATGGAGGGGGCCCCGGCGGTATCCCGGCAGAAGGACCGGTCCTCATCCGCCATGGGATAGGCGAAGGCGTCCACCTGCACCCCCGTGCGGGAGGACAGCAGGACGCTGCCGCCCTTGCTGCTCAGGCCGAAGGGGGCCCAAATCTCCTCCGCCGGGCCGCTGACGCCCTTTTCGCACCAGACGAGGGCATATTCGCCGGGGGCCAGGGTCACGGCGGGCAGGGGGTATTTCGTCAGATCCGCCTCCGTGTCGGACAGGCAGAAGGCGCCAAGATCGATGGGCCCGGCGCCCTCGTTATACAGCTCCACCCAGTCCGAGAAGCGCCCCTCCCGGGAGGCCAGGGTGCATTCGTTGCTGGGCATGCATTCGCTGATGACGAGGCCGGTGGGCACGGCGGGCTGCAGGGCGGCATAGGCGGCCACCCCCGCTTCGTCGTTGGAAAAGCCCGGGGTGGGCTGCTGGGAAAGCTCCGGCGTCACCCCGTCCCTATAAACTTGGGATACGTCCTCGGGGGCGGCCGCCGTCAGGACCGCTGCCCGAAGGGTCCCGTCGGGCCCGGTGAGCAGCACCGTCTCGCCGCCGGTGGAGGACACGCCGAAGTGGGCCGCCCCCTCCCCCTTCCCTCCGTTGCCGTCGCAGGGGATCACCAGATACCCGCCGGCGGGCAGCCGGGTCCCCGCCGGGAAATAGTAGCGCACGGAGGCGGCGGTGTCGGATAGGCCGAAGCCGCTTATATCCACGTCTTCGGCGGAGCCGTTATACAGCTCCACCCAGTCCGGGGTGGTCCCGTCGGCGAAGATCAGGCTCCCGTTGGCGGCCATGATCTCGCTGATCTTCACGGGGCTTTTTGCCGTGTGGGCCTGAAGGCACGCGGCGTACCCCTCCGCCGTGTTGGGGTAGCCCGGCGTGGTGAAGCCCAGGACCCGGGCGGTTCCGTCCACCCGGACGGTGGCTTCGTTCTTGCCGCAGGGCTCGGTGGTGACAAAGTCCACGAGGGTGCCGTCCCCGGTATAGAGCAGCAGCAGCTCCCCTCCGTTGCGGGACAGGGCGAAGGGGGCGTAGAGCCCCTCCAGCTCGTTTCTGGCGCAGTGGATGAGATAGTAGCCGCCGGGGTCCAGGACCGTGCCCTGGGGCACCTCCAGCCGCTTGCCGTCGATGCCGTTCTGAAGCGCGTAGCCGCCGATATCCACGGGGCCGTCGGAGCCGTTGACCAGCTCCACCATATCCGTGATCCGGCCGGATTCGTCCGCGAACAGGGTGTTCCCCGCCATGATCTCGCTGATGCGAACGGGCCCCTCCTCGGCGTGGAGGACGGGGGCGGCGGCCACGGGGGGCTCGGCCCCGTCGGGCAGGGCGGCGGCCCCGGGAGAGGGCCGATAGCATATGCGGAAGGTCCCGTCCTCGTCCCGCTGGGCGGAGGCGTCCTCCGGCAGCGCCATGGTCCGGACGGAGTCGATGAGCACGTTCTTTCGATTGAGCAGCATCAGATCCTCGCCGCCGATGCGGGAGATGCCGATGTCCGCATAGGCGTCGCCCCCGGAGCGGAGGCAGTAGATGAGGTAATAGCCGTTCCCGGGGAGCACGGTGCCGGCGGGCACGGTGAAGCGGGATTTGCGGTTTTCGTCCGTCAGCTTGAAGCCGCCGATGTCGATGTCGGCGGCGGAGGCGTTGTACAGCTCCACCCAGTCGGCGCAGACGCCGTTTTCGTCGGGATAGAGGGTGTTGGAGGACATGTATTCCTGAATCTGGACGGGGAACTTGGAGGTGCTCTGGTTGTGGCTCAGGCCCGCGGACACCCGCCGCGCAAAGAGCGCAAGCCCCGCCACCGCCGCCAGCGACAGCACCAGCAGCAGCAAAGCCAGCCCCTTCTTTCTGTTCATGACTCCACCTCCTCGGGATGCGAACGGGTC
>CADBYI010000023.1 GCA_902798825.1 uncultured Eubacteriales bacterium | reverse complement strand
TAGATAAAATCGTTGGTGAAGGTGCCGTCGGGGAGGGTTAGCTCCGCCGGCGGGTTCCGAAAGTCCCCCTTGCCCACACCGGACCATTCCAGGGCCAAATCGTCCAGGCAGTAGGTGTCGCTGCTCTCGTCATACATGACGGAGGAACCCCTGGCGATGGTGGTCTTTGCCCCCAGGGCCGCCCCGTCGTCCAAGGGCACTATCCCGCCGTAGTGAAGATGCTCCACATGGCCGAAGTCGGTCACCCGGAAGAGATAGGCCGTGCGGTCCGTCAGCAGGCGAAAGGTTTTGTCGTTGCACTCGATCATGGTGTCGCTCCTTATGTCAAATACTTGGGTATCCGAACCCTATTTTGCTTCGATCAGCACCGCCTCCCAGGGCAGAAGCACGCAGTCCACCTGCTTCGTGCCGTGGGTGGAGAGGACGGGGCGGCCCACCAGCGGGAGCTTCGCCGCCTTGCCGGACCAGTTGACCGCCACGATGATCCGCTCGTTCCCCAGCCGCCGCTCGAACTCCATCCAATCCTTCTCCCGATCGATGAGGCGGAAGCGGCCCTGCTTCAGCACGTCGCTGCCGTTTCGATAGGCCAGGAGGGTCCTGAACCAGTTCAGCACGGAGTCGGGGTCCTCCTCCTGGGCCTGGGCGTTGATGCTCTCGTGGTTGCCGTTGACCTTGAGCCAGGGGGTCCCGGCGGTGAAGCCGCCCTGGGGGCCGGCGGTCCACTGCATGGGCGTCCGGGCGTTGTCCCGGCTGGCCCGGCGCATGCGCTCGAAGATCTGTTTGTCGTTCAGCCCCAGCTTCTTCAGGGTGCCCACCATGTTCCTGGACTCCACGTCCCGGATGTCCTCCATGCCGGTATAGTCGAAGTTGGTCATGCCCAGCTCCTCCCCCTGATAGACGAAGGGGGTGCCCCGGAGGGTGAGCAGCACCGTCAAAATGGCCTTGGCCGAGGCGGGGCTGCCGTCCCCGAAGCGGGAGGGGGACCGGGGCTGGTCGTGATTCTCGAAGTAGACCGCGTTCCAGGGGAGCTTCTTCTGCCACTTGACGAGGCTCCTAAAGAGCCGCTGGGCCTTGAATTTCCTGGGCAGCCACTTGACGAGCCAGCAGTCCGCGTTCATATGCTCGAAGGAGAAGACCATGTCCAGCTCCCCCCGGTCGGGATCGGTCAGGTCCCGGGCCCGCTTGGGGGACACGAACACGGTTTCCCCCACGGTGAAGCAGTCGTATTTACTGAGCACATTCCGGCGGAACCGCTTGAGCAGCTCATGGCAGCCGGGCCGGGAGATATAGTATTCGCTCCCCACCAGGGCCCCCTTGGGGAAGCCGTTTTGCAGGCTGTCCTTCCAAAGGAGGTTGATGACATCGCACCGAAAGCCCGCCACGCCCCGGGAGAGCCAGAAGTCCATGACCCGTTCCACGGCCTCCACCACGGCGGGATTCCGATAATTCAAATCCGGCTGACCTTTGGCGAACAAGTGCAGATACCACTGCTTCCGGACCTGGTCGTAGGCCCAGGCCCCGCCGCCGAAGAAGCTGGTCCAGTTGTTGGGGGGGCGATGGCCCCGGCCGTCCCGCCAGATGTAGAAGTCCTCATAGGGGGCCTCCCGGCGGCGGCTCTTTTGAAACCACTCATGCTCCGAGGAGGTGTGGTTGATGACCAGGTCCATGACGATCCGAAGGCCCAGGGCCCCGGCCTCTTGGATGAGCCGGTCCATATCGGCCAGGGTGCCGAACTTGGGGTCGATGTCGCAGTAGTCGGAGATATCATAGCCGTTGTCCTCGCCGGGGGAGCGATAGACCGGGGAGAGCCACACTATCCCCACCCCCAGGGATTTGATGTAGGGAAGCTTGGAGATGATGCCGGGAATGTCGCCCATGCCGTCGCCGTTGCTGTCGCAAAAGCTCATGGGATAGATCTGATAGACCGCCTGTTCCTTCCACCACCGTTCCATAGGTGCCTCCTGTTTATGCCAATACCGTGACCAAATATTTTGGGATGAGCTCGATGGGCTTATAGTTGAGCTTGCTGTAGCGGATGCCCTCGTCCCCCGCGTCATCCTCCCGGTTCACGTAGGTGAATCCCGTGCCCATGAAGTTCACGAAGGCCTGGGCCATGGCGGGATAGGCCCCGGCGGCGTTCACGTCCGCCTTCTCCGCGTGGGCAAAGAGGGTGTCCCCCTTGATCTCCCCCACGCTGAGGGCCGTGATGCCCAGCCGGGTGACGAGGCAGGCCGCCCGCTGATTGAGCCGGCAGGCCAGCTCGATCAAATCCATGGTGCCCTTGAGCTCGTTTCGCTCCACCTCGCTCATCTCCGGATGCTCCGCCTCGATCCGCTCCAAAAAGGCGATGCAGTCCGGGAACATATCCTCGGTGATCTCCCGGCACTCCGCCTCGGGGAAATCCTTGTAGAACCGGTTCACGTGGTTCTTCTGGCCGTGGAGCTTCTTGCCGCTGTAGGTGCGGAAGGCCTCCGCCTCATAGAGATAGTCGAACCAATCCCGCTTCTCCTCCGCCAGGTATCGTCCCCCGTACCGGGCCTCCAGCAGGGGTAGCTGATCCTCCCCCACGCAGGCAAAGCGCAGCTCCTCCCCCTGCTCCCAGGCGTCCCGCTCGGCGGCGGCAAAGCCCGCGTTCACGTCCCCGGGGCCCACCGGCACGGAATAGCAGGGGCCGATGCGCTTGAAGATGGACCGGGTCACCAGGGTGTCGCCGGCGATGGCGAAATGGGTTTGGAAGATGTTGCGCCACTGGAAGGTGACCCCCGCCGTGTTGTCGCAGATACGGTTGGTACAGGCGGCAAAATAGGGCTCCGTCGCCTCGATGTTCCGGCAGTTCACCGGTATGAATTCACTCATGCTTTCCCCGCCCCGGGGACCTCCTCCTCCGGGCCCGCCCGGGCGGACCCATTTGATGTAAGTATACCAGAGAAACCGCCGCTTGTGAAGGGTCTTAAAGCTTTTCCTTGACGATGGAGCGAAAAACGCATACAATAAGAAGACGTAAAGTCTTGCTCCTACGGAAAGGATTCCCTTATGCAGCTGATCGCTTTTGATCTGGATGGCACTCTGTGCAACACCATTGAAGATATCGCCCTGTCCCTGAACCGTGCCCTGGCGGCCCACGACATCGCCCCCTACCCCCAGCAGACCGTTCAGGGGATGGTGGGCCGGAGCGTGGCCTATATGTGCCAGCGGGCCATGCCCCACGGCCGGGAAAACGACTGGAAGCCGGTGATGGACAGCTTTTTCGAGGACTACGCCCTCCACTCCCTGGACCACACCCGGCCCTACCCCGGCATCCCGGAGGCCCTTCGGGCCCTGAAGGATCGGGGGTATAAGCTGGCGGTGGTGACCAACAAGCCCCACCCCCATGCGGTCCACATGATTTCGGAGCTGTTCCCGCCCCACGGGGATCTGTTCTGCCAGGTCCAGGGCCAAAACAGCAAGTTCACCCTGAAGCCCCACCCCGCCTCCCTCCAGTTCGTGCTGGATATGCAGAAGGTGAAGAACGCCAACGCCCTCTACGTGGGGGACTCGGAGGTGGATTTCCAGTTCGCCCGCAACGGCGGCCTCCACTTCTGCGGCGTCAGCTGGGGGTTCAAGGGCCGGGCCTTTTTGGAGGAACTGGGCAGCGAATTCGTCATCGACGAACCCAGGGAGCTGCTGTCCGTGGCGGACAGGCTCTGACGCATATATTTTTGCCAACGGGCAAAGAATACGAAAAAACGAAACGAAGGATCAAAAGCAGGTGAGACCCCATGAAGCGCATCCGGGAAAAGCCATGGTATAATCACGCGGTGGCCCTGTCCATCGCCGTGGTCCTCTATGTTCTGCTGACGAACTGGGGCAGCGTGCGGGAGGGGATCGGCGATTTCTTCCGCTATTTCTCCCCGGTGATCTACGGCTGCATCATCGCCTACATCGTGAGCCCCCTGGCCCAGCTCTACGGTCAGACCCTGTTTGGCCGAATCAAGAAGGAGAGGACTCGGGTGGGCCTGTCGAACTTTTTGGCCTTCCTCACGGTGATCCTCTTCCTGGTCTTTTTGCTGCTGATGCTGGTGCCTCAGCTCATCGAGAGCGTGGCCACCTTCGCCGGAAATCTGGACGGGTACGTGGCGTCCCTCCGGGCCATGCTGGAGAAGCTGGGCCTGTCCGCCACGGTGCTGGATCTGGACAGATTCATCAGCTCCTCCGAAGCCCTCATCGACACCATAACGGCCTTCATAAAGGAGAATTTGAGCGTGATCCTCTCCACCTCCGTGGGGGTGGGCAAGGGCGCCGTCCAATTCTTCATCGCCTTTCTGCTGTCCATCTACCTGCTGGGGGACAAGAACCGGCTGAAGAACGGCGTCAAGCAGCTGGTCACCGCCGCCGTCGGGGGCAAGAAGGCGGAGGACTTCATCCGGGTGCTGCGCCGGTGCCACGTGATTTTGAAGCGGTACATCGTCTTTAACCTGCTGGACAGCCTGATCGTGGGCACCGCCAACGCCCTGTTCATGGCCATCGTGGGCATGCCCTACGTGGGCCTCGTGTCCTTCGTGGTGGCGGTCATCAACCTGGTGCCCACCTTCGGCCCGGTCATCGGCGCCATCATCGGCGGCTTCATTCTGCTGATGGTGAACCCCTGGCACGCGCTGGCGTTTTTGATCTTCACCATGGTGCTGCAGACCATCGACGGTTACATCCTCAAGCCCAAGCTCTTCGGGGACTCCCTGGGCATCTCCGGGTTGTGGATACTGGTGGGCGTGGTGGTGTGCGGCCGGGCCTTCGGCGTGGTGGGGATCCTGCTGGCCATCCCCGGGGTGGCCATACTGGACTTCCTCTACCGGGAGTACTTCCTCCCCTGGCTGGAAAAGAAGCGAAAAGAGCAGTGAGCGTAGAATAAAAGAACTGCCGTCCCAAAGGGGCGGCAGTTCTTTTCTCTCTGTTTTTGTCTTGGAAAGGGCCCTTATTTCGTGCCCGCCAGGGCCACGCCGTCCACATAGAGGGTGTAGCCGTTGGTGATGACGTTGGCCGCGTTCCCGGTGAAGGAGGTCACATAGGCATCGCCGGTCAGCGTCCAGGTGGAGCCCAGGTCCATCGTCACGTGCACCGTGCCCACCTGGTCGGAGATCACGTCCCCCTTGGCGTTGGTGATGACGCCGCTGATGGTGCCGGTGTAGGCGGTGCTCTCGGTGAGGTTCAGATTCAGCGTGGCGTCGCTCCCCACCAGCAGCAGGCCCTCCAGCTGCTCGTTCACCGCGTTCAGGGTGGCCACGTTTCCGGCCCCGGTCCAGCCGTCGTCGCAGACGGAGAGCAGGACCCCTTCGCTGTCCTCGTTCACCACCGTTACGCCGGAGAGGGTGATGAGGGCGTTGGTGTTGGTCACGTGGAAGACGTGGCCGTTGCGGCTGGTCAGGGAGCCGCCGGTCATGGAAAAGGCGCTGGTGCCGCTGTCGGCGTCGCCGGACATGGACTGATAGATCATGATGGTGTCCAGGAACGTGGCGTTGCCGTTCATCTGGGTGTTGTTGGCCACCAGGTCGCAGTCCACCAGCTCGATGCTGTTCTTGCCCTCGATGCACACGCCCTCGGACAGGTTGGAGGTCAGGGTGGCGTTGGACACGTGGATCTCCGCCGTGGAGTAGATGGCCGGGGAGCCAAGGCCGTTGGAGGTGTAGCTGCCCCCGTTCACATAGACCGTGCCGCCGCCCCGATCCGTGCGGATGGCCGCGGAGGACTGGCCGGAGGTGTTCACGGTGAGATCATAGGCGTAGGTGACGCCGCCCCCGGTGGTCATGATGCCGCCGGAGCCGGAGCCTTTGGTGGTGATGGCGGTGTTCCGGATGGTCAGCGTGGTGCCGTCCCCCTTCGCCCCGTTCTGGCCCCCGTTGCCGCCGTAGCAGAAGACGCCGTTGGCCCCGGAGGCGTCGGAGGTGACGGTTCCGCCGGTGAGGGTGACCTGGGCCCCGTCCTTGATAAGGACCGCCGCGTTCAGGCCGTAAAAGTTGCAGCTGTCGCCGCCGTTGGAGCTGCCGGACTTGGTGACGGTGGGGTTGGTGATGACCACCGCGTCGGAGGTGGCGATGAGCAGGGCACTTTCATCCGCGGTCTCGCTGGCGTAGGTCTCATCCTCCTGGGTCTGCCGGGACGTGATCTCCACGGCCCCGGCATACTCTATGTCCGCCGAGGCGCCGCCGGGCACTCCGCCGGGACCGCCGCCCATGCCGCCGGAAGGGGGTTCGCCCATGCCCGCCGGGGGCGTGCCATCGGGCCGGGTGCCGCCGGGGAAGCCCTCCGGGGGCGTGCCCTGGGGCCCGTCGTCGCCGCTTTGCCGGATGGCCGTGGCGGCCGTTTCCTCCGCGACGCTCACACCGCTTGCGCCCAGGACCAGCCCCAGCAGCAGGCAAAGGGCCGTGACCAGGCAAAGGAGCCGATTGTACGTCATCTTCATGATCGTCTACCTCCACAAATCAGATGCCCCCATTGTATACGCTGAATCTTAAATCTGTCTATAAAATCGAATTTATTTTACAGATGCGTCACCAGTGGCCGGTTGCTTTTCGACCCGTCAGCGGGTAAACTATAGATACAGTTTTTTCCAGCATGGGAAAGAGGCGTCTTCATGAGAAAACGGGCATTGAGTATCTGCATCTGGGTCCTGGGGCTGCTGATGCTGTCCTGCGTCCGGCCCGCCGGTACGGTGGAGGCCGCGCCGCCCCAGGCCGCTTCGACGGGAAGCGAGCAACCCTCCCCTTCCCTTTCGACAGCCGAACCCAAGGCCACGCCCCTGCCCACCGTGACGGAAGGCCCCCGGCTTCCGGTGGCGGTGATGATCACGGCGGTGCCCACGCCCACGCCCACGATCACCCCGACCCCCAGCCCCACGCCGGAGCCCACGCCCACCCCCACGCCCTCGCCCGTCCCCGCCCCCTTCGAGCCCTTCTATCTGCCCACGGACAAGCGGCCCGCCCGCTTTTTGGAGGGCGGCGCCGGCTCCCGGCTGTTCTACTGGCCCGATCGGGACCTGTACCTGGCCTACGGCCAGGTGGGGAACAAGGGCGTCGGCTTCTATCCCGCCGACGAAAAGGGGAACGTGGAGCGGGGCGCCGACCGGGTGGAGGAGGCCAGGCTGGTGCCCCTCTACACCCCCGCCGAACCGCCCACAAAGGAGGGGGAAAAGCTGCTGGTGCTATATCTGCCCTCCCAATCCGTGGTGTCCTTTCATGGGGAAAACGGGGAGTGGCGGGAGGATCGAATCATGATCTGCTCCTCGGGCCGGGGCAACAACGGCACCCCCGTGGGCAAATACACCATTTACGAGCGGTATGACTATAAGCTCCTTGGCTCCGAGGAGGAGGACACCCTGTGCTTCGGGTTCTGGGCCTGCCGGTTCTACAAGGGGCATCTGTTCCACTCCGTGCCCATCAGCTATGACGCCGGCTACGACAAGGCCGCGGCCCACCACATGACCAACATGCGCTCCTATCAGAAGCTGGGCACCAAGGCCTCCCACGGCTGCGTGCGGATGACCGTGGCGGACGCCAAGTATATCTACGATTTGAGCCAGTTCGAGACCGTGAACGTATGGGTGGTCAGGGATCAGGGGCCCACGCCCCCGGGCACCCCCAAGCTCATCTGGTCGGAGCCCTACACCAACAAGCAGGGCTACGGCTGGGACCCCACGGACCCGGACCCCAACAATCCCTATCTGGCGCTGTCCACCCCCGCGCCATGACCCATGAGAGGAGAAAGCCATGCTGCCCTATGATATCCATCAATTCCCCGACCGGGTGACAAGGGGCGAGGACGGGGTCTATCGCTGGAAATATCGGATGAACCCCCGCTGCAACAGGCACGCCCTGATCATCATGGGCGAGGTGTTCCTCATCATGGCCGTCCTCAGCACGGTGGGCCTCCTCATCGTGGGTCCGCCCAGCCGGGACATGTCCGTCTGGAGCATGCCGCTGATGGTGGACGCCCTGTTTCTGGGCATGTTCCTGCTGATCGCCGGGATCCTGTTCCTGGTGGGGGACGACCCCCTGCCCTTCTCCATGGACGAGGAGAAGATCATCACCTACCGGAGCAAGACCGCCGGCCCTCACACCTTCGCCCGGATGCGCAAGGTGAAGCTCCTGCCTCAATACGACGCCATCCGCCTGGGCCTCGGCGTGGTGCTGTACATTCCCCCGGAGGATTATGAGGACGTGAAGGCGTTCCTCCTCGCGCACCTGCCTCCCGACGCCGACGTTCGCTGACCCTTTACGGAGCACGGCTCGACTGGTATACTGTCGGTAATGAGATCGTTTCTGAAAAAGTGCATGGCTGTCGTTCTCGTGGCGCTGCTCCTGCTGCCGGGCTGCGCTGAGCCCGCCGCGCCTCAGGAAGCCAACCCCACGCCGGCCCCTACGGAGGCGCCCACGCCCACGCCCTCGGCCACCCCTTCTCCTTCGCCGACCCCCTCCCCGACGCCCACGCCCTCCCCGACGCCGACCCCCACACCGACACCGACGCCGACCCCCACACCCACGCTGGTGCCCCTGCAGCGGCAGGACGACCGCGGGGACGTACAGGATCGGCTGTTCCCCCTGCTCAGCTGCTCACCGGAGCCCACCGCCACGGCCATGCCCCTGAGCACCCCCAATCCCCTGCTGGAGGGGGTGGGCAAAATCGGCGCCATGGTCTTCGCCAACTGCCCCATTCTGGGCTGGCCCCACAAGCTGGCCCGGGTCCTGGGCCGGGAATCCTATCACCTGTTCTACATCCGCAACGTCTACAACAAGCAGTACTATTACGTGACCACCCAGGAGGGCCTCACCGGCTACATCAAGGCCAGCCAGTGCGTGGTCCTGGAGGACGCGGACATCCGGCAATACTTCAACGCCATCGAGGAGCTCCAGCGGACCGTGGACTACTATTCCCCCGACGCCTTCCTTCGGGAGCTGCAGACCGGGACGGACGAGGGGTCCATGGCGGAGCGCATCTACCGGGCCCTGGGCCGGCTGGGGCTGGACTTCGACCCCCTGTACTATCGGGTGTACAAAAAGGAGCTGGACAACGAGGAGCGCTATCCCCGCTTCTATACGGACGACGTGTACAATTCCCTGCTGTTCAAGCTCTTCAACACCTCGGGGAGCAACGTCCAGTACGCCGGGCAGCGGACCCAGTGGGAGTACGTGCCCGCCAAAGGCCAGCTCCAGAAGGGGGACATCCTCTTCTTCACCGAGGCCCTGGGCAAGGGCAGCAGCGGGGTGCTGGACAAGTACCAGTTCGTCCTCAAGGGCCCCTACTCCGGGTCGCTGACGGGCTGCGGCGTGTATCTGGGGAACGGCAAGGTCCTGCTGCTGCGAAACGGCCAGCTCAAGGCCGTGGCCTGGACCGAGCAGCTCCAGGAGACACTGGACAGCGCCCGCCGGATCCATCTGGAGGTGGTCGACGAAAAGCAGGCCCTGATCGAGGATCTGATCGCCCAGATCTACGACTGCCTGGGCACCCCCTACAGCAACTTCCAGCGGACCGGGGAATACTCCTTCGACTGCTCGGGGCTCATCTCCTGGCTCTTCATGCGCATGGAGATCACCCCCGTGTATCTGGGGCGGGCGGCCTTTCATGGCACCAACGCCTCGGGCTTCTCCGGCGTCACCGACTATTTCTGGCACTATGAGCGCCGCATCCACCTCATCTGCCCCGCCCAGCGGGACCCGGCGGTGGGCCTTGTTTCCCTGGACGATCTGCAGCGGGGGGACCTGGTCTTTTTGCGCCGGAACAGCGCCACCCTTCAGGTGGGCCACGTGATGATGTATCTGGGGGAGGGCCGAGTCATCCACTCCACCCGGATCGACGAGGAGTACGGCGGCACGGTGGTGGCCTACTTCAGGCCCGATCTGCAGCTGCTGTACAACAACGCCCTCCGGATCGATTCCTTTAAGCCGTAGGGACACGAAACACAAAGCGCCTTTCCCGACGAAGGGAAGGCGCTTTTTCCTATGCGGTGCGTTTTATTATTTATCTATGATGGTGTCGATGCGCAGGGAGACGCTGTAGAGCCTTTGGAGCTCCCGGCGGAAGTTGGCCACCACGGTGCCGGAATACTTGTTCGTGATGTAGGTGGAGTGGATCACCCGGCCCTCCCCCAGATACATCATCACATGGCCGATGCTGCCGCCCTTCTTCTTCAGCAGGAAGATGATGTCCCCCCGCTGGAACCCGTCCAGGGAGGATAGCTCCCCGCCGATGGGCAGCTGTATGGGGTCCGTCATGCTGATCCGCTTGGTCCCCCTCCAGGTATAGTCCCTGATGTTGGACAGGCCCGAGGCGGAGGTTTCCAGCCAGTGATAGTAGACGAAGGCCGTGGGATACATCTCCATCCGCACCAGCAGCCAGGAGATGAGCCCCGAGCAGTCGAAGGAGAAGTCCCCCGTCCGCTGATAGTTGTTGTAGGGCGTGCCCAGACAGTCGTAGATCTGGGCGATCATGTCCTCGACGATGAGCTGCTTTTCGTCATAGACGTCCAGGTGGATCCGGCGGGCGGAATCGAAGCTTTTGTACAGCTCGCTGCCGGAGAAGCCGTCCATCTGCTGGACCTTCCCCTCCTGGAGGCAAAGGACGCTGTCGCCCCCCAGATACACGGCGCAGTCGGTGATCATGCCCGAATGCTGGCCGGCCACCACGAATTCGCACCCCTCCAGCACGCCGGTGTTCCGCTTGGGCAGCTCGCTGAAGAAGAGGATGTCCCCCTTCTGGAGCTGGCCGCTGGCGGGCACGTACTCCCACTGGGTCCTGTGGCCCTGGGTGTACACCAGGCTCCCGGTGGAGTTGAACAGCTTGAAGCGCAGGGAGTTGTAGTTGTCGTCCTTATAGTACAGGGGATACTTCCTGTCGTCCTGCAGATCCTTTTTGTAGACCCGGTAGTAGTAGGGCTCAAAGTCCAGCCCCAGCCGGCACAGGGCGGCGTAGATGCGCTCCTCCATGTCGCCCGCGTTCTCCACCCGGCCCAGCTCCGCCAGGAAGGCGTCGGGGGAATAGAGATCGGCGGTATAGGCATGCTGCATGGCGGCGGAAAGGTACGCCTCCAGGTCGGCTTCGGTCAGGGGGGTCAGCTGGCTGCTCTTCACAAAGCCCTGCAGCCCCTCCTGGGTGGTCACATAATAATAATCCCGCTGGATCCGGTGGATGTAGACCAGATGATAGGACTCCCGGCCCAGGACCTTGGCGGTCTCGTTGGGCCGATCGTACACGGCCACGTTGGCAAAGACCATGGCCGCCAGCTTCCCCATGGCCTCCGCCCGGGGGTCCGGCGTGGCCAAAGGCGCCACCGTGGGCGTGGGCTCCGGCTCTCCCGCCCACAGGGGAAAGAGCACCTGCCGCACCTCCGTCTCGAAGTCCCGCCGGTTCAGGGGCACCGAGGTGGGGGTGGGGCTGGGCGTGGGCGTGGGGCTGGGGGTAGGCTCCGCCGTGGGGGTGGGGCTGGGCGTAGCGGTGGGCGCCATGGTGATGGGCACCATATAGTAGGTGGGCTCCGGCGTCAGGGGCGCCTCTGTGACCTGGGCGGTGGGCTCCGGCGTGGCCTGGACCTGAGCCGTTTCATAGGCTTCCAGGGCCTGCTGTCCGCAGCCCGGCACCGTCGCCAGGGTCAAACACGCCATAATAAGGCAGATCGGTTTCAAAAAAGCTCTCATAGGCGACAGTATACCAAAAGAACCGCCACTCGTAAAGCCATGGTTTCTCTGTGGCTCCAATATATTACAAAAAATTGTCACGGCTGCTCGATAACGGTGATGCAGACCCTGTCCGGCCCCGTGAAGGACAGGCACCGCAGGTCCGTGTAGAGGTCCCGGTGAAAGTCCCCCACCTGGATGCCGTTCTTCTCCAGCCGCTTCTTGATCTTCACCAGATTTCGGGCGGAGATGGTCAGATACTGAACGGGGATCATCTTGCGCTTGTTGAAGCAGATGATCTCCACCTGGGAGGAGCCCATGACCAGCAGGAACCGGGTGTCGATGTCGTCCAGACTCATCATCTGCTTCTTCACCCGAAAGCCCAGCTTGTCCACGTAGAAGTCCCACACCGCCTCCTCGTAGGTGGCCAGCAGGGTGGTGCGGGAGAGCCCGATCCGCCGGGCGAAGGGATAGAGGGTCATGTGCCGGGCGTGGCGCTGCCACCGGTGATAGGCCCGCAGCTCCTGCCGCCAGTCCGGGTGGGTCACCACATAGGCGATCAGCAAAAACAGCACCTGGCCCACGAGCCCGCCCAGGGTGTTGGACAGCAGATCGTCCAGATCGTAGAGCCCCCGGCGGAAGATCAGCTGCATGTTCTCCGTGGCCAGCGAGATGACGAAGCAGGCCACCACCGGCCGAATGGTGGCCCGGGCCCGGAACCAGTTGAACACATAGGGCAGCAGATACCCCATGGGCACGAAGAGCATCACGTTGAGATACACCTGGACGATGTCCTGGGGCTTGATGATGTCCACGTGGGACAGGCCCTCCAGGATGCCCTGCTTGAAGATGGTCTCGATCACGTCCACCAATCCCCGGTCCGTCTCCACGGCGTTGTACAGATCCTGGAAGGGGGCCACGTGGACCTGGTACTCGTCGCCGGCGGAGCGGGAGAAGAACACGATCACCAAAAAGGCCGCCAGATACAGCAAAAACACCGCGTACAGCACCAGCTGCCGCAGCCGCAGCAGGGCGTCGGCGTTGGGGTTCTGGCTCAGGCCGTGCTGCAGATTCAGCCCCAGCCTGCGGCACACCCGCCGATCGATGAAGGGCAGCAGCACGATGAACACCGCCACGAACCCGGTGACGGCCAAGAGAAAGATGCGGCTGTTGATGCGTATGGTCATGGGTACAGTATACGAAAAAAAGCCCCCTTTGGCAATACTTTTCCCGGCACACAGGGCCCGGTCGGCAAAAAGGAGGGAGCGGCGTTCTTCGCCGCTCCCGAGTCGATCGTGCTGTGTTACCTTTGTTACGGCGTGACCACCTTCAACGTCACGGGCTTGGAATCCACCGAGCCGCCCCGGCCCTTGACGGTGCACTTGTACTGGTAGCCGTTGGTTCCCGCCCCAACCGTGAAGGTCAGGGTGGGCTGGGTGGCGCCGCTGTAGATGATCCAGGCGCCGTTCGCGGAGGTCCTGTAGTACCACTGGTAGGTCTCTGTGTTGATAGCCGTGACCTTCAGCGTGACCACGGTACCAGGAGCCACCGGTTTCTTCAACACCGGCTGCTTCTTGATCTTCGGGGCCGGTATCTTTGCCATCTTCACTGTGGCCGCCTTAGACATGACCGTACCCTGCTTGCCGGTCACTTGGCAGGCGTACTGCCGTCCGGCCATGCCCTCCTGCACGTCCACCACATAGCTGGTGCCCGTGGCGCCCTCGATCTTGGTCCAGGGGCTGCTGCCATTGGGCCGGGTGACCCACTGGTAGCTGCTGGCCCCCTGGGCCGTGATGACCAGCGTCATCTTGGACCCGGGCAGGCTGGCCTTGCCCCACTTGGGCTGCTTCTTCACCTTCAGCTGTTCGTAGACGTAAAGCTCATAGATGTCCGTATGGCTGACGGCGCCGGTTGGGCTGGTCACCCGGCACCGATACTGGTACCCGTCCAGAGCCATGGTGGCCTTGACGCTCAGCTTCTGCTTGGAGCCCTTCTTCCCCAGGGACTGCCAGGGGCCCACCTTCCCTGTCCTATACATCCACTGATAGGTCGCCTTCTTGATCTTCGGCGCCTGAAGCTTCAGGCTCTTCTTCGCCTGGACCTTCTTGACGGTGGCAGGCTCTGGCGAGGGGGTGGGTGTCGCGGTGGGCGTGGGGGTGGACACGGGTTTGGAGGTGCCGCTCTTCGAAAAATATAGAGTAGTTCCATCGATGTTCAGAATCATATCTGATCCGTCGTAAGTGAGGGTGAAGATATCGTCGGGGTAATACGACAAGGTTAGCTCACCGCTTTCCTCCCTCCAACTAAGTCCGTTGGCGGTGGAGCCGTTGCTGACCATAGCAGCGGAGCCGTCCCCGTTTAAGGTGAAGGACAGCTCCACACCCTCCGCCTGGAGCTGCTCGGAGGTCAAGGTCTGGTCCATGGAAGTGGCCTTGTAGAGCTTCCATTCGCCCACCAGCTCCTCTGCAGCCACGTCAACAGCAATCTCGGCCTGCGATATAGCAGGTAACAGGCTGACACAGAGCAGCAGGCACAGAAACAGACCTACCCAGCGCTTTGTTTTCATCTTGATTCTCCTTGTGTTATTGAATTTGGCTTATCCCCTCATAACTATAGCATGCTATTTGTCAAATAGCAATCACCTTTTTACCAATAGTTTTTGAAAGACGTTTTTTCGCATATACTTACAACACGAGGTGATTACATGGGTGAAAACGAAGTCGTGTTCGACAACACGCAATACTATATCGAGCTGGGCTATAACATCGCCTACTACCGCAAGCACGCTGGGCTGACCCAGGAGCAGCTGGCGGAGAAGGTGGGCATCAGCCGTCAGCATATGAGCGCCGTGGAAGCGCCCAACATCTGCCGCCCTATCTCCCTTGAATTGCTGTTCAACATCGCCACCGTGCTGCACATAGAACCACATAAGCTGCTGGAATTCAGATGAAAAAGCATAAACAAAAACCAGCGGCCGGGGGAAGCCCCGGCCGCCGCTTATGCTGGAAATGATTTTTGAGATTTATGCCCGCTCGATGAGGCCGTAGTTGCCGTCCTTGCGGACGTAGAGCACGTTGACCTCGCCGGTTTCGGCGTTTTCGAACACGAAGAAGGAATGGCCCAGCATCTCCATCTGGAGCATGGCCTCCTCCTCGCTCATGGGGCGGATGTCAAACTTCTTGGTACGCACGATCCGGGGCGTAAAGGCTTCAGGCTCCTCCGCCGCCACGGGGGCAAAGTCCGCGATGACCTCGCCGGACTTGCGCCGACGGTCCTGCCGGGTCCGATACCGCTGTACCTGCTTCTCCAGCTTGCTCACCACGTTGTCCAAAGACGCGTACATGTCGCCGGAGGTCTCCTCTGCCCGGACGATACGGCCCTCATAGGGAACGGTGACCTCCACGATGTGGCGGTTCTTCTCTACGGCCAAGCTCACCTGGGCGTCCGCATCCTGGGGGAAGAACTTGGAGAGCTTGTTCAGCTTCTTCTCCGCGGTCTCCCGCATGTAGTCGGAGACTTCAAGGTTTTTTCCGGAAATGGAAATACGCATATCTTTCACTCCCTCTGACGCGATCATATCGTTTACCCGCGCCTATTAGTATATTACCACAGATTCCCCCTCTTGTCCTCTGCTTTTGCAAAAAATCTTTTTGCATTTTCAATTCGTTCACTTTTTGGGGCCAATCGACAAAAAAGAGCGCGGCGGCCTTGATTCCTGCGCGATTCTGTCGTATACTATATACCAATTATTTTTTGACGCTCTGTTTGAGCCAAACGAAACGAGGTAATTCTATGAATTTTGTGTTTATATCCCCCTATTTTCCCCACACCTATTGGAACTTTTGCGACCGGCTCAAGAAGAACGGCGTCAACGTGCTGGGCGTGGGCGACGCCCCCTACGACAGCCTGGAAGCGCCCCTGAAGGCGGCGCTCACGGAATACTACCGGGTGGACACCCTGGAGAGCTATGAGCAGGTCTTCAGGGCCGTGGCCTTCTTCTCCTTCAAATACGGGAAGATCGACTGGCTGGAGTCCAACAACGAGTACTGGCTCATCCAGGACGCCAAGCTTCGCACGGACTTCAACATCACCACCGGCGTGAAGTATGAGGAGATCGGCTCCTGGAAGCACAAGTACGGCATGAAGCCCGTCTACGCCTCCGCCAACATCCCCACCGCCCGGTCCCATCTGGTCACGGACGAAGCGGCCGCCCGGGCCTTTCTCAAGGAGATCGGCGGCTACCCCGTCATCGTGAAGCCCGACGTGGGCGTTGGCGCGGCGGACACCTGGAAGCTGGAGAGCGACGAGGACCTGCGGGACTTCTTCCAAAACAAGCCCGACGTGCCCTACGTCATGGAGGAATTCATCTACGGCGACATCTACTCCTACGACGCCGTGGTGGATTCCCACGGGGACACCCTGTTCGAGAATTCCGCCGTGTTCCCCCCCTCCATCGCGGATCTGGTGAACAAGGATTTGGAGCTGGCCTACTACACCCTCAAGGAGGTGCCCCCGGCCCTGCAGGAGATGGGGCGGCGGACGGTGAAGGCCTTTAAGGTCAAGAGCCGGTTCGTCCACTTCGAATTCTTCCGCCTGACGAAGGCCCGCAAGGGTCTCGGGGAGGTGGGCGACTTCGTGGCCCTGGAGGTGAACATGCGGCCCGCCGGCGGCTACACCCCGGACATGATGGACTACGGCCACGCCACGGACGTGTACCAGATCTGGGCGGACATGATCACCGCCGACAAGCGGCTGCTGGCCCCCACGGGTCTCGACCACTGGTGCGTCTACGCCAGCCGGAAGGACTCCCGCACCTATAAGCACACCCATGAGGAGATCATGGAAAAGTACGGCGATCGCATGACCATGTGCGAGCGGATGCCCGAGATCATGTGGGCCACCATGGGCTGCATGATGTACATGGCCCACGCCTACAGCGAGCAGGAGGTCCAGGAATTCATTTCATTCGTTCAGGAATGGGCGTAAAGGAGCGGCTATGCAGGAGCAGTATTTCAAAACCTACAGTCACAATCTGAACCGGGACATGGAGCACGCCCTCATCGGCCACGCCGGAAAGCTCTGCCTGGCCTTCGCGCCCCAGAACGGCCACACCTGGGACTTTCGCAACTTCGGCATGGTGGAGACCGTCCGCCCCTGGATCGAGGCGGGGAAGCTCCGGATGTTGCTGGTGGACAGCATCGACGAGGAGAGCTGGTCCAACGAAGGCGGCGACGGCCGCTATCGGGCCGAGCAGCAGGAGCGCTGGTTCCACTACGTGGCGGAGGAGCTGGTGCCCCAGCACATCGAATGGGGCGAAAAGGCCATGGCCACGGGCTGCAGCATGGGCGGGGTCCACGCGGCCAACGCCTTCTTCCGGCGGCCGGACCTGTTCGACGGGTTCATCTCCCTCAGCGGCCTGTTCGACGCCAGCCACTTCTTCGGCGGGTACATGGACGATCTGGTCTATGCCAACTCCCCCATCCACTTCTTGCCCAACATGCCGGCTGACCATCCCTGGATGGACCTGTACCGCCGGGGCACCATCATCTTCTGCTGCGGCCAGGGGGCCTGGGAGGATCAGATGATCGGGGATTCCCGGGCGCTGGACGCCATCCTTACCGAAAAGGGCGTGCCCCACTGGGCCGACTTCTGGGGCTACGACGTGAACCACGACTGGCCCTGGTGGAAGAAGCAGCTGCCCTACTTCATGGGCCACGTGCTGGGCAATCCGTAAGCCTTCACAGAATCCGGCGCCGACGGGAAACCCGTCGGCGCTGTTTATTATCCGTTGCTGGTATCGCCGCTTTGCTTAGCTTTGCGCTGACGGCCACTTTGGTCCGAGTCGGAGCCGCTTTGCTGGTTCGAGCCGGACTGGCGCTGGCCCCTGCCCTTGCGGCCGCTGCCGCCTGATTCACCTGCGGACGGAGCCGTACGGTCAGCACCCTTCTGTCCCCTGGCGCCGCTGCCCTTGCCCCGGCCGTGGGTATCGGTGATCTGGGGCAGGGCGGAGGCGTCCAGCTGCAGCGCATCGGCCACGGCCTCCAGGATGCCCCGGGAGGAATAGGTGGCGCCGCTGACGGCGGACACGCCGATGGACTGGGCCTGAAGGATGGCGGGGATGACGCCCGTCTGGGCCCGCTGGAAGAAGTCGCTGTCGTCCCGGCTGGAGAGGATGGTCACGTCCGTGATGCGGCCGCCCTCCACCGTGACCTGGGCGGAGATGACGCCCCGAAAGCCGTTCCCCTGGCCGGTATAGACGCCGTCCGCATATTGGGCGGCGGAAGGGGCGGACTCGGCGGAAACCACCTGTCTGCCGGAATAGTCGCCCACGGGGGCGGCCGCCGTCGATGCGGTCTGCTCCACGGTCTCCGGCACCGCGATCCGGCCCACCTGAATGAGGCCGCACAGGGCCAGGGCCGAGGCCGTCCCCGCCACGGCGGGGGCGGGAAGGGTTTTCAGCGCCTGGGGCTGACAGACGCCCAGACAGCGCATGCAGTCGATGCATTCCCCGGAGCGAATGAAGCTGTCCTCATGGACGGTGACGCCCATGGCGCAGCTGCGGGTGCAGGCCTGACAGCCGGTGCAGGCCGTTTCGAGGCGCCGTACGCGGAAGAGCCTGCCCGCAGACAAGGGCGTGAACAGGGCGCCCAAGGGGCACAGATACCGGCAGAATGCCCGCTCCACGAACAGGGAGAGGATCAGGATAAGCAACAGCAGGCCAAAGCCCAAGGTGGGGACGGCGTCCGCCATGACGGACAGGTTCCCCGACAGCAGCGCGCCGAACACGCCCCAGGGGCTAAGGGTGCTGTCCACGGGAAGCTGCAATGTCCAAACGAACAGGACCAGGGCGAATAGGACGCCGTACTTCGTGTATTTCAGGATCCTGTCCACGGTCGCGGGCACCTTTTTGAGCTCCGGCAGCAGCTTTCTCCCCGCCAGCGCCAGCAGCTCCTGCAGCGCCCCGAAGGTGCACAGATATCCGCAGAAGAACCGACCCCACAGGGCCGTCACCCCCAGGGTCACGACCAGGGTCGCCAGGCTCCCCGATGCGGAGGCGAAGGCGAAGGTGCCGTTGACGAGGGCCATGACCACGTCCCTGATGGCGTGAAAGACGGTCAAAAACAGGCCGGGAAACAGCAGGAAGGATATAAGCTGCACCCCATGGCGCAGCAGTTGGGTCTTGTCCAGTCGCCCCCAGAGGGCGGCAGCTTTCAGTTTGATCTCTTGCATGAGGGTATCTCCTATCTATGCGACGCTCTGCTGGGCGCCGGTATTGGCGTTGGGTTTGTTCCACAGACGAAATGCGTTCTTCAATCCCCTGGTGACGAAGATCTGGCCATGGGTCGTGACGAAGACGGCCTCCATGTCAAGCGCCGCCAGCAATGGCACGCTCTGCTCCGGTCCCAGGATCAGGGCCGCGGTGGCCATGGCGTCCAGCGCCGTCCCGTCCTGACCCACCAGCGACACGGAGACGAGGCCGCTTTGGGCGGGGAAGCCTGTCCGCGGGTCCACGATGTGATGATAGCGGCGGCCCTCTATGCAGACGAAGCGCTCGTATACGCCGCTGGTGACGACGCAGCTGTCATCCAGCATCAGCGTCCCCAGGGGAGCGCCCCCGGGTCGGAAGGGGTCCCGGATGCCCACCGGCAGACAGCAGCCCAGGGTAGCCACCGTGCCGCCCAGGTCCAGCAGCGCCCGGCGGACGCCCCGCTGCCGCAGCCGCCGGCGCAGTCCGTCTGCGGCGTAGCCCTTGGCGATGCCGCCCAGGTCGATCCGCTGCCCGCTCTTTTGCAGCATGACCCTTTGGGCATACCCGTCCAGGGCAAGGTCCCGCCCGTCCACCAGCTCCAGGGCCTCCCAGACGGCCTCGTCGGAAGGCAGGCGCCCCTGCCGTATGGCGCCCCGCCAGAGGTCAGCCAAGGGGCCCACGGTCACGTCGAAAGCGCCGCCCGTCAGCTGATGAAAGCGCTGGGCCCGCTGCAGAACGCACAGCGTGTCCCCGTCCACAGAAACGGCCTCCCTGCCTGCGGCCCGGTTGATCCGGGAGATCTGGCTGTCCTCCTGAAAACAGGTCCACGCCCGATTGAGCTCCATCAGGTACGCCCGGGCATCGCCGGCGGCCCCGGGGTCCTCGGCGTCGAATATGGTGACGGTATGCAATGTCCCCATGGCGGGGAAGGTCTTTTCCAGTGTCATAGCGCTTGGCTCCTGTCCTTCGGGTTTCTTATGGGGGCAGGATACCCCATCAAGCCTAAAACAATCTGAAAAGGCAGTTTTTTTATTTTCGCCCCATGCAGCTGAGAATCCTCAGCAATTGCTGCATATCCAGCCCGCCCCCGTTGCCCTCGGGCGGTTTTTTGTTGGGGGGCGGTCCGGGCGGCGGTCCGGGCGGGGGCGGCAGGGGCACGCCCAGACGGCGGGACAGCTCCTCGGCGAGGGGGGGCGGCAGCAGCGGCCCCACGCAGCGCACATACTGCTCCACCCCAATGCGACCCCGCTCGGCCCGGACCTGCTCGGCCAGCACCAGGGCGCAGGTCAGCGGATGGGGCGGCGGCGAAGGGGGCCCCGACGGACGATCCGGTCGGTTTTGATTCACAAATCCGTTCATACTCCCATTCTATGCGGGTCGTCCCCGTCCTGTGCCGGGCATAGTGAGCCCCGGGGCCGCATACCCTGAAGCAAAGGGGGTGAGCCCATGACACAGGAGGAGATGGAACGGTTTTTGACCGCCCGAAAGGGCAGCAGTGAGGACGCGCTCATGGAGGAGCTCAAACGCATGACCCGGGAGCAGGAGCAGGCGGGCGAAATGAGCCCCACCCGCATGGAGGAGATCTATTCGACCCTCTCCCCCTTCCTGTCGGAGAGCCAGCGGGAGAAGATGCGGGAGGTCATCCGGCGGTTGAAGGAATGAACGTGTCGCCCGTGTGAACCTTTTGTCAGCTTCCCTTTTCCGCCCTTTACGGGGGCGGCATTTTGTGGTACACTTCCATATTGACAAAGTATGGAGATGTGATACATGGGATTTTTGGATAAGCTGCTGGGGAACACCAGCGAGAGCAAGCTGAAGAAGATGCGGCCCATCGTGACGAAGATCAACGCCCTGGAGCCCCGATACCAGGCCATGACCGACGAGGAGCTGCGGGGACAGACCCAGCTCTTTAAGGACAGGCTCGCAAAGGGCGAGACCTTGGACGACATCCTGCCCGAGGCCTTCGCCGTGGTCCGGGAGGCCGCCGTCAGGACCGTGGGCATGCGCCACTTCGACGTGCAGCTGCTGGGCGGCATGGTCCTCCATCAGGGCCGGATCGCCGAGATGAAGACCGGCGAGGGCAAGACGTTGGTGGCCACCCTCCCCGCCTATTTGAACGCGCTCACCGGCAAGGGCGTCCACATCGTCACGGTCAACGACTATCTGGCCCGCCGCGACGCCCAGTGGATGGGCAAGATCCACCGCTTTTTGGGGCTCACCGTGGGCTGCATCGTCCACGATCTGGACTCCGACGAGCGGCGGGAGGCCTACAACTGCGACATCACCTACGGCACCAACAACGAGTTCGGCTTCGATTATCTGCGGGACAACATGGTGGTCTACCGGGAGAACATGGTCCAGCGGGAGCTCAACTACGCCATCGTGGACGAGGTGGACTCCATCCTCATCGACGAGGCCCGGACCCCCCTCATCATCAGCGGTCAGGGGGAGGAAAGCTCCGAGATGTATCGGGAGGCGGACCGGTTCGTCCGCAAGCTCACCCGGGGCGAGGACATCAAGGACATCAGCAAGTCCGACCAGCTCATGGGCATCGAGCAGGAGGACAGCGGCGACTATATGTGCGACATTCGCCGCCGCACGGTCCAGCTGACGGCCCAGGGCATCGAGAAGGCCCAGAAGTATTTCAACGTGGAAAACCTGTCCGACGCGGAGAACACGGAGCTGAACCACTACATCAAGCAGGCCCTGCGGGCCCACTCCCTGTTCACCCGGGACAAGGACTATGTGGTCCAGGACGGCCAGGTGCTCATCGTGGACGAGTTCACGGGCCGACTCATGATCGGCCGCCGGTACAACGAGGGTCTGCACCAGGCGCTGGAGGCCAAGGAAGGCGTGAAGGTGGAGCGGGAGAACAAGACGCTGGCCACCATCACCTTCCAGAACTATTTCCGCATGTTCCACAAGCTGGCGGGCATGACCGGCACGGCCAAGACCGAGGAGGACGAGTTCACCGCCATCTACGGTCTGGACGTGGTGGAGGTCCCCACCAACAAGCCCTGCATCCGCCAGGATATGCCGGACATGGTCTACACCACCGAGGCCGGGAAGTTCCGGGCCGTGGTCAACGAGATCGCGGAGGTCCACAAGACCGGCCGGCCCCTGCTGGTGGGCACCATCAGCGTGGAGAAGAGCGAATACCTTTCGGACAAGCTCTCCCGGGCGGGCATCCCCCATCAGGTGCTGAACGCCAAGTTCCACGCCAAGGAGGCCCAGATCGTGGCCCAGGCCGGCAAGCTCAACGCCGTCACCATCGCCACCAACATGGCCGGCCGCGGCACGGACATCCTGCTGGGCGGCAACCCGGACTTTCTGGCCCGCCAGGCCCTCATGCGGGACGGGCTGGAGGACGATCTCATCGAGGAGGCCACGGGTCACGCCGAGACCGAGGACGAAAATATCCTGAACGCCCGGAAAAAGTATAAGGAATACTACGACGCCTTCAAGGCGGAGACGGACAAGGAGCACGAGCAGGTGGTGGCCCTGGGCGGCCTTCACATCATCGGCACCGAGCGCCACGAGAGCCGCCGCATCGACAACCAGCTGCGGGGCCGGGCGGGCCGACAGGGAGACCCGGGCAGCACCCGGTTCTATGTGTCGCTGCAGGACGAACTCATGCGCCGGTTCGGGGCGGATCGGATGGAGAGCATCATGGCCCGGCTGAACCCCGGCGACGAGATACCCATCGAAAACGGCCTCATCACCAAGCAGATCGAGGGCGCCCAGAAGCGGGTGGAGATGACCAACTTCGACACCCGCAAGAATGTGCTCCGCTACGACGACGTGATGAACAAGCAGCGGGAGATCATCTACGGCCAGCGGCGCCAGGTGCTGCTGGGCATGGATATGCACGACAGCTTCCTGGGCATGATCGACGACACGGTGGACAGCATCGTCAACGCCTACTGCCCCCAGGAGGGCCACAGCGACGATTGGAACTTGGGCCTGGTCAGCAAGGAGATCTGCGATCTGTGCGGCACGGGGCCTGTGGACGTCTTTGCCGGGTTCGACAAGAAGCGCCCCTCCCAGGGGGACATCAAGCAGGTGTGCCGGGGCTTTATCGAGAGACAGCTTTCCGCCAAGGAGAAGGAGCTAAAGGAGGCGGGCATCGACCTGCACGAGGTGGAACGGGTGGTGCTCCTTCGGACCGTGGACACCCACTGGATGGACCACATCGACGCCATGGACCAGCTGCGGGAGGGCATCGGCCTTAGGGCCTACGCCCAGAAGGACCCGGTGGTGGCCTACACCAACGAGGGCTTCGAGATGTTCGACGCCATGGTCAGCAACATCCGGGAGGAGGCCGTGAAGGGGCTGCTGCGGGTGGCCGTCCGCAAGGCGCCCGTGGTGCGGCAGCAGGTGGCCAAGCCCGTGGATACCCCGGCCCCCGAGGGGAACGCCCCCAAGAAGAAGCTGGCCGCCGAGAAGATCGGCCGGAACGACCCCTGCCCCTGCGGCAGCGGAAAGAAGTATAAGAACTGCTGCGGCAGAAACGCGAAATAAAACAGGGAGAGAAAAACGATGGTCGTATTGGACGAATACAAATTCAAGCTGGGCGAGCTGACGAAAACCCTGGAGCAGGCCAACGCCCAGATGCGCCCCGAGGAGCTGAAGGCGGAGCTTTCCGGTCTGGAGGACCAGATGAGCGCCGCCGATTTCTGGAACGACGTGGACGCTGCCAACAAGGTGACCCAGCGGGTGAAGATCATCAAGGACAAGCTGGAGCGGCTCTCTAAGCTCAACGGCAACCGGGAGGACATTCAGACCCTCATCGAGATGGCCGAGGAGGAGGACGACGAGAGCATCATCGAGGAGATCAAGGCGGAGCTGGAGGAGCTGGACAAGAAGGTGGCCGCCCTGCGGCTGGAGATGCTCCTCAAGGGCCCCTACGACGCCTATAACTGCGTGCTGAGCCTCCATGCGGGGGCCGGCGGCACCGAGGCCCAGGACTGGACGGAGATGCTGTACCGGATGTACAGCCGCTACTGCGAGCGCCGGGGCTGGTCCGTGAAGGAGATCGATCTGCTGATGGGCGACGACGCGGGCATCAAGTCCGTCACCTTCGAGGTGGACGGGGAGAACGCCTACGGGTATCTGAAGGCGGAAAAGGGCGTCCATCGGCTGGTGCGCATCTCCCCCTTCGACGCCAACGCCCGGCGGCACACCTCCTTCTCCTCCCTGGACGTGACGCCCATCTTCGACGACGACAGCAACGATATCAAGATCGACCCGGAGGATTTGAGGGTGGACACCTACCGCTCCGGCGGCGCCGGCGGCCAGAACGTGAACAAGGTCTCCTCCGCCATCCGCATCACCCACCTGCCCACGGGCATCGTGGTCCAGTGCCAGAACGAGCGGAGCCAGCTGCAGAACAAGGAGATGGCCATGCGCATCCTGAAGGGCCGTCTGCTGGAGCTGCAGGAGCGGGAGCGGGAGGCCCAGATGGCGGAGCTGAAGGGCGTCATGAAGAAGATCGAGTGGGGCAGCCAGATCCGCTCCTACGTCTTCCAGCCCTACACCCTGGTGAAGGACCACCGGACCGGCGTGGAGAACGGCAACATCCAGGCCGTCATGGACGGGGATCTGGACGCCTTCATCTC
>CADBYI010000022.1 GCA_902798825.1 uncultured Eubacteriales bacterium | reverse complement strand
CTCGTCCACAATGAAATCGGCGTCCTCGGGATGCTCGTATTTGCCGCAATAGCTCTCCCAATTGGACTTGTCGGGGTCCTTGATCGCAAGATCTTCGATGGAGACGACAGGCTCCGGCGCCTTGTCCCGGGCCACGGCCTCCATACCGTTCCAGTAGCCCAAATACGCCCGCACGTCCCTATAGTCCCGGTTGCTGAGGATCACCAGCGTCCTGTCCGCGTCCAGGAATCGCTCGAACCAGGTAGCCACCCCCGGCATGCCGCCGCTGTGACTGACCACCAGCCCCAGCTCCTCCTCCCGGCCCACGGCCCAGCCCAGGCCGTAGCCCAGAGCGTCCTCCTCGTCGTACACCGCGTCCTCGCCGTTGTTGAGCTTGCCGGGGGTATACATGAGCTGCTGCTCCTCCGTGGTGAGCACCTTGCCCTCCCGGAGGGCTCGGTCCCATTTGAGCATGTCGAAGATGTTGGTGTACACGTAGTCGTCGCCGTTGAGCCCATCGAAGGCGACTACGTCGCCGTCCTCCTCGGAGTCCACGTCGGCCACCCACCTGCCGTTCTCGAACACCGTGGCCTGGGCATAGTTCTCAAAGGGGACGCCGTCCCGGCGGATATGGCAGCAGCGGGTGGCTGTCATGCCGGCAGGCTCGAAGATGTTCTGTTGCAGGAATTCTTCATAAGGAATGCCGGACAGCCGCTCCACCAGCAGGGCCAGCAGGTTATAGCCGGTGTTGGAGTAGTGCAGCCCTTCTCCCGGGGCGAAGTACGGTTTCGCCTCGGTTTCGCAGAGGAAGCGCAGGATCTCGTCGTTGCCTGGCACTCGTTTTTCTTCCTTCCAGATGTCGATGAACCAGTCCGCGTCGTCGAAGTAATCGGGGATGCCGCTGGTGTGGTTCAAGAGATGACGCACCGTCACGCCTTCATAGGCCGTCAGCTCAGGGAAGTACTTCGTGATCCTGTCCTCCAGGCTCAGCTTGCCCTGTCGCATCAGCAGCATGACAGCCGTCCCGGTGAAGGTCTTGCTGATCGAAGCCAGCTGAAAGATCGTGTCCTCCGTGATCGGCAGCTTATCCTCCGCGTCCCGGAAGCCGAGAGCTCCCTTGGACACGATCTCTCCCTTTTCCGCATAGAGCCAAGCTCCGTTGAAGACGTCTTTTTCCTGCAGTGTCTGCGCCAGGTTTTCCATCATTTCATGTTTATCCATAGGTGGTATCTCCTTTTTTGTTGTTCGTCACAGCTCCAGCACGGCGGGCATCTCCTCGTCTTCCTCGTAGAAGGCCTCGGGGACCTCCCGGAAGCCGAAGGAGGCGTAGAGCTTCCTGGCCACCTGGTTCTCCGGCCCGTAGCATAGCCAGACGTATTTCGCCTGCCGGACGGGTGCGGAGCGGATGAAGTCCAGAATGAGGCCCAAAGCCTGCCGCCCATAGCCCTTGTTCTGATAGCGCTCGTCGATCATGAAGCGCCAGATGAAGTAGCTGCTGCGGGTGAACCAGTATTTCTCATAGTCGTCGTGCTCGTCGTCAAAGGGGATGTCGTAACCGATCATCACGAAACCGATGGGCTCCTCCCCCAGGTAGATGCCGAAGGTATACACGTGGAACCCGGCCTCCCGGATCACGCCTGCGAGAGCCAGGCTGGACACGTTGTCCGCCAGAAAGTTCTGGTCCTCGCCTACGTGCAAATCTTCCACGTCGTGCCAGTTCATGGGCGTTATCTTTTCCAAATGCAGTTGTTTCATTTTCGGATCCTTTCGTTCTCCTTCAAAGCCGCCGCGGCGGTTTCCTGTATGGTGATCGTTGTCATACTATCAGGCGGAGGGATCGGGGCGCGACCTCACTGCAGATGCTTCTTACAGATGTCGAAGATGGCCTGGAGCTGGTTGAACGCCTCTTCCTTCTCGACGGTTTCCGTCTCTTCCGCCTCCTGGACCTCCTCCTCGTCCTCGTCGTCATCCACATTGTTGCAGGACAGCATGATGAAATACTTCCTGTCTTTTGAGGCGTGGAACACCGCGTTGAGGCCGCAGTAGGCGTTGGTCCCGCCGTCGTGGAGGATCATGTCAGGGTTCCGGGTGGAGGGCTCCCAGCCGCAGCCGTAGCCGTCCACAAAGTCGAGGATGCCCGCTTTGGCGGCGGGGCTCACGATGCGTTCGTTGAAGAAGGCACGGTCGAACCTCAGCAGGTCCAGCGTGGTGCCGTGGATATCCCCCGCGCCCCGAGCCGCCACCAGCTCCTGCATATACCCGGCGTGCTCGGGCACGCTGGTTACGTCCCCAAAGGTGGTGGCCGAAGCGGAAGTCATGCCCGCCGGCTCGAAGACCATCGTCTTTACGACCTCTTTATAGGCCTTGCCGGTGATTTTTTCCAGGATCATGGCCAGCAGCACGTAGTTGGTGTTGCAGTATTCCATCTTTGAGCCGGGCGCGAAGGTCAAATCCAGCCCGTACAGGTGCTCGAGAAGCACTTCGTCGGTGATCCTGCCCTCGTCCAGGGCGTCCGCCAGCTCCTCGCTGCCGAAAAACGTTTCGGCGTCGTTGGCGAAGTCCACGATCCCAGACCGCATGTGCAGCAGGTCAAAGACGGTCATTTCACCCGCTTTCTCATATGCCGGGAAATACTTCGTGACCCTGTCGTCCAGGCGAAGTTTGCCTGCCTCGATCAGGTTGAATACGCAAACCGCCGTGTGCATCTTGGTGATGGAGCCGATCTCGAAGGTGGTGAGCGGCGAGATGGTTTGCCCGTTCACGTCCTCGGACCGGGAACCGGAGGCCCAGAGGACAGCCTTGTCCGTGGCGATAAGGATGCTGGCGTGTACGTCCTCGTTCCGCACGCAGGCCTTCAAATCCGCCACCAGGTCCGCCCACCGGGGAACGGCGGTATACCACAGGTTTTCTTCCTCATATCCGATGTTCTCAGCGCCTCCGTTGAGAGCGGTCAGCGCCTGCAGTACTTCCTTGTTTTGCATGGTTTTTTTCCTTCCTTATGACAGTTTTTTGCAGACGACCTCCCCGTCCAGGGTCATGGCGTCGGGGGTGAAGGCGATCCGATCGTCCCCCCACATAAGGCCGAAGGTGTCCGGGCCGATGGGCCAGAGCTTCAGGTCCATGGGCTCGCCCTCCGTATTGATAAAGTGTAGATACAGGTCCTTGTCCTTCAGGCTCACGTCGTAGATGCGGTGGTCCTTGATGGGCAGCTCGTACCGACCGCAGAAGGAGGGCCAGTTACTCCTGTCCGGGTCCTCGATGACGATGTCGAGGAGGGCGTCCAGCCAGTAGCAGGGGTATTCGTGGCTGAATGTATAGCCCAGTTTTTCGGCCAGGTGCACCGAGTCCATGTTGGCCGCGTCCCAGCTGGGGTAGAGGCCGTCGTTGAGGCAGGAAAGGATCAGCGCGGCCCCCGCGGCCGTTGCCAGGCCCTTGCGGCGCTCCTCTTCCAGGGTGTCGATCTCGATCTCGATGCCCTCCCGGTACACGGTGTAGGAGGAGGCCATGGACACGGGCTCGCCGTCCTTCAAAGCCACGAAGCCCCGGCCCATCTTGAGATACTGCTCCTTGGACCCAAAGTGGCACACACCGTCCTCGAAGTCGTCGATCTCCATGCACTTGTCGTAGAGCTCGCCGTCGATCCGCTGGATCTCGTAGCCTTCCGGCAGAGCCGCCACCAGTTTCTCAAGGTTCGCCCGGTCGAACTTCGCGCCTTTTTTGATGGCGTACCGGGTCACCTTGTCGGCGTCGGGCTGGCACTCTTCGATGAGCTTCGCCCAGCCCTCCGAGGAGGGCACCATGCCCACCACGCCTTTGGGCTTGAAAGAGGCGAGCTCCCTGTTTGGCTCCCCCGCGAAGAAAGCGAACTCGGCGAGGTATGCCATGGCGGACCTGGGAGTTTCAAGGTCGGTCACGTAGATCCTGCTGTCCATCATCCCCTCGAGGCAGGAGGTGACCAGGGAATCCACCGCACCGGCAAACAGGTCCGTGACCTTGGATGTATCTTTCAGTTCGTAGATCATTTTTATCTCCTATTCTTTTGCGTTTTGGTACAGCTCGAAGGCGGTCTCGGCATGGGCTTCGTCTATGGCGTCGCTGGCCCGGTTGATCATGCTGGCCACGCACAGGTCCTCCTTCAAAGAGAAGTTCCACTCCGTGAGGAAGCCTTCGTTCCAGCCGCCGTGGAAGGCGAGCTCGGGGCAGTTGACCCCCCGATAGATGCAGAGGCCGTAGTTGTCCAGCACCGGGGTCATCATGCGGCGGGCGGTCTTCTTTTTGAGGAACCCGCCCCGCCGATAGCTCCTTGACAGGGCGACGCCCAGCTTGCAGAGTTCCGTGGGCGTGGACCAAAGACCCGCCGCCGCGTGCTCTGGATAGTAGTGATACCCGTGGGCGGCGTCCTCCTTCTGGGCCAGCCGCCAGCCGAAGGCCGCGTTCCCCACCAAATCATCGTCCAGGGGCTGGAAAAAGCCGGTGTGCTTAAGGCCCAGGGGCTCCGCCACCTCCTTCTGGAAGGCGTCCCGCAACGTCATGCCCGTAATGCGGGTGAAGGCCAGCTCGGCCAGCGTGATGCCGCCGCCCGAATACATGTGCTGCTTTCCGTAGGGTTTGATCCGGCGGACCCGGGGCGTGTTGCCCTTGCCCGAGAGCACGTCCTCCAGGGACAACTGCTCGTGGGCGGCCGGATAGCCAGGGAAGCCGTGGACGTTGAACCCCGCCGTGTGGGATAGCAGCGCGGTGAAGGTCAACGGGCCCTTTTTGACGAATTCCGGCACCACGCCGGAGATATCCGCGTCCAGGTCGATCTTCCCCTTGTCCACGTAGCGAAGGAGGGTCAGGGCGAACATGGGCTTCGATACGGAGCCCGCCTGAAACAGCATGTCCGGGTTCACCGGGAAGTCTTCGCCGTACCGGCCGCTGCCGGAGCAGTAGGTGTTGAAATCGCCGTCGCTGTCGTAAACGGCGATGCTCACGCCGTAGCCCTTCTTTCCCCTGAGGCGCATGGCTTTATCCACGTCGACACCGTAAAAGCTTTTGACCGTCTTGCGCGGGCCCTTCAGCGTCCGCATCAGCACGGCCTCGCCATCCTCGATGACGCCGGTCTCCCGAAAGCCGGCCTTGTGATAGACGTGCAATCCGACCTCGTTCTCAGGCGCAGTAGACAGATAGACCGTGTCCACGCCGTTCTCTTTGAAATACCGGATGATCTCTTGAAGCGCCGCCTGACCGTAGCCCTTGCCCTGTTCGTTTTTGTCAATCATAAAACGCCAGAGACAGTATCTGTCGGCGGGATTCTCATCCTCGGGGTCCAAGGCGAGCATACAGAAGCCGACAATCTTTTCACCCGCATAGATCGCAAACGGTCTCGCCGTGCCGGGCGCCTTGGCATTGGCCTCATCTGCCTCGCTTAATGAATAATCGTTCGGGGCGACGAAGGGCTGATCCTCCCGCACGGAAAGAGCCAGAACAGCCTTTCTGTTATCATCATTTATAGGTTCCAGTTTAATTATCATAATTTGTTTTTCTCCTTGAACGCAAAATTTGATATGTAATCGTCACTGCATGGCGTCGACTCCTGATAAAGGGCACAATAATACCGCAGCGAAGCAGCTCCCGTCGTGGCTGCATCCTGCGGTTCCCACTATCCGAAAGTTACTCAAAACGGCGCACCTAACCAAAGGGGTTGCCCCCTCAATCATGCTCTGCGCCTTTATTCAGTTAGTCAACGATAGAGTTGTGAATCATTGGTCTACGCTCCTTTTGCAGATTCGCAAAATAATTATACATGATATCTCCTTGAAAATCAATGCTCAAATATAAAAATCCGTCCTGTATGCCATAACGAAACATGCTGCATACAGAAAAAACGGCGGAGATTGCTCCCCGCCACAAAACTATTATCAAACGCGATCACTCCAGCTCGATGGTGGCCGGGGGCTTGCTGGTCAGATCGAAGAGGACCCGGTTGACGCCGCGGACCTCGTTGACGATCCGGTTCATGGCGGATTCCAACAGCTCATAGGGCAGGCGCACGGCGGTGGCCGTCATAAAGTCGCTGGTGGACACCGCCCGAAGGACCACGGCATAATCGTAGGTCCTGTGGTCGCCCATGACACCCACGGAGCGCATGTTGGTGAGGGCGGCGAAGAACTGGCCCTGGGACGTGTCCACGCCGTGGCGAAGGAGCTCCTCCTGAAAGATGGCGTCCGCCTCCTGGAGGATGCGGACCTTTTCGGCCGTGACCTCCCCCACGATCCGGACCCCAAGGCCTGGACCCGGGAAGGGCTGACGAAAGACCAGCTCCCGAGGCAGACCCAGCTCCAGCCCCAGGGCCCGCACCTCGTCCTTGAAGAGGGGGCGCAACGGCTCGATAAGGCCCGAGAAGGACAGGTGCTCCGGCAGCCCGCCCACGTTGTGGTGGGATTTGATCACGTCGCCGCCGGTGCCGCTCTCCACCACGTCGGGATAGATGGTCCCCTGGGCAAGATAGTCCATCTCCCCCAGGCTCCGGGAAGTCTCCTCAAATACCCGGATAAACTGCTCGCCGATGATCCGCCGCTTCTGCTCCGGGTCGCTGACGCCTTGCAGGGCCGCATAGAACCGGTCCCGGGCGTCCACGCAGACCAGATGCATGTCGAAGGCTCCGCCGGGGCCGAACACCCGCTGCACGGCCTGGGCCTCGTTCTTGCGCAGCAGGCCATGATCCACGAACACGCAGGTGAGCCGGCTGCCGATGGCCCGGGCCAGCAGCGCCGCCGTCACAGAGGAATCCACCCCGCCGGACAGGGCCAGCAGCACCCGCTTTTCGCCCACCTGGGCCCGCAACCGCTGGATTTCGGTTTGGGCGAAGGAGGCCATCCGCCAGGTGCCGCCGCAGCCGCAGATGTCCCGGACGAACCGGCGGAGCATATCCTTGCCCTGGGGCGTATGCTCCACCTCCGGGTGAAATTGAACGGCGTAGAGCCGCCGAGTGGCGTCCTCCATGGCGGCCACGGGGCAGTCCGCCGTATGCGCGGTGACGCGGAAGCCGGACGGCAGGGCCGTGATCCGGTCCCTGTGGCTCATCCAACAGGTGGTCTCCCTCGGCACGTCCTTGAACAACGCTCCCGAATCGTCAACGGACAAAGCCGTTCGGCCGTACTCCGCCGTGACGGCGGGCTCCACCCGGCCACCCAGGGCATGGGCCATGGCCTGGGCCCCGTAGCAGATGCCCAAGAGGGGCACGCCCAGGGAGAAAAGCTCGGGGGAGCAGGTCGGCGCGTCCGGGCCATAGACGCTGTTGGGACCGCCGGTAAGCACGATGCCCCGGGGCCTGCGGGACCGGATGGTCTCCACAGGCGACGTGTGGGGAAGTATCTCACAATAGACGTGGCACTCCCGAATGCGACGGGCGATCAGCTGCTTATACTGGCCGCCGTAATCAAGGATCAGGATGGTTTCCGTTTCCATAGCTTGCTCCCTTTCTCACTCCACGGTGACGCTCTTGGCCAAATTCCGTGGCTTGTCCACATCCAGGCCCTTGGACACGCTGGTGTAATAGGCCAGCAACTGCAGGGGGATGATGGCCAGGGAGGCCATGAAATGGGGGTCTGTTTCCGGCACGAGAAGGGAGAAATCCGCAAAAGCGACCGCCGCCCGGCTGTCCTCCCCGGCCAGGCCCACCAAATAGGCGCCCCGGGCCCGACACTCCGTCAGATTGCTGACGGTCTTTTCGAGAACATCCCTCTGGGTCAGAGCACCCACAATCAGCGTCCCCTCCTCCACCAGGCTGATGGTGCCATGCTTCAGCTCCCCGGCGGCGTAGGCTTCGCTGTGGATATAGGAAATCTCCTTCATCTTCAGGCTTCCCTCCAGGCAGATGGCGTAGTCAAGGCCCCGGCCGATGAAGAAGATGTCCCGGGCGTTAGCGTGACGGGAGGCGAACCACTGGATACGTTCCTTGTCCTGCAGCGCCAAGGCCATCTTGTCCGGCAGGGAAAGAAGCTCACCCAGCAGCCCGGCATATCGTCCTTCGTCCAGCTTCCCCTTCACGAAAGCCAGCTCCACAGCGAAGGCGTAGAGGGAGGAAAGCTGGGCACTGTAGGCCTTGGTGGTGGCCACGGCGATTTCCGGCCCCGCCAGGGTGTAGAGCACGTGATCCGCCTCCCGGGCGATGGAGGACCCCACCACGTTCACCACGGCCAGGGTGGGCGCCCCCTGGGCCTTGGCTGCCCGAAGCGCCGCCAGGCTGTCCGCCGTCTCCCCGGATTGGGAGATGACGATGACCAGCGCCCCCGGCCCCAGGAGGCGCTTGCGGTAGCGGAACTCACTGGCGAGCTCCACCCGGACCGGCACCTCGGCTAAATCTTCGATGACGTATTGCGCCGCCATGCCCACGTGCCAGGCGGAGCCGCAGGCCACGATGTGGATGCTTTGCACGGCCGCCAGCTGCTCGGCCGAAATGCCCGCCCCGGACAGGTCGATGCGCTCATCCTTGACGAGGCTGCTTAGGGTATCCCTCACAGCCTGGGGCTGCTCGTGTATCTCCTTGAGCATGAAGTGGGCGTAGCCCCCCTTTTGAGCGGCCTCGGCGCTCCAGGTCACGTGGGTCAGGGGCAGCTCGATTTCGTCCCCGTTCAGATCGAAAAAGTGGGCCTCCCCGGGCAGGAGCCTGGCGGACTGATGGTTGCCGATATAGTACACATCCCGGGTGTGCTGCAGCAGAGCGGGCACGTCGGAAGCCAGGTGGGTCTCCCCCTTCCCCACGCCGATGACCAGGGGGCTGTCCTTCCGGGCGGCGTATATCTCCCCGGGGTAGTCCCTGAACATGAGGGCCAGGGCGTAGCTGCCCCGGACCCGGACCATCATCCGGTTGATGGCGTCGATGGGGCCGATCCTGTACTTTCTGTAATAATAATCCACCAGCTTGATGGCCACCTCGGTGTCCGTGCTGCTGTAGAACCGATAGCCGTTGTTCAGCAGCTTTTGCTTGAGCTCGGCATAGTTTTCGATGATGCCGTTGTGGACGCCCACCACCTCGGACCCCATCTCGTCCATGGCGTTGGCGCTGACATGGGGGTGGGCGTTGGTCTCACTGGGCTGACCGTGGGTGGCCCAGCGGGTGTGGCCGATGCCGCAGTCGCCCGGGAGGGTCTCTCCGCCCCGGGTCTTTTCCACCAGGTTTTTCAGCTTTCCGGTGGCCTTCACCACCTGGGTGGGCCGATCCCCCTCCCGGACCGCCAGGCCCGCCGAGTCATAGCCCCGGTATTCCAGCATAGAAAGCCCGTTCAGCAGGATGGGCGCCGCCGCCCGGCTACCGGTGAATCCAACGATGCCGCACATATGATATACGCTCCTTTGTTTGAAAACTGCTTATCCTATCTCAATACGGTCAGCAGCCCACGGGCCGCCGCCTCCGTGTCCTCACGGGTCCCGAAGCAGGACAGGCGCACATATCCCTCTCCGCCCTGGCCGAAGCCCTCCCCGGGGGTGACCACGATCTGGGCCTTCTCCAGCAGCTCCCGGAAGAAGTCCCAGCCGCTTTTGCCCTCGGGACAGGGGAGCCACAGATAGGGGGCATTTCTCCCGCCGGTGAACCACCGGCCGGCTCTGGTGAGGGTCTCCGAGAGGATACGGCCGTTCTGCTGATAGCGGCGGATGGCCTGCCGGCACTGGTCCATCCCCTCCGGGGACAGGGCCGCCGCCCCGGCCCGCTGCAGAACGTAGCTGACGCCGTTGGTCCGGGTGGTCCGATCCTTGACCCACATTTCTCGCAGGGAGAGTCCCGCCCGAACCAGGTCCCGGGGCACCAGGGTGTAGCCCAGGCGCATACCGGTGAATCCCGCCGTTTTGGACAGGGAGCAAATCTCTATGGCGCAGGTCCTTGCCCCGGACAGCTCGAAGATGCTGCGGGGCACGTCCCCATCCTGAACGAAAGCTTCATAGGCGGCGTCGAAGATGAGGATCGCCTGTCGGTCGTTGGCCCAATCCACCCAGCGCTGAAGCTGGGAACGGGTATAGGCCGCCCCCGTGGGGTTGTTGGGAGAGCAGAGGTAGACAATATCCCCGTCCAGCTCCTCCGTAGGCAGGGGCAGAAAGCCGTTCTCCCGAGTGCCTAAAAGGCGGACGATCTGCCGCCCCGCCATCACATTGGTGTCCACATAGGCGGGGTAGGCGGGCTCCACAACCAGCACCCGGGCCCAGGAGGAGAACAGGTTCCCGATGGCCCCCAGATCGTCGGCGGCCCCGCTGGAAGCGAAGACCTCCTCCGGGGACACGTCCACGCTCCATCGCCCGTAGTGACGGGCCACCGCTTCCCGGAAAAACGCCGTGCCTACCTCGGGCAGATACCCATGGAAGGAGGCGGCCTGGGCCTGTTCGTCCACGGCCCGGTGCAGGGCATCGATGATCACAGGGGCCAGGGGCCCCTTTACGTCCCCCACCCCCAGACGCAGCAGTCGTCGATCGGGATGGGCGTCGGCATAGGCCGACACGGTATCGTTGAGGCGGGTGAAAAAGAAGGCCGGCGGCAGCTGACTATAGGCTGTGTTTATGCTGCTCATGCGTTGATCTCCCCTTCAAATACGGTCACGGCCGGGCCTTCCATGAGGACGGTCCCGTCCCGGCTGACCGTGACGAACAGGCTCCCTCCGTCCAGCACCACCTCGACGGGCCGGTCCGCCGGACAATAGCCCCGCTTCACCGCAGCAAAGGCGGCTGCGCAGGCGCCGGTGCCGCAGGCCAACGTGACGCCACTGCCCCGTTCCCACACCCGCATACGCAGCCGAACAGCGGAAAGAACCTGGACGAATTCGGCGTTAGTCCCACCGGGTACGCTTTTCTCCACAGCCGGTCCCCACAAGGACAGGGGGATGCCCTCCGCCAGCTCCACGAAGCTCACCGCGTGAGGATTGCCGACGGAAACTCCCATGCCCGTGCCCAGTCCCGCTGGCAGCGGCAGCTCCTCCGCAAAAAGGGAGGCTTTGCCCATGTCCACCGTGACGGCGTCCACTCGGCCGTCCGTCACCTGCAGCTGCAGGTGGCGGATGCCGGAAAGGGTCTCCACGGTCAACTGCCGCTTGCGGGTAAGGCCCTTTTCATATAGATACTTGCCCACGCACCGGATGCCGTTGCCGCACATTTCGGCTTCGCTGCCGTCGGCGTTGAAGATGCGCATGGAATAGTCTGCGTTCCATGAGGAACCGATGAAAATCAGGCCGTCGGCCCCCACGCCGAAGTGGCGGTCGCACAGCCGAGGACAGAGGGACTGGACGTCCTCGGGCACAGAACCGTAGAAATACAGATAGTCGTTGCCCAGCCCCTGCATTTTGGTGAATCGCATGAAATGCTCCCTGTGATCGGCGACGGATCAGTATACGATCATATACCGCTGGCGCTCCCAGTCGGTGACCCGGGTCCGATACTCGTCCCACTCGGCCCGCTTGCCGGAGGTGTAGCTCTTGAGCACGTGGTCGCCGAGGGCCTCGGTGATGATGGAATCCTGCTCCAGCAGCTCCACCGCCTCCAGCAGGTTCCCGGGGAGGCTGGCGATGCCGTGGGCCTGGCGCTCCTTTTCGGTCATGGTGAAGATATTCTCCGTGATCTCGGCGGGGGGCGTCAGACCCTTTTCGATCCCGTCGAGGCCCGCCGTCAGACACACAGCCAAGGCGAGATAGGGGTTGCAGGCCGGGTCCGGGCAGCGAAGCTCCACCCGGGTGCTGTTCCCCCTCGCCGCCGGGATGCGGATCAGGGCGGACCGGTTGGAGGCGCTCCAGGCCAAATAGCAGGGGGCCTCATACCCGGGCACCAGGCGCTTATAGGAGTTCACCAGGGGATTGGTGATGGCGGCGAAGCCGCGCACGTGTTCGAGAACGCCCGCGATGAAGCTGTACGCCTCTTTCGACAGGCCTTTCTCTCCCTCCGGATCGAAGAAGATGTTCTTTCCGTTCTTCGAGAGGGACATGTTCACATGCATGCCGCTGCCGTTGATGCCGAAGACGGGCTTGGGCATGAAGGTGGCATGGAGGCCATGGCTTTGGGCGATGGTCTTCACCGCCATGCGGAAGGTGCTGATGTTGTCGGCTGCCGTCAGGGCGTCGGCGTACTTGAAGTCGATCTCATGCTGACCCTCGGCCACCTCGTGGTGGCTGGCCTCGATCTCAAAGCCCATCTCCTCCAGCATGAGGCAGATCTCCCGCCGCACGTCCCCGCCGTGGTCGATGGGGGCCATGTCGAAGTAGCTGGCGGCGTCCGCCGTCCGGGTAGTGGGCAGGCCCCTTTCGTCGGTCTCGAAGAGGAAGAACTCCATCTCGGGGCCCACGTTGAAGGTGTAGCCCAGATCCTGGGCCCGCTTCAGCGCCCGTCTCAACACATATCTGGGGTCGCCCACGAAGGGGGTGCCGTCGGGGTTGTACACGTTGCAGATGAGCCGGGCGGTCTTCCGTTCGGCGGGCATCCAGGGGAGTACGGCGAAGGTGTCCAAATCCGGATGCAGATACTGGTCGCTCTCGTGGATGCGGGTGAAGCCCTCGATGGAGCTGCCGTCGATCATGATCTGGTCGTTGACCACCTTCTGGATCTGGGATCGGGTCACGGCCACGTTTTTGAGCTGGCCGAAGATGTCGGTGAACTGGAGGCGGACGAACTCGATGTCCTTCTCGTTGACCATGCGGACGATGTCTTCCTTGGTGTACTTCATGGCTGTATATCTCCTTTTTCAGATGATGTGCTTTTGTGCTGCCGGGCCGCCTCTATGAGCCCCAGGAAAAGAGGATGGGGTTTCGTCGGCCGGCTCTTGAACTCGGGATGGTATTGGACCCCCACGAAAAAGGGGCGGTCCTTCAGCTCCGCCGCCTCCACCAGCGTCCCGTCCGGGGACAGGCCGGAGAAGGTGAGCCCTGCATCCAAGAGCTGCTGTCGGAAGGCGTTGTTGAGCTCGTACCGATGCCGGTGCCGCTCGGCGATGGCGTCGGCGGCGTAGTATTTTGACAGGGTGGTGCCCGGCTGGATCAGGCAGGGATAGCTCCCCAGCCGCAGCGTGCCGCCCTTGTCCACGCTGTCACTTTGGCCGGGCATAAAGTCGATGACCTTGTGTCGGCTCTCGGGGTCGAACTCCCCGGAGTTGGCGTCGGCCCAGCCCGCCACGTTTCGGGCATATTCGATGCACATGACCTGCATACCCAGGCAGATGCCCAGGAAGGGGAGATTCCCTTCCCTGGCGCACCGGGCGGCCTCGATCATGCCTTCGATGCCCCGGCTGCCGAAGCCGCCGGGAATCAGCACCCCGTCCACACCCGCCAGGTCCGCGGGGACGAAGGTCTCCGAGTCGATCCACCGGATGTTCACTCGGATGCCCCGGGCGTACCCGGCGTGGTGCAGGGCTTCCACGATGGAGAGATAAGCGTCGTGGAGTTGGGTGTATTTGCCCACCAGGGCGATGGTGGCTTCCTCCTTGGAAGCGTGAATGCGGTTCACCATCTCCTCCCAGGCCTGGAGGTCGGGCGCTGGGGCGGGCAAAGAGAGCTTTTTGCAGACGATCTCGGAAAAATGAGCCCGCTCCAAATACAGCGGCGCCTCGTATAGGACGGGCAACGTGAGATTTTCGATGACCGAATCCCTGTCCACGTTGCAGAAGTTGGCGATCTTGTCGAAGATGCCTTCATCCAAAATGGGCTCGTCGGTGCGAAGCACGATGATATCCGGAAAGATGCCCATGCCCTGGAGCTCCTTCACGGAGTGCTGGGTGGGCTTGGACTTGTGCTCGCCGCTGGCCTTCAGATAGGGCACCAGCGTCACGTGGATATAGAGGGCGTTCTCCCGGCCCACCTCCCGGCCCACCTGGCGAATGGCCTCCAAAAAGGGCTGGCTTTCGATGTCGCCGATGGTGCCGCCGATCTCGGTGATGACGATGTCCGCGTCGCTGTGCTCTCCCACCCGATAGATGAAGCGCTTGATCTCGTCGGTGATGTGGGGGATGGTCTGGACCGTTTTGCCCAGATACCCTCCCTGCCGCTCCCGGCGAAGGACGTTGGCATAGACCTTGCCGGTGGTCAGGTTGGAATAGCGATTCAAATCCTCGTCGATGAAGCGCTCGTAGTGGCCCAAATCGAGATCGGTCTCCGCCCCGTCCTCGGTGACATATACCTCCCCATGCTGGTAGGGGCTCATGGTCCCCGGGTCCACGTTGATATAGGGGTCCAGCTTCTGGGCCGCCACCTTGTAGCCTCTCGCTTTCAGCAGTCGTCCCAGGGAGGCCGCGGTGATCCCCTTGCCCAGGCCGGACACCACGCCGCCGGTGACGAAAATGTGCTTTTTCATCGATCGTTTCCCCCTTACGCTCCAAAGAGAAGGGCGCCCGTCCGAGGGGAGTTCTCCCTGCGGATGGACGCCTTGCGTTCATCTTGTGCATGCCGCTTCAGGCACCGTTTTGGAGTTGTTTCCCTCGGCGTCAGCCAAGAAAGTATATGATATACAAACAACATAGGATGCAGTATACCAGCCCGAAAACCCGTTGTCAACCCTTTTTCCAAAATGGCGGCCATCCTGCAAAACAGGGATCGGTGAGAACCAAATCCTGCAAACGCGGCAACGATCGATATGATTTGACCATGGGCCGCCGCCCGGAAAAAAGGGTGGAAAAAGGGATGGGATGAAGGTATAATGGAGAAAACAATCGAACAGGAGGATGAATCGATGCAGATGGACCCCTTCACTAGATTTCATACGGACTGGGCCCTGCTGACCGCGGGCACAGGGGTGCATTTCAACAGCATGACCATAAGCTGGGGGTCCTTCGGCACCGTGTGGGGCAAGGACGTGGTGACGGTCTATGTGCGCCCGGATCGGTACACCTGGCAATTTCTGAAGGAAAACGAGCATTTCACGGTGTCCTTCTATCCGGAGAGCTGCCGGGAGGCCCTGTCCCTCATGGGGAGCCTATCCGGCCGGGACGGGGACAAGGCGGCCGCCGCCGGTCTCACGCCCCAGGCCCTGCCAGCGGGCGTCACCTATCGGGAGGCCACGGAAACCTTCGTCTGCAAAAAGATCTACATGGTGCCCATGGCCTATGAGGACGTGCCAGCCGAGGCCCAGCGGATCTATCAAAACGGCATCCAGCCCCATTGGATCATCATGGGCGAGGTCGTGAACCACCTGAACGAAACCACCTGAAAGGAGCCCTTTATGCGCGAAATCGAAATCTTTTATCTCACCGGCTGTCCCTATTGCAACAACGCCCGCAAAGCCATAGCGGAGCTTTTGCAGGAGGAGCCTGGCTACGGTGCTTTGGCCCTCCGCTGGATCGAGGAGAACCAGGAGCCGGCCTTGGCCAACGAGCGGGACTACTACCGGGTGCCCTCCCTGTTCTACCGGGGGGACAAGCTCTATGAGTGCTCGCCCCTTGAGGGCTACGAGGCAATCAAAACCCACCTCAAGGCGGCCTTCGACCGGGCGCTGGCGGCGTGAGCGGCGTCCTCAAATACAAATGCCTGGTGCTGGACCACGACGACACGGTCATGGACAGCACCCGGCTCATCCACCACCCCGCCTTTTTGGAATATCTGCGGGAGGTGCGGCCCGGATGCACCATCAGCCTGGAGGAATACTTTCGGGTGAACTTTCATCCGGGGTTTTTGGAGTATTGCGAAGGGACCCTGGGCCTGACGCCGGCGGAGCTGGACCGGGAGATGGAGGTGTGGACGGGCTATGTGGCGACCCATGTGCCCCGAGTTTTTCCCGGCATGAAGCGGATCATGGAGGAGCAGGTGCGGCGGGGCGGCTCCCTGGCCGTGATCTCCCACTCCCTGCGGCAAAACATCCTTCGGGATTTTCGGGAGAACGGGCTTCCGGAGCCCTCCATTGTCTTTGGCTGGGAGCTACCCCGCGACAAGCGCAAGCCCAGCCCCTATGCCCTGGACCGGCTCATGGCGGCTATGGACCTGGGCCCCGAGGAGATGCTGGTGGTGGACGATCTCAAACCCGGCTACGACATGGCCCGACAGCGCCACGTGCCCTTCGCCGCCGCGGGCTGGGCATACGACGTGCCGGAGATACGGACCTTCCTGCAGCAGAACACGCCGCTGTACTTCGGCGCCACGGAGGAGCTGTATCGCTATCTGTTCGAATAAAGTCCACGACAAAACGGGACGGCTTGTGCCGCCCCGTTTTTGCATGGCCATGTCAAAGCTGCTTTAGAATATACTCCTTCACCTTGCCCAGCTTGCTGTACTTCCAGGCCCCCTCCTCGGCGGTCTTGGCGAAGGGAACGATCACATGGAAGTCCATGTGGGTGCCCTCATAGTACCCGTCGGGCTCGGTGCTGAAGAAATACCCGTCCCAGACCTCCTGAGAGGCGTTGGTGAACCGATCCGGCTCCAGATACACCATCTTGCGCATATCCTCCGCCACAAAAGCCTTGGCGGCCAGGGGGGACAGCAGGGCATATTCCCCGGCGGGGATGTTGGTGAAGATGTCGGGCAAGGGCGCCTCCACGATCTTCTCCGGACCCCGGACGATCCGGATGCCCATAGCCTCGAAGTCCAGCTTCTCGGGGGTGAAGATCAGCTTCAGCAGCACGCCCACGTCGGTGTACAGGTGGGCCCGCTGATAGTTGGTGTCGAATATGAAGTTGCCCAGGGAGTAGAAGATGGCCTTCCCGTCGGGGAACAGCTCATAGTTCTCCGGCACGTGGGGATGGTGGGCCACCACCACGTCCGCCCCCAGCTCCAGATACCGCAGATATCGATCCCGGGTGTAGGGGCTGGGCATGCTGCTGAACTCCTCGCCGCCGTGGGAGACCACCACGCACCAACGGCACTTGGATTTCACCTCGTCGATGCGGCGCTTGATATAGTCCATGTCGTCCCAGCGGAAGATGCCGGGCTCCGTGGCGGTGGCGGGGATGCACTCGGCCATGTAGGCCACGCCAAACATGCCGATGCCGCCCGCCTCGTCAAGATAGATGGGCTCCGACGCCTCCACCTCATTGAGGCCCGCGCCGATGGTCAAACAGCCCATGTCCTTGGCGATCTTCCGGGTGCTGACGACCCCTTCCTTCCCTGCATCCATGGTGTGGTTGTTCCCCACGCACCAGATGTCCGCATGCATGTTTTTCAGCACCTTGGTGGCGGCGGGGTTCATGGCGTGGAAGAACACGCCCCGGCTGCCGTCGTCCACGGCGTCGATGAGGGCCCCCTCCACGTTGGCGGCCACATGGTCCGCGCCATGGAAAAAGTCCAGAATGGGCTGTGAAAGCAGCTCGTCATCTTCCCAGCGACGGTCCATATACCGGTCGAAGCCGATATCGCCGGTGAACACGATGGAGGTCTTGTCCTTGCTCATATGCTTTCCTCCTTATTTCAGACGCTTGAGGGTCTCGAGGGTCAGCCGCCAGGTCCGCTCCGTGGAGGCCACGTGGAGCCGCTCCCGAGGGGTGTGGATGTTGGTCAGGTCCGGCCCGAAGGAGATGCAATCCAGCTCCGGCATCTTCCCGGAGAGGATCCCGCATTCCAGGCCCGCATGGAGAGCCGCGATTTTCGGCTCCTCGTTATACACGGCCCGGAAGGCCTCCACCATCACGTCCCGAAGGTGAGAATCGGGCCGATACTGCCAAGCGGAATAGGAGGCGGGGATGTCCACCTGGCCGCCCAGGGCCTTCGTGAGGGTGATGACCTTCTCGGTGGTCTCGGCGGCCTGGGAGTTGACGCTGGAACGGACCATGAACCGGCTCACCACCCCGTCGCCCTCGGTGTAGACCTGCCCCAGGTTCAGGGAGGTTTGGACCAGGCCGGGCACCTCGGCGCTCATCATCTGGACCCCGTTAGGCGCGCAGAATAGGAAGGCCGCCACCCGGCGGGTGCTGTCCCCGTCCATGGGCAGAAGGTCGCTGTCCGCGGGGGTCAGCGTCACGCGAATGTCCGGGTCGGCGGTGCGATACTCATTTTTGAGCGCCTCGCCCAGGGCGGCGACGGCCCGCCGGCCCGCCCCTTCATCCTTCACGATCACCAGGGCTTTGGCGTCCCGGGGAATGGCGTTGTCCTTGGCGCCGCCGGAAACGGTCAGCAGCCGCATATCCGTGGCGTTCATAAGCTCCGTCAGGGCCCGGCCCATGAGGATATTGGAATTGGCGCGGCCCTTGTGGATCTCCTCGCCGGAGTGACCGCCCATGAGGCCGTCCACGACAAGCTCACAGACGGCGCCGGAATACGCCTCCCGACTAACGGGCAGGGTACAGACCGCCCGGGTGGACCCGGCGCAGCTGACGGTGAGGACCTTCTCCTCCTCGGAATCCAGATTCAGCAGATACTTGGCGGTAAGGTCCGAGGCGTCCAGACCCCGGGCGCCCAGCATGCCCACCTCCTCGTCCACGGTGAACAGGCACTCCAACGGTCCGTGGGGGATGTCATTCGCGTCCAGGATGGCCAGGGCCATGGCCACGGCGATGCCGTCGTCGCCGCCCAGCGTGGTGCCATGGGCGCCCACCAGGTCCCCCTCCACGAAAAGGTCCAGCCCCTCCCGCTCCATATCCTTGCTGCAATCGGCGTCCTTTTCGGCCACCATATCCATGTGGCCCTGGAGCATGACCGCGGGGGAATGCTCATACCCCGCCGTGGGTCCCTTCCAGATGATCACGTTGTTCAGCTCGTCCTGACGGAATTTCAGCCGCCGATCCCGGGCGAAAGTCACCAGATAGTCGCTGATGGCCTTGGTGTTGTGGGAACCGTGGGGGATGGCACACAGCTCCTCAAAGAAGCGGAAGACGGTTTTCGGCTCCAGGCCGGATAAAACACCCATAGTTTTTCCTCCTTCGTTCTTGAAAAAAGCGCGATGCAAGCGAAGGTCGCCTGCATCGCGCCGTTGGTTCAATTGTGCATATGGCTGCGCTTCATATATGGCAGCCCGTCAACCGAAGATGGACATGAGATAGCCCACGCCGATGCCGCCGAAGGTGCCCACCACATAGCCCATGAGGGCCATCAAAACGCCCACGGAGACCAGGGAGCCGGAGTAGGAACCGGCCAGGATGGGGGCGGAAGCGGTGCCGCCGATATTGGCCAGGGAGGCCACGCCGCTGGTGAACATATCCAGCTTGAAGAGCTTGGCAAAGAGGATCATCAGCACGCCGTGGATGAGCAGGATCACGAAGCCCGCCACGATCCACCAGGCCATGCCGCCCTCGAACAGCTCCATGAAGGAGGCCCGGGAGGCGATGAGGCCGATGACCATGTACAGCATGATGTTGGACAGCTCGGTGGAGCCGGCGATCTTGCCGATGGGGGTCATGGCCAGGACCAGACCGATGATGGACACCAGCACGATGCGGAAGGTGGCCACGTCAAAGACCTGGAGCCAGCTGGGGGAAGCGTTCCGAAGGGCGGTGCCCAGGTTGGTGCAGACGGCGGAGACGAAGAGGGCCAGGCCCAGCAGGAAGATCAAAGAGGGGAAGTCCACCTTCTTGGTCTTGGCCTGGGCAAACTCGGCGTCCAGACGGGTGGAGACTTCGTCCAGCACCCGGGTGTCGGCCTTGACCCACTTGTTGAACTTGGGAGCCAGGGTGATGGCCCACAGCAGGAACATGACCCAGATGGAGTAATCGATGGAGTCCACGATGGACGCGCCGGCCAGCTGCGCCTCGGTGGCCTGCAGGGCGTCAGCCACGGCCACCAGGTTGCCGGAGCCGCCCATCCAACTGCCGCAGAGGGCGCCCAGACCACGCCAAGCACCTTCGCCCAGCAGGGGATGCATGATGGCATAGGTGGCCACGAAGCCGATGGCGATGGTGATGGTGGCGGTGAAGAAGCCAAGGAGCATCTTGGGGCCCAGCTTCAGGATCTGCCGGATGTCGCAGCGGAGCAACATGACGAAGATCATGGCGTACAGGATGGGATTGCGCAGGGAGTTGTAGGCGTCCTTGGTGGCAGCGGTGTCCCAAAGCTTGAAGGTGCAGCCCAGCATGCCGATGAGGTACAGCAGCACCACCGGGGGAACGTACTCGAAGAACTTCCACTTGGTCAGACGCTGAGCGCCGACCAGCAGGCCCGCGATCAGGACCAGGGTGGCAAAATAGGTAAAGCCATTGGTAATCATGAGAACCCCTCCTCATTTGTTTTTCTATCCCAAAGCCCCGGCTTTTAAGGGGCTTAGCGATCCATACCGTTTCCTCCCACAGAATGTGGCATCAATGTGAACACTTCTGATTTTTAAAGTATAATCTCATATAGTATATATGTCAACAAACCGGCGCAAAAAAGGCAAAATAATGCGGTCCAGATAAGAAAAAAACCCCTTTTCCCGAAAGAAAAGGGGCAAAAAGAGTCAAAGCAAAGATTATTTCAGCCGTCGCAGGGTCTCGCGAAGCAACGCCCAGGTCCGCCAGGTAGAGGCGATCTTGAGGCGCTCCCGGGGCGTGTGGACGTTGACGACGTCCGGGCCGAAGGAGATGCAATCGAGGTCCGGCATCTTCCCCGACAATATCCCGCATTCCAGACTGGCGTGAAGGGCCGCGATCCGGGGCTCCGCGCCGTAGACCGTCCGGAAAGCGTCGGTCATGACCTCCCGCAGCCGGGAATCGGGCCGATACTGCCAGGCGGAATAGGCCGATGGAATGTGGGCCTCTCCCCCCATGGCCCTTGTCAGAGCCATGACCCGGTGGGCGATCTCCGCCGCCTGGGAGTTGACGCTGGAGCGGACCATGAACCGGCACACCATTTTGTCGTCCTCGGTGTAAACCTGAGCGAAGTTCAGGGAGGTTTGTACCAGGCCCGGCACCTCCGCGCTCATCATCTGGACCCCGTTGGGGGCGCAGAACAGGAAGGTGGCCGCCCGGCGGGTGCTGTCCTCGTCCATGGGCGTGAAGCTGCTGCGGGTGGGGAACAGGCGGACCCGGATCTTCTTTTCCGTGGCCCGATATTCGTTCTCCAACGCCTCCGCCAGCTCCGCAGCCGCCGCCTTGGCCGCGTCCAGATCTTTGACGGCTATGAGGGCCGCCGCGTCCCGGGGGATGGTGTTGTCCTTGGCGCCGCCGGAAACGGTCAGCAGCCGAAGGTCCGTCTTCGCCATGATCTCCATCAGCGCCCGGCCCATCAGACGGTTGGCGTTGGCCCGGCCCCGGTGGATGTCCTCACCGGAATGGCCGCCGATGAACCCGTCCACCATGAGGGCACAGACCGTGCCCTCAAAGGGCACCCGGCCCATGGGCAGGGTGCTGACCACCCGGGTGGACCCGGCGCAGCTGACGGTGAACACCCGCTCCTCCAGGGAGTCCAGGTTGATCATAAATTTTGCCTTGAGATCGGACACGTTGAGGCCCCGGACGCCCTGCATGCCCACCTCCTCGTCGGCGGTAAACACGCACTCCAGGGGCCCATGGAGCACCCGATCGTCGTCCAGCACCGCCAGCATCATGGCCACGCCGATGCCGTCGTCCGCGCCCAACGTGGTGCCGTGGGCGCCGATCTCGTCCCCCTCCACGAAGATGTCCAGGCCCTCCTGGTCCGTGTTCCGGGGGCACTCCCGCTCCTTCTCGATGAGCATATCCATGTGACCCTGGAGCATGACCACGGGAGCGTCTTCATAGCCCGGGGCGGCGTCCTTCCAGACGATCACGTTGTTGAGCTCGTCCCGGCGGCAGCGCAGTCCCCGCTGCCGGGCGAAGGTCTCCAAATACACGCTGACAGCCCCGGTGTGGTGGGACCCCCGGGGGATGGCGCACAGGGACTCAAAGAAACCGAACACCGCCTGGGGCTCCAGGCCGGACAAAACACCCATAGGTCATTCCTCCTCGTCATATTGGACCGGCAGCTTTGCCTATTCATTCCCTTTCTATAGTAGCACAGGCCCGGGAAAAAGGAAAGAATGATTTTTCGGCTTGGACCTTCGTGTGGGGTGCATATGCGCGGGCGAGCCGGCGGCATAGGGCGTGTCACTCGATGATGGTGATGGTCAATTGGTGCTCCCGGTATCCGCCGGGGGCCAGGCGGTTGTAATCGGACCTATCTTCCAGGTCGGTGATCTGCCCCTCATAGCCGGGCAGGGAGGTCCAGGGCTCGATGCAAAGGAAGGGGACCTGCATCTTCACCTTGTGCCATAGGGCGCAATAGGCCGTGTCCGGGAAGGTGACGATCACCTTTCTCCTGTCCTTTTGGGTGCCCAGCACGGCCGTTTCCCCCATGCCGCTCAGGATCAGGGCGTCGTGATCGAAGAGATCGTGGCGCAGGGCGATCCGATTCCCCTGGGCCGCCCCGCAGGGGGACTGGGTGCCGAGCATGAGGCAGCTGTCGCTCATGTTGTTCTCCATCAGCCCCTTCGCCTCCGGGAACGCCACATAGTAATCCTCGAACTCCAGGCCGTTTGAAAGGGGCACATTGAAGCCCGGGTGACTGCCTACGCCGTAATACATGACGTCGCTTCCGGCGTTTTCCACCTCATAGGTAACGGACAAGGTGTTCTCCCGCAGGGTGAACCGCACGCAGAAGGAGAAGTCAAAGGGCCATATGGCTTTGATTTCGGGGGTCACGATCATGCGCATCCGCACGGAGGACTCGGTTTGATCCTCCACAGCATAGTCCGCATAGGGCGCAAACCCGTGAATCTGCACGGGCCCGTACGCCTTCCCCCGATAGCGGAAGGTCTGTTCCTTCAACCGCCCGGCGAAGGGAAACAGCACCGGCGCATGCTTGGCCCAAACGGAGGGATCGTCATAGATATATTCGGCTCTTTTGGTCGCCAGCCGCGACAGCTGCGCACCCTTTTCGTCGATCGTCGCCAGGAGGCATTCGTTTTGAATCGTGATCATATGGTTTTCACCCCAAATATTCCTTCCATATCCTCGGTACTGAAACTGTCGAGAGGCAGATCCACCGGCTGACCCGTCTTCTGACTTTTATAGATGGCGAGGATCAGCTCCAGAGCGGTCCTGCCGGCATACACATCCACATAGGGCGGGCGATGCTGTTCGATGGCCTCCGCCACATCCTGGAAAAGCCGCATATGGCCGTGGCCGTACACGTTGGGCGCGGGCTCGCGCAGGGTTCTGGTCGTTTCGTCCCCCTCCTGTACATCGGCAAAGTCCCAAACCTCCACATTGTTGCAGCTGTTGCCGCCCAGCTTCACCTTTCCATCCGAACCAAACAGATACAGCGTCTCCTCCAGGTTCTCCCGAAACACGTTTCCGGAGCCCTCCAGAACGCCGACGGTGCCGTTTTTGAACTCCACGATGGCGGTGCCCATGTCCTCGGTTTCCAGATACCCGTGCAGATGATTGGCCGTCACGCCGTACACCCGGGCAATGTCCGTGCCAAGGGTCCAGCGAAGTAGATCGGCGCCGTGGATGCACTGATTCATCAGGCAGCCGCCGTCGTCCTTCCAGGTGCCCCGCCAGGCATCGTGCTCGTAGTAGCTTCTTTCCCTGTTCCAGTATACGTTTACGGAGCAATGGCTGACCGTGCCGAATCGGCCCGCCTCCAAGGCCCGGCGCATGGCCTGCACGGCCTGGTTGAACCGGCACTGCTGGCAGACGGAGACCGTCACGCCGCTCTTTTCGGCGGCGGCGATGATCCTGTCGGCGTCGGAAAGGCTCATGGCCATGGGCTTTTCGATGATGGTGTGGATGCCGTGTTCGATGCAGTACAGGGCGATCTTGGCGTGTTTGCCGCTTTCGGTGGCGATGCTGACCAGCTCCGGCTGTTCCACGGCAAGCATCTGCCTGTAATCGGTATAGGTTCGTATTCCCGCGTCGGCGGGGATCTCCGCCCGCGCCAGCAGCGCCTCCGCCTTGCCGGGGACGATGTCGCAGAGGGCGGCCACCTCAAACCGGTTCGCGCGGGCGGCCTTGAGATGGTTGATGGCGATGCGGCCGCAGCCGATCAACGCGTATTTCATAGCTGGACTCTCCTTCCCGTACGAGAGGATTCATACACGCCCAGAATGACGCTGAGCGGCATGCGCCCCTGGACGCCGTCGATAACCAGCGGCGTCCCCTCCCCTATGTGGCGGATAAAGTTTTCATACTCCCGGGTGTGATAGGCGATGGTCACCTTCGTGTTGTTGGCGGAGGTGTCGCCGGCCAGGGACACGCGGCAACTTTCGGGGCATTCGCCGGGAACGGTCCAAAGGGTGATGACGTCGTTTTCCAGAACGATCGTGCCCTTTTCAAAGCCCAGGATGAACCGCTTTTCAAAGGAGGGGTTGGAGCAGGTGGTGGCGTCGATGACGGCCACGGCGCCGTTGTCAAACTCCAGCGCCGCCGCCACGGTGTCCTCCACCTCGATGTGCCGCAGCCTGGTCTTTGCGTACCCGGTGACGGAAACAGGCCGGCCCATCAGATAGCACAACAGGTCGATGCCGTGGATGCCCTGGTTCATGATGACGCCGCCCCCGTCTCCGGCAAAGGTGCCCCGCAGCCGGGTGGCCGACTTCATCCTCTATACCCACCAGGTGGCCGCGGACGTGTCCCTGCGCATCCCCAGCTTCGGCCACGCAGGGGACGGCAATCTACACATCTACCTGTGCCGGGATGGGCTGGAGGAGGCCGTCTGGGAGGAGCGGAAGGACCGGGCGTTTGCGCTGCTGTACGCCAAGAGCCGCGAGATGGGCGGTTTGGTTTCCGGCGAACACGGCATCGGTCTCGATAAAAAGGCCTACCTAAAGGAGGTGCTGGGGCCCACGCAGATAGAGCTCATGCGGGGCATCAAGCGCGTGTTCGACCCCAACGGCATCCTGAACCCCGGAAAGGTGATCTAATAATCACAAAAAATGATAAAAGGAAACGGAGCAGCCGGCATGGCTGCTCCGCGCTTTCCATCGCTCAGGGTGAGCGGCGGATGTGCGTATGGATCAGTCCCGATAGACCTTCATGGAGTGATACTGCTTGGTGAAGGGGAACAGCAGGGGGACCGTGTCGGAATACTGCTGATAGGCGGGGTCCAGGCCGTAGGTCTTCTCATGGCGCAGCTCCAGGCGGCTGGCGGAGTTGTACATAACATAGGTGATGAGGACGAAGGCCACCAGGACCATGATCCACTGCCGGCCCTGGACGCTGCCGATGCCGGACACCGTGACGCCGAACCAGAAGAGGACCTCGCAGAAGTAGTTGGGGCAGCGAACGATGGTATACAGGCCCGTGTCACAGAACCGCTTGGGGTTCACCTTCTTGGCGGCGGACTTCTGCCTGTCGGCGGTGGCTTCGCCCACGATGGCCACGGCCATGATGACGGCGCCGATCCAGGCAAAGGCGTTGTCTCCCGTCCGGTTGATGATCCGATAGGTCACGGCGGAGGTCTCCGCGGTATAGAGCCACATGGAGAAGGCCCACATGAAAACCGACACGGGGATGGGCATGGCCTTGGTGGAGCCGGTGGATTCCAGGGTCTTCTTGTAGGCGGCGTTGGTCAGCTCCCGTTTCAGGATATAGCCGCCCAGCCGGTAGCCGTAGATGACGAACAAGGCGCACATGATGGCGGTGGCCACGGTGAGATACCCCTTGATGAGGCCCAGGATCAGCAGATAGGCGCCGATGCACATGACCGAGAAGCCGTAGCCCACGGACATGAACCAGACGAACTCTTTGAAGCCCATGCAGCAGCCGATGGCCGCCACGATGACCACGCTCCACATAAACAGGGGCCAGGCCTGGCCGATATATTCAGGCAGCAGCGTAAACATCATGCTTTCCTCCCAAAGTATTCTTTGATATACTCCGCGAAGGACCCTTCGCCGGTCACATCCTTGCCCACCAGATCGTGGCTCAACGTCCACTTGGAGAACAGGATGATGTCGTGCTTGCCGGCCTTTTTGATGGCGGGCAAATTGGCGAGAATGCCGAACATCCAGATGGGGCTGTCCTTGATGACCACGGGCTTTCCGGCGGCGCGGAAGCACATCTTGGCCATCTCCTCATAGGTGTAGGTCTCCTTGCCGCCCACCTCATAGAGCTGGTTGGTGTCCTGCATATGGTCCGCGATGAACTTCGCAAAATCGGGGCAGTCCACCACGTTGGCCTTGACGCCGTGATAGCCCTTCAAAAGCTGCATCTCGCCCTTATCCACGTAGGGCTTGAACACCTTGGCGATGTCGTAAAAATATCCCGTGGGCCGATAGATGACGTACTCCATATCGCCTTTCTTGATCTCGTTCTCCAGCATAAACTTGGCGTGGAGCATGGGGACCTTTTCCGCACCAGGCAGATCGCAGGCGATGACGGAGATGTAGTTGAACTTCTTGACGCCGGCGGCCTTGGCCTCGTTATAGAGATTCAGGTTGCCCTGATAGTCGATGTCGTAGGACGTGAACTTGGTGGACGCCGTGGTGAGGCCCATGGTGGTGATGACCACCTCCGCTCCGTCACAGAGACCCTTCAACGTCTCTGGGTTGGTGGCGTCGATGGACCGGAAGGTGTACTTCCCCTCCAGGCCGTTGTTTTCCCGCTCCTTCAGATCGGCGGCCACGACCTCGCAGCCCTTCTCGTCAGCACCTTCAAAATCTCGAAGCCCAGGTTGCCGAAGGCTCCTGCCAATACTACCTTCATAGTCTTTCCTCCTTGTTATTTATCCAAATAAAACCTGTTCAAAAAGTTCTCCGGTCTTTTCCTTGCCCCACGCCTTCAAAAAGCCGTCGGTGGCGGGGCCGCCGTGACTGAGGAGGCCGTCCCGATAGGCGTCGGCTTTGATCTTCTTGGCCGCAGGATCGCAGGGGCGAGCGTCCTTCAAAAGATCCACATACGCCCGGCCGTATCGGGCTATAAGTTCGTCCAGTCGGCCCTCCTGCCCGGCCGCGGCGCACTTGGTCACGGAAGCGGCGTAGCGGATGTCGTCATACCAGCAGGGTTTGCCGGGAATGTCCGCGATATCGCCAAAGTCGTCCCGGATGGCAGCGAAGATGGATTCGTTCCGCTGCGCGTTCAGGAGCGTGTCATAGAGCTCCATGTACAGCATCTTCTTCCCTGGCAGGGAGATGATGTCCAGGTTGAACAGCGGCACGTCGATCTCAACGGGGTTCACGATGAGAGAAGTCATGCCCATGGCGCCGCCCATACCGGTGGCTGCCATAAGGGAGACCTGGCCGAGGCCCTCGGCCTTCCAGCCCTTGGTGGTGAAGTCCATGCCCGCCAGATCGAACCGGTCGAATTCGGGCGCTTCGCAGAGGGCGAAGGGATATATCTCCCGGATCTCGCTCAACAGCTTGTTCGTCATAGCCTGCCTCCTTGCTTATTTGTCGATGATCTGCCGCACGTCGTAGCCCTGCTTCACGAAGTCCGTGTCGTACATCTCGAAGCGGCTGGGCACCACCCGGACCACGGCCACCTCCACCGCGGCGGCCTTCAGCACGTCGTAGGGGATGCCCTTGAACGCCAGCAGCTTCTTGAACTCGTCGGAGGTGTTGGCGTAGAACTCCGCCTTGCCCATGACCTGCAGGCCGTGGGAGTCCTTGGGGTTGCCGTAGTATTCGAAGATGGCCAAACTCACGTTCCGGTTCTTTTCGAGGCCGATGAACTTGCTGCCGCCCTCGCTGACGAACCAGAAGCAGCCGTCCATATAGGTGTACTCGATGGGGGTGCAGCGGATGTAGTCGCCATAGCCCGTGGCGAAGCCGCAGGTGTTGTGGGCCTTGATGAACCCCTCGATGTGGGCCCAGGCTG
>CADBYI010000021.1 GCA_902798825.1 uncultured Eubacteriales bacterium | reverse complement strand
GTTGACGGACACCTGCCTGGACGGACAGGATTCTTTTGTCCGGCTTTTCGATATGCTGGGGATCCCGCATCCCTGATGACCGAGGTTCCAATTATGATACCCAAGGATGCAGCCGAACTGTTGTTTCAGGTGATTTCGGAGTGTTACGAACCGCTTGCATTTTTCCTGTTCGGGACTATAATATGCCTTGCATCAAACCAATGGAGAACAACCATGAAAAAAACGGTACTCATTTTGATTATTATCGCAGCGCTTGTGCTTTCGCTGGCTGCCTGCAAAAGCTCTTTGGCTGCTCAGCCCGAGGAAAACGCCGGGACCGACGCGCCGCTCGTGACGGGCGTGCCGCAGCAGAGTCTTGAAACGTATGCCGAACAGCCCGCCGCCGAGGCGATCGAAACCGCCGCTCCTTCCGAAACGGAAGAAGATGTCTACACCGTGACCGCCTACCGAGCGGGCGGTGAGCCCGTGATACTGAAAGGCGGGGACGGGGTCTTTACGACCGAGGACGGAACCGTTTATGATCTGGGCAATGACGGTATGCTCCGCGCCGAGGGTTTTGAAGATCTTTACATCAACGACCTCGCGGCCAAGGCGGCAGCCCCCGAAGACGCAGTTGGTACCGCTCCGGTGATCGCGAGGCAGGACGGCGAGCGCTTTGAAGCGGTCATTGTCATGGAGGGCATGGAGGAAACCGTCAACTACGAGCACATTCGGAACGAGGCGCTCGGCTTTGAAATGGACTACGACTGCGAATCCTTCTCTCGCAGCCATGAAGAAGATTGCGAACGCTTCGTGTTGGCCTGGGACGATCCCGCGAAACCCGAATACTATCTTGAGCTGAGCTACAACCCGGAGAGTGCCGAATATGTCGCCGGTGCGATCAGTGAAGCGCTCTCTGCGGAGTATGAACTCTACCGGGATGATTCCTACATGCTTGAGCATGCGGGCCGCTGCATCTACATCAGCACCGCCTCGGTCAAGGGCGGCGACTACTTGCCCGAGCATCTGCAGACGGTGTACGTCATCCCCGCGGGCGACGGCTGCATCGTCGCCATGGAGCACTGCGCAATCGAGAGCGCCGAAGGCATCGGGAGACGTTTCACCTATATGATGCACACCCTCTCGCTCATCGAAAAATAATTGACACGCACCGAGCATCGGGCCTTTGAAAGCCTTACGCGGGATAAGCCCGGCAGCGATCACTACAACAGCGGCAAAAAGGGCCGTTTCCACGTTCAAAAAGATCGTGAAAACAGCCTTTTTTTCAAACCAGTATTTCTCCGCCTGCCATCTCCGCAGTAAAATGAGCTATACAGATCGGCGGCCGAATTGACTGCCTTCAACTCTGATTCGTGTATTCCAGGATTCCGGAATAACCCTATTCAGCATTTTGTAAATGCCATATCCCAAGCAAGCCCCTATTGACTGCACAATACGTGAGCAAGTTGATGCACAGATGGTTCATTTGCTCAAGGGCATTCAATCAAAAAAAATCGAAAAATGTGCAAATTCATATAAATCATTGACGGCTTTGTTGACGGTACCTCCTATATAATGGCCTCATCAAAAGAAACCAATGGGGAGGCACTAAAATGAAAAAGTTCAGAAACAGTATCGCATTTGCCCTTGCTCTTTTCCTGACGGCCAGCCTGATGCCGATGGCGGCATTCGCGGATGAGGAGAAAATGGAAGAGAATACTGACAGCTTTGTTGCGGAAGCTATCAGCGCTCCGGTTGAGAGCAACGAATCTGACAATGCCGCGGAGGAGGAAGAAGCCGTTGAGGCCACTTCCGAAGAGGCGGAAGAAAGCGACGAGGCCGACGCCGAGGCGGCTGTCGCGGAGGAGAAAGAAGCCGACGAAGCCGCCGCCGAAGAGGCGGAAGACAACAGCGATACCGACGCCGAGGCTGTTGTCGCGGACGAGGCAGAAGCCGACGAAGCCGCTGCCGAAGAGACGGAAGAAAGCGACGAGGCCGACGCCGAGACGGCTGTCGCGGAGGAGGAAGAAGCCTACGAGGCCGCTTCCGAGGAGACGGAAGAAAGCGACGAGATCGACGCCGAGACGGCTGTCGCGGATGAGGAAGAAGCCGACGAGGCCGCTCCCGAGGAGGCGGCAGCAGAAAGCAGTAAGCCTCTGGCGCCGGAAGCCTTCAGCGGCAGCGCTCCGGAAGCCCCGGTGTCTCCGGTTGAGCCGGATCTCTCCGGCCTGAGCGACGAGGAGGCGAACGAGAAGATCCGCGTTTACAATGAGGAAGTCAATCTCTTCAACGAAGCGGTGGAGCGGTATAACGCAGAGCTTGATGCATATGAGGCAGCGGCGGAGGAGTATAACGCTTCGGTCGAAACCTACAATGAGCGCGCCGCGAGCTACAATGCGGCGGCTGAGGAGCACAACCAGGCTGAGCAGCAGAAACTCGATGCCTACGATGCCGCGATGGAAGAATACAATAAAAAGGCAAGCACCTACATCAATTACCAGGCAAAGATCGACGCCGTCTCCGACAGGAACCTGACCAAGGCGGAAGGCCAGATGGAGAGCCTGGGCGACATCCTCCGGGCCGATAAAGACAGCATCCTGACCCTCGGCACCGTTCTGGAAGAGGACTACACCGTGCGGGCAGGTCGACGCACCAACACCTTGGGGCATGCTGGCGACCTGGTGATCTCCTGGGACGATCTGACGGCCGGGAATGATCACAGCACCATCCTGGTTCAGGAAGGGGAACCCTCCGAAGAAACCTACAAGGTGGCAAACCTCCACATTTTCCAGGACTTTGCAGACTTCAGCGAGATGAACGATTACCAGAGCGAGCGTGGCTGGGACTGCATGAACATCAACGTGGATGACGAAAATGGCGTGATCATCATTCCAAAGGCTTTGATCGATCGCATCGCTATGATCGAGATCGAAGTTGCCGAAGTCGGCAAAAACGATACCGTCACCGTCGTCGGCCAGAACAGTGTCTTCGAGAGCACGTATGTCACCACAGTCGGTCGCTTCTTTGAAGGCTACACCGACGGACCCTACTGGTACAGCGCCGGATCCGTTTTTCAGAGCACTGCCGTCGATTCCGAGTCCGACTGGACCGGAACCGGACATACCTTCAGCTACAGCGCCGGCACCACTGACCGAGCTGGGATCAAGAACCCGCTGAACGTAAACAACTACGTTTTCCAGAGATACAACAATCCGTATACCCTTCCCGAGAAGCCCGAAGAAGTCAGCACCACGATGATGGACAAGGCAGAGAGCCTCTCTTTCGTCGAGATCCTCGGCGCCAAACTCAGCCACCTGCTGAAGCTTTCCGAGCGGGAGATCCAGAAGGAAGAAACCCCGGATCCCATCGTCCCGATCATTCCCGAGATTCCCGTGATCCCTGTGGCCCCCGTTGTGGAGGAGACTCCGGACGAAGAGATTCCCGCCGAGGAGCCCGAGCAGGTCGTCGAAAAGCCCGCCGAAATCCCGGCCGCCGTTGTGAAGGAGACTCCGGACGAGGAGATTCCCCCCGAGGAGCCCGAGCAGGTCGTCGAAAAGCCCGTCGAAATCCCGGCCGCCGTTGTGGAGGAGACTCCGGTAGAGGAGATTCCCGCCGAGAAGCCCGAGCAGGTCGTCGAGAAGCCCGTCGAAATCCCGGCCGCCGTTGTGGAGGAGACTCCGGTAGAGGAGATTCCCACCGAGGAGCCCGAGCTGACTGTCGAGGAGCCCGTCGAAATCCCTGCCACCGTTGAGGAGGAGATCCCGGATGAAGAGACCCCCCTGGCGGTGCCCGAACTGACCGTCGAAGAGGTCTCCGGTGCCTCCTGGGCGCTGATCAACCTGATCGCTTGTCTGCTGACCGTGCTGCTGGCGGTGGTAAAGGTGATCGGCCGTCACGACAAAGAGGACGACAACGAGGAAAAGAAGAGCTCTGCCGGCCTGAGCCTCGTACTGCCCGCCGTCTTCTCCGTAATCCTCTTTATCCTGACCGAAAACATGCGCAACCCCATGGTCTTGGTCGATAGCTGGACGCCGGTAATGCTGGCCTTTCTGGCGGCAAACATCCTGCTGATCCTGGTTTCCTCCCTCCGGGATAACAGGGAGAACAAAACGGAGCTGTCCTGGAAGATCGGATAATGGCACGGCTTCATGACGATTCCGCAACGTAGGCGAACCCGTATCGAACAAGACAATCTCATCGGAACCGCACCCCAACTGCTAAAGGGGTGCGGTTTTCTATACGGCCCGCGCCGCAGCCCAGGTCGAATCCCGCCGGGGAGGGCAAACCAGTCACATATGCCTGGTAGGGCAGGGGACGGGGGGAAGGATTGCGTTTTTGGGACGGGGATGGTATGATGCCCAAAGAGCAACGAAGGGGGAAGAGCTATGCTCCAGATCGGTATACGGCTGCATGACGTGAACACCACCAGGGAGAAGGCGCGGCAAACCATGGAGGAGCGCGCGCGGACGGCTAAGGCGGAGGGGTTTTCCTGCGTCCATCTGGCGCTTTCCAAGGTGATAGAAGGGACAAACTTTGACGAGGCCGCCATGACGGAGGGCCTGGCCATGTATATCAAGCGGGTGTTCGGCCAGAACGGTTTGGACGTGGCGGTGTTGGGCTGCTATCTGAACCTGGCTCACCCGGACCGGGAGAAGCTGAAGCAGATCCAGGCCAAATACTACGCCAACATTCGGGTGGCGGCCCTGTCCGGCGCCTGCATGGTGGGTACGGAGACCGGCGCGCCTAACGCGGCGTACAAATATGAGCCCGCCTGTCATGGGCAGACGGCCCTGCAGACCTTTATACGGAATCTGGAACCCGTGGTGGCGGAGGCGGAGAAGCGGGGCGTGACGCTGGCCATCGAGCCCGTGTGGAACCATATCGTGTGGAACCCGGATCGGGCGCTGGCGGTGCTGGATGCCCTGGGCAGCCGGAACCTGCGGATCATCTTCGACCCGGTGAACCTGCTTTCCTCCGAGGAGGTGGATGATAGGGAACGGGTCATCGGGGAAGCCATGGACAAGCTCTGCGACAGGATCGCCATGGTGCATCTAAAGGATTTTGTCCGGGAAAACGGAAGCCTCAAGAGCGTGGCCGCCGGCACCGGGGAGATGGACTATTCGGCCATCCTCTCCTTCCTCAAAGCCCGCAAACCATACGTCATGGCCACCCTGGAGAACACCGACGATACCAACGCGGTGTGGTCCAGGGAGCACATAGAAAACCTGTATTCGGCGGTCATCTGACCCATTCTACGCGCCCGGGGACCCCGGGCGTTTCGTAAAATCGGGCGGTTTCGTGGCGGGCGGTGGTGCCCCAGGGATCGAAGCCGGCCGGGTGGATGTGGGGGCCGTAGGTGCAATCCTCAAAGACCGCCAGGCCATAGTCCCGCCAGGGCCGGGCCAGGTAGACGCTTTGGGGTGGGACCTCCTTTTCACAGACGAACCGGCAGCGGCTAAAACGGAACCCCTCCGCTTGGTCCCGGTCATGGGAGGGGGCGGCCACATAGCCCCGGTCCCGGCCGTCAAAGACGGACAGGATTTGGCAGCTTTCGAACACCGCGCGGCCGCCGCCGAAGATGAAGTCGACGGAACCGGCGATGCGGCAGTCCGCAAAACGGGCGGAGAGGGCCCCTTCGCGCCGCAGCTCGGCAGGCAGCAGATCCCTATAGCGAAGCCGTAAATCCGGGGGCAGGGGCCCGAGGAACAGGGTGTCCTGGGTGGAGGCAAGGGCACAATCCTCCATGACAAACCTATCGGCGCAGACCGACAGGGCTACCTGCTGTCCCAAATGGGCGGGATCGCCGGCATCGTTGGCGACGGTCAGGCCCCGCAGCGTCACGTTTTCTGCGGTGACGGCGGCGGTGAAGGAGCGGAAGGTGCCCAGGGGTCGACCCACTTTGTCCATGCGCCGAGCGGCATCGCCAAAGACGAGCTTCGTCCTGTCCCGCCCTGCGCCCAGGAGGATGATGCGAGGGGTGCGGATCACGATTTTTTGCCGAAAAACCCCGGCGGGCAGCTGAATAACGGTCCCGGGAGGGGCCACGTCCAGAACATCCTGCAGGTTTTCATTGAGATTGATCCGCCATCTACCCATGAGCGTCTCTCCTTTTTTGTGAAATATGCTGTCTTTGTTATAGCACATACCCCTTCCGCCGAGAAATGGGAAAAGTCGGAATCATCCGTTTTGTACAGGAAGGAGGTCGTTTTAGATATGTACAAATCAGGCCGCTGGAAACTAAAATAAAACCGTATAGCAGGATTAAAAGGGGCGTACTGTCCCCTTTTGAGGGACAAGGCGCAGGGAGGCATACCGGCGATGGCGAGACAGAGGAGCTTGGGGGAATACCGGGCGATCGATTTGGGATGTTTCGTCCTCATGCTGGCCCTGTTCGAGCCGGTGGTTCATTTTGCCGCCACCAAACTCTTTCCCGCCGAGCCCTACATGGTCTCCGTGGTGGCTGCCATCACTGCCATCGTGATGATGCGCTGGGGCCCCTGGGCCGGCATTCACGCCGTTCTCGGCGGCCTTCTGGCCTGTTTTCTGGCCGGAGCCAGGGGGGACCAGTATCTTGTCTATGGCCTGGGGAACCTGCTTTCCCTCCTGGCGTTGCTGCTGCTGAAGGCCTGGGGCAAGGAGCAGACCCGGAAGGACGCCCTGCAGAGCATCGGTTTCGCACTTATGACGGCGCTGCTCATGCAGCTGGGGCGAGCGATCGTGGCGCTGGCGCTGGGAAACGACATTCGGGTGTGCCTGGGCTTTTTCACCACCGGGGTCGTCACGGACCTGTTCACCGTGGTGGTCGTCTGGATATCGAGACGCCTGGACGGCATCTTTGAGGATCAGATACACTATCTGTTGCGGATACAAAAGGAAACACAAAAACGATAAGGGGATAGGCGGATGGAAAGTAAAGCGTCGGATTTTCTCGTATTTGACGAGGTGACCAAGACCTATCGGGAGAACCCTGAGCAGGTCGTGCGCGACGATGTGGAGAAACACTACTGGCGGAACGTGGGCTTGACCATTCTGAAGGATTGGCGGCTGTACATCATGCTGATCCCCATGATCCTGGTCTTCCTGTTCTGGCGGTATTTCCCCATGTACGAGCTGCTGGGGAGCTTCAAGGTGTCGGACGAGGTGAAGCCCGTGGCGGAGCAGTTCTTCGCCGGCTTTTCCTACTTCAAGCGCCTGCTGGTGGGCGGCGACGGCATGTCCACCGAGTTCTGGCGGGCCTTCCGCAACACCTTCCTGCTCAGTTTCTACGGCCTGTGCTTCGGCTTCCCCATGCCCATCATCCTGGCCCTGTTCTTCAATGAGATCAAATCGAATCTGGTCAGGTCCACCTGCCAGGTGCTCACCTATTTGCCCAAGTTCATGTCCACGGTCGTTATGACCACCCTGGTCACCATGTTGGTGAAGCAGGGCTCGCTGATCTCCGGCATGGGCATCGTCTCCCAGGCGCTGTCGAGTCTGGGCCTCATCTCCCGGGAGGTGGCCAACGCAGGGCTTCTCAACAACCCCGGCTTTTTCCGCGCCATCTACCAGATCAGCGGCATCTGGGAGGGCGCCGGGTATGACAGTATCGTTTACTTCGCCGCCATCATCGCCATCTCGCCCACCAGCTATGAGGCCGCCCAGATCGACGGCGCCGGCAAGATGGCCCAGATGCGCTATGTGGTGCTGCCCAGCATCCTGTCCACCATCGTCATCATGCTCATCACCCGTATAGGATCGCTGCTGAACATCGGCTATGAAAAGGTCCTGCTGCTCTATAACCCCAAGACCTATGTGACTGCCGACGTGGTCTCCACCTTCGCCAACCGCTACGGCCTGGAGGGCGCGGCCAAGGGCATCGCCTCCGCGGCGGAGATGATGAACAACGTCATCGGTATGCTGCTGGTCATCGGGGCCAATACCATCGCCCGCAAGGCGTCCAACGTATCGCTGTATTAAGGGGGGACGAGCATGAAACGCAAACTGGAAGCATCCGAGCTCATCTTCAAGATCATCAGCTATACGCTGCTGCTGATGTTCTCCCTCATCTGCCTGTATCCCTTCCTTTACGCCATTTCCTCGGCCATCAGCGGCCGGGCGGCGGTGGAATACGGCCAGATCGTCCTCTTTCCAAAGGACGTACAGTTCCAGGCCTTCAAGCGCATGTTCAATGACAACATGTTCTGGAACGCCTACTCCAACACCCTCTTCCTCACCTTCTACGGCACGGTGTGGGCCCTGTTCGTGGCCATCCTGGGCGGCTATGCGCTCAGCAAGCGCCGCCTTCTCTTCCGACGGTTCTTCAACTTCTTCCTGGTGTTCACCATGTGGTTCAGCGCCGGCCTCGTGCCCCAGTACCTGAACTATCTGCAGACCAAAGCCGTGTTCAACTCCGTTGGCATAACGGACGACAAATGGCTAGTGGTCATCGCCATGGGCATGGCGGCCATGAACATCATCCTGCTTCGAAACGCCTTTGAAGGCGTCCCCTCCGAGATCGAAGAGGCGGCCATCGTGGACGGGGCCACGGAGTTCCAGGTGCTCACCAAGGTCTTTATCCCCATGTGCAAATCCACCATCGCCACCGTGGCGCTCTTCTTCGCCATCTCCCGCTGGAACGGCTACTTCTGGGCCAGGCAGATGATCTCCAACCCTAACGAGCATCCTTTGCAGGTGTTCATCCGGCTCAAGCTGGAGGAGTTTACGGACCCCGATCGGATGTCGGGCTGGAACGAGCTTTACGCCTCTGACTCCGTCATCTATGCCCTCATCGTCTGCTCCATCGTGCCCATTCTCATCATCTATCCCTTCATCCAAAAATACTTCGCCAAGGGCGTGAACGTGGGCGGCGTGAAGGAGTAAAGCAAGAAGCACCGGTTTTTCCGGTTCACATACAGGACGATACACGAAACCCAAATACACTAAGGAGGATTGTATGAAACAAACCAAGACTTTGTTGGCACTGCTTCTGGTCGTGCTGATGGTCGTTACCGCCGTCGGCTGCGCCAAGAAAATCGATGTGACCGAGTACACCGCGCCCACCGAAGCGCCTGCAGAAACCAAGCCCGCCGAGACCCAGGCCGAAGCCCAGCCCGCCGAGACCCAGACCGAGGCCCAGCCGGCGGAAGCCGCCGCCACCTATGCGGACGGCACCACGCTGCGCATTGCCGCCGGCTATAACAGCCGCGCCAACGCCCTCACCTTCGAGGCCGACAAGGCCGGCGAAGGCGTCACCCTTGCCGACGGCAAGACCTACCACACTGGCGATCTCAAGCCCACCTGGGTGGAGGTCGAAAACCTGCTGAAGATCAAGATCGAGGACAAGTTCACCGGTGCCGGCAGCGCGACCAAGGAGTTTGACTATTGGAAAGAGCGCCTGGACGAGGTGGACCTGGTCGTGGGCGGCGCCAGCCAGCTCTCTGAGTACGGCGAGGAAGGCGCCATCGTGAACCTGGCCGACCATCTCGACGAGATGCCCAACTTCAAGGCGTATCTGGATGCCAACCCCATCGTGCGCCTCTCCATCACCGGCAACACCTCCACCGGCGCCATCTACTTCGCGCCTTACTTCGACGGTGTCAACGACATCGAGCGCATGCCCCTCATGCGTACAGACTGGGTGGAGAAGCTCCTCAACGGCGAGGGTGAGTTCTCTGCCGAAGCCAGCAAGGACATCGCTGCCCCCGTCTATCAGCCCTATATGCCCACCTCCGGCAAGGTCGAGGTGGAGGTCGTGAACCTGGACGGCAAGACCGTGGACAAGATCGCCAAGGACTATGACGCCGCCGGCAACATCGTGGCCAGCATGAACGAAAAGGGCGTCATGACCAGTGTGGAAGCGGTCAACATGCTCCGTGAGTACATCGACAAGGCCTACAACGGCTACTATGGCACCGATCGCGCCAATCTGTTCATCGGCCAGAACGCCGCCTGGGATGCGGACGAGCTGGTTGCCCTGCTTCGCTGCGTGGTCGCCAACCCCCAGACCCTCAACGGCACCGATACCGTTCAGGGCCTCTTCTCCCGCGAGGACAACAACAACCAGCGCCGGGTCGATATGTTCCGCTTCGCCGGCCATCTCTTCGGCGTCCGCGGCATGGAGTCCCGTCAGGACTATCTGTACATCGGCAGCGACGGCCAGCTCCATGATGCCCGTCAAGAGACCGCCGCATACGATGCCCTGGCCAGGATGAACGACATGGTCAAGGAGGGCATCATCTCCGAAGCTTTCGTGAAGAGCGAGGAAGTGAAGACGGAGAACTATCTGGAGCAGGATCTGGGGTTCATGCACTATGACTACAACCAGACCCAGACCCTCTACAATGCCACCAAGCTGGACAATGCCGCCGGTGAGAAGTACATGGCGGTCATGGTCCCCGTGGCCCGCTGGTTCGACGGCACCAACGAGGATGGCGTGTTTATGCGGTTCACCGAGTCCTGGCGTTCCGTCAAGACCGACGCCTGGGGCATCTCCATCAAGGGTGTGGCCGACGATGAGAACAAGCTCAACGCCGCCATCCAGCTGCTGGACTTCGCCTACAGCGAGCGGGGACAGATCCTCATGTCCTACGGTCCCGATGCCTTCATCAAGACCAATGCGGACGGCTCCTATGAGACCTTCAACTTCAACGGCAAGGAGATGCCCGTCATCGCCGACGCCACCTATGCCGAGCTCTGGGAGAAGGCCGGCGGCAACTACACCAACTACGCCCGCAACTACCTGGGCTCCACCCTGTCCTTCGTGAAGAGCCAGGCCTTTGAGTATCAGTGCACCCACGAGGTCGGCCGGGAAGGCGCAGGCCATATCTCCGTCGCCATCGGTCTGGGGACCATCAAGCACCCCGAACTGGCCATCACCGAGAATCCCTGGTATACCTCCGTGCCCACCGTGCTCCCCAACACCAAGGTGGAGAATGATCAGATCAAGGCCTATTCCGACCTGTCCACCAAGTTCGCTTCCAACAAGGGCGGCGAAAACCTGTTCGTGGATCAGATCGTGAACGGCTATGCGGCCGAGGGCATGGGCGATGCCGAGAGCAGCGCCAAGTTCGTGTCCGAGTCCATGGGCGGCGCCCAGTACCTGCTGCTCAAGCAGGATGCCTGGAACCGGCTCCAGAAGTACTACGAGACCCTGAGCAAGTAACCCTGACTCACCCTGACGTTGTTCAGAGGGGGATCGACACCCCGATCCCCCTCTGAATGAATCGTATCACCGGGCCTTAGAGGAAAGCGAAATGTATAAAAAGCAAATCAAGTGCCAAAAGCTCCTGTGCATCGTGGCCATCATATCCTGCGCCATCGCCTTTCTGTATGCGCTGGGTCTTATGACGGACCTGTACGACGCGCTCTATTCCACCATGCGCAATCCCTATGATCTGACGGAGACGGACGTTTCCGGTTCGATCCTCTACTACATGATGCAGGACTTCAACAAAGCCCTGCTCAGGTATTCCATTGCGCTCATACTGCTGGCCTGCCTGCTGTTCCTCACCCAGACCCATGTGCGCCGGAAATATTATATCGGCAACTATGTTGCAACGGGGCTCTATTCCGTCGCCACCGTGGCCTATTCGGTGTGGGCTCATACCTACATCGAGGGCTACAAGGCCGCGTTTTTGAGCCAGATCGACTTTGAAGCCCTGAGGAAGCACGCCGACATGTGGAAGACCGCCTATGTGGATTCCACCTTCTGGTTCGACGCCCACTATGCTGTGTATGCCATACTGCTGGTCGTCACGGTGCTGCTTCTTTTGAACCTGGTTTGGAAAATTCGCCTGATGAAGGCAGAAAAGCGGCTCATCGAAGCCGGAAAGGAAGCCGTGGCATGAGCATGAACGAAGAACAATTCATCAAACGGGACAGAATGCGGTTTGCCAAGAACACCCTGTCCTCCGGCCTTGCCCTGCTGGCGATCCTGTTCAACGTCTTCTACTTCGTCAGCATCTATAAATCCGATGTGGGCTCCTATTACTACAGCATCGTCATCGGCGCCTCCATCCTCTATAACCTGATCTTCATGCTGCTGGTGTTCCTCTCCTCCGAAGGGGTGAAGGGATACAACGTTTCCTATGCCTATGTGCTGCTGGCGGTGGGAGTGCTGCAGATCGTGCGCATCTTCCTTCTGCCCGTGTCGGCCCACGCCGCCGTGGTCACCGTCAACCAGCAGGAAACCATCGTCATGCAAACCGCCCAGTTCATTCGCGTGGTGGTGTATCTCGTCGCCTCGGCGGTCTGCTGTCTGGTGGCCGGCGTGGTGGGCATCCGGAAGAGCCGGGTCCTGTCGGCCCACATGGCCTCTTTGGAACAAAAGGTCGCGTAAGGGGGAAACGGTATGGCAACGCTGAGCTTACAACATCTGGATAAAATCTATGACAACAAGGTCCAGGCCGTTTATGATTTCAACCTGGATGTGAAGGACGGAGAGCTGATCGTGCTGGTGGGCCCCTCGGGCTGCGGCAAGAGCACCACCCTTCGCATGGTGGCCGGCCTGGAAGACATCAGCGCTGGGCATCTGCTCCTGGACGGGAAGGACATCACCCAGACCCCCGCCAAGGACAGGGACATGGCCATGGTATTCCAGAACTACGCCCTCTACGGCCACATGACCATCTATGAGAACATGGCCTTCTCCCTGACGCTGCGCAAGGAAAACCCCAATGTGATTCACAAGAAAGTTTTGGCGGCGGCGGAGATCCTGGGTCTCACCGAGCAGCTCAACAAGAAGCCTGCCCAGCTGTCCGGCGGTCAGCGGCAGCGGGTGGCCATGGGCCGATCCATCGTTCGCAACCCCAAGGTGTTCCTGTTTGACGAGCCCCTTTCCAACCTGGATGCCAAGCTCCGCGGCGCCACCCGCCGGGAGATCCTGCTCCTTCATAAGCGGCTCAACGCCACCATGCTCTATGTGACCCACGATCAGACCGAGGCGTTGACCCTGGCGGATCGGATCGTGTGTATGTCCATGGGCCATGTGCAGCAGGTGGGCACGCCGCTGGAGCTGTATGACACGCCGGCGAACCTGTTTGTGGCCAGCTTCATCGGGCTCCCGCCCATGAATTTCTTCCATGTGACCGTACAGGAGGACGCGTTGGTCAACGAGACGGTGCGGGTGCCGCTTACGGCGCAGGAGCGCCAGATGCTGAAGGCCTACGCCGGCAAGGAGATCGTCCTGGGCGTTCGACCCGAGGACATCGTAGCCGGCGGCGAAATCATGGTCAAGGTGTTCTCCAACGAGAATTTGGGCATGAATACCCTGGTCCACGGTCATCTGTCCGGTTCCGCCAAGGCGGAGGACAAGATCACCTGCAAGCTGCGGGGCTGGTGCGATTATTCCGCCGGGGACATGGTGCCGGTCACCTTCGTCCGCAAGCATTTCTTTGACAAGGACACCACCAATGCCATTCGAGGGGAGGCGTAATCCATGAACAACAAAACGTCCGGTGTGAAGGAGTTCTTCCGCAAGCTCCTGGTCTCCCTGAAGCGGCGGCCCAGCATCATCCCTCTGCTGGTGTTTGCCGTGGCATTCCTGGTGTATTCTTTGAACCTGATGAACATCTCCGACACCACGGCCAAGATCCAGGGCAAGGGTATGGGCCTGTGCGGCTTTGCCACCATGCTCTTTTCCCTCCTGTCCTTGCTGTGCTTTTTGAACTCCTTCCCCCATCGCAAGAAGGTGAACGTGCCCATGCTGGTGCTCATGTTCCTGATGGTGGGCGTCATTCTGTTCTGCGACAACTATTATCTGAACGCGATCAGCAACGCCCTGACCCGGGCACAGAACCCCATCCAGATCACCCAAAACACCCTCTACATCGCCAAGGCCAACAATATGCTGGGCGATCACATGATCATCCTGATCGTGGGTGTGGTGCTGACCGCGCTTCTGCCTGTGTACGCCAAGCTCCTCAGGAAGATCAACACCTCCGTCAGCGTGGAGGACAACGGCAAGCTGGACGCCATCGACATCTCCGGCGAGGAATAAGGCCTACCCATGGCAGCCACACGGAAAAAGAAGAGGCAGGAGCCGGCCCGGAAGCCGGATCGGGAGGAGGCCATTCAAACCACCTCCGAATACTATCGCCTGAAAACCCAGGCGGTGGAGGATCTGGTTACCGCCGACGAGAGCAACTCCCCCGTGGTTTCGGAGGAGGAGCTGAACAAGTACCGGGGCCGCACCCGCAAAAAGCTGCCCCAGTGGCTCAAGGTGTCCCTTGTCAAGGCCTGGTTTTACGGGTCCGTGTGCTTCTTCTTCCTGTGGGGACTGGGGGGCTATATGGCCGACGCCTTGGATCTGTTCTTTGTGACGGCCATCGCCCTGGGCATGGTGACGGACCTGCTCATCAACACCCTTTTACGCTATTATGCCGAGACCGACGGCGCCAACGACCGGTGGATGATGATCCCCCGGCGGGGCGTGGCCGGTTTCTTTATGAACATCGCCTATGCCTTTGTGGTGCTGGGGCTGGTGGATCTGGTCTATAACCTTATCAACATCGCCATTCTGTCCGTCACCCGTCAAACCGATACGGTGCCCCTGGGCGTTGGCCCCATTCTGTTCGGCCTCTTCTATATGGGTATCGACACCGGGCTCATCGCCCTGAAGCACCTGCTCTGCCGGATCGTCCAGGACGCCAAGCAGAAGGCAGGCGCCCCTCGGAAAGGAAATCAAAAATGATTCGTTTGCTGTATACCAGCGCCGTTTCTGCCTGCTTTGAGCGGGTGAACGGCGCACCATACTATGCTCCCGCTCCGTACAGTGTGTATCTGGACGGGACGAAGCGACTCGAGGCAAAGACAAATGTGTTCTCCCTCTACGACCTTGAACCGGACACAGCCTATACCCTGACCCTGTCCGATGAGGAGGCGCCCTTCGCTTTTCGCACAAAGGCGGAGACCTTCGCCATGAGCGTGAAGGACTTCGGCGCCGCAGGCGACGGAATGACCGACGACACCGCCGCCATCCAGGGGGCACTGGACTTTTTGCCACCGGGCGGCCGGCTGATCTTTCCGGAGGGAACCTATTCTACCCTTCCCTTGCGCCTGAAGAGCCACATTACGGTGGAGCTCAAAAGAGGCGCCACCCTGCTGGGCTCCACGGATCGGTCCCAATATCCCATCGTTCCCGGAGAGGTCATGGACCCGGTCACCGGCGAAGGCCGCATCTTCGGCACCTTCGAGGGTCTCATCCAGCCCATGTACCAGGCGCTGATCTCGGCTCAAAATGCCGAGGACATCGCGGTGGTCGGAGCGGGCACCATCGACGGCAACGCCCAGAACAGCGACTTCTGGACGGATTTTCGCTCGTTCCCGGCTGCGCGTCCCCGGCTGGTGTCCCTGCTGCACTGCCGAGACGTGGTGTTCCACGGCGTCACGGCCCAAAATTCCCCCTCCTGGAACTATCATCCCTTCCACTCGGAGCGGCTGGGTTTCTATGATATCGCGGTCCTTGCCCCTAAGGTGAGCCCCAACACAGACGCCATGGACCCGGAGGCCTGCGATGGGGTGGATATCATCGGCTGCCGTTTCAGCGTGGGGGACGACTGCATCGCCATCAAATCCGGCAAACTGGAGCTGGCCAAGCGGTTTCAGTGGCCCGCCCGACGCCATGTTGTGCGCAACTGCCTGATGGAGTATGGCCACGGCGCTGTGACGCTGGGCAGCGAATCCGCCATGGGCATCCGGGAGCTCACCGTATCCCAGTGCTATTTTCGGCAGACGGACAGGGGGCTTCGCATCAAGACCCGCCGGGGTCGGGGGCGTGATTGCGACATCACCGACATTTCCTTTGAAAACATCCGCATGGACGGGGTGCTGACCCCCGTGGTCGTGAACATGTGGTACAACTGCTGCGATCCGGATCGATACAGCGAGTACGTCTGGTCCCGGGAGAAGCTGCCCGTGGACGGGCGCACCCCTCATCTGGGCGCCTTCGCCTTTCGGGACATGGTGTGCACCGGGGCACAGGTGGCGGCCTGCTATATCGATGGACTGCCGGAGCGGAACATCGATTCCGTCACCTTTGAAAACGTCAGCATCGACTTTGATCCGGCATCCAAACCCGCTATCCCCGCCATGCAGAACTTTGCCGAGCCTCGCTGCCGGATGGGCCTGTACTTTGAAAACGTGAATCGGGTGCGGCTCAAAAACGTTTGTCTGACAGGCGTGGAGGGGGAGGACGTCATCGTGAAGAACTGCGGTAGCCTGGAGAAGGAATAAAGGAGGCCCCGATGTACGATATGATCGATGCCTATATCCGTCAGCTGGTGCAGGAATCCTCTCCCAAGCGGACCGCCTGGAACATGGAGCGGGTCCGGCAGGGGAAGCTCGCCCATTGGAACTATATCGACGGCTGTATGCTGACGGCCCTTTTGAGCCTCAGCGACATCACGGCAGATCCCCTGTACGCTGACTTTGTTGAGCGTTTCGTGGACGTTTTCATTCTGGAGGACGGCACCATCCGCACCTACGATCCGTCCAAGTACAATCTGGACGACATCAACGAGGGGCGGGTGCTGTTTCCCCTGTATAGGCGAACGGGACAGGAAAAGTATCGCCTGGCGGCCCAGAGGCTGGCGCAACAGCTGAAGGACCAGCCCCGGACGCGGGAGGGGAATTTTTGGCATAAGCTCATCTACCCCAACCAGATCTGGCTGGACGGCATCTATATGGCCCAGCCCTTTCGGGCGCTCTATGCCCGGGAGATGGGGGACAGGGACTATTCGGACATCGTGCAACAGATCGAAACCGTCCGGGCCCGCATGTTCAACCCGGAGAAGGGCCTTTATTATCACGGCTGTGACGCCACAAAGACCGTCTTTTGGGCGGATGCAGCCACCGGCTGCTCCCAAAACTTCTGGCTTCGGGCCATCGGCTGGTTTGCCACGGCCCTGGCGGATCTGCTGGAGATCGTGGACGATCCGGCGGCCCTCGATCGGCTGCGGCCCATCTTCACGGAGCTCATGGCGGGCATCGCCCCCTATGCCGACGAGGACACGGCCATGTACTATCAGGTGGTGGATCAGGGCGCGCGGGAAGGGAACTATCTGGAGACCAGCGGCAGCTGCATGATCGCCTACGCCATGCTCAAGGGAGCGCGCACGGGGGTCCTGCCCAAGGCCTATGCCGCCCTGGGCAAGCGGACCTTTGACGGCATCATCCGCCGGTATCTGAGGGTTGACGGCAAGGATGTGGAGCTGGGGGGCATCTGCCTGGTGGCGGGCCTGGGGCCTGCGGACAATCCCCGTCGGGACGGGTCCTATGCGTATTACATTTCCGAGCCCGTCGTCAAAAACGACGCCAAGGGTGTGGCGCCGTTCGTCATGTGCTATACGGAGGTCATTCGGTCTCTTCCAGCATGATCTTCATGCGATCCGGATCCGGTGTAGGCGCCGCCTGCGCGGGGGCTTCCCGCTTGGCGGCGTAGTAGAAGCTGGGGGACAGGCCGTATTTCTTTTTGAACATACGGGAGAAATACAGGGGTTCCCGAAAGCCGCACTGATGGGCCACTTCGGTCACGTTTCCGTCGTTATACTGGGACCGGAGCATGCTGGCCGCCGTCTGCAGCCGCCGATCGTTCAAAAATTTGTGGGGCGTCATGCCCAGCTCCTTCTGAAAGAGCTTGCGCAGATAATCGTAGTTATAGGGCAGGGACTTGAGATACTCGTCCAGGGCGTAGGCTGGGTCGGCGTAGTGGCGGATGATGTGGTTTTCGATCTCCTGAACGATCTTGCTGAGGGAGGAGGCCTCCCGATAGGCCAACAGGTAGGCCGCCAGCAGGCTGCCATAGGCGGACAGAAGGGTCTCCCGCTGCTCGGCGCTCTCATAAAACTGGAAGAAGGCGCCGGAGAAAACGCTGAGGATGGAGCGGTTGCCGTCGTCCTGAATGACCATGGGCCGGTGGAAGTTCAGCGTAGCGTTGGCCAGGTTGATGTGGATGTTGGTGAACCCGTTTTGGCTCCTGTTGGAATGGGGCGTGAAGGGCGGAATGACAGCCACGGACCCCATCCGGTAGGGCAGGATGAAATCATCGAAGTGCAATTCCCCCTCCTGACCGGTGCAGTAGATGAGCTCCCAGGTGTCGTGCTGATGGCGAGGGACCGTATAGGTGATGGAATGCTTGCCTACGTATACGATATCGTTCATGGCCTGCTCCTTTCCACTCTATAGATAGTATATCAATTAAAATCCGTTTTGTCTATATAGCTGCATATTTCATCCATGTGAAGGGAGGCTGAGCATGCGTTCAATCAAGCTGGCCTATATCGGTGGGGGGTCCAAGGCCTGGGCCCGGGTGTTTATGAACGATCTGGCGTTGACAGAGGGGCTGACCGGCGAGATCGCCCTCTATGACATCGATCGGGCCGCCGCCTTGCGAAACCAGCGCATCGGGGAGCGGATCAACGCACACCCCGAGGCCAAGGCAACCTGGCGGTATACCGTGGCGGAAACATTGGAGGAAGCCCTGACGGGGGCGGATTTTGTGGCCATCTCCATTCTGCCCGGCACCTTCGACGAGATGGCAGCGGACGTGCACCTGCCGGAAAAATACGGCATCTATCAGTCCGTGGGGGACACGGTGGGTCCCGGCGGGGTCATGCGGGCCTTGCGAACGGTGCCTCTCTTTGAGGGCTTTGCCCGGGCCATCGAGAGCTGCTGCCCTGGCGCCTGGGTCATCAATCTGACCAACCCCATGACCATTCTGTGCAAAACCCTGTTCGACGTTTTCCCCGGCATCAAGGCCTTCGGCTGCTGCCACGAGGTGTTCCATGCGGAGGAGTTCCTCTGCTGCGTGGTAAAGGAGCAGCTGGGGGTGCCCCGGCCCGATCGGCACGAGCTGACCGTGGAGGTCTCCGGCATCAACCATTTCACCTGGATCACGGCGGCCAGCTGGAGGGGGCGGGACGTTCTGTCCCTGCTCCCGGGCTTTATGGACAGGTTCTATGAATCGGGCTACTGCGAACAGGGGAACGATCCTCTGGCCCACCGAGGCACCAACCCCTTTCTCTATGGGAACAAGGTGAAGATGGACCTGTTTCGTCAATTCGGCGCCCTCGGCGCAGCGGGGGACAGACACCTGGTGGAGTTCATGGACGGCCGTCTGTACCTCGCCGACAAAGACGCGCCAGAAAGGTGGCTCTACCATCTCACCCCTGTGGACTATCGCCGGGCAGATCAGCGGCGGAAGATAGAGGAGGCGGAGGCCTTGGCCGACGGCAGTAAGCCCCTTGAGCTGAAGCAGAGCGACGAGGAGCTGATCGCCTTTATGAAGGCGCTGCTGGGCCTGGGCCCGGTGGTATCCAACGCCAACGTGGTAAACAGGGGACAGATGCAGGAGGCGCCCCTGGGCTCCGTGGTGGAAACCTTCTGCACCTTCGATCAGGACAGCGTCCTGCCCCTGCCCGCAAAGCCCCTGCCGGAAGGGGCCGCAGCCCTGGTGCGGCAGAACGCCCAGAACATTGAGGCGCTGTATGCCGCCATCCGCGCAAGGGATTTGGACGCCGCTTTTCGTGTGTTCCTTCAGCAGCCCCTCTGCAGCCGGCTAAGGGAGGGGGAGGGCCGGGCCCTGTTCACCGAAATGATGCGCGCGACAGCCCCGTACCTTAGGCCCTGGTACGATATCGACACATGGACAAAACGGATATAGTCCGTTTCGTCTATTTACACCACTGTTTTTGCGATTCCGTTTTTCACCGGTTTTTTCTATACTGGAACTGGTAGCTTGGCGACAAGTATATTCTGAAAAGTACAGGAAAAGGGGAAGGCTATCATGGCACACTTAACGCTCAAAGGCATCAACAAGATCTATCCAAATGGCTTCCACGCCGTCCATGACTTCAATCTGGACATCGAGCGGGGGGAGTTCATCGTGTTTGTGGGCCCCTCCGGCTGCGGCAAGTCCACCACCCTGCGTATGATCGCGGGTCTGGAGAACATCTCCAAGGGCGATTTTTACATCAACGGCAAGCGGGCCAACGAGATGGGTCCCCGGGAGAGGGGCGTGGCCATGGTGTTCCAGAGCTATGCGCTCTATCCCCAGATGACCGTGTATGACAATTTGGCCTTCGGCCTGACGCTCCAGGGCGTGGACGAGGATTTGATCGATGAGAAGGTGAAGCGGGCCGCCAAGATCCTGGGCCTCACGGACTACCTCGATCGTATGCCCCGCGCCCTGTCCGGCGGCCAGCGCCAGCGGGTGGCGGTTGGCCGCGCCATCATCCGCAAGGTGGAGATATTCCTCATGGACGAGCCCCTCAGCAACCTGGACGCCAAGCAGCGGGTGACCATGCGTTCCGAGATCACCCAGATCCACCGGGAGACCGGCGCCACCACCATCTACGTGACCCATGATCAGACCGAAGCCATGACCATGGCGGACAGGATCGTGGTCATGAAGGACGGCTATGTGCAGCAGATCGGGACCCCCCGGGAGCTGTACTTTGATCCGGTGAACGTGTTCGTGGCGGGCTTCATCGGCGAGCCGCCCATGAATTTCCTCCGGGGCACGGTGAAGGATGGGGCCCTGACCTTTGGGGAGATCACCTTTGACCTTTCCGGGAAGCTGGGCGCGGATGCGGCCAAATACGAGGGCAAGGAGCTGGTCTTCGGCTTCCGGCCGGAGGGCATCGTGCTGGGCGAGCAGGAGAATGCCTACCGGGTGCCCGCCGGTGTGGAGCTCACGGAGATGCTGGGGGACAACACCAACGTCTATGTGGACATCGCCGACAAGAAAGCTATTTTGAAGGTGGACCCCCACGATACGCCCGAAGTGGACAGCCGCATCGTCTTCTCCATCCCCTATGAGAGCGTGTATCTCTTCGACGGGGAAACCGAACGGCGCATTTGACAGAATCATAAGGAGAAACATATGGATATTCGTTATTCTTCCAACCCCCGGGACGTTGCCCGGTACACCACAGAGGAACTCCGCCGCGAGTTTTTGATCACCGACCTGTATGTGAAGGACACGGTGAAGGCCACCTATTCCCATGTGGACCGGATGGTGGTGCTGGGCATTATGCCCGTGGACGAGATCGTGTCCATCGACAAGGGCATCGACGTGTGGGCCAACTTCGGCACGGAATACTTCCTGGAGCGCCGGGAAGCGGGCGTGTTCAACCTGGGCGGCCGGGGCAAGATCGTGGCTGACGGGGAGGTTTTCTCCCTGGGCTTTGAGGATTGTCTCTACATCACCAAGGGCACCAGGACCGTCACCTTCCAGAGCGACGATCCCGCAAACCCCGCCAGGTTTTATCTCGTTTCTGCCCCCGCCCATACCGCCTATAAGACCACCTTTTTGTCCTTCGCCGATGCCAACAAGCGGCCCTGCGGCAGCGCGGAGGGGGCCAACAAGCGGGTCATCAACCAGTTCATCCATCCGGACGTGCTGCCCACCTGCCAGCTGTCCATGGGCCTCACCCAGCTGGATGTGGGGAGCGTGTGGAACACCATGCCCTGCCACACCCATGAGCGCCGCATGGAGGTGTACACCTATTTCAACCTCCCCGAGGACAACGTCGTCATGCACTTCATGGGCACGCCCAAGGAGACCCGGTCCATCGTCATGCAGAACTTCGACGCCGTGATCTCGCCCTCCTGGTCCATCCACGCGGGCTGCGGTACCTCCAACTACACCTTCATCTGGGCCATGGGCGGCGAGAACCAGGCCTTTGACGACATGGACAACCTGAGACCCACGGACCTAAGATAAGGAGAAAGCTATGGACGTTTTGGCAAGAATGCGCGCCTGCGGCATCGTGCCCGTGGTGGTGCTGGAGAACGCAGACGACGCCGTGGAGACAGCGAAGGCCATGCTCAGGGGCGGCGTCGATCTCATGGAGATCACCTTCCGCACGGCGGCGGCCCCCGAGTCCATCCGCCGGGTGGCCCAGCAGGTTCCCGATATGCTGGTTGGCGCAGGCACGGTGGTCACACTGGATCAGTGCAAAGAGGCCGTGGCCTGCGGGGCCAAGTTCATCGTTTCCCCCGGCTTCGACGAAGAGGTGGTGACCTGGTGCTGCGAAAACGGCATTCCGGTGACCCCCGGCTGCGTGACCCCCACGGAGATCATGGGGGCCCTGAAGCACGGGCTGAAGGTCCTCAAATTCTTCCCGGCCAACGTCTATGGCGGGCTTGCCGCCCTCAAGTCCCTTTCGGGCCCCTTTGGCGGCGTGAAGTTTATCCCCACCGGCGGCGTAGGTCCGGCGAACCTGGCCGAGTTTGCGGCCGCACCCATGGTCCATGCCGTGGGCGGCAGCTGGGTCTGCCCCAAGGGCGATATCACGGCCCATAGCTTTGACAGGATCGAGACCCTGTGCCGGGAGGCGCGGCAGGTCATCGAATCCACCCGCGCCTGAGAGGAGGAGACAGATATGAAGTTTTTGACCTTCGGAGAGATCATGCTGCGGCTCAAGGCCCCGGGTCAGGAGCGCTTCTTCCAAAGCCCCCTGCTGGAGGTTACCTTCGGCGGCGGCGAAGCCAACGTGGCCGTGTCGCTGGCCAACTACGACCGGGATGTTTCCTTCCTCACCGTGCTTCCCAGGAACGCCATCGCGGACGAGTGCGTGAAGGAGCTTCGGAAGATCGGCGTGGACACCAAAAGGATCGTTCGCACGGACAAGGGCCGGTTGGGCATCTACTATCTGGAGGGCGGCGCCAATCAGCTCCCCTCCAAGGTGGTGTATGATCGGGCATACTCCGCCATCGCCCTGGCGAAACCCGGCGACATCGATTGGGAGAGGGCATTCGAAGGCGTGGACTGGTTCCACATCACCGGCATCACCCCCGCTATCTCCGAGAGCGCCATGGCGCTGTCGCTGGAATCCGTGAGGGAAGCGAAGAAGCGGGGCATCACCGTGTCCTGCGATCTTAACTTCCGCAAGAATCTGTGGAAATACGGCAAAAAGGCCGAGGAAGTCATGCGGGAGCTGGCCAAGTTTGTGGACGTGGCCGTCGCCAACGAGGAGGACGTGCAGAAGTCCCTGGGCATCACCACGGACGTGGTGGTGGAGTCCGGCAGCCTGGACCGCATGAAGTACAAAGCCCTGGGCGACAAGGTTTTGGCCACCTATCCCAACATGCAGATGATCGCCATCACCCTGCGGGAATCGAAGAGCGCCGACAGCAACGGCTGGGCCGCCTGCCTCAACGATCGGGAGTGCTTCTATGAGTCCCGCCGCTATGAGATCAACGATATCGTGGACCGGGTGGGGGGCGGCGACAGCTTCGCCGGCGGTCTTCTCTACGGTCTCACCACCTATGACGACCGTCAGAAGGCCCTGGAGTTTGCCGTGGCGGCCAGCTGTCTCAAGCACAGCATCATCGGCGATTTCAACCGGGTGTCCGTGGCGGACGTGGAAAAGCTCATGGGCGGCGACGGAACCGGAAGAGTACAGCGCTGACGCTTCAGCACGGCAAAGCCAGGGGCTTTACCGCGCTGGGACCGCGCGAGCCATGTTGCCTGCGAAACAGTGAATATTCTATATGAGTTTTAGGGAGGAAAGAAAATGAGCTTTGATATGAACAAGTTTTCCCTTCAGGGCAAGGTGGCCTGGATCACCGGCGCCAGCTACGGCATCGGCTTTGCCATCGCCACGGCCTTTGCGGCCGCCGGCGCCAGGATCGTGTTCAACGACCTGACCCCGTCTCATTTGGAAAGCGGCCTCGCTGCCTACAAGGAGAGGGGCATCGACGCCCACGGGTATCTGTGTGACGTGACCGACGAGGAGGCCGTCCAGGCCCTGGTGAAGCGGATCGAGGAAGAGGTGGGCACCATCGATATCCTGGTGAACAACGCCGGCATCATCAAGCGCATCCCCATGCTGGAGATGTCCGCTGCAGATTTCCGCAAGGTGGTGGACGTGGACCTCAACGCCCCCTTCATCTGCGCCAAGGCCGTCATCCCCGGCATGATCAAAAAGGGTCACGGCAAGATCATCAACATCTGCTCCATGATGAGTGAGCTGGGCCGGGAGACCGTGTCCGCCTATGCGGCGGCCAAGGGGGGTCTCAAGATGCTGACCCGGAACATCTGCTCCGAATACGGCGAATACAACATCCAGTGCAACGGCATCGGGCCCGGCTACATCGCCACGCCCCAGACCGCGCCGCTGAGGGAGCGGCAGCCCGACGGCAGCCGTCACCCCTTCGACCAGTTCATCGTGGCGAAAACCCCCGCAGCCCGCTGGGGCACCCCCGAGGATCTCATGGGACCGGCCCTGTTCCTGGCCTCCGACGCCTCCGACTTCGTCAACGGCCACATCCTTTATGTGGACGGCGGCATCCTTGCCTACATCGGCAAGCAGCCGTAACCGTTAACCTGACAGAATAAAAAAGGAAGCTGTGCGCACGCATCGATCTGCACAGCTTCCTTTTTTGTATTCGTTGCTTTGATTACAGACTGTTCCGGTATTCATTGGCGCTCATGCCGGTGAGCTTTTTGAACACCCGGGCGAAGTGGGCCGAATCCTGGTAGCCCACCAGGGCGCCGATGTCGCCCACCCGGAGCTTGGGGTCCGCCAACAGGCGCTTGGCCTCCCGGATGCGGATCTCGTTCAGGGTGTCATAAAAGGTGCCCTCCGTCTCCTTGTTCAGGAGCTTGGAGAGATGCCACTGGGACACGTAGCAGCTGTCGGCCACCTCCTGCAGCGTCAGCTTTTCGGCGAAGTGAGCCTCCATGTAGGCGATGGCGTGGTTGACGATGTGGCTTTGGGCATAGCGGCTCTCCCTGTTCTCCCCGGAGGCGGGCTGGGCGCCCAGCCGCTCCGTGGCCACCCGGAGGGCGTCGTGGATCTCATCCAGCTTGGAGGGCTTGAGCAGGAACCGGGTCACCCCCAGGCGGATGGCCTCCTGGGCGTAGTTGAACTCACGATACCCGGTGAGCACCACCACCTGCATATCCGGGAATTCGCTGCGCAGGCCAGCCAGCATGGTGAGACCGTCGTCCCCGGGCATGCGGATGTCGGTGAAGAGGATATGGGGCTTCGTTTCGCGGATGAGAGCGGCGCCGCTGACGGCGTCGCCGGCGCTGCCCACCACCTGGCAGGAGAAGTCCTGCCAGCGGACCACCTTCGTGAGACCCTCCACGATCCGGGCCTCGTCATCGATCAAGACGACCCGATACATCCTCTGTGTCCCTCCTTGAGACTGCTTATCTTACATTTAGCCCTTGATGGCGCCGGCCGTCAAGCCCTTGATGATGTGCTTTTGCAGCATCACGTACACCACCAGCACCGGGATCACCACCAGCACCACGCTGGCGGCCATGAGGCCGTAGTTCACACCGGCCTGGGAACTGATCTCGTTGAGCAGGCCCGTGATGGCCCGCTCCTGGGGATACCGCAGGAAAAAGGACTGGGTGAACAGATCGTTATAGCTCCACAGGAAGGTGAAGATGGCCACCGTGGCGAAGGAGGACTTGGCGGCGGGGATGATGATGTGGAAGTAGATGCCGAACACGCTGCAGCCGTCCAGATACGCGCTCTCCTCCAGCTCAATGGGCACCGATTGGATGAAGCCCATGAGGATGATGATGGAGAAGCACAGATTCCCTGCGATCTGGGGCAGGATCACCGCCAGCAGACTAAGGGCCCGTTTGCCCGTCCCGGCGATGCCCAGCACCGCCTCCAGGCGAAACACGGGGATGATGGTGGAGAACACGGGGAACATCATGCCCGCCATGATGAGGCTGTACAGCAGCCCCTTGCCTCGGAAGGTGTAGCGCACCATGCCGTAGGCGGCGAGGCCCGCCAGGATGACCACCACCAGCGTCACCGTGCCGGAGATGACGAAGCTGTTGAGATAGGCGTTCTTGAAGTCGGACCGTTCCCAGGCGGTGAGATAGTTTTCCCAGGTGAAGGCCTCCCCGATGGGCAGGGAGAAGGAGTCGCTGATGATGAGCCCCTTCTTGCGGAAGGAGTTCAGGATGACCCAGATGAAGGGGTAGATGGTGGTGAGGGCCCACAGGCTCAACACCCCGTAGGTGACGATTTTGGAGACAGGAGCTTTTTTGCGTTCCATTTCGTTCCCCTCCTTACAGGTCTTCGGACCGGCGGAAGATCCGGTTCGACACGTTGGAGAGCACCACGCCCAGCACCACGATGAGCACGGCGATGGTGGAACCGTAGTCCACGTTCATCTTGTTGAAGGTCTGGTCGTACATATAGGTGCCGGTGAGCCAGCCCAAATTCTCGGGCATGCCGGCGCCGAACATGACCCAGGGCAGATCGAACACCTTGAGGGAGCCGGTGATGGCCAGCACCAGACAGGTGCACAGCACGTTCCGCAGCATGGGGAGGGTGATGTACCGGACCCGGGCCCAGCCGCTGGCCCCGTCCAGGGCCGCCGCCTCATAGAGCTCCTGGGGGATGTTGTTAAGGCCGGTGACCAATATGACGAAGTAGAAGCCCACGTACTGCCACATGACCGGCAGGAACATGGTGAAGAGGAAATGGGCCTGATCCTTCCAGTCCAGCCAGGTGACCACCACCCGGCCGCTGGGCATGGTCTTCGTCTCCAGCGCGCCCAAGCTCAACAGCAGCTGGTTCACCATGCCGCCCTTGTAGAGGAAGATCAGATTGAACATGAGACCCAGGGCCGTGGCGGAGATGACGATGGGGAAGAAGTACACCGTCCGGAAGAACTGGGCTCCGACCCGGATCGTGTCCACCAGCAGAGCCAGGATGAGGGCGATGCCCACCTGGAACACAACGGTGCACACCGTCAGGATCAGGGTGTTCTTGAACGCCACGCGCATATAGGGGTCGGTGAAGAGCCGGGCGTAGTTCTCATACCAGGGCTCGTTGAGCCCCTCGGCCCGCCGACCCAGACCGCCGATCTTCAAAAAGGTGTTGATGATATTTTGTACGAAGGGGTAGTACAGGAAGACCAGCAGAAACAGGAAGGCCGGGATCAAAAAGATCAGCAGCGGCGACTTTCGCTTATAGATCATGGAGCTCATGGACATTCCTCCAGCTTCTATTCAAGGAACGGGGCTGCCGTTCAAGAGCAGCCCCGTGTCGTTCGGTGGGTTGAGGGTTAGTTCAGCTTCAGGGCCTCCGCCAGGGCATCCTCGGCGGTGATCTTGCCGGTCACGATGTTCTGCACGTTGGCGAAGAGGCTGCCGCGGGCTTCGGCGGTGAGCAGATCCTGCACGGCGCCGGCGATGGC
>CADBYI010000020.1 GCA_902798825.1 uncultured Eubacteriales bacterium | reverse complement strand
CCCCCTGCAGTCCCTCCACGTTGGACAGCAGCTCCAGCAGGCGCTTTTGCCCCTCGTCCAGCTTTTCATCCAGCGCCCGGATGCGATCCTCCAGCTCATGACTGGCCTCTTGGAGCATACCGTCCTCGGATTCCACACCGGTGAGCTTTTCCACCAGTTCCGCCAGGACGGCCTGCTGTTCGGCGATCTTCTGGCGGTTCTTCTCCGTCTCGTGAAGGAACAGATTCACCTCCAGCCGGCGCAGCTCCTCCCGGGCTCCCTGATACTGGATGGCCTTCTCCCGCTGCTCCCGCAAGGGTCCGATCCGGCTCTCCAACTCGTGAAGGATGTCGCCGATCCGCTCCATATTCTTTTGGGTGCTCTCCAGCTTTCGCTCGGCCTCAGTGCGGCGCACGCGATAGCGCATGACGCCGGCCGCCTCCTCCAACGCGGAGCGACGATCGGCGGACTTGTTGGACAGAATCTCGTCCACCTTCCCCTGGGAGATGATGGAATACCCGTCCCGGCCGATGCCCGTGTCCCTGAACAGCTCCAGCACGTCCTTCAGGCGGCATGTCTTGCCGTTGATGGCATATTCGCTCTCCCCGTTCCGGTACACCCGGCGGGTGACGCCCACCTCCTCATACTCGATGGGCAGGGAATGGTCGGCATTGTCAAAGGACAGCGTCACCTCGGCCATACCCAGAGGACGGCGCTTCTGGGTGCCGTTAAAGATCACGTCCTCCATCTTGGCGCCCCGGAGGGCCCGGGCGCTTTGCTCACCCAAGACCCAGCGGACCGCGTCGGAGATGTTGCTCTTGCCGCTGCCGTTGGGGCCGATGACGGCCGTGACGCCGCTGCCGAATTGCAGTTCCGTTTTCTTGGCAAAGGATTTGAACCCCTGCATTTCCAATTTCGTCAGTCGCATGTCTGTGTATATCTTTCCATGGCCATTTGAGCCGCCGCCTGTCCGGCCGCCTGTTTGGAAGGTCCCTGGCCCACGCCCCATTCCACGTCGTCCACCAGTACCCGCATGGTGAACGCCTTTTTGTGATCGGGTCCCGATTCGTTCACCAGCTCATAGCGGATGCTCCGACCCTTATGATCGGCGTGGACCATCTCCTGAAAGGCGGTCTTGCTGTCCTTGGAGGAGGTCTTATCCCCCCCGCTCTCCGCGCAGAAGACGTATTTTTCCGCCAACACGCGGGCCTCGTCCAGCCCTCCGTCCAGGTATACAGCGGCCAGCACCGCTTCGAAGGCGTCGGACAGGATGGAATCCTTGTCCCGGCCTCCGCACTGTTCCTCTCCCCGGCTGAGCAGCAGATCCTCCCCCAGCCCCAGGCGGCGGGCAGCCGCGGACAAAGCCCCCTCGCAGACCAGGGCGGAGCGCAGCCTTGTCATGGCCCCCTCCCGCATCTCGGGATGGGCATCATAGATGTAGCGGGAGACCAGGTGCTCCAGCACCGCGTCCCCCAGATATTCCAACCGCTCGTTGTCCTCCCCCAGGCGATGCTGTTCCGCCGCCAAGGAGGAGTGGGTCAAGGCACGGCGAAGCAGGCCCACGTTATGAAAACGGTAGCCCAGCCTGTCCATACAGCGCGTCAAATCCACCATCGGTCCGCTCCTATAAAAAGGCCCGCATCCTGCCGGTGCGGGCTGACCCATTCGAACGAAAGGGTATGCACAAATTATTTGGCAAGATAGCCCACCACATCGCCTACGGTCTTGATGTTGGGCAGCACCTCATCGGGAATTTCCACGTCGAATTCCTGTTCCATGTCCATGACCAATTCCACGATGTCCAGAGAGTCCGCATGCAGATCGTCGATCAGGCTGCTGGAAGGAGTGATGGTCTCCGGGTCGATATCCAACTGCTTGGCGATGATCGCGCGTACTTTCTCAAAATCCATTCCTATATCCTCCTAAATACATGCGTAATTTACACAAAATTTACCTGCTCATTGTAAAGCACAGGTGACGATATGTCAACCTATTTTTTCTTCTGCAGAAACGGTTTTCCCTGCCTGCACCGCCGCAGCGATCTTCTCCGTGACGCCGCCTTCGACCAGTTTTTGGGCCTGGCGGATGGCGTTGAAGAAGGCTTTGGCGTTGGAGCTGCCGTGGGCCTTGATGACGCCGCCGTTGACGCCCAGCAAAGGCGCCCCGCCCACCTCGGTGTAGTCCATCTTCTTCTTCAGCGCCGCGAAAGCAGGCTTTGCGATGGCGCCGCCGATGGTGCCCCGAATGGACCCCATAAGCTCCGTCTTCAGCATGGAGGTGATGGCCTTCGCCGTGCCCTCGGTGCTCTTTAACAGCACGTTCCCGGCGAAGCCGTCCGTCACCACCACGTCGAAGTCGCCGCTCATCAGTTCCCTGGCCTCGCAGTTGCCGGCAAACTGTATGCCTTCCAGCGCTTGGAGCAGCGGATAGGTCTCCTTGGTGAGCTCGTTGCCCTTCTCCGCTTCCTCTCCGTTGTTTAAAAGGCCCACGGCGGGCTCTTTCACGCCCTCCACCAGCTCCATATAGGCGCTTCCCATCTGGGCGAATTGGACGAGATAGAGGGGCTTGCAGTCCACGTTGGCGCCGGCGTCGATGATCATGGTGTGCCCACCCTGGAGATTGGGAATGAGCGGAGACAAAGCCGGCCGCTGCACGTCCTTGATGCGGCGGATGATAAGGGTGCCGCAGGAAAGGACGGCGCCGGTGCTGCCCGCGCTGATGAAGCAGTCCGCCTCCCTGTCCGCCACGGCCTTGGCCGCAAGGACCATGGAGGAATTCTTCTTGCGACGTACCGCCGCGGCGGGGGCCTCGTCACAGGTGATGACCTCCGAAGCGGGTTTGATGACCAGCCGATCTGCCGGATAGGTCTTGCCCGCCAGACAATTCTTGATCTGTTCCTCGTCGCCAAAGAGCCAGATCGTTACATCCTTTTTCAACGATTCCAGGGCCAACAGCGCCCCGTCCACCACCGCCTGGGGGGCGTTATCGCCGCCCATGGCATCCAATGCTAAGATCATGTTCCGCTCCTTCAAAGACTTTTTATGTAGTATACATGGATTTTGCCGGGATTTCAACCGTCAATCCACGGAAAGAAGGGAGCGGACCGGATGGTCAACTCTTCTGCCGATCCAGCAGCAATCCCTTTACCATGGCCCCGGCTATGCCGGTCGCGATGCAGATGACGAGATCTCCCACCAAAGCCCAGGACAGGGATACCTGACCCGCACACAGGCACAGACCGATGCTCAAAATCACCTGAAACAGTGCTCCCGCGACAGCGCCAGTGACAAGGGTGGATTCCGATGGCTTTTTCAGGGCGAAGAATCCGGCGGCAAAGGGGCAGATCACCTTCAGTATCCCATTCACGGGATCGATGGCCCCTTCCCCCGCCTTGTCCCAATATAGCAGCAGCGACAATAACAGCATGCCTGCCAGGGCGATCCCACAGCCCAGGAGGGCCCCCGTCAGCTGCTGCCAGGTAAACAGGCTCCGCATACGCCTTGTCCGCTTTCTCATATCATGCCTCCCTGTGGTTTGATAGGAAAGCTTATGCGCCATGACGGGCATAAATGAAAAAGCCGGCCATAAGCCGGCTTGCATGGACCTGTTCGCCTACTCCACCACGGATTCGTTCAGGGTGTTCTCCGCACCCCTTTCCTCGATCTGGGAGATAGCGCCACGGGCAAAGACCAGGTGGACCTTATCGGGACCTACCTGAACGACCACATAGTCGTCCTTCACGGAGGTGATGGTGCCATAGATGCCGCCGATGGTACGGATCCGATCGCCGGGCTTCAGAGAGGCCAGCATCTCCTTTACTTTCTTATCCCGTCTGCGCTGGGGAATGATCATGACGGCCATAAGGACAATCATGATAAGGATCAAAGGCAGAGTGGACATGAGGGAGGAAGCGGTTCCCTCCGCGACCGCGGCCACGATGGGGCCAAAGAAAGCATTCAGCATGTACATGGTTTTCCTTTCCAATTTTCATTGATGATTTTACGACAGATTCGTTCCCACGTCAAGAGAGAAAAGCTCCTTCGCTGTATGGAATCTGCGAAGGAGCTTTGCCTCATTTGAGGAGGGAACTCTTTTGGATGGCCCGGGCGGCCCGTTTGCCGTCCCGCTTCATCCGTCGCCATACGTCGGGATAGAGGGCGTTCATGGCTGTAACTGCCAGCGCCATGCCGCCCAGCATGCCTATGCCTATGCTTGTGGATTTCATTCGTCTTTCCGCCTTTCCTTCACTGTGGAGGGAGCGTATACAAGCCGCGTCCCTCTCCGAATAGTATTCAGGGGAGGGACGAAAAACATACAGGTATATTTTGCTTTTGAAACGATCAGCCCCGAAGCCGGGCCACGGTCTTGGGGAGGACGTACAATACTCGTTCGATCTCCTCTGCCCTCGTGTATCGTCCCATGGACAGGCGAAGCGGCGCGCACCGGCGTCCGTTCAGCAGGCCCATGGCCTGCAGCACGCGGCTGGGCTCGTTGGACCCGGCGGTGCAGGCGGAACCGGCGGAGGCGGCGATGCCCTGCATGTCCAGCAGGGCCAGCAGCTCGTCTGCGGATACGCCTTCGAACAGGAAGCTGACCACACCGAAAAGCCGTTCCAAGGGATGGCCGGTGAGCTGACAGTCGGATATCGCATGCAGTATACCCTGGGTCAATGTATCCCACAGAGCCCTTAATCGCGCCTGCTCCTCTTCCATATCCTCATTTTGTTCCGACAGCGCCTCCGCCATGCCTATGGCGCCGGGCACGTTCTCCGTGCCGGCCCGACGGTGCTTCTCCTGCTCGCCGCCGGTGATGAGGGGGGATACCGCCACGCCCCTTCGAACGTAGACCGCGCCTACGCCCCGGGGGCCGTGGAACTTATGGGCGGAGATGGTCACAAGGTCCGCCTGCAGGGCCTGCACATCCAGGGGCATATGGCCCGCTGCCTGAACGGCATCCGTATGAAACAGGATCCCCCGCTCCCGGCACAGGGCCCCGACGCTGGAGACGGGCTGCAATGACCCAACCTCGTTGTTGGCCAGCATAAGGGAAACCAACATGGTATCCGGCCGAAGGGCCTCCACCAGGTCCACCACGGACACCCTGCCGTACCCATCCACAGGCAGGACAGTGACCTCTATGATCCCCTGCCTTTCCAGGGCGGAGAGGGTGTTCAGCACGGAGGGGTGCTCCACCGCCGAAGTGATCACATGGCGGCCCCGGCTTCGATTCCCTTCGATGGCGCCCCGCAACAGGTAATTGTTCCCCTCGCTGCCGCCGGAGGTGAAGACGATCTCACCATCCTCCGCGTGAAGGCATCCCGCTATTCGGCTGCGGGCCTGCTCAAGGGCTTTGCGCGACGATCGGGCATAGCTGTGAAGGGAGGACGGATTCCCCTGCTCCCCCTCCATATAGGGCAACATAGCCGCCAACGCCCGGCGGGAAAGCCGGGTGGTGGCGGCGTTGTCCAAATAGATGCGGTCCATTCCCTTGGTTACAGGGCCTTGTTCACCATCTGCTCCAGAGCGGCCTTGGGCCGGGCGCCGATGGCCTTGTCCACCAGCTCGCCCTTCTTGAAGAGCATGAGGGTGGGGATGTTCATGACGCGGTACCGCTGGGCCAGCTCGCCCTGCTCGTCCACGTCCACCTTGGCCACGATGAGCCTGTCACCGTATTGATTGGCCAGCTCCTCCAGGATGGGCGCCACCATGCGGCAGGGGCCGCACCAGGTGGCCCAGAAGTCCACCAGCACGGGCACATCCCCGGCGATGAGCTTGTCGAAGGTCTCCTCGGAGCCGATGTGGATCACGTTTTCGGTTGCCATAGCTTTTTCTCCTTTTTCTTTTATTGTTCCAGGTCCTTGAAGGAGATATGCAGCTCGTCCAGCTGCTTTTGCTCCACGGGATAGGGAGCCCCGGTCAGGGGGTCGGAGGCGTTCTGCACCTTGGGGAAGGCGATCACGTCCCGGATGCTGCTGGCGCCGCAGATCAGCATAGCCAGCCGGTCCAGACCGTAGGCCAGACCGCCATGGGGTGGCGTGCCGTATTTAAAGGCGTTCAGCAGGAAGCCGAACCGCTGCTGGGCGGCCTCCTCTGTGAACCCAAGGGCCTTGAACATGCGCTTCTGCAGCTCGGCGGAATGGATTCGGATGCTGCCGCCGCCGATCTCGTTGCCGTTGAGGACGATGTCGTAGGCCTTGGCCCGGACGGCTCCGGGATCGGTCTCGATCAGGTCCAGATCCTCGTCCATGGGGCTGGTGAAGGGATGGTGCATGGCCATGAATCGGCCCTCCTCCTCGCTCCATTCGAACTGGGGGAACTCCACCACCCACAAAAGGGCGTAGGTGTTCTCGGGGATCAGGTTCAGCTTGTTGGCTACCTTGAGGCGCAGGGCGCCCAGGGATGCCCAGACCACGCTATTTTGGTCCGCCACAATGAACAGCAGATCGCCCTTTTTGAAGTCGGCCTTCTTCTCGATGGCCGCCACCTCCTCGGGGGAGAGGAACTTCAAAATGGGGCTCTGAATGCCCTCGTCCTTGTAGTTCATCCAGGCCAGGCCCTTGGCCTTATAGGTCTTGACGAACTCGCCCTCGGCGTCGATCTCCTTGCGGGAATAGTGATGGGAGCCGCCCTTCACGTTGATGCAGCGGACGGAGCCGCCGTTCTTCACGGCGTTCGAGAACACGGAAAAGCCGCTGTCCTTCACGATGTCCGTCAGGTCCACGAGCTCCATGCCGAAGCGCACGTCGGGCTTGTCGGAGCCGTACCGGTTCATGGCGTCGATCCACTTGATCCGGGGCAGGGGGTTCGGGATATCCACGTTCAGGCACTCCTTGAAGACCCGCCGGAGGAACCCCTCGTTCATGGCCATGACGTCGTCCTCCTCCACGAAGGACATCTCAAGGTCGATCTGGGTGAAGTCGGGCTGCCGGTCGGCCCGCAGGTCCTCGTCGCGGAAGCAGCGGGCGATCTGCATGTACCGATCGAAGCCGGAGACCATGAGCATCTGCTTGAAAAGCTGGGGGCTCTGGGGCAGGGCGTAGAAGCTGCCCGGATGGACCCGGGAGGGCACCAGATAGTCCCGGGCGCCCTCGGGGGTGCTGCCGGTCAGCACGGGGGTCTCGATCTCCACGAAGCCGTTCTCCGCAAAGTATTCCCGGGTGATGTGGGCGATCTTATGGCGCATCATCAAATTCTGCTGCATGATGGGCCGACGAAGGTCCAGATACCGGTATTTGAGGCGCAGCAGTTCTCCGGCGTTGGTATCGTCGCTGACTTCGAAGGGCGGCGTCTCGCTGACGGACAGGATCTTGAAGTCCCTGACCTTCACCTCCACCTCGCCGGTCTTCATCTTGGGGTTCACCATGTTGCCGGTCCTGGCCTCCAGGGTGCCCCGGACGGCCAGCACGTATTCCGAACGGATGGCGGACGCTCGCTCATAGTCCTCCGGGCTCAGGGTGCTGCTGTCGAACACCACCTGCATGAGGCCGGACCGGTCCCTGAGCTGGACGAAGATCAGCGCGCCCAGATCGCGGCGCACGTTGCACCAGCCCATCAGCGTCACTTCCCTGCCCACGTCCGCTTTTCCAAGCTCCGTGCAGTAGCAGGTGCGTTTCCATCCCTGCAGCAATTCACTCATGACTATTGCCTCCTATCGTTTCTGCAATATCCTTGGCCGTGAGCGATACGTCGATCTGCTCCCCGGTTGCCATCCTCTTCAGGTTCCCCTTGCCGGAAGTCAGCTCGCTTTCGCCGATGACCAGGACGTGTTTTGCCTCCGTCTTGCCGGCATATTTGAAGTTGGCCTTGACGCTGCGGCCCACGTGATCCGTGTCGGCGGCGTAGCCCAGCTTTCTAAGATCGTTCACCAGCTCGAAGGCTTTCTTCCGCTCCCTGTCGCCCATGCCGAAGATCAGCACGTCCGCCGGCTGGGGTTTGGAAACCTCCACCCCCAGCTGATCGAGATACAGCAGCAGCCGCTCGATGCCCAGTCCGAAGCCCACCGCAGCCACCTCGGGCCCGCCGATCTGCTTCACCAAACCGTCGTACCGGCCGCCGCCGCACAGAGTCCCCTGGGCCCCTGCCGCCCCGGACACGATCTCGAAGACCGTGCGGGTGTAGTAATCCAGGCCCCTGACCAGCATGGGGTCCATCTCATAGGGGATGCCGATGGCGTCCAGATATCCCCGGAGCCTGTCCATATGGGACCGGCACTCGTCGCAAACGTAGTCCATGGTGTGGGGAGCGTTGGCGTTAATCCTCTTGCAGCTCTCCACCTTGCAGTCCAGGACCCGTAGGGGGTTCTTTTCGAGGCGCACCTGGCAATCCTCACAAAGCTCCTCCCTGTGCTCCGAAAGAAAGGCCTTCAGGGCAGTTTGGTACCGATCCCGGCACTTGGGGCAGCCGATGGAATTGAGCTTCACAGTCAGATCCCGGGCCCCCATGGCGGTGAAGATCTCCCAGGCCAGGGAGATGACCTCTGCATCCGCGCTGGGCTCGGGGGCGCCGAAGCACTCCACGCCGAACTGATGGTGCTCCCGGAGCCGCCCGGCCTGGGGCCGCTCATAGCGGAACACGGGGCAGTTGAGATAATAGACCTTCATGGGCATGGCTTCCGCAAAGAGCCCATGCTCCACGAACATCCGCACGGTCCCCGCCGTGCCCTCGGGCTTCAGGGTGATGCTGCGCCCGCCCTTGTCGTTGAAGGTGTACATCTCCTTCTGCACCACATCCGTGGTGTCTCCCACGGAGCGCAAAAACAGCTCCGTGTGTTCGATGACCGGGGTGCGGACCTCTTTGAAGCCATAGCGGGCAGTGGCTTTGCGGATCAATTCCTCCACATACTGCCAGCGATAGCTCTCCGCCGGGGTCACGTCCCGGGTGCCCTTTGGTGCCTGATATGCCATATTCCTTCCTCCTGTATGAAAAAACGGCCCCGTCCATACGAGGGACGGAAGACCGCGGTGCCACCCTGTTTAAGCGAATAAACGCTTCACTCCTGTTCCTAACGCGAACGCTACGGCGGGCCATTTCCTGCCCGCGGCTCCCGGATGTCCTTCGAGGCGTCTTCTTCGCTCGGCTTTCACCGGCCCGAGCTCGCTTTGGAAAAATATATGCCCCTACTCTTCCGTTCCTTGCCTTTGCTGTAGTATACCCGGCTTTTTGCGGATTGTCAATCGAAAAACAGTCGTTTTTTCTCCGCAAACAGCTTCTCCTGCTTTTGATACCAGGTGGGCACGTCCTTGGGACTGGGCAAGCGCTCCACCCTCTCCCCCACGCCGTAGACCCTTTTGGTCATGGCGCCGGCTCCATGGGAAAGGATGCTGACGGTCTCTTCCATCATGTCGATATTGTAGACGCATTCCGTACCGGGCTTTGCGTACCCCACGTTCTCCAAATTACCCTGCATATACTTCTGCCGATACATATAGTAGGGCTGCATGCCCATGCCTCGGGCCGCCTCGGCTCCCATAAGGACCATCTGCTCCACCGCCGTCCCGTCGGGCAAGGGATATTCCTCCAGCCGGGCTTTCAGCCGGGAGGAGTGCTTGATGGCCAGGGTGTGGACCGTCAAGTTTTCCGGATCGAAGGCCTTCACCGCCTCCAGCGTCCGGGCAAAGTCCTCCACGTTCTCGCCGGGGAGTCCCGCGATCAGATCCATATTGATGCAGGAAAAGCCCTCCTGTCGGGCCAGCTCGAAGGAGGCAGCGATATCTGCCGCCGTATGGAAGCGGCCGATGGCCTGCAGTGTCCTGTCGTTCATGGTCTGGGGATTGATGCTGATGCGGGTGACGCCGTGCTCCTTCAGCACCCGAAGCTTTTCCCGGGTGATGGTGTCGGCCCGCCCCGCCTCCACGGTGAACTCGTGGCCGGCGACGCCATAGGCCCTCTCCAGTGCGGACAGGACCCGTTCTATATCCTCCGCCGACAGGACCGTGGGGGTCCCGCCGCCGAAGTAGAAGGTGCGCACCGAAAAGCCAGCCTCCTGCAGAAGCTCGGCACCCTTTTGTATATCCTCTATCAGATGATCGGCGTATTCACTCAATATGCCGTCCCGTTTCGCCACCTCCGCCCCGAAGGAGCAATAGAGGCAGCGGCTGCGGCAGAAGGGAATGTGCAGGTACACGGAGGCGCTTTTGGGGGCTACGGATTCGATATGGGGCCGCTGGACGCCGGTGATCTCCTCCACCAGGGCCTGCTTTACGGGAGACACGGTGAACAGCTCCCGGAAGGAACGTCTGGCCTCCTCCTCCCCTTGGCGTCCGGCGATCTCCCGAAAGAGCTTGGTGGGCCGGATGCCCGTGAGGGACCCCCAGGGCGTGGCCGTGGGATAGAGCGACTGCATGACCTGATAGACGCACAGCTTCAACGCCCGCTTCTGCTGCCGCTTCACGTCCAGGGCATCCAGGCCCGCCTGAACCGGCACCACCCGTTCCAGGTGCGACGGCATGGCCAGGCACTTGGCTTCGCCCTGATACAGAACCACATAGAGCTTTACTTCCGCCTCCGGGGCATAGGGCAGGATATCCGTCTGTCCCAAAAACAGGCGGACCTCCTCGGTCATATCGTTGAAAAAGCCTTTTGCGTTGGTAATCAGCTGAACCATGGATGATTTCGATAGGCGTTCATGGGGTTGAACTGCTTTTCATGCTCGATGGTGGTGCTCTCCTCATGGCCCGGATACACCGTATACCCATCGAGGGCGTACAGCTTATGGAACAGGGAGTCCATCAGCTCCCGGATGTCGCCGCCCAGGTCCGTCCGGCCCACGCTCTCGCAGAAGAGGGTATCACCGGTGAACACAGCTTTCTCCCCATCCACCGCAAAGCAAACGCCGCCCTTGGTGTGTCCCGGGGTCTCCAGGACCCGGAAGGTGAGGCCGCCCGCTTCGATCCGATCCCCCTCATGGAGGAACACGTCCGCCCGGCAGGGGGTGAGCCCCTGACCCATAGCCGAGAAATAGGAGGGATGGCCCGCCGCCATATCCGCGTCCGCCTGGTGAAGATACACCTTCGCCCCCGTCTTTTCCTTCAGACCCGCCACACCCCACACGTGGTCGAAGTGGCCGTGGGTCAGCAGGATATGGGTGCAGACGAGGCCCTCCTTTTGGAGCCGGTCATAGATGAGCCCCGCGTCCGCCGGATCGATGACGGCGCAGGTGGCGCTGCCCTCCCGGCACACGATATAGGAATTGGCCATGATCGGTCCGCAGGGCAGGGTGAGGATACGCATATCAAAACTCCTTTTTGCTTTGTAAGAGGATGGTGAAGGGACCGTCGTTGACGAGGGACACCTGCATATCGGCCATGAAGGTGCCGCTTTCCACGGAGGCGCCGCCCTCCCGCATATAGGCCTTCACGGTCTCGAAGAGGGGCCTTGCCTTTTCGGGACGCTCGGCGTCGATATAGCTGGGGCGGCGACCGTGACGGGCGTCCCCCGAAAGGGTGAACTGGCTGACGGCCAATATGCTGCCGCCTACATCGACTACCGACAGGTTCGGGACCCCCTTCTCGTCGTCGAAAATGCGAAGGCCCACGCACTTGTCGGCAATGTACCGGGCGTCCTTCTCCGTGTCCCCCACCTCCACGCCGATGAGGACCATGAGGCCCTTTTCGATGGACGCGGTCATCTGGCCGCCGATGGAGACGGAGGCGTTGAGTACCCGCTGCACCACGGCTCGCATAGTCTTTACCTCCCGTTTACCCGCCGCACTTCGATGACGGATTTGAGCTTTCGAAGATTGGACATGATGTGATTGAGCTGATCGGTGTCCGAAACCACGAAGGTCACCAGCATGGTGGCTACACCGTCGACGGTGGTCTGGGCCTTCATGTCCGAAATATAGACGTTCATGGTGGTGAGCAGCCGGCTGATCTCCAGCAGAGAGCCGGTTTTGTCCACCACATGGATATACACCGTGGCGGAGAACTCCTCCGTAGAGGAGGTGGCCCATTCCACGGGCACGAACCGCTCGGGCTCCTGGGCGAGGCGAGCCATGTTCCGGCAGTCCGCCCGATGGATGGACACGCCACGGCCCCGGGTGATATAGCCCACGATCCTGTCCCCGGGCAGGGGATTGCAGCAGTTGCTGAAATGGACGGACATGCCCGGATCCCCGGCCACGATGACGCCATTGGTGGGCTTGGGCTTTTTCTGGGGGGCGGGACTGTGGGGGGCCGTGTGGGCGGCCGCGTTCTGCAGTCGCTCCTGCATCTCCTCCAGCTTGTCCGCCTTCCGCTTCATCTCCATCAGCCGATGGAGCACCTGTCCCGAGGAGATGCCGCCGTAGCCGATGGCGGAATAGAGCTCATCCACAGAGGGCAGCGTGAGCTTTTTCAGAATATCCCCATAGAACTCCGGCTTCATCAGCGCGGCGATATCCACCGCCTGACGCTTGGCCGCGTCCTCCAGCATTTCCCGGCCCTTCTGGATGTTCTCCTCCCGGTTGGCCTTCTTGAACCACTGCTTGATCCTGTTCTTGGCAGATTGGGTCTTGACGATGTTCAGCCAGTCCCGGCTAGGGCCGGCCTGGGTGTTGGAGGTGATGATCTCCACCACGTCGTTGGTTTTGAGGACGTAATCGAGGCGCACCATGTTTCCGTTGACCCGGGCGTGCTGGGTATGGTGCCCTACGTTGGTGTGAATGCGATAGGCAAAGTCCAGGGGCGTGCTGCCGATGGGCAGGTCCAAAATTTCCCCCTTGGGCGTCAGCACGTAAACGTATTCGCCCAGATAGTCCTTCACTACGTTCTCGGCGAACTCGGAGTTGTCCTCGCTGTTATCCTTGGCCTCCTGCACCACCTGACGGAGCCAGCTGGTGCGCTTGTCCATCTCCGTCTGAACCGTCCGCCCCTCCTTGTACATCCAGTGGGCGGCCACGCCGTATTCGGCGGTCTCGTGCATCTCATGGGTGCGGATCTGCACCTCAAAGGGGATGCCGTTCTTGTTCATGAGGGTGGTGTGGAGGGACCGGTACAGGTTGGGCTTGGGCATAGCGATATAGTCCTTGAACCGGCCAGGCAGGGGCTTCCACTCGGCGTGGATGATGCCCAGCGCCGCATAGCAGTCGTTCACCGTGTTCACGATGACCCGAATGGCGATCAGGTCATATATCTCGCCGATGCTGGCGTTGTTGCGCTGCATCTTGCGATAGGTGGAATACAGGTGCTTGGGCCGACCGGACAGCTCCGCGTCGATGCCCGCCTCCTTCATGAGCTCCCGCATCCGCTCCATGGCGGTGCCCAGGAGCTTGAGCCGCTCCTCCTGCTGCCGGGAAACCAGGCTTCGTATGCGCTCGTACTCCTCCGGCATGAGGTACTTGAAGGACAGGTCCTCCAGCTCGCTGCGCAGCACGCCGATGCCGAACCGGTGAGCCAACGGCGTATACACCTCCAGCGTCTCCTTGGCCTTGCGGATCTGCTTCTCCCGGGTGCAATACTCCAGGGTGTGCATGTTGTGGAGCCGGTCGGCGAGCTTTATGATGACCACCCGCACGTCGTCGGCGATGGCCAAAAAGAGCTTGGTCAGATTCTCGTTCTGCTCCTGCTTCTTGGTGACGTATTCCTTCTGGCCGGATCGGGTCAGCTTGGTGACGCCGTCCACCAGATGGGCCACCTCCGGGGAGAAGCGCTTGGATATCTCGTCCGGGGTGATGTTCTTGCCGTCCTCCACCGTGTCGTGAAGAACGCCGGCGATGACCGTGGCCGCATCCATGCCCATGTCCAGCAGATATTCTGCCACGGCGATGGGGTGGATGATATAGGGCTCGCCGGACTCCCGCTTCTGCTCTCCATGGACAGCTTCAGCAAAGGCCACGGCTTCCTCCATGGTCTTTCCCTTCTCCGAGCCAAACTTGGCGCTAAATTTTTGGAGCAGTTCTTCCTTTGCCATTTCTACCGAAAAGGGGATCAACGCAGCCGCTGATCCCTGTTGTATGTTCGTATAGCTGTCAATATTTGAGGATGGTCTCCACGGGATAGTCCTTCAGGGCTTCCCGGCCGGGCAGATCGGTCAACTCGATGGCGAAGCAGCAGGCCGCCACCACGCCGCCAGCCTTCTCGCAGAGCTTGGCGCAGGCAAGGGCCGTGCCGCCGGTGGCCAACAAATCGTCCACCACGGCCACCCGCTGACCGGGCTTGACGGAATCCACATGCATATGCAGCTCGTCCGTACCGTACTCCAGACCGTACTGATAGCTGACGGTGGTATAGGGGAGCTTGCCGGGCTTGCGGGCCAGAACCATGCCCACGTTCAAAGCATAGGCCACGGAGGCGCTGAAGATGAACCCGCGGGCCTCCGGCGCGATGATCAGATCGATGTTCTTATCCCGCAGAAAGGCCGCCATCCGGTTCACCATCTCCTGGAAGGCGTCTGCATTCCCCAGCAGAGGCGTGATATCCCTGAACAGGATGCCTTTCTTGGGAAAATCGGGGATCGACCGTACGTAGTCCTTGAGTTCCATGTTTATCCTCCTTATCGGCCCCTACCGGGTGGACAGGGCCATAAATAACTTGCTTTCCGTGCAGCTGCGCCGCTGCACATGGGGAACGGGCTCCAGATTCGGCACCGGATGAAAGAATCCCAGCTCCTTGAAGATGAGAGCCGCCGCCAACTCCTCCTCCCGGACAGGGGATCGGCCCTCCCGGGCGTATCGAAGCAGGGTGACATAGATGGGCCGCAGGGCCTCCTCCGTCAGCCGGAAGGGGAAAAATGGCAGGAGCTTTCTGGCGCAGCCCTCCAGCGATACCGGGTCCCCGTCTGCAACGGCACGCAAAAACGCAGTTTCAATTATAGTATATTCCCTGGAAGATTGCAAGCTTTTCCGGGGAGAAAGACCCCAACAAATGAGCTCACAGGCGGATCGGCCCCGATAGTCGTTCCGCTGCAGGGTGCAGACGGCCTCCGCCCGATTCAGGGAGAGCCAACGGGCATAGTCCCCGCCCTGGGAAAAGCCAACCAGCCGCAGACGGTCCGCTTCGTCGCTCAGAAACCCGGCCAGATGCTTTTTGCCCTGGCCCAGATAGCTGACGGAGCTGATCTCCCCCGCCACCAGGAACCGGGGCTCCGGGTTGCCCTGGCCGAAGGGGGCGAAGGTCCTAAGTTCCCTGCACAGCTCCACCGTGCAGTCGGAAAGGGGCAGCGATTCCTCATAGGTCACGGTCTTTTCCGGCGGGCCCTGGGGCCGCTGGTGGGCGTAGGCAGAGCGCAGCAGGGTCCGGACAATCTCCACTTTACCCGCCTGCAGGGTGAGCCCCGCGGCGCCCGCATGGCCGCCGAAGCGGATAAAGTGATCCCTGGCCTCATAGAGCATGGCAAATAGATCGATCTCGGGGATGCTCCGGGCCGAACCGGTGTATACCCCCTCCTCCACCTCTGTCAGCAGGATCACCGGCTTGTAGAACATCTCCACCAGCCGGGCGGCCACGATGCCGATGACGCCCACGTTCCAGCCCCGGCCCGAAAGGAGCAGAAAGCTGTCCTGCCCGCCCTCCGGCTCCATGGCCAGGCAGTCGGCCAGAATGCGCTGTTCCTCGTCCCGCCGGGCCTGGTTGTCGTCGTTTAGGGCGAGGGCCAGGCGCCGGGCTTCCAGGGGATCGTCTTCAATGAGCAGCCGAAAAGCGGTGTCAGCGTTGCCCATCCGCCCGGCGGCGTTGAGCCGGGGGGCGATCAAAAAGCCCAACGTGGTCTCGGTGATCGGCCCCTCCCCGGCGGAGGCGGCGGAAAGCAGGGCCGAAAGCCCCACCTGCCGGGCCACCAGGGGCAGGCCCCGGGTCACCAGCGTCCGGTTGCAGAGGGTCAGCGACACCACGTCCGCCACCGTGGCCACGGCCACGAAGGGCAGATATGCTTCCCCCTCCCCGTCCTCCAGGGCGCAGGCCAGCAAATAGGCCACACCCGCACCGCACAGATCCCCCACACGCTCCCTAAAATCCCCCTCGGAAACGGAGACGAGGGCGTCCGCCGCGGGGACGGCTTCCCCGCTTCTGTGGTGGTCCGTGACGATGACGGTCATGCCCAGGGATTTGGCCAGGTCCACCTCCCCTATGGCGGAGATGCCGTTGTCCACGGTGACCAGGACCTCCGTGCCCGCCTGGGCAAGGCTCCGGAGGGCTGCCTCGTTGAGCCCGTATCCCTCCTTGTGCCGGGACGGAATATAGCAGTCAACGTCCGCCCCCAGCCCCCTTAAGCACCGATACAGGATGGCGGAGGCGCAGACCCCGTCCGCGTCGTAGTCCCCGTAGATGCAGATGCGCCTTTTGTCCCGGATGGCCCTGCGCAGGTACCGGGCCGCCGCCTCCATCCCCTTCATCTCCCGCCAATGGGGCAGGGGCTGGTCCAGGGGATGCAAAAAGGCGTCTATCCTGTCCTTCGTGTCCACGCCCCGGCGCAGCAGGGCCCGGACGGCCACCCGGGACAGAGAAAACCGTTCCGCCAGGCTGTCCACCAGGTGCGGATCATATAGGGTCATATCGCTGCACACAAATTCCATAGGCCCATTGTAGCGAAAAAGGGCTCCTCCCGCAAGAGGGAGAAGCCCACAAAAGACAGGTCAGCCTATGCTTTGGGGATCAGCCGCAGAATGAGGGCGGCAGGTCCTTCCGACGGAAGGGGCAGCTCCAGCAAGGCGTTTTCCCCCTCGATCCGGAACGGGACCGGCATCGTGGCGCCGTCCTCGGCCACCAGCACCGGGTCGAACCCCTCCAGGAGCGCTGCCGGCAGGGCCAGCACGATCACACCCTGAGGCGACAGGAGCCGACCGTTTTTCTGAAATGCCACGATCAGCAGTCGATCCTTCTCCCCTTCCCCGGTCGTGAAGACCATCAGGTTGCCCACACCCCCCTGGGCCCTTGCTTCGGGCACAGGGACCAGCTCCGTTTCACCGCTCCACCGACCGCAAATGGGGCAAACCGTCTTAGCCTCCCCCTCCCGGCCCGCCGGAGGTACCGAAATATGGGCGCAGCCTACCCGGACGACGACGCCGCAGCGGGCACAGACGGCCTCATGGCGGTCCCCCTCGTCCAGGGTCCAGCCGTCCAGCCGATGCCCCTTGGCGGGGACCGCTTCCTGTTTCACCAGCACGGCATCGCAGAGGGAGCAGTGCTTTCCCTCCGTCAGGCCGGCCTCCGTACAGGTGGGGGCCACGGCGGCGTCGATGACCTCGGTATGCCCCTTGGCCGGGACCGTTTCCTGCTTCACCAGCACGGCATCGCAGAGGGAGCAGTGCTTCCCCTCCGTCAGGCCCGCTTCGGTGCAGGTGGGGGCCACGGCGGCGTCGATGACCTCGGTATGCCCTTTAGCCGGGATGACCTCCTGTTTCACCAGCACGGCATCGCAGAGGGAACAGTGCTTGCCCTCCGTCAGGCCGGTCTCCGTGCAGGTGGGGGCCACGGCGGCGTCGATGACCTCGGTATGCCCCAGTGCGGGCTTCTCCGCATAGGTGGTGTAATCGCAGCGGGGGCAGGTGTCGTAGGCGTCCCAGCCGATTTCGGTGCAGGTAGGCGCTTGCGCGTCGTGATGAATCAGGTCATGTCCTAGCGCCGTTTTCTCCACATAGGTGGTATAATCGCACCGTGAACAGGTGTCGTAGGCGTCCCAGCCGATTTCGGTGCAGGTGGGCGCTTGCGCGTCGTGATGGATCAGGTCATGTCCCAGCGCCGTTTTCTCCACATAGGTGGTATAATCGCACCGTGAGCAGGTGTCGTAGGCGTCCCAACCCACTCCCGTGCAGGTGGGCGCTTGCGCGTCGTGGTGGATCAGGTCATGTCCCAGGGCGGGTTTCTCCGCATAGGTGGTGTAGTCGCTCCGGGAGCAGGTGTCGTAGTCATCCCAGCCCACTCCCGTGCAAGTAGGCGCTTGCGCGTCGTGATGGATCAGGTCATGTCCCAGGGCGGGTTTCTCCGCGTAGGTGGTGTAGTCGCAGCGGGAGCAGGTGTCGTAGGCATCCCAGCCGATCTGCGTACAGGTGGGCGCTTGTGCGTCGTGGTGGATCAGATCATGGGCCTCGGTCTGCGTCCTGCCGCAGATACAGCTGCGGGAATGGAATCCGTTCCCGCTGTCCTGCCAATCGCCGAAGTTGTGGGGCTCCAGGAAGAAATACAGGTCGCAATGATAGCAGCTCGGCTTATGCCCATTTTCGCCCCGATCCTCATACCACATCTCGTGCTCGGGGATGGTGCCGTAATCATGATCGCACTTTTCGCAGTGGGGCTGACGCCCGCAGGAGGACGCCCATCGGTCGTAATGGGCTTCCGTGACCTCCGCGCCGCATGCGCAGACGCCTTTGTGGGTGCCGTCATCCACATACGTCCAGGTGTAGGTGTGCGCAACTTCATCCTTTCGCGCGTCGCAGCGCGAGCAGGCATGGTAATGGACATCCCCGTCTATGGTCCATTTGGATTCCCAATCGTGGCCCAGCGGGTCGCCGTATTCCTTACCGCAGACTTCGCATTTAACCGGGGATGTGCAGGTGGCCGTGCCGCGATGATTCTCCCAGATATAGCCAGCACTTGGCGCATGTGCGCAAGACGTATTGTTGCATGAATAAGCATGCTGCGTGTCTTGTCGCACTATTATGATTAATATGCCTTCATTGCAGTCCGGGCATTTTTGCCCATCGCTATACGCCGCCTTTGCTTCCTGGGCAGGCAACAGCGCCGTCAGCAGCAGCAAAGACAGCAGCAGGGAAAATATTTTTTTCTTCACGCGAATTCACTCCTTTCTTTGCATCAAAAACGGTACCGGTTTCCATATTCTATTATGTCAAAGAAAAAGAGAGGATCGGCGAGACTTGCAAAATTGTAAGCGGACTTTTTGAAAAAGGATGTTTTGAGGTGCAAGAAAGAGCTGTCGTTCCGGAGAAGCGCTGCGCCCTATCATTCTTCATTCTATATTTGTTCCATCACATACCCTTCCCCACGCCTAAAGTTCACCCTGAAACCGGCCGGTTCCAGCTTTTTGTTGAGGCGGGAAACGGCGGTGTGCAGGGCGTTCATATTGTCTCCCGCCGAGCCGCCCCACACGGCGGCATACAGGTTTTCCTTCTCTATGGGGCGGTTGGGATTATTGAGAAAGGTGAGCAGCAAAAGATATTCTTTTTGGTTCAGCAGCAGGTCCGTTTCGCCATAGTAGGCGATCAGCAGGGAGGTGTCGAGCCGGAGACCCGCATAGGAAAGAAATCGCTTTTTGTGCCGGGCGGCCCGGAGGCGAGCCTCCACCCGGGCCAGAAGCACCTTGATGTCATAGGGCTTGGGCAGATAATCGTCCCCACCGGCCCGCAGCCCCGCGATGATCTGTTCGTTTTCCCCGAGCGCGGACAGGAACAGGATGGGGACGTCGTACCGGGTCTTGATCTCCTGACACAGGGTGAGCCCGTCGCTGTCCGGCAGCATGACGTCCAGAACGATCAGGTCCACGTCGTGTTCCTTGAGACGGGCCATACACTCGCCGCCGTCCCTGGCTTCCAGCACCCGATAGTCGTTCATCTCCAGGGCCTCGTGGTTGATTTCCATGATGTGGGGATTGTCCTCCACCAGCAGGATCGTATAACTCATAGGGCCTCCTCCTTCGGCACGGTGAACCCGAATTTCGTTCCCTTCGTGCTTGTTTCGAACAGCGCCAATTCGCCGCCGTGCATCCACACGGTGTCCCTGCAGACGGACAGGCCCAGGCCCCGGCTGCCGTCGGTGGAATAGCCCTTTTCAAAGATGTGCGGCAAGGCATCCGGGGCGATGCCCTCGCCGGTGTCCGAAACGGTGAAGGAAACGAAGCCCTCCCCGTCAGCGGCTTTCACCGTGATCTGGCCGCATTCGGTGTGGCGGCTGGCGTTCACGATCAGGTTGATCAGCACCTGCAGCAGCAGCTCCGCGTTGCCGTGGATTTGGGATGCGCTGTCATTTTGAAAGATAAGGGCATTCTGCTTTTTCTCACACACCGGCGTCATGATGGCGGCGGCGTTCGCAAACAGGGCGTCGATGTCCACAGCCGTCATCTCCGCGTCCCGGGTCTTGCCGTAGGTGTAGTCCATTAGGCGGGTCACCATCTGGGCCAGCCGGTCCGCTTCGCTGCGGATGGTCTCCAGCCGTTCCGGCGTCTTTTTGGACAGGGGCCCGTTCTGCATCTGAAACTCGATGAGCTGGGCATAACCGGAGATAACGGTGAGAGGCGTTTTCAGCTCGTGGGCGACGGTACGCAGAAAGTCGTTGTTGGTGGCGTTGAGCTGCAAAAGAAGCTTGTTGCGCTGCTGGGCCTGCTCCAACTGTATCTTCTGCCGGTTAATGGTTTCGTTGTTTACGATGGCCAACAGGAGGATGCACACCACCATGGCAAGGGGCGTGATGCCGAAATGGTTGACGGTGGAATTGCTGCCGGTGGAAACGCCTTCCAAAATGAGCATAACGACAAATAGCAGAATCGCAAGCAGGTTCATCACATCCAGCGGGGTCAGTTTCTGCTCCTTGTGGAAATACCGGGCAAAGCGGAAGACGACATACCCTATGAACGGCACGCAGACATAGTAGCACACGTGGCACAGGGCGACCAGGCTCTGCATGGGCAGAACGTAATGGAGGATCGACAGCACCGCAAAGACGCCGGTAAAGGCAAGAACGGCTTTTTTGCCCATGGGTTTCGGATAGAACCCCGAAACCAGATAGAAGGCCGACGCGGGGATCCACGATACATCCAGCACCTGTGTACGATAGGCAAGGTAGAAATCAAAGGTCGGCAGCAGAAAATGCTCCGAGAAGAAAAACTGATTGCGAAGCGCGATCACAAGACAGCACAACGCCAGGGCGGCATATTCCCGATTCTTTTGAAACGCGGCGCACAGCAGAAAATAGAAGAACAGCATCAAAAGCCCGCCGCTCAGGACCATGGCGTTCAAGGCCAGGGCGCGCTGGTATTCGTCGATGTTCTCCGGCGTGGAAAGGCTTGTGCTTTGGATGAAGCCGGCGTCGTTGTGGATGAAGTTGGAATACTGGTACACGATCTCGACCGCGCCGGTTTCGTCGAAATACAGTGGCAGGGTCATGAACCGCACCTTCGGCACGGCTTTTGCGGGGTCGTCCGACACGAAGCCGATGTTTCGCACCTCCTTGCCGTTCACGAAGATGCGGGCGCCGTAGTCGATGGAAAAGCTGCACAGGGACAGATAGGTGTGGGGTTCTGCCAGCATGACGAGCCGCCATGTACCCAGGGTCGTATCCAGCGGCGCGTTGTTGTGCTTTTGCGGCGATGTCGATCCCGCAAAGTCATTCGGCATGTAGAGGCGACCGGGATAGTAGTCCCACTGGTTGACGACATGATAGACCTTGTCGGAAAAATCGACGCTGCGCACGTCGAGCACGCCGTCCTCCGGGCGCAATTCAATAAACTCGGTCTGCACCCGTCCGCGCACATACAGGAAGAACACGGCAACAAGCAGAAGTACCAACGCAGGCAAAGCGTACCGCTTCGCCGCCTGCAGCGCCTTCTTTTCCCGCATACGCCCGCACCTCACCTGTATTTGTCATAAACAGTATACAGCAAAAACCGCAAAAAGGAATAAGACTTACAAAATTGTTAACGATTTGCAAGAGATTATCGGAAATAACGCTTGTGGATTTCAGGCGGACAACACTGTCGGAAATAAAAACGGAGAGAGCCTTTCGCTCTCTCCGAATGTCGTTGCTTTGCCTTAGCAGGCCAGCTCGGCGGTGTCCCGGGCGATGGCCATCTCCTCGTCCGTGGGGATGACGAAGACCTTGACCCGGCTCTCGGGCTTGCTGATGCAGATCTCCTCGCCCCGAGGACCGTTCCGATTGTACTCCACGTCGGGAACGATGCCCAGGAACTCCATGTTCTGGAGGACCTTTTCCCGGACGCCCCTGTCGTTCTCGCCCACGCCGGCGGTGAACACGATGGCGTCCACCCCGCCCATGGCGGCGGCATAGGCGCCGATGTACTTCTTCACGGCGTATACGAACATGTCGAGGGCCAGCTGTGCCCGCTCGTTGCCGTCGGCCGCGGCGGCGCCCAGATCACGGAAGTCGGAGGACACGCCGGAGATGCCCAGCATGCCGCTCTTCTTGTTCATGATGGTGTCCATCTCGGCGGCGGTGATGTTCATCCGCTTCATGAGATAGGGCAAAATGGCGGGGTCGATGCTGCCGCAGCGGGTGCCCATAGGCAGGCCTTCCAGGGGCGTGAGGCCCATGGAGGTGTCCACGCAGACGCCGGCCACAGAGCAGGAGATGGAGGAACCGTTGCCCAGATGGCAGGTGATGACCTTGGCGTTGGGGTTGCCCAGGAGCTTCAGGGCGCGGCCCGTGACGTACTTGTGGGAGGTGCCGTGGAAGCCGTAGCGCCGGACGCCGTAGTCCTTATACAGCTCGTAAGGCAGGGCGTACATGAAGTGGGAGGGCTCCATGCCCTGGCCCCAGGCGGTGTCGAACACGCCCACCATGGGGGTGTTGGGCAGAGCGGCCTGGCAGCCGGCGATGCCCATCAGGTTGGCGGGATTGTGGAGCGGCCCCAGGGGGATGCACTCCTTCATTGCCTCGATGACATCGTCGTTGATGATGACGGAACCGGAGAACTTCTCGCCGCCATGGACCATGCGATGGCCCACAGCCGCGATCTCGGACATGTCCTTGATGACGCCCACCTTTGGGTCGGTCAGGATGTCCAGGACCAGCTTGATGGCCACCTCGTGGTTGGGCATATCCTTCTGGATCTCCACCTTGTCGCCGTTGGCGGGCTTGTAGGTGAGCATGCTGCCGTCGATGCCGATGCGCTCGCAAAGGCCCTTGGCGATGACGGTCTCGGTGTCGATGTCGATGAGCTGATACTTGAGGGAAGAGCTGCCGGCGTTGATAACAAGGATATTCTTCATGGGGTCCTCCTTATTTGGCCTCGGCTTTCATGCCCTGGGCCTGGACGGCGGTGATGGCCACCAGGGAGACGATGTCCTCGATGGAGCAGCCGCGGGACAGATCGTTGATGGGGGCGGCAAAGCCCTGGCTCACGGGGCCGATGGCCTCGGCGCCGCCCAGCCGCTGGACCAGCTTATAGCCGATGTTGCCGGACTGCAGATCGGGGAAGATCAAAATGTTCGCCTTGCCGGCCACGTTGCTGCCGGGGCACTTGAGGTTGCCCACCTTGGCCACCAGGGCGGCGTCGGCCTGCATCTCGCCATCCACGCAGAGATCGGGATTGAGCTCCTTCACCTTGGCGGTGGCGGCGGCCACCTTGTCCACGTTCTCATGCTTGGCGGAGCCTCTGGTGGAGAAGCTCAGCATGGCCACGCGGGGCTCCTTGAAGTCCAGCAGGACCTTGGCGTTCTCCGCGGTGCAGAGGGCGATCTCGGCCAGCTGGTCGGCATCGGGATCGATGTTGATGGCGCAGTCGCCGAAGAGGATGGTGCCGTCCTCGCCATAGGACTTGTCCTTCACCTGCATGATGAAGAAGCTGGAAATGGTCTTGATGCCGGGGCGCATCTTCACGATCTGCAGACCCGGACGGAGGGTGTTGCCGGTGGTGTTGATGGCGCCGGAGACGAAGCCGTCGGCCTTCTTGTCCTTTACCATCATGGCGGCGAAGAACAGGGGGTCCTTCATGGTCACAGCCGCCTTCTCGGGGGTCACGCCCTTGGCCTTGCGCATCTCATAGAACTTGTCCACATAGGCGGGAGACAGCTCGTGATTCTCGGGATCGATGATATCGATGCCGTCGATGTTCGCATTGAACTTGGCGGCGATGGCGGCGATCTTCTCGGGCTTGCCGAACAGAGTCACATCAGCCAGGCCCTGTTCCCGGATGATGGCGGCGGCCTGTACGGTGCGCTCCTCTTCGCCCTCGGGGAGAAGGATGTGCTGCTTGTTGGCTTTGGCTTTGGCTTTGATGCCTTCGATCAATGATGACATGTCGTTTTCACCCTCCAAAATAAATTTCTATTCGATTCTACCACAAACGGAAGAATAATGGTATACTTATTTTCAGAAAAAGAGCCATATATTTCTTCTGGCGGCAAAGGAGGGCAACATCATGCGCGTCGTAGGCGTAATCGCGGAATATAATCCTCTGCACAACGGGCACATCTATCATCTGGAACAGGCGAAGCGGAAGACCGGCGCTTCCTACTGCATCGTCATCATGTCAGGCAACTTCGTCCAGCGGGGCGAGCCCGCCTGCACGGACAAGTTCACCCGGGCCCAGTGGGCCCTGCAGGCCGGCGCGGATTTGGTCATCGAGCTGCCCACGGTGTTCGCCAACGCTTCGGCGGAGCGGTTCGCCGAGGGCGCCGTCCGGCTCCTCCACGCCACGGGGCTGGTGACGGACCTGGCCTTCGGCGCCGAGCAGGGGGATATCGCCAAGCTCAGCCAGCTGGCGGAGTATCTGGCCGAGGAGCCGCCGGAATTCAAATCCTATCTGCAGTATCATCTGAAGATGGGCGAAAGCTTCCCCCGGGCCCGGTATGAGGCCCTGCAGGACATGGGCGCCAATCCGGAGCTGCTTTCCGAGCTGGTGAAGCCCAACAACATCCTGGCCATGGAATATCTGCGCTCCCTCCACAAATACGCGCCGGAGATCTATCCCGTGCCCATCGAGCGCATCGGCGGCGGTTACAACGACGACTATCTTACCGGGGAATACTCCTCCGCCACCGCCATCCGCAACGCCATTCGGGAGGGGAACAGCCAGGTGCTGTCCACCATGCCCCTGTTCGTGTCCGGCGCCATGCAGTTTGACCCCCAGTTCCCCCTGACCGTGAACGACGTGGGCGACATGATGCTCTATAAATTCCGGCTCATGAGCTTGGAGGACGTGCAGCGGCTCCCGGACGTACGGGAGGGCTTCGAGCAGAATCTGTGGAAGGCGGCCCGGACGGCCGTGGATGGGGAAAGCTTCTTCGAGGCGGTGAAGACCAAGCGCTACACCATGGCCCGGGTCAAGCGCATCGGCATGAGCGCCCTGCTGGACATCAGCGAGGATTTGGTGGAGGATATGTGCGCTTCGGACCAGAACCTGTATTTCAGGGTGCTGGGCCTCAAGCGGGACGCTCGCTCCCTTCTCTCCGCCATCGCCAGCATCAGCAAGACCCCCCTCATCATGCGCAACTCCGACATCGGCAAGTGCACGGACGTGGCCAGGGAGTCCCTGCGGGTGGACGCTCTTTCCACGGATATCCTGTCCTACGCCCTGCGAAAGCCCCTGCATCGGGACAGCGAATCCGCCATATTGGTCTGACGCAAAGCACAAAAGGAGCCTCCGAGATCGATAGGAGGCTCTTTTGATTGAACTTGTTTATGGTTCCTGCGGCACGGTCGACAGGCGCACGGCGTAGGAGCGGATCACGTTGCACATCTCCACCCCGTCCCGCCACTCGATGGGAATGGCCCCGGCGCCCAGGAGCATACCCATGATGTTGCCGCAGATGGAGCCGGTGGAATCGGAGTCCCCGTCATGGTTCACGGCCAATCGCACCGCCTGGGGGAAGTCATCGGGAAAGCTCAACGCACTGTATACCGCGATGGCCAGCGCCTCCTCCCCTACCCAGCCCTCGCCAAGTTCCTTGACGGTAGGCGCGCAGGGCCGTCCCTCCGCTGCCAAATCCACGGCGTGCTGCAGTGCGTCCCGGGTGCTTTCGGCGTCCTCGATCATGTCCAGTTCCTCAATAAGATCGCTCACCGCATCGGGCAGGGACTGGCCGTAATAGAGCTTTTGAAGAAGGGATGAGAGCGCCCCGGCCGAGATGTATCCGCCGGGATGACCGTGGGTGATGGCGGCGATGCGGCAGCCAAGGTCAAAGGCGTGGGGGAACACGGCACAGGGCGCCACACGCATGACGCCGCCGCAGCCCCGGCTGTGGTTGATGGGGTTGGCGATGGTGCCCATCCGACCGGAGCCCAAGCTGGAAAGGCAGGTGGTCCCAGGCGCACGGGAGGCGAAAATGTTGGCTTCGTTCAGCAGTCCGCCCTCGTATTGCGCCCCGGGCATCTTCACGCCGCACTGAGTGTAATACCACCTAAGATAGGACAGATACACACTTTTCACCTTTGATTTGCCGGATTGGTGAGCGTTCAGCAGCCCCTCCGCTGTGAAGAGGGTCATCTGGGTGTCATCGGAGACGAGATTGCCGTTGGAAAGGTCGCGCACGCCGGCGCCGCCGAAGTAGCGGGCAATCTCAGCATAGCGCATGAACTCCACAGGGTAGCCCATGGCGTCCCCGATGGCGCCGCCCAACAGGCAGCCGATCATGCGGCTTTTCCGACCAGCCATGCGGTGCGTCCTCCTTCCACTGATTGCTTATACAATACCATATGTAAAGAGCCTGTTCAATATTTTATTTGCGTTTTTTTGAGAAAAAACGGCAAATATGGTGATCTTATGCCAGATTGAACACAATATATGGAGGTGGGGAGAGTCGAACACTCGGCTGTGGCCTCGCTCAGATCGCGGCTCTGAAGCACCACTGGTGCTTCATTCACTACCGCGATCAGTTCGACTCTATCTCCCCACCTCCACCGAAAAAACGCCATCCGCATGGGATGGCGTTTTTGGAAAAGGTACTGCGTTTTGATAGAAAACGGCTTAAGGGGGTGCACCGCCTGTTCGGGGGATGCATTCCCTTTTTGGGGGGTGCAAACGGCAAAGGGGGTGCAAAGTGAACGGATAGGGGTATCCCGTCAAACTGGAAATAAACTTCCATATGCAGTAATGAAATCTGCTCCGCCATTGAGCCTATCAAGCAATTCCAATAAACCTTGCTGCCCATGTGATGTCATCCATACATCAAGTTCATGCTTAGCGTTCAGGTAGCGAAAACGCCTGTCTTTGGCTTCCCCCGCATAAAACTCTGACGGTGTGTCCATATCCTCAAGGGCAACCGCATTTTTCCCGTTGTCGGTCTGAGTGATCCATTGCGCTTCGCTGTATTTCTCCCGATAGTCATTCTGCAGAGCAATCCCTTCATCGAACCAAGTCGGAATTCTTTTTTGTGCTTCGGCGGAAAGGCGCGTGTGCAGTTCCGCATGAGTGATCTCGTGTGCCAGAATGTCGAGTTCGAGATACTCGTCAGAAATACAGATATAGTATGTTTCGGAGGGAAAATAAAGGATGACAGTGCCGTGATCTTCGCCAAGTTTCCGGGTCAGCTTATCGTCGTCACTCACAGATGATGAAGATCGTCTCATCCTGAAAGCGCACGTCCCCGAAAAATGTCCTGACACGATCCTTGGCCTGTTCGATCATCTCAAGAAGCTCTTGCTGGTTTCCTGTATAATTCCGGTTGATGTAAACGCGAGAAACGATTTCCGTAAATGCAGATCGGTACGGAACAGTCGTCAGATAGCCGAATTGGGTAAACTGAAACACAGCCGCAACAACCGCCGCGAGTATGAGCAATATTGTGATAAACAGTAAGACCCTCTTTTTCTTTGCTCTCATATTTTCAAATCCCGCTAACCCGAATCTACATCAGCAAGGTGTTGATTACAGTCATATCGTCATTCTGCTTTTGGATTTCCTTTAATTCCTCTTCCGTGAATTGCTTTTTCAGTTTTCCCCCGCACACAGGGCATTTCTTTTCCGACAGATCACATTTTTTGCCGCAGTCTTTGCAGATCTTAACCATAACCATTTACCTCTCGGGGGGTTATCCGCCAATCAACGAAACCAGAAACCAGATTCCAAATGCAACTGCTGCAGCAGCGGCCAAAGCAATCAGGAACAGAAATGGCTTCGGCAAGCTGGTTTCTCTGTCTCCACGCTTGAATTTATACAGCAAACCTGAAGCATGGAAGAAAACCATCATCACCGAGACATATACAAACACCTGGCAGTAAAGAAAAACTATTTCCGTCAGCTGGCTGAAAGAACGGATACCCGTTAGTTCGAGGATCATCAGCACCGCCAGCGCACAGACACCCAGCAGGCTTTCCGTTGTGATATTTTTTAAAATCGTTGTTTTTTCCGTTTCTGCATAGTCAGACATTCTACTGGCGACTTCTTTTGCTTCTTCATTCATTTTCTCGCTTTTCCTTTCTCCGTCGATCAATTCCGGAATACTGACGCC
>CADBYI010000019.1 GCA_902798825.1 uncultured Eubacteriales bacterium | reverse complement strand
GAGCCATAAGGACCGCCATGCGCCCATCGGCAAGGGGTGCATCGGCTTGGACGCCCTGCTGCACCTGGTGAACCATCCGGCCTTGAGCCGGCTCCCTATGATCCTGGAAACACCCCAGGACGATCTCTCCGGCTATGCGCGGGAGATCCGACTCTTGCGGGGGGAAGCCGTGGACAATTTGTAACAAATCGGGCCGATTCTTGCTTTTGCCCCGTGGATTTGCTACTATTGTTTCATCATATGGGGAAGGAGGACGCAGGGAAAGATGAGCGATGCCCCATCGTTTTGCACCGTCAGGGCGGCGGCCAGCGTGGAGCTGGTCATCAATCGATCCCGGTTTATCGGCCAGTGCTTTCCCGTTTCCTCCGAGGCGGAGGCCTTGGACATTCTCCAGGGTCTTCGCAAAAAGTATTGGGATGCCACCCACAACTGCTACGCCTATTCGGTGGGGCAGAAGGGGGAGATCGCCCGCTTCTCCGACGACGGGGAGCCGGGCGGCACGGCGGGCATGCCCATGATGGACGCGCTCAGGGGAGCCGGGGTGACCAACGCGCTGTGCGTGGTGACCCGGTATTTCGGCGGCATCCTGCTGGGCACCGGCGGTCTGGTCCGGGCCTATTCAAGGGCCTGCGCGGAGGCCATACGCGCCGCTGGGGTGGTGCGCATGGCGCCCTGCGATCTGGTGGAATTCTGCGTGCCCTATGCCCAGTGGACCATGTTTCAGCAGGAGGCCCGCCGACAGGGGGCCCCTTTGGAGCCGGAATATGGGGAGTTGGTCCGCTGCGTGGCCGCGGTGGAGGCGGAAAAAACGGACGCCTTTTTGAGCAGTATCTTTGATTTGAGCGCCGGGACCCTGACGGGCCGCCGGGTTGGCTTCGAATATCGGGCCGTGGAGGACCATGAGGAAGGCTAACGGGACAAAACTGCATATCCTCCTTATAGCCCTGCTGCTGTTGCTGCTGGCTGTTCCCGCCTACGCCGAGGAGGAGCCTCTGACGCTGACGGTGGAGGCGGACCCGGAGTGCCTCCTTAGCGAGGCCGGGGACATGACCTATTTTCGGTTCACGGTGAAGAACACCCTCCAGGAGGACTATACCCTGCGGCAGCTGACGCTTCAGGGGGATTTGATCGCCGAGCCCAAGCTCATTGCGGAGGAGATCACGATCCTGGCCAACGACGTCATCGAATTCTCCCTGGAGAACGTGCATATCGAGGAATTCGAATTCGATATGGATCTGACCTTCCAACTGGTGTGGGAGACCATCGGCTATGCCCCGGAGGACGAGGCCCAGGAGGACCCCATCCCCCTGGAGCACGTGGTCACCTCGGCGCCGTTTCGCATCGAGCGGTTCGTGGAGCCGATCCTGGCTTTGACCTTCGCCCCGGACGTGCTGATCGCCCGGGAGGGGGACCCTGTCACCGTTACCTATACCCTGATCAACGAGACCAAGTTCGACATGACCAACATTACCCTCCAGGACGCGGGCATTCCCCAGCAGATCGTTCCCCTGGAGCGAAACGTGCTGACCGCCGGGGAGCGGATCGACGTCAGCGCCACCTTTGAGATGGGGAGCAGCCCCGTGGAGCTGAACCCTACGGCCCAGTATACGGTCCGGGGCGTGGAGTCTCGAACCACCGCCAAGGCGCCGGTGACCGTGGACTGCGTGGACATCGATCTTAGGATGGAGGTGGAGACCTACACGAACACCGCCGAGGGGACCATCTTCTGGATCACCCTTCGCAACAACAGCTCCCATCCCATCACCGACATCCGGATCGTAGACGAGATCGGCACCCTTGTGGCGGGGGGGATCAACCTGGACGTGGGGTCCGACAGGACCATCTCCTACACGGCACCTGCCGCCGTGTCCGCGGGAACCGTTCGTTACATATCCTTTGAAGCCACAGGCTACGATATGCTGGGCGGCGTCGTCACGGCCAAAAGCCCCTCCGCCTATGAGCTGCTTCCCTATGTGGAATCCGATCAGGTGAAGCTGCAGCTGACCGTGACCTTGAAGGATTCCGCCCAAAACGACGACGGCTCCAACCTGCTCAAGCTCCTTTTCGAGGTGCGCAACGATTCCGAGGTGCCCATCCACGACGCCGTCATCACCGAAAGCGAGTATTTCAGGAGCGTGGTCAACGAATACCCCATCCTGGCCAACGGGACCACGTCCTTTGAAAAGGAGTTCGTGGTGCCCCAGGGTACCCGGTCCCTGTCCTTTGTCATGAGCGCCATGGACCCGGCCCAGGCCCAACACGCCTCCCCGACCCAGATGCTGGATTTGTCCCCCCTCATGGCGCCAAAGCCCACCAATCCGCCGGCCATCAATCCGGGGAAGACCGTGGACACCACGGGCACCATCTACGATACGGAGAGATACAGCAAGGCGTTCCGCATGGTGGCCCTGATCGTGCTGGCTTTGACACTGGTATTCCTGCTGCTGTCCGTCATCCTTCGGGTGGCGGAGATGAACATTCGCCGCTGGCTGCCCAAGGAGGCGGTGATGCGGCCCTTCGGCCCCCGCCGGAACGGACCGGCAACGGGACCGGCTCCCGCAAAAGCGGTGCGGGACCCGGTCCGCGACCAGTTCGGCTATATGCAGCCGGCCAAGCTTCGGTACATGGATCGGACGGACCGGCTCCCTACGGTGGCACAGGAACCCACCACCGGAACCATCCCGGTGGCCTCCCGGACGGTGGACACCGCCCGGATCGTGCCCATCTCCGCCCAAGGCGCTCCCGCGCCTAAGCGGGAAGGGGACATCACCGCCGTGCCCGTTCGGAACAGGCCGCGGCGGCCGGTCATGATGTCCTCCGATCAGACCATGCCCTTCGCCCCGGTCCGCGAGGAGCAGGCGGCGGAGATTGTCCGCGACCGGCGAGAGGACGCCCTTCCCCCGAAGAAGGAGGAGGCGGCTGCCCCGAAGCCAGCCGAACCCCTTGCAGACAGGCAGGATGAAATGGCCGTGTTCCAACCGGCGGCGCCTGAACCGGTGGAACCGGAGACCGTTCTGTTTGAACGGCCGATAGCACGCGAGGCCCAGCCGGAAGAAACAGAAGCACCTGCGCCGGAGCCGCCGGAGCCCCCAGCGGTCCAAAGGCCGGCACCTTCGGCATCGGAGCAGGAGCGTCGGACGCCCGCCCAACCCCGGGAGATCGTGGTGCGGCCAGCAGCCCGGATCGTGCCCCGGCGGAAGCCGGAGATCGTTCGCGTACACGCCCTATGATCGACAACTATATCTTCGACCTATACGGCACCCTGATTCATATCAGAACTGATGAAGCCATGCCCTCCCTGTGGAAGCGCATGGCTTTGCTGCTGTCCCTACAGGGGGCGGCGTATGAGCCATTGGAGCTGCAGCGGGCTTATGGCGCCGCGGTGGAGGAGCAGATCGATGTCTGCCACAGCCGGCGGCCCGCCGTTCCCCGGGACCATGTGGAGCCGGATATACGGGATGTGTTTCGGTCCCTCTATAGACAAAAGGGGGTCTATGTGGACGATCGAGGGACGGCGGACACGGCCCTGTTCTTTCGGACTTTGTCCATGGTGCGGCCCGTTCGCCCCTACCAGGGGGCGGTGCGGGTGCTGCAAAGGCTGCGGGAGAGGGGAAAGGGGGTATACCTGCTGTCCAACGCCCAGGCCGCCTTTACCCGGCCGGAGCTGACCAAGCTGGGCATGACATCCCTTTTCGACGGCCTGGTCCTATCCTCGGACGCAGGCGTAAAAAAACCGGACAAAGCCATCTTCGAGCATCTTTTCTCAAAGTATGGGCTTCGTCCGGAAACCTGCGGGATGATCGGGAACGACGTGGAGGCGGACATGGCGGGCGCCGCTAATGTGGGCATGGCGGGGTGGTACATCCAAACGGACCTGTCGCCCACGGTAAGCGGCCTCCTGCCGGAGGGCTGCCGCAGGATACGGCGGCTGACGGACCTTCTCTGACAGGGCGGTTATGCCGGGATCAGCCGACCGTCGAACACCGTTGCGAACCGGCCCCAATCCTTCCAGCCGTTGGCGCCCTCCGAGGTCCACAGGAGGGTCAGCTCCTGAACCCCGTTTACGGGGACGGAGAAGGGCATAGGCACGGAGGCTGCGTCCATGTCCTTGAATTCGGCGATCAGCCGGCCGTCCCCGAACACCTGAAGGGTGGCGGAGGCTCGATAGATGTCGGACGTTTCCCCCTGGGGGAAGGCCACCGTTCCCGTGAAGGAGGCAAAGTCCCCGGAAAGGGAGAAGCTGACGGAGCCTGCGTCCGCCCAAAAGCTGTTGCCATATTCGTTGGAAAGGGAGTCGAAGCCCCCCTGTCGCCGGGAAACGGTGGAATCTGCACCGGTCCTGGCGCTTTTCGTCTCGTCCCGCAGGGGGACCATATCCACCAGATAGTAGGGGAGGGCGGACCGTATCTCTGACAGGAGCTTCGCCATTCGCTCTGATTGGACCCAAGTTAGTCCCTCCTGTAACAGCGTGCAGGCCGCCGCAGGGTCGGCCGCCCGGAGAGCCTGGGCCCGATCGCAGATATCGCTCTCATATCCATGGCGCACCAGCTGCACGATGTACTCCTGTTCCTCGGAGGACAAATCCTGCTGCCGCAGCCCGTCGGCATAGGCGAAGGCTTCCGCCGGACCGGCCTCACGGAGCAGGCGCAAGGCCTCCTGCTCTCGGGCGGCAAAGGCCGCATCAGCCTGCATACGCTGCACGTCGGACAGGGCGCGTAAAAGGTCCTCGTCCTCACCCAGGATCGTTTCGGCCGCCGTCAGCGTCGTCTCCGCCAGGGCAAGGTCGCCCTCGGCCATGGCCGCTTCGACCTGCTCCAACACGCTGTTCTTATAGGCGATCTTCGCCTGCTGCAGCCCGAAGGCGGCTTCCTCTCCCGCGGGCTGGGCCTGCTGGAACAGGGGGATAGCCTGGGCATAGTCCCCGTTCGTCACGGCGCTCTGGGCCGCAGTCAGGGCGCTGCGGGCGGCCTCCAGCTCCTCGATGGACTGAAGGCAGGGCTCGATCTGCTCTTGGGGCAGGTCCCCTTTCGTCAGGGGCAGGAGGGCGTCCAGGGCCTGCTGGTAGGTGATTTTTCGGTCAGCATATGCTTCCGCCTTGTCCTTCACATACCGGTCGAGCAGGGCCGTTGCCCCCTGGCTTAGCCGAGGGGAACCTTGCAGGCTGGATACATACACCGTCCCCGCCGCCTGGGCTCGCCCCAGATACAGGGCCGCCCCGAAGCGCACCAGGGGATGGAGCAGCACCCCGCAGAGCAGCGCCACCGGCAGCAGTATAAGGATGATCCGTTTCGCTTTTTTCATGGGTTCACCTTGAGCTCATAGATGCGGATGCCGTTCACGTCGTAGAGCAGCGTGCCGTTCTTATCGAAATAATCATAGTCAATGTTGAAACCGGCGCGCTCCGACGAGCCCATAAACACATAGCGCACCTGGTATTTTTGGAACAGGTCCTGGCTGTCCGCCGGGTCCTCGAACATGGCGGCCACGTCCTCTTTTCGTTCAGAGGTGTCGATGCCGTGGTAGTAGAGGAACAGATCCGGTCCGCAGACGATGCTCCGCCCCGTCAGCACGGACACCGGGTTCAGATGCCAGCTGTCGTCCGTCAAAAACACGTCGTGAGGGTCCGTGACCTCCCGGATATATTCCGCCGCATCGATGTCCGCGTTTGAGAATACCCGGTAGGAGCTGCCCCATTCCCGAAGAATGGTCATGGGCCCGGAGAGGAACAGGGAGCAGCCCAGCAAAAAGGACAGCAGCGCCTGGCTGGCATAGACGCCCCCATGGGGGCCGTCGCCTGCCCGGGTGGAAAGATGGAGGAAGCAGAACAGCAACCCTATCCCAAGGCCGACCATCCCCAGCAGCAAAGCAATGGACAGGGAGACGGGCAGGGAGCTGCGCTCACTTTGGGACAGCAGGGAGTGGAGCAGATACCCGGCCAGCACGGCGGAGAGGGCCAGCAGCAGGGCCGCCACCCCCTCGCTCAGTCGGGCGGCGCGGGTTTTCAGGATGCGAAGGGATAAGTAGATCAGAAAAGCAAGGATGAACAGCTCCGTATAGACGCCGATGACGGGCAGCGACACCACGCCGTCCCTTAGATGGGTGAAGGCGGCCAGATAGACCAACAGGCCCAAAAGGGACGCCGCCGTGCCCAGCAGGGACAGGGCCGATACCCTGGACAGGGCCGAGCCCCTGAACCGGAGGGACAGCCTGTGGCCCAACACCCCCAAAAGCTTCGCCGTAAGGCCGCACAGGCAGAAGAACCAGGCGAAGAGGAGCTTGTTGTTGTCGTAGATGTTGGGCTGGAACACCACCGTCTCCGACACCAGCCAAAGAAGGAGAAAGCCCCCGGCGATCCGCCTGTCCCGCCGGGAAAGGAGCAGCAGGGCGAAGGGCAGCAGCAAAAATAGCCAGCCCAGATTTTTGATGTAGAACCAGAGGAAGGAATCCACCTCGTTGGCCCAATTGAAGTGGAGGCGCACCATGCCGCTTTCCGACGCCTGCTGGAAGGCGAAGCCGAACAGCTGCGGCGCCGCCAGCAGCACCGCCGCACCGCCATAGCAGGCCCAAGCCAGGAGCCGCTTGTGGTCGAAGTCGTGGACAAGGTCCTGGACGCAGTAGGCGGCGCTGACGATGCCCAGGGCCAGGAAGGAATGGGTGTGGATGAGGGGCAGCCCGCCTGCCAGCAGGATCAGAGGGAGGAGGGCCTCCCGCCGCCGCTCAAAGGTGAACCGAAGCAGCAGATACAGGCAGGGGAACAGGAACGCCCAGCCGAAAAGGGTGGCCCGCTGGGGAATGAGCATGTCCACGATGGGATTCACCCACCGAAGACCGATCCGGGGCAGGTTGGTGGGGGTCACATAGAAGCCGTTGAGCAGATAGGACAGATTGTTGGCATAGCCGGTTTCGCCGATGAGCGCGCCCACGGTGGAGGCGCCGCCCAGCCGGTCGAAGAAGTAGATGAAGCCGAACCCGCCGCCGATACAGAACAGATAGGTGGCGAACCGGGCCCGATCCGCCCGCTTGAGCCAGCTTTGAAAGGCGAAGTACACCCCCAGGATCACCAGGGCATAGGCATACAGGGCGGGCAGCAGATAGGCCCAGCGAAGGCTGGCGCCGAACTGAAACAGGGACGCGCTGGGCACCTCGCATAGAAAAGGGTAGTTGACGGTGTGGCCGGGGAAGATGCTGTATTCCGGCGGGAAGAAGCCTTGCTCCGCCAGGCTGGAAATGAACCCCAGGTGCATGGCCAAATCCCCATAGGTGGTCTGTCCAACGTACCTGCCGTCGGCCTTGGGCTCCAGAATGTGGGTGGAGAAGAGGCAGACCCCCACGAAGAACAGGGGCAAAAGCCAGAGAAGGGGGAGAAGCTGCCGATAATCCTTCGGCTGCACCGGGGGCGCTTTTTTCCGGGAAAGGAGGCACGGCAGGGCAAGGACGGCCATCAGCACGGCCCCCAGGATGTGGCTCAGGGAACCGAAGCCCAGCCCGAAGGCGAACAGGCTGGGCAGCCAGATGCAGCCGAACAGGCCCAGGACCAGGCCCAGCCACAGGCGGCGGGGAAGGGATTCGGTTGAGAAAAGCCGTCGGCCGATCACGATGCCCGAACCGGCGTAGAACAGCAAATACACTATGGACAGGATCATAGGGCCTCCAAATCGATTTAGCTGATTATACCATGGCGTGTTCCCGTTTGGAAATAGAAAACCCTCCCGAAAGGAGGGCAAAACGTATCAAATGTGTAAAATCTTTTCACTTCGTCAAAAACAACACGCCCATACACCCCGGTCCGCAGTGGGAGGAGATGGTGCAGCCGGCGGTGGTGACGAGGACCTCGCCCCAGGGGCCGTATTTCTCCACCTCCGCCTTCATCCATTCGATATCCGCGGCGGGGAAACCGGAATGGGTGATGAAGATCCTGTCCCGGACGATGTCCGTCCGGTCGGCCAGCTGGTCGTGAATATAGGCGACGATGCCCTTCTTCAGCTTTCCGAAATACTTTTTGCCCACGGTCATGTTGCCGTTCTGTTCGTTGAGCACCCGGATGCTGGGCTTGATGCTCATGAGATTCGCCCCCATATGGGCCAGGGAGGAGCAGCGGCCGCCGGCGTGAAGAAAGTCCAGGGTGTCCAGAATGAAGCTGGCGGAGTTCTTCTGGTTCAGGGCCTTCACCTCCTCATAGATGGCGGGGGCGTCCATGCCCTTTTTGACCCGCTCCCCGGCTTCGCAGACCAGCAGCCCCGTGCCGGTGGACAGGGAGCAGGAGTCGATCACATATACCCCGGGAATATCCTCCGCCGCCATGAGGGCGTTCTGATGGGTAACGGACAGGCCGGAGCCCAGGGAGACGTGGATCACGTCGCAGCCCTGATCCACATACTTCTGGAACACGTCCTCATATTCGCCCACGCTGACCGCGCTGGTCTTGGGCAAAGAACCGGTCTTCTCCCAGTTCTCATAGATCATATCGTTGGTGATGTTGACCCCGTCCAAATACTCCTGATCGTTCATGGTGACGTGCAGGGGAATGAGCTCTACATCGTAGCGCTCCTTCAGCAGGGGGCCGATATCGCAGGAGGTGTCTGCGGTGATTTTGACTGGTCTTGACATGGGGAATTCCTCCTTATACACTGATTGCTTTGCCTTGACGGGCCACGGTCCTTAGGAGCTTGCTGGGTATGGAACAGACGCGGCCTTATAAAAACCCATTATAATGAATTATACGATCTTTTGGACGAAAAAGCAATCCCCACACCGGACATTTGGCCCAAAAGCTCTTGCTTTTTTACATGGCGTTTAGTACAATGCATCTTGCTATGCGCAGGAGAGTGGAGATATGACCATATTCGAACTGTTCATCTTGGCCGTGGGTCTGTCCATGGACGCCTTCGCCGTGGCCGTCTGCAAGGGCTTGGCCATCGGGAAGATACAGGGGAAGCACGTGCTGATCGTGGGCCTCTGGTTCGGGGGCTTCCAGGCCCTGATGCCCCTTATCGGCTACCTTTTGGGCAGCAGCTTCGCCGAATACATCGCTGCCGTGGACCACTGGATCGCCATGATCCTTTTGACCCTTATCGGCGCCAACATGATCCGGGAGTCCCTGGACAGGGACCCGGCGCACTTGAACCCCTCCCTGGGAGGCAGGACCATGCTCGTCATGGCCGTTGCCACCAGCATCGACGCTTTGGCCGTGGGCGTGACCTTCGCCTTTTTGACGGTCCGCATCCTGCCAGCCGTCACCTTTATCGGCGTCATCACCTTTTTGCTGTCCGCCCTGGGGGTGAAGATCGGCAGCATCTTCGGCACGAAATACAAGAGCAAAGCGGAGCTGACAGGCGGCGTCATCCTGATCCTGCTGGGGATCAAGATCCTGCTGGAGCACTTGGGGTATCTGCCATTTTAGCCCATGTATAGAAGAGAAATGCAAAACAACATGATCTTTTTTGCAAGAATTAAGATATTCTTAAAGTCGTTTGGACAATTGCTCTGATATAATGTATATGAACCAGATGTATTAGGAGCTAATGCTATGGAAAAAAGAGCCGGTCCCAAAAAGATCACAGCCATTTTCGCTTTTCTTTTCATACTGGCTGCGGTAGTTTTTGCCAGTATCCATATGCTTGCTTTGCACACCAGGCAGATACCTCCTTTGCTGCAAGCTCCGCAATGGGAGACTGCCGTCAGAAACGCAAAAACGAAGTACGAAGCGCAGTTGTCCTATGATGAACAGGCCCATACCATCTGCGGACATGAGACGATCTACGTGAATAACACATCCGCGAAGGATTGGGGGACTTTGTGCTTGAATGACTGGCCGTCCGCAGATGTCTTCGTTTCGTCCCCATGCGGTGGATTGACCGAATTGACAAACTGCACGATCAGGACAGATGCAGGAAGCTATACCGTTGAACCGGTCAGGAGCGACGGCGTTCCCAGTGCCATCTCCGTTCCTCTTGCGTCTCCGCTTCCTGCTGGGGAGTCGCTGCAAATAGATATGGACATGGTCATTCACATCCCACAAAAATACGACCGTTTTGGATACACCGAAACAGCCTGCAACCTGGGCAGCTTCCTACCTCAGCTTGCACTGTGGAGAAACGGAGAGTGGGTGATACATCCCTACTTTGAGGGTGGAGAAAGCGTTGCATCAGAGTGTGCGGATTATTCGGTGACATTGACCGCGCCAAAGAACCTGACGGTGATCTGCACCGGGGAGAGCACGACGGAGCACGGGGTCACCGTGGCAAATGCAAGCCATGTGCGGGAATTTTGCATGGTCATCGGTAAAGGATGGCACAAGGTAGAACGTCAACACGGCAATGTCCGCGTTCGGTCCTATTACAAAAGGAATTCTATCATGGGGTATGAGGCCCTGAGCGCAGCGGTGGATGCGTTGAGTGCCTTTGGAAGCAGCATCGGCGCCTATCCCTACAGCACACTGGATATAGTGGAAACCGGTATATGGCCGGGAGGAATCGAGTTTCCGCAGATCATCTTGATAAATCATGCTATTTATGCCTTTTCTTCCGATTTCTTTCACGGCTATACCCACGATTTCTTCCGATTGCTGGTTGCTCATGAGGTGGCACACCAATGGTTTTATGGCGTCGTTGGCAATGATCAATATGATGATCCTTGGATCGACGAAGGATTTGCTACGTATTTAGAGCATGTGTATGCGGATTTTGTCGGTATACATCACCCGATCGGATATGTCGAGCCCACATTTAGGCTGGATTCCTCTGTACAGGAATTGAATAAAGGAGAGTACGCCAGTTACATCTATACAGCGGGAGGAGCTTTTCTTGCGGAACTTCGGGAGGCGTGGGGGGATGGGGCCTTTTTCTCTCTGCTTCGTGATCTGTATACCCATCATGGCTTTGAAGTCATCCAAACCGACGATCTGCTGATGAAGATACGGGAGCATTCCCCCGAGAAAAGCACGAAGGAAACGCAGGATTTGATCTCTCGCTATTTTCATCGGCGAGGATCGATGGTTCCAGGCCGTCAAGCAGGATAAGATTTATCAGAGTATCCGAAATGCAGCAGGGCTTCCAGCGTCCCGCCGCCCACGGAGAGGGCCTTGTCGGAGGCGCAGAGACAGTGCTCCGGCTGGCAGCGGGGGTCCACGTCGCCGCTCTTCATGCCCTCGAACACCCGGATGCCCTCAGGGAGGATGCCCCGCAGGGTGCCGCCGATGCGGCAATATACCGGTATTTCATCCACATAGGCCACGATCTCGTTGGCCTGGACCTGATCTTTGATCCGATGGACGGGATGAAAGATGCCGGCCTTGGGGGCGCGGATGATCCGCTCCACGGTGTAGCCGCCGATGTTCCCCGGGACGCCGGTGTTGGGGGCGGCGGAACCCTCATAGATGACCCGGCCCAGATAGTGGCCTCGCTGGGTCTCCACCACCGCGTGACAGTCCTGCCCGGCGGTGAACCCGGGGCCAACGGCCACGACGATGGGCGCGTCCGAGATGGACGTGTCCAAATTCACCTTGGCCAGCCGCGCGTCCACCACAGCCTCCGGATGCAGCAGGGAGAGAACCGTTCCGTCGTCATCGGCAAACACGGGGATATGGCCCCGCTGCAGGATCAAATCGGCGTCCGCCCGGGAAGCGGCTTTTTCCGCATCGATGTCCTCCACCCGGCAGTTGCCGTGGAGCACGGCCTCGGAGAAACACACCGTCCGGCGAATGGAGGTGGGTTTGGAAAGATCGGTCATGGCCAGTGTGAAGCCGCACCGATGGAGTCGCACGGCGATGCCGCTGGCGATATCGCCTGCACCGCGAATCAGGATCATATGCTATACACTCCTGTGTTTTTGTCCAGTATACATCCTGATCCCTCTCCCGTCAAACGATCCTCAGCGATACAGATCGGAGGACACATACACCAACCCCTCGATGGAAGGGTAGCTGTCCTCGTAGGCGGTCTCCTTTCGAATCAGCTGGTCGCTGGCGTCGTAGTATTCCTTATAGGTCACGGAGGTCTTTCCCCGCCGCTCCTTTCGCTCCTCCACCCGGGAGCCAGCGGACAAACTTTCGTCCAGCTTCACCTTGGTGCCCTTGGGGGGCAGGGAGCTGGTACGCTTGGAGGTGACCTTCACGTGGTCGAAGTCGCCGCTTTTCTGGCCGTACAGCCGGACGGTGACGGTCTTCGCCTTTCTGTCCAGGTGGGCAAAGATCACGAGCTCGCTTTTTGTGGAATTGACGAACCTGAAATCCTTGTATCCCGTGGCGATGGTGGCGTCCCGGCCGATGGGCACATAGGTCATGGGCCAGCTGTGGTGGTGCCGCTCCGTGACGGTGAGGTCCGCCATCATGACGGCGTTGAACAGCGTGGAGGACACCTGGCAGACGCCTCCGCCGTACTCCTTCTCATAGGTGCCGTTGCGGATGGCGGGGGCCAGATAGTAGCCGTTTTCCTTGGTCCTGTCCAGGATCGTCTCGTTCATGCTGAACTCCTCCCCGGGGTCCAAGACGATGCCGTTGATGCGGGAAGCCGCCAGCGCCATGTTGTTCACCCGGTTTTTTCGCCCCAGGGTGGAGCCCTTGAAGGATGTGGTGAACGTGGACAGCAGGGCGTGCTTTTCCTTCAGCTCTTCCGCCGTGACGCTGGCCGCCACGGGCTCCATGTCCACCGTGATGCGGGGGGCCTCGGCTTTCTCGATCAGCGTCTGGGCCAGGGAATCTTCGTCTATCCGCTGGCCCTCCGCCTCGGCCACGAAGGTGATTGGATCGGCGGGATCATCGGAATAGAGGAGCTGGGCGTTTTGGGCCGGAGTGCCGTAGCGTTCGTTGAGTCGCCGGTAGAAGGCGGCGAAGACCTTTTGATCGATAGCCAACGTCCCGGCGGCGCCCACGATCACGCCCATGTCGGACAGGCGGTAGCTGATCACGTCGTTGCCCACGCATAGGTCCACCGTTTTTGCGGCCGGGTCAAGGGGCGTAGGGGACGGGGAGGCCGGGGTGATTCGCTCCAGAAGGGAAGGCGCCTTGTTCCCTTCGCCTGCCTGCCCGGAGCAGCCGCACAGTATAACAAGCGCCAGCATCAATACAATACCATGTCTCATGAAGGGTAGTATGCGCGAGAAAAAGATTTTTACGCGAAGGATTGACAAATGCCCCCGGCTCCATTATAATTCTGAATTGCGCGGTGGTGCTGGAATTGGCAGACAGGCACGTTTGAGGTGCGTGTGCTTCGCGCGTACGAGTTCAAGTCTCGTCCACCGCACCAGCAAAAAACATCTCATTTGCTCGTCAAATGAGATGTTTTTCTTTATCCGTTCTACCCTTGCAGGAGGTTATGGCATGCGGATTCATATCATCGGCGGCCCCGGAAGCGGCAAAACCACCCTTGCCAAACGCCTTTCGGATCAGATGGGGATACGATGCTTTGATCTGGACGATCTGCAGTGGGACAACGCCTCCTTATTCTACGGCATCAAACGGGCGGCAGAACAGCGGGACGCTATGCTGCAAGGGATTCTCCGGGAAGAGGACTGGATCATCGAAGGGGTGTACTACGCCTGGTGCGGCCAGTGCTTCCGGCAGGCGGACAGGATATACCTGTTGGAGGTCCCCCGCCATACGTACCGATATCGGATCATCCGCAGGTTTATCAGACGTAAGCTGGGTCGGGAGAAGGGAAAACAGGAAACCCTGAAATCCCTTTTCGACCTGCTTAAATGGGCCGACAAATACCAACAAAAGAATCTGGACGAGATCAAAAAGATCCTGTCAGCTTATGCGGACAAGGTCATCGAGTATAGCGACAAATGAAACGGAGCCGTTCAAAAGTGAACGGCTCCGCCTTTCGATTTGAAAATCAGCCTACCAGCTTCTCCAGCGCCGCCAGCTTCACGCAGACGCAGAAGATCTCCATGGCCTTCTTCAGGTCATCGAGAGGCGGATAGGAGGGGGCGATGCGCAGATTGCTGTCGTCCGGGTCCTTGCCGTAGGGGTAGGTGGCGCCGGCCCCGGTCATGACCAGGCCCGCTTCCTTGGCCAGGGTGAAGATGCGCTTCGCCGTGCCGGGCATGGCGTAGAAGCTGACGAAGTAGCCGCCCTTGGGCCGCCGCCAGGTGGCGATCTCAAGGGGCGCGATCTCCTTGTCCAGGGCGTCCAGCACCGCGGTGAACTTGGGCCCCAGGACGGCCGCATGCTTCTTCATGAGGGCCAGGGTGTTCTCCTTGTTCTTCAGGTACTTCACGTGGCGGAGCTGGTTCACCTTGTCGTAGCTGATGATCTGGGCGGTCAGGATCTTCTTGATGTGCTCCACGTTGGCCACGCTGGACGCCATGCAGGAGATGCCCGCGCCGGGATAGGTGACCTTGCTGGTGGAGGCGAACTCATAGAACATATCCTCCGTGCCCGCGGCGGCCGCCAGGGACAGGATGTCGGGGAAGGGAACATAGTCGCCGATGACCTCGTGGATGCAGTAGGCGTTGTCCCACATGATGGTGAAGTCGGGGGCGGCGGGCTTCAAATGGACAAACCGGTCGATGGTCGGGTTGGAGTAGATGATGCCGTCGGGATTGCTGTACTTGGGCACGCACCAGATACCCTTCACGTCGGGGTCCTTCACGGCGTTCTCCACAAAGTCCATGTCGGGGCCGGACTCGGTCATGGGCACATAGACGAGCTCCATGCCGAAGGTGCTGCTGACGGTGAAGTGGCGATCGTAGCCGGGAGCCGGGCACAGGAACTTGACCTTGGAAAGCTTTGCCCAGGGGGCGGGGGAATGGAGCAGGCCGTGGGTGTAGGCCTTGCTGATCAGGTCGAACATGAGCTGCAGCGACGCGCTGCCGCCCACGATGACCTTTTCGGGGACGGTGTCCAAAATGTCGGCGAACAGGGCCCGGGCGCTGGGGATGCCCAGGAGCTCCCCGTAGTTGCGCACGTCCAGCTTGCCGTCGTAGCAGTCTTCAGGCTTGGACAGGACGGTCAGCATGTCGCTGATGATGTCCAGCTGCTCCGAAGAGGGCTTGCCGCGGGCCATGTTCAGGCTGACGCCCTTGGCCTTGATCTCGGCGTACTGCTCCTGCAGGGCCTTGAGCTCCGCGCGCTGCTCGTCCTTGGTCATGGATGCATAGGGTTTCATGGGTGCCTCCTTATAGTTTTATAGTTGGGAACGGTTATGATTACAATGTTACGGTGGTGCCGGCGGTGCCGTTGAGGGCGTCCACCGCCTTCTCCAGGGAGGTGATGATGCACTTGCGGTCCGCCTTGCTCAGAGCAAACTTCATGGCCGCCTCCACCTTGGGCAGCATGGAGCCGGGGGCAAACTGCCCTTCGGCGATGTATTTCCTGGCATCGTCAACGGTCAGGAGGGACAGGTCCTTCTGATCGGGCTTCTTGTAGTTGATGGACACGTTCTCCACGGCGGTGAGGATGACCAGGGCGTCGGCGTCCAGATCCTCCGCCAGCTTCTCGCTGGCCAGGTCCTTGTCGATGACCGCCGCGGTGCCGGTGAGGGTGCCGTCCTCATTCTGGATCACGGGGATGCCGCCGCCGCCCACGGTGACCACCACGAACCCGGCCCCTTCCAGGGCTTTCACGGCGTCCAGCTCCACGATCCGAACGGGCAGGGGGGAGGCCACCACCCGGCGATAGCCGCGGCCCGCATCCTCCTTCATGGCGTATCCCTTTTCAGCGGCGATGGCTTCCGCCTCCTCCTTCGTATAGAAGGGGCCGATGGGCTTGCTGGGGTTCTGGAACTTGGGATCGTTCCTGTCCACCACCACCTGTGTCACCAAGGTGACGACCTGCTTTTGAATGCCGCGTTGCCGGAGGACCTTGGACAGGCCCTGCTGGATGTGGTAGCCGATATAGCCCTGGCTCATGGCGCCGCACACGTCGAAGGGCATGGCGGGGGTCACATTGGTTGCGGTTTCGTTCTGCAGCACGATGCGGCCCACCTGGGGACCGTTGCCGTGGGCGATGACCACGTCGTATCCGGCTTCGATGATGTCGGCGATATAGGCCGAGGTCTTTTCAACAACTTCCAGCTGGGATTCGGCGGTGGCCGGCTTTCCAGCTTCCTGGAGGGCGTTCCCGCCCAGGGCGATCACTATCCGTTTCATAGGTTTCCTTTCTGATGCAAGATTTGTTTCATACCCGGTCTCATTATAGTCCAGGCAGGGGAGATATGTCAACTTTGAATGGTTGATAGTCAGCGGGATATGTGATAGAATATCAACGGAAAAGACAAGGAGGCAGGTATGAAAGACCCTCATTTTGATATAGCGTTTTCCGTCGGGAAGTTCAACATCTACTGGTACGCCATCCTCCTGGCCCTGGGCATCGCCCTGGCCACCATGATCACGGACCGGCGCGCCAAGGGGCGGCAGCTCCCCAAGGATATCGCCCTGGATTTGTGTATCCTGGGGGTGCCCTTCGGCGTGCTGGGGGCCCGGCTGTTCGCGTGTCTCTCGGGCCGGGTGGCCTGGAGCGACTTCTTCGATCTCACCCGGCCGGGTCTGGCCTTTTTCGGCGGGATCGTCTTTGCCGCCCTGGCCATGCTGGTGTTTCTGAAGCTCAAGAAGGTGGACGTGGGGGAGATGCTGGACGCCGGCGCCCCCGGCGTCTTCGCAGGCATCGGGATCGCGGTATGGGGGGATTTCTTCAACCGTACCCACTATGGACCGCTGGTGCAGAAGGCGGCTCACAAATGGTTCCCCCTGGCCACCTTCGGGGACGATCTAAAAATCCACTACGCCGCCTTCTTCTATGAGTTTTTGCTGTGTCTGGTGCTGATCGTCCTGTACTATGCCCTGCTTCGCAAGCGGTTGCGGCGGAAGGGGGATCGGTTCCTCCTGATGGCCCTTTTATACTGTCTGGGCCGGTTCGGCATCGACAGCATTCGACAGGGCCTTGCCATGGTGGGTCCGCTGGCCTTCGACCAAATCTGTGAAATGGCGCTGTTCGTTCTGTGTCTGTGCCTGCTGCTGTTCAGGCCCAAAGGGAAGGAGCAGGCGGCGGCGGAGCCCCAGATCCCCCCGGAGGCATCTGTGGCGGAGAGTGAGGCGCCGGCCTCTGACGAGCAGGCAGGGGAAGCGGAGGAACCGGCGGAGCCTGCCGCCCCAGAGACGGAAGAAGCCCGCACCGGCCTGGATTGACCGTCATGTCCGGGCGCTTCTCCAACCGCATAGGGGCGATCCTTCTTATAACCGTGCTGTCGATCGGTCTGACGGCGGGCTGTGTGCGCCAGAACGCCTGGCTTTCCTATGCCGTGCCCGAGACCATGGCGCCTACGGCCACGCCCAGGGAGACGCCTGCCCCCACGCGGGAGCCCGTCCCCCTTACGGTGGAGCCCATCCAGGGGGAGGCGTTTCACACGGACCGCAAGGGGATCCCCATTCTGGATTCTGACACCCATTACTTCACCTACTATCTCTCCTTCTCCGATTTGCGCGTCTACGAAGAGGACGGCTATACCTATATGGACGGCATCTGTACCAACTCCTTCGACGGGACCCTGACCGGCCGGGCCCAGCTCTGCTTTTATGATGCGGACGAAAAGCTGGTGGGCTTTGGCGACATCCACACGGCCGACGGGGAGCTGCTCCTGACGGTGGGGACGAACCGCATCTATGCCGAAATCCTTTCCGAGGTGGACGTGCAGCAGCTCACCTGCCGGATAGAACAGGTATCCGCCTTCAATCCCGTGTGATTTTTGTATCGGTAAACAAAGCGTGAATTCCGGCCCAAGCGCCTTTACAGCGATTTTTTACTGTTCTAAACTTATTTCCGCATTTTAATCAAAAGGACAGGGAAGCGTATGGAAACGGCGGAAAGAATCTGCAAACGGTTCCACAAATATCTCCTTTCCGGAGAGTACTCCGGACGGGTGTCGTCGATCGCGGGGGACAAGCTGGATATCGAGACCAGCTTCGGCATCGTCAGCGTCCAGAACGCAGGCGCCCTGCGGCCCTTTTCCTGCTGCGTCAGCGGCGTTCAGCCCTTTACCGCCCTGGAGCTGCGCACGGGCATGGATGTGCTGCTGGACAAGAAGGGGATCGCCATCCCAGACGCGGAATACTATGTGGACGTGACGCTGGCCGAGGACGTGGATTTGACCATCGAGTGCATGGTGAACCTGTTTCTGCCGGTGGATATCTCCATCCGGGCCCGCCATATCCATCGGATCGTGGAGCGGTATTCGGCCAACGAGGACCTTTCCCTGCTGGCGATCGCGCCGGACGACGCGCCGGATCTGCAGCGCATACGGGCGGCCCTGCAGGATCTGTCCCAGGCCTTCTTCGAACAGGACCCCAGCCACATCGAACAGGCCGCCGCGGCCTGCTCCGGCTTCGGCAGCGGCCTGGTGCCCGCCTCCGACGGGCTGCTGTGCGGATACATGGCCTGCTTCTCCTGCCTGTCCTATGCCTTGGGCCGCAGCCGGGACAGCGTCCTTTCCATGACCCGGGCCGCCGCCGCAGGGGCCGCCGCCAACACCAACGACAGCGGGGCGGTGGTGCTGCTCCAGACCGGGGAGGGCATGGTGGCCGAGGACGTGTTCCAGCTCCTGCGGAGCCTCTTTTCGGACATCCCCTATACGTCCTTGTCTGCCTGGGGGAACCGGACGGCCAAGGGCCCCGGCGGCGTGAATGTGCTGGTGGGCATCAGCCTGGCTTTGCACGACCTGTATCTTAAGAACGCGATCTAAGGAGCGTTTTTTTCTTGTGAAACCCAAGCGCCTGTGGTACACTGTTGCCGGAAAGGCGCTATTCTTGTATAAGCGGGGCCTTTTTCGTAAACCTTAGCCAAAAGGTGAAACCATGAAATATGATCGACACAATCGAATAGGCGGCTTGGCGGCGGCGCTGTCGCTCCTGTTGATGGTATGCGGGTGCGGCCGGGTGGACCAGCTACTTTCGACCCCTCAGAAGGACGCGCTGGTCATCAGCGAGGTGGTGAGCAGCAATCAGCTGAGCCTGGAGGACGAGATATACGGCAGCCCGGACTGGATCGAGCTGGTGAACCTATCCAACGACGGGATACATCTTAGCGCCTATTATATCACCGACAACGTGGAGGCGCCCCAAAAGGCCTTTCAGCTGCCGGACGTCATCCTTGCGCCGGGAGAATACTATCTTTTGTACGCCAGCAAGAAGGGCGGGGAGAACTGCCTGGGCTTCTCCCTGAAGAAGGCGGGGGAGACCCTGACCCTTTTGGATGCTCACATGGAGGAGGTGTCCTCCCTGGCGGTGCCCGCCCTGATCCGGGACGTGTCCTACGCCCGGCGGACGGACGGCACCTATGGATACTGCGATCTGCCCACCCCGGGGGCGGCCAATCAGGGGACCATAGTGGACGCCATGCCCCTTTCCTCCCAACTGATCAAGGAGCCGGAACCGGAGGTGGTGGAGGAGATCCCCCGGTCATTGGATATCCGCATCACGGAACTGGTCTCGAAAAACGTAAGTTCATTGGCCGCGGAGGGCTGCGACGGGTGCACGGAATGGGTGGAACTGTACAACCCCAACGACGTGGCCGTCTCCCTGACCGGCTTCACCCTGACGGACGACATGGGGGAGATGGACAAGCACAATTTCCCGGAGGCTGAGCTGGCTCCGGGCCAGTATCTCACCGTCTGCTGCGGGCGCAGCAGAAACTGCACGGCGCCGGACCATGTGCGCATCGACGTGGGCCTGTCCGCCCAGGGGGAGGAGCTGTTCCTCTTCGACGCCAACGGGTACACCCTGGATCAGGTGGCCTTTCCCGCCCTTCTCAAGGACGTGTCCTGGGCCAAGCGGCCGGACGGAAGCTGGGGCTACTGCCTGACCCCCACCCCGGGCGCCCAGAACCGGGAGGCGGACATCGTTCGTGAGGTATCCTTCGACCCCGTGCCCATGGAGGACCCCTTTCACACGGTGCACATCAGCGAGGTTTTGTATCGGAACGAGCGGAGCATTCTGGACAAGGACGGGGATCGGTCCGACTTCGTGGAGCTCTACAACGGTGGCGAATACGCCGTGGACCTGAACGGCTGGTATTTGAGCGACAATCCCCAGAAGCTGACCAAATGGGCCCTGCCGGACCTTACGCTGATGCCTGGGGAGTATATGCTCGTGTTCCTGTCCGGGAAGGACGAATCCCAGGGCGAGCTTCACGCCTCCTTCTCCCTGAGCGCGGGGGAGACCCTGGTGCTGTATAACGAGGGGGAGCGCCGCTACGACGCCCTGCCCATCCCCGAGACACAGAAGAACGTGTCCATCGGCCGCAGCGAGACCGGTGAGACCGTTTTCTACAGCCACCCCACGCCCCTGGAGGAGAACGGGAACCCGCTGCCCACCGGAAAATAAATATTTTACGCACCTGTGCCCGGCTTGGCCGGGCTTTTTTATATTCATGCAAGAGGAAGGGCCCTTTGGGGCAGGCTGAAGATATGGACAAACTCATCATCTTTTTCGTAGGCGCGGCGGCCTCCGTGGTCTCCGAGATATTCTGGAACGGCGAAAGCCGGGGCCGGGTGGCCCTGTGGGGTGGGGTCGGGATGCTGCTGCTGCGGCGGATCCTGCGGCGGTTCCCCTTCGAAAATCGGGCACTGCTGTGCCTCTGCGGCGCGCTGTTGCTCGTGTGCCTGCGTCTCGTTCTTTTTCTGTTTCCCATTCTAACCATACGTTTTGACAGAGCGGGCAGGGAACCTGTCCCGGTGGAACTGCCCAGCTTTTCCTATGGTCTCTATCGCTTCCTGCTCATCGCCCCGGCGTATACCATTATTGAATATCTGGAGACCTTCTTCGGTATGTGAACCAGAGAATTATATCTTGTCTGCCAGGAATTGACATGATATACTATAACGGAATATGAAAGGAAGGTCTGTATGCGGATTTTAGGGATCGACCCCGGCTATGCGCTGCTGGGCTACGGCGTCATCGACACCGACGGCCGCACCGCCACCGCTGTGGACTATGGGGTGGTGGAGACCAAGTCCGGCGTCCCCTTTCCGGAGCGGCTCCAGCGACTGTATGACGGGGTGAGCCAGCTGGTGGAGATGTATCGGCCCGATTGCGCCGTGTTTGAGGAGCTGTTCTTCTATCACAACATCACCACCGCCATCTCCGTAGGCGCGGGGCGGGGCGTGGCCATCCTGGCCGCCCAGCAGAAGGAGCTGCCCCTCTATGAGTACACGCCCATGCAGATCAAGCTGGCGGTGACCGCCAACGGCCACGCGGACAAGAGCCAGGTGCAGCACATGGTGAAGCTGCTGCTGAATCTGAAGGCCATCCCCAAGCCGGACGACGCCGCGGACGCTCTGGCGGCGGCCCTGTGCCACAGCTCCACGTCCAAGCCGGCGGCGGAGGAATTCCGCATTCGCTGACAGAAAGGAACAAGATGTACGCGTACATTCGAGGGATCGTTACAGACATATCTGCCGACAGGGTCGTGGTAGAAGCCGCCGGGGTGGGCTATGAGCTCTTCGCCGGGAGAAAGACCCTGGAAAAGCTCATTCAGGGGGAGGAGGCCAAGCTCTATACCCATCTGCATCTGGCGGAGGGGGTGCAGGCCCTTTACGGCTTCTATTCCCAGGAGGAGCGGGAGATGTTCCGCCGCCTCATCGGCATCACCCGGGTGGGGCCCAAGCTGGCCGTCAGCGTGCTGTCCGTCATGGACCCCTCTGACGTGATCTCCGCCGTCATCACGGACAATCCCGCCGCCTTCGACCCGGTCCAGGGCATGGGGCGGAAGATGGCCCAGCGGGTCATTCTGGAACTGAAGGAACAGGTCAAGGACGCGCCGCTGCCCGCCGCTAAGGCCGGACAGCCGGAAATCCATGTGGCCGAAAACATCCGCGCCGAGGCCGTTCAGGCCCTGGTGGCCCTGGGCTATGACGGGCTCACCGCCTCCCGGGCCGTCTCCGCCGTGGAGGAGGCGGGAAACGTGGAGGAACTGATCACCAAGGCTCTGCGGAAGCTGGCGCGATAGGGAGGGTAGATGAAAGAGGACGACCGCATCATCACCTCCTCCATGCGGGAGGAGGACATCAAAAACGATTTCAGCCTTCGCCCCAAGTTTCTGAACGAATACATCGGGCAGGACGAGGCGAAGGAGCATATCTCCATCTATATCTCCGCCGCCAAATCCAGGGGCGAATCCTTGGATCACGCCCTGCTCTACGGCCCGCCGGGGCTGGGCAAGACCACCCTGGCCGGGATCATCGCCAACGAGATGGGGGTGAACCTCAGGGTGACCAGCGGCCCCGCCATCAGTCACGCCGGGGATCTGGCCGCCATCCTCACCAATCTGGCCCCCGGGGACGTGCTGTTCATCGACGAGATCCATCGGCTGAACCCGGCGGTGGAGGAGGTCCTCTATCCCGCCATGGAGGATTACGCCCTGGACATCGTCATTGGAAAGGGCCCGGGCGCCCGGAGCATCCGGCTGGATCTTCCCAAGTTCACGCTGATCGGCGCCACCACGCGGCTGGGCATGCTTAGCTCCCCCCTTCGGGATCGGTTCGGCATCAAGGAGCAGCTGCAGCTCTACTCCCCGGAGCAGCTCAAGGAGATCATCGTTCGCAGCGCCGACATCCTGGGCATCGACATCGACGAGGAGGGGGCGCTGGAGATCGCCTCCCGGTCCCGGGGCACGCCCCGTATCGCCAATCGACTGCTGCGGCGAGTCCGGGATTATGCCCAGGTGAAGGGCACCGGCACGGTGGATCTGGCGACGGCCCAGAAGGGGCTCAACATGCTGGCCATCGACGAGTTGGGCCTGGACGCGGTGGATCGCCGCATGCTCATCGCCATGATCACCATCTTCAAGGGCGGTCCCGTGGGACTCGACACCATCGCCGCCTACACCGGGGAGGACGCGGGCACCATCGAGGACGTGTACGAGCCCTATCTGCTGAAGCTTGGGTTCCTGGCCCGCACCAACCGGGGCCGGATCGTGCTGCCCGATGCCTACGTTCATTTGGATTATCCCGTGCCGGAAACGTCCGCCACGCCACAACAGCTGAAATTGGAGGTATAAGCACCCATGTTCAACAGGAAAAAGAGAATCATCGAGGAACAGACCAGGACCATCGCGGAGCTGAACGAAAAGCTCCAGGCCCAACAGCTGCAGCTGGATGGGGTCAACGCCCAGCTGGAGGCCTATAAGCAGCGGGAGCATGCCATCTCCCGGGCCATCACGGATGCCGCCGAAACCGCCAGCCGAATCGTCACGGATGCCCAGAAGGAGTCCGACGATATCCACGATTCCGCCCAGAAGGAGTATCTGGATTCCCAGAAGAAGGGCGAGGCCGTGGTGCAAAACGCCTATGAGAACGCCCGGGACATCATCAAGAAGGCGGAAACCACCAGCGAGGAGAAGATTCGGGAGACCGACGCCGCCGTGAGCGCCTATGTGCAGCTGCTCAACCAGTTCAACGAGTCCATGAAGGAGCAGGCCCGGCAGGCGGAGGAGAACGTGAGGAAGCTGTCCGACTACTATGCCCGGCTCAACAGCGCCCTGCCTGAGCTCTTTGCCGAGGTACCCCAGCTCAACGCCAACCTAGAGAAGCAGGAGGAGGCGCCTCTGCCCGATCCCGAGGGGGACCCGGCCCAGCTCATGCGCAACATCTACACCATCCAGAATCGGTACCTGCCCCGGGAGGATATGCCGGACAGGACCAGCGTCCCGGAGGAGGATGCGGAGCCCGTCCAGGAGGTCTCGGAGACACCGCAGGCCGCAGAGCCGGCGGAGGAACCGGTGGAGAGAGCCGTGCCCACCTTTGAACCGGAGGAGGGGGAAGTGGTCAAGGTTTCCGACATCGTGCCCGAGGACACGGGCACCATGGACACGGAGGAGTTCATTGCCCAGACGGCTGCCCTGGGCGATCGTCCCCTGGGGGAAGCGGAATAAAGCGGGTCGACGGATAGCCCGCTAACATATTCAAACACATACAGGAGGAAACAAGTATGGCAAAAAAGACTGTGGAAGACATCAACGTCAAAGGTAAGCGCGTCCTGTGCCGGGTGGATTTCAACGTGCCCCTGACCGAGGATATGAAGGTGGCGGACGACAAGCGCATCGTGGCCGCCATGCCCACCATCCAGTATCTGCTGGATCATGAGGCGAAGGTGATCCTGTGCTCCCATCTGGGCCGTCCCAAGGGCAAGGTGGATATGAAGTATACCCTGGCGCCTGTGGCCCAGCGGCTGTCTGAGCTTTTACCCAACGTGCGGGTCCAGTTCGCCTCTGACACCGTGGGCGAGAGCGCCAAGGCCTGCGTGGCGGATATGAAGGACGGGGAGATCGTGCTGCTGGAGAACACCCGCTTCCAGAAGGAGGAGGAGGCCAACGACCCCGCATTCGCCAGGAAGCTGGCTGACCTTGCTGACATCTTCGTTTCCGACGCCTTCGGCACCGTGCATAGGGCCCATGCTTCCACCGCCGGCGTGGCCGCCTATCTGCCCGCAGTGGCCGGGTTCCTCATCGGCAAGGAGCTGGGCATCATGGGCGAGGCTTTGAACAACCCCCAGCGCCCCTTCGTGGCCATTCTGGGCGGCGCCAAGGTCTCCGACAAGATCGGCGTCATCAAGAACCTTCTGGAGAAGTGCGACACCCTTCTCATCGGCGGCGGCATGGCCTATACCTTCTACAAGGCCATGGGCTATGAGATCGGCACCTCGCTGCTGGACGAGAACAGCATCGATCTGGCCAATGAGCTCATGGCGGACGCCAAGGCAAAGGGCGTGAAGCTGATGCTCCCCGTGGACACCGTGGTGGCCCGGGAATTCTCCGCGGACGCGGAATACAAGACCGTTCCCTCCAACGCCATTCCCGCCGGCTGGATGGGCATGGATATCGGCGAGGAGACCCGGGCCAAGTATGCCGAGGTCATCAAGACCGCAAAGACTGTCATCTGGAACGGCCCCATGGGCGTGTTCGAGTTCCCCAACTTCGCCAAGGGCACCTCTGCTGTGGCGGAGGCCTGCGCGGAGTGTGAAGGCACCACCATCATCGGCGGCGGCGACTCCGCTTCCGCCGTGAAGAAGCTGGGCTATGCCAAGAAGATGACCCATATCTCCACCGGTGGCGGCGCTTCTCTCGAATTCCTGGAGGGCAAGGTGTTACCCGGTGTGGCCGTTCTCAACGACAAATAAGAAAGAGGTACAGATATATGCGTAAACCCATCATTGCCGGAAACTGGAAGATGAACAAGACCCCCGAGGAAGCCAAGGCTCTCGTCAGCGACCTCATCCCTCTGGTGAAGGACGCCCAATGCGACGTGGTCGTCTGTCCTCCCTTCGTGGATCTGTGCCCCGTGAGCAAGCTTTTGGAGGGCACCAACATCCATCTGGGCTGCCAGAACATCCACTGGGCCGAGAGCGGCGCCTATACCGGCGAGATTTCGCCCAGCATGCTCAAGGCCTTCGGCGTGGAGTACGCCATCATCGGCCACAGCGAACGGCGCGCCTATTTCGGAGAAACCGACGAGGGCGTGAACAAGCGGGCCAAGGCGGCCCTTGCTAACGGCATCATCCCCATCATCTGCGTGGGCGAGACCCTGGAGCAGCGGGAAGCGGGCGTCACCGAGTCCTTTGTCAGCGGCCAGACCGCGGCTGCCTTCGATGGTATCCCCGCCCAGGACGCCGTGAAGGTGGTCATCGCCTATGAGCCCATCTGGGCCATCGGCACCGGCAAGACCGCCACCAAAGAGGACGCCAACGCCACCATCGCTGTGGTCCGCAAGACCATCGCCGGCATCTATGGAGAGGAAGTGGCCCAGCAGGTTCGCATCCAGTACGGCGGCTCCATGAAGCCCTCCAACGCCGCCGAGCTTATGAGCATGCCGGAGATCGACGGCGGGCTCATCGGTGGCGCGTCCCTGAAAGCGGCTGACTTTGCAGGTGTGGTGAACTATTGATGAAGCCTATCACCGCATTGATCATCCTGGACGGCTTCGGCTACCGGGAGGAGAAGGAATATAACGCCATCCTGACCGACGGCGCGACCCACTTTATGAAGCTTTGGAACACCTGCCCCCATACGCTGTTGGGGGCCAGCGGCATGGACGTGGGCCTGCCCCGGGGCCAGATGGGCAACAGCGAGGTGGGCCATCTGAACATCGGCGCCGGTCGCATCGTGTATCAGGAGCTGACCAGGATCACCAAGTCCATCGAGGACGGGGACTTCTTCGAGAATCCCGCGTTCCTGAAGGCAGTGGAGAACTGCAAGGCCCATGACTCCGCCCTGCACCTGTTCGGCCTTTGCTCCGACGGCGGCGTCCACAGCCACCTGGAGCACCTCTATGCCCTGGTGGAGCTGGCCAAGCGCAACGGCCTTACCAAGGTCTATATCCATTGCTTCATGGACGGCCGGGACACCCCGCCAAAGAGCGGGAAGGGGTATCTGGAGCAGCTGGAGGCGAAGCTCGCCGAGATCGGCGTGGGCAAGATCGCCACGGTCACCGGCCGCTACTATGCCATGGATCGGGACAACCGGTTCGAGCGGGTCCAGCAGGCCTACGCCGCCCTGACCTACGGGGAGGGCTTCACCGCTCCCACAGGTCACGACGCCATGCAGCTAAGCTACGATCGGGGCGATGCCGACGAGTTCGTGAAGCCCACGGTGATCGTGGAGGACGGCAAGCCCGTGGCCACCGTGAAGGCCAACGACAGCGTCATCTTCTTCAACTTCCGCCCCGATCGGGCAAGGGAGCTGACCAGAGCCTATATCTTCGAGGACTTCGACGGGTTCGAGCGTCGGAACGGCTATTTCCCCCTGACCTACGTGTCCATGACCCAGTACGACAAGACCTTCGAGGATAAGCTCACCGTGGCCTTCAAGCCCCAGACGCTGAAGAATACCCTGGGAGAATACCTGGCCAAGAACGGCAAGACCCAGCTTCGGATCGCCGAGACGGAAAAGTACGCCCACGTGACCTTCTTCTTCAACGGCGGCGTGGAGGCCCCCAACCCCCTGGAGGATCGATGCCTGATCCCGTCCCCCAAGGTGCCCACCTACGATCTGCAGCCGGAGATGAGCGCGTATCTGGTGGCCGACGAGGTGGTGAAGCGGATCGAAAGCGGCAAGTACGACGTGATGATCCTGAACTTTGCCAACCCCGACATGGTGGGGCACACCGGCGTCATGGAGGCGGCCGTGAAGGCGGTCCACGCGGTGGACGAGTGCCTCGACAAGGTGGTCACCGCCATATTGAAGAACGGCGGCCGGTGCATCATCACCGCGGACCACGGCAACTGCGAGTATATGTGGGACTATGAGCAGAACGCTCCCTTCACCGCCCACACCACCAATCCCGTGCCCTGCGTGTACGTGGACGGGGCGGAAAAGGACGTGGAGCTTCGCGAGGGCGGGCGGCTTTGCGACCTGGCCCCCACGCTCCTTGAGATGCTGGGGTTGCCCAAGCCCGATGAAATGACCGGCTCCACCCTGTTCAAAGGCTAAAAAATGGCTCCGAAGGGCCATATTTCACCCTTGCAATCATAAGAACATGGTGGTATAATGTCACCCGCAGTCAATTTGGGAGGAAGTTATATGAGTCTTGCTATTGAAATCATCCTTGTTCTCGTGTCCATCGTGCTGATCGTGGCCGTGTTGATGCAGAAGAGCAAGTCCGCCGGTTTGGGCGCAGCCTATGGCAGCGATACCGAGACCTTCGGTGTGAAGGGTCGGGAAGCCAGGAAGGATCAGCAGCTGAAGAAGATCACGCTGATCTGCGCCGGCATCATCGCCGTCCTGGCGCTGGTGCTCATGTGCCTGGGTTGAGAAAAGCTGTATGAAAGGCGGTACAGCGATCTTCGTTGTACCGCTTTTTGTTAGGAAAGGTGAAAGGAAGAAATGCCCGTTCATAAGGGGATAAAAGTGGCCGCCGTCAACCGGAAGGCCCGCCATGACTATTTCATCGAAGATACCCTGGAGTGCGGCATCGCGCTGACGGGTACCGAGGTGAAGTCTATCCGCAAGGGGTCATTGAACCTGAAGGACGGGTATGCCATGGTGAAGAACGGGCAGCTACAGCTCATCGGGGTCCATATCAGCCCCTATGAGCAGGGCAACATCTTCAACCACGATCCCTTCCGGCCCAGGACGCTTTTGGCCCACAAGCGGGAGATCACCAAGCTGTATGGTCTTCAGCAGGCCCAGGGGTTCAGCCTGATCCCTCTGTCCGTGTATTTCAAGGACGGCAAGGTGAAGGTTGAGCTGGCCCTGGCCAAGGGCAAGAAGCTGTACGACAAACGCCATGACCTGGCCGAGCGGGATGCCGACCGGGAGATGGATCGGCGCATGAAGGATTACAAAGTGCGGTAAACTATACTATGTGCTATCCCATGGGGGTGAAATGGTTTCGACGGGGATAGTGAGGGCCGGATAAGCGAGCCGAAGCCCCGAGCTTCGTTAAAAGCGGGAAACCTGTTAAAATAACAGACAACTACAACGCACTTCCTGTCGCTGCCTAAGCGCGTGACAGCGTCCGCCTGAAAAGACCTATCGTTTCAGATACGGGCGTCATTTAGGATAGGGAACGAATCCGGGTAAGCTTTGCCCCGGACCGGACTTTATGAAGCTACCGGACCGGCGATCCCGCCGTTGGGAACGCCGCAAGGGGAATACTTGTACGACGGCTACGCTCGTAGAAAGTTGGGTCATCATGTTCTCGGACGGGAGTTCGACTCTCCCCACCTCCACCATAAACACAGCACCGCCGAATGGCGGTGCTGTGTTTATATAGCAGGTATAGCGGAGGGAGAGTCGAACTGGTCACAGTAGTGAATGAGGCCACAGTGTGGCCTCAGAGCTGTGACCTGACCGAGCCCGTCGAGGGCGAGAGGAGACTCTCCCTACCTCCACCATAAAAGAACGGTAATTTTGATAGAATTGCCGTTCTTTTCTTTTTGTGATAGAATGCTTTGAGTAGACGAGGCCGAGAGCCTGTCTGCAATGCTGGATGATGACTGGTAAACAGACAAATAAATCGGAGTTTGTTGAACCAGACAATGATGTCTAATCGATGGGATGCGGCATTTTCTCGCTTTGTGTCGTGTCCAAATGATTAGACTGGCGTTAAACTGACTGCGAAAGGAGGAAAATCCGGTGGATCAGATTAAGATCGGCGCGTTCCTGAAAACACTCAGGAAGGAAAAGAATTTGACACAGGAGCAAGCAGCGGAACAGTTAGGCGTTTCCAATCGGACGGTGTCCCGTTGGGAGACAGGAACGAATATGCCCGACATTGGTCTTCTGCTGGAGATTGCCGAACTTTACGGCGTCAGTATTCCGGAATTGATCTTGATCGACGGAGAAAGGAAAAGCGAGAAAATGAATGAAGAAGCAAAAGAAGTCGCCAGTAGAATGTCTGACTATGCAGAATCGGAAAAAACAACGATTCTAAAAAACATCAAGACGGAAAGCATGTTGGGTGTCTGCGCGCTGGTGGTGTTGATGCTCCTCGAACTATTGGGTATCCGTTCTTCCAGCCAGCTGACTGAAATGGTTTTTCTTTACTGCCAGGTATTTGTATATGTATCGGTGGTGATGGTTTTCTTCCATGCTTCAGGATTGCTGTATAAATTCAAGCGTGGAGACAGGGAAAGCAGCTTGCCGAAGCCATTCCTTTTCTTGATTGCTTTGGCTGCTGCCGCTGCAGTTGCATTTGGAATCTGGTTTCTGCTTTCCTTGATAGGCGCTTAGCCTCCGGGAGGAAAATGTTTATGTATAAGATATGCAAAGACTGCGGGAAAAAATGTGACTTGTCGGAAAAGAAATGCCCTGTATGCGGGGGAAAACTGAAGAAACAATTCACGGAAGAAGAATTAAAGGAAATCCAAAAGCAGAACGATGATATGGCTGTGATCAACACCTTGCTGATGTAGATTCTGTTATGTGGGGCGTGAAGACATGAGAGCAAAGACAAAGACAGTCCTTTTGATTAGCGCAATACTGCTCATACTCGCAGCGGTTGTTGCGACTTTATTTCAGTTCACCCAATTCGGCTATCTGACGACTGTTCCGTACCGATCTGCATTTACGGAAATCGCTTCTCACGTTTACATCAACCGTAATTATGCAGGCGATCGGCAAGAGCTTTTTGAGATGATTGAACATGCGAAGGATCGTGTCAGGACATTTTTCGGGGTCGTGCACTTTCAGG
>CADBYI010000018.1 GCA_902798825.1 uncultured Eubacteriales bacterium | reverse complement strand
AATGCAAGTGTTTTTTCAAAAAACCTTTTTGCTCAGTTGCCCTCTTGCCAGGCTTTCAGCATGGCCTGCACGGAGTGGGTCATCTCCTTCGAGAACTCGCAATCCCATTTAAAGGACCTAAATCCGCCGATCCACTTCTCAAACTCCTCCGGGCTCAGGCCCTGCCGCTCCCTGAGCATGGCGGCAAAGTCCCGCTCGGCGTAGGCGTTTTCGCAGACCACGTCCTCCACCTTGAACCGGGGCGGCTTGGGCCTGGCTTTCTGGCCCTCCGTGGGCACGCCGAAGACCACCATGGCCGCGGGCAGCACATAAGCGGGGAGCTTCAGCAGCTCCTTATGGATTTCAAAGTTCTCCAAAATGTCCCCGATATAGCAGGAGCCCACCCCCAGGGCTTCCGCCGCCGTCACCGCGTTCTGGGCGGCGATGAGGGCGTCCGACACGGCCAGCAGCAGATCCCCTTCCCCCGGGCGGCGGGTGGCGGGCTCATCCTGCTCGAAGAGGGTGAACCAGCGGTGGTAGTCCGCGCAAAAGATGAGGACCAAGGGCGCTGTGGCGATGAAGGGCTGGTGGTCACAGGTCTCGCTGAGCCGCTCCTTCAGCGCCTGGTCCGTGATGTCCAAGATGGTGTACAGGGTCATGTTCCCGGCGGTGGGGGCCTGGAGGGCGGCGTTCAGGATGGCTGTTTTCACCTCGGGCGCCAGGGGGCCGGGCGCATACACCCGAACGGACTTGCGCTCGTTCAGCAGGCGGATGGTCTCATTCATGGCCTTCCTCCTTCCGCTTGGCCAGCTCCATCAGCTCCGGATAGCGGGAGATGATATAGCTGTAGCTCTTGCGGTTGTGGGGCACCATGCAGCCCGAGCAATCCTTCACGCCGTTCTCCGTGTAGCGGAAGTTCCCCTTGCACTTCTCCCCCAGGGCGTACAAGGGGCAATAGCAGAAAAGGCAGTTGAAGTCCTCGGGATGCTCCGTCTTATGGCAGGGAAAGAACTCGCATTCCTTGTGTTGGAAGAAGGAGTAGTGGCACTCCTCGGGCTTCTTATAAAAGGCTTCGCTATGGGCCATGGCGTCTATCCTCCCTATACTCTGCTCGACCACATCTTATCCCCTTTCCCAGGGGCCGTCAAGCTCAATCCTCCGGGTTCTTGAACCCCAGGCCGTACACCTCGTCGTTGGGGGAGATCATGATGAGGGCCTTTTCGTCGATGGAGTAGACCAGCTTCTTCACCCGATACCCCTCGGCGTTGGAACAGGCGCATAGGAGCAGCGTGTGGGGGAGACCGGAATAGGCGCCGGTGACCTGCATCATGGTCACGCCCCGGCCGATCTGCTTGCCGATGGCGTCCGCCACCTCCTGGCCCTTGTCGGTGATGACGGTGATGCGCTTGCCGGAGCCGGTGCCGTAGAGGATCTTGTCGATCATCACCGTGCTGGCCGCCGTCATGACGATGCCCTGGAGCACTGCGTCCACCCGGCCGAAGACGAACCCGCCGGCCAGGATGATGCACCCGTCGATGAGCAGGGTGATGGACCCTACGGACAGGTGGGGGAACTTCTTGCGGATGGCCATGATGACGAAGTCGGACCCGCCGGTGCAGAAGCCCCGGGCGTAGATGAGGGCCAGGCCCACCCCGGAGAGCAGGCCCGCGAACAGGGCGGCCAGCAGCGGGTCCCCGCTGTAGGCGGGCACGTGGGGGTAGACCACGTCCAGCACGAAGGCGATGATGCCCATGGAGATGATGGACTTCAGCAAATACTTTTTCCCCAGATACGCATAGCACAGCAGAATGACCGGAATGTTGATGAGCACGGTCAGTGTGCCGATGGGGAGGAAGGGGAAGAAGTGGTTCACCAAAATGGCGAGGCCCGTTATGCCCCCCGGCGCGAAGTTGGCGTTCACGGCGAACACATATACGCCCGCGCCATAGAGCAGCGCTCCCAGCACGTCCGCCAGAATGTCCTTGCCCCATTCCTCTATGCAAAAGGATTTCTTCAGCTTTTTCACCGTTTCCAGCCCCCTTCGACCTTATGACAGTCTGTATACTATCATGTTTGTATTCATTTTGCAAGGGGCGACAGAGGAAAATCAATATCCAGGGAACCGGTCCAAACTGGGACGCGGTTCCTCCTTGGCCTCCCTTCCCTGCTTCGGGCATAGCAACGGGGTTCGTCCAAAACGTCACAGAAAAGAGGAATATGTTCGGAATACAGCTATTTTACAAGTGTAAACTGGATGGTGCCCGTGCCTTCGAACATCCCGGGCTCCAGGGAGAAGCCGAACCGCCAGCTGTTGGCGGCCTGGGACGTGGCTTTGCCGGCGGCCATGGTTTGCCGAAGCTTTTCCAGGGCGCTGTCCCGGCGGGTGGCCACCCGATTGTCCGTGGCGGCGATGGCGTCGAACAGGGCCAGGAACAACTCCTCGCCCCGCTGTGCGCCTGCGTCGTGGGCCCCCTTCAAATCCGCCAGGATGTCGCCGTCCCCGGTGTCGATATAGGTGGGCAGGGGAAAGGTCAGCGTCATGCCCGCGATGGTGCCGCTTTCGTTGGTTTCCACGGTCAGGGCGCCCGCTTCCTTGCCCTCCCCGTCCAGCAGGGTTTCGTTCTGCAGGGTGAATCCGGCGGAATAGAGATAGTTTTCGATGGCTTCCGCGCTCAAGGTCAGCTGTTCCCCCGCCTGCAGGACGGCCTTCACCGGCTGCTCTTTGGAGCGATCCTTGACGAGGGTCAAAACCACCAGCAGCCCGCAGAACAGGATGGGCAGGGTATAGATGGAAAGGTTCCTTTTTCGCTTGGCGGACGCCATAGGCTAATCCACGTCCCGAACGGGGCCCGGCACCGGCTCGTCGAGAACGGACGGGTTTTTCAGGAAGGTGCGCATGAGCTTGAAGGCGGAGGCGTAGTAGAAGCCGTCGCATATGCGCTCGTCGGTCACGGCGGTGATGTCGATGTATTTCTTCTCCGACACGCTCCCGTCCCCGTTCAGCTCGTTCTTTCGATACTTGGACCCGAAGGCCAAAAACACCGGTATGTTGCCGAAGTCATAGAGATGGTGGTAGATAGGCGGGATGCCCAGGGAGCCCATGGACGTGATGAAGAACGAGGCGTGAAAGGGGCTGGCCATGGTCAGCTTCCGGGGGAGCAGATCGAAGTAATCCAAAAGCTTCAACAGCCAAACGGCGAACTTCAGCAGCACCCCGGGAATGAAGGAAAAGAGCTTGGCCACGTTGTCGAAGTTGTTGTTCAGCTCGGACGTGGCCTTGTTCTGCTCGATGAGGACGTTGATCTTGTTGTAGATATCCGCGGCCGTGTCGTGGGCGTCCAAAATGGGCTTGATGCAGGTGTCGGGGGAGTCGGCGGACATCTCCTTCTTCACCACCAGGGACATTTCGATATACTCGTCCCGGGCATATATCTTCTGGCCCGCGATGAACCGATTGATGGCGGGGCGATTGGCGACGGCCCGCACATAAGCGGCGATGATCACGTGCATGATGCCGAAGTTGTTCAGGCCCGCTCTTCGCTTTTCCCGGATATATTTCTCGATCTCCGTGATCTCCACCGTATCCCGGAAGAGATTGCTGGAGGTGTTCCGGGTCACCATGATATAGGGGGAGACCATGGCCATGGCGGTGAGGCTCCGTATCCGGCGGCCGTCCTTTCGATCACCCCATCTTTTTTTGAACTGCTTCGCTTCCATTTTGATATGCCTTTCCCAGGTTTCCTATAGTATACCCGCAGAAAAGAGCGATTGCAAGGTGGGATTTGGTCCGCTATAATGGAACCAAACGAGAGGGAGGTTCAGCCATGGAGATATTGGCTCCTGCCGGAAACGAGCAAAGCCTGATCGCCGCCGTGCGCAGCGGCACCGACGCGGTCTATTTGGGCACCGGCGCCTTCAATGCCCGGCGCAATGCGGACAACTTCAAGGATAACAGCCTTTCTGAGGCGGTGAACTACTGCCACGGCCGGGGGGTGAAGGTGTATGTGACCCTCAACACCCTCATCCGGGACGAGGAACTGCCCGCCTTTTTGGCGGCGGCCCGGGAGGTGGCGGAGGCTGGCCCCGACGGGATCATCGTTCAGGATCTGGCCGTGGCGAGAGTGCTGAAAACCATCTGTCCCGATCTGCCCCTGGTGGGCTCCACCCAGATGTCCGTTCACAACGCCGCCGGGGTACGGGCCCTGGAAGGGATGGGCTTTTCCCGGGTGGTCCTGGCCCGGGAGCTGACGCTGGAGGAGATTCGCGGGATACGGGAGCAAACCAGGGCGGAATTGGAGGTCTTCGTCCACGGGGCCCTGTGCATGAGCGTGTCCGGCATGTGCTATTACTCCGCCATGATGGGGGAGCGAAGCGGCAATCGGGGCCTGTGCGCCCAACCCTGCCGGCTCAACTCATCCTGCAACGGACGGCCCTATGCTTTGTCTTTGAAGGACATGTCCTTCATTCCCCGGGTGCGCTCCCTGGAAGCGGCGGGGGTCTGCTCCGTGAAGATCGAGGGACGCATGAAGCGGCCCGAATACGTGGCCGCCGCCGTCACCGCGGTCCGGGCTGCGCTGGAGGGACGGGAGCCGGACATGGCCACCCTCCAGGCGGTGTTCTCCCGCAGCGGCTTCACCGACGGGTATCTCACCGGCAGGCGGAACGTAAAGATGTTCGGCGTCCGCACGGTGGAGGACGCGGCGGCCTCCAGGACCGTCGTTGGAAAGCTGAGCGAGCTGTATCGGCGGGAGTACCCCGGCGTGGCCGTGGATATGGCCCTGGAAGCAGCGGATGGCGTCCTTAGCTTACAGGTGGCGGACGAGGCCGGGCACGCGGTCGTTTCCTCCGTTCCCATTGAGCGGGCGGATATGGCCCCCCTCACCGAGGATATGGCCCGGCGGAACCTGAACAAGACCGGGGGCACGCCCTTCACCGTTCGGGACTGCCGCGTGACCCTTCCGGAATCGTTGCCCGTGCCCGGGTCCGTGGTGAACGGCCTTCGCCGGGAGGCCCTTGAGCAGCTGCTGACGGTGCGCAGCCGGGGCAACGGCTATGCCATACAGCCCATGGAAGCGCCGGTGATCACGCCGTATGCGCCGAAAAAGCAGGGGCTTCGGCTCCGGTTCGAAAAGGCGGAGCAGGCCTTTTCCGCGCCGGGGGCGGAGGCGATCGTTTTACCCATGGAGGAGATCGAACGGCATCCCGACCTGCTGGCGGGGGAAACCCCCATCTGGGCGGAGCTGCCTCAACTGGTCTGGCCTCTGGAGGAGCAGTCGGCCAAGGATCGGCTGTCTGCCTTGAGGGAGAAGGGTCTCACGGACGCGGTGGTGGGGAACCTTTGCGAGCTGGTCATGGCGCGGCAGACGGGGCTCACCGTCCACGGCGGCCCTACCCTGAACGTGACCAACACGCTGGCCCTGGAAGAATACGAGGCCATGGGCCTTGCGGACACCACTCTGTCTTTCGAGCTGCCCGTGAAAATGGGTTCAAAACTGGGCGGGGAAAAGCCCCGGGGCATCCTTGGATACGGTCGATTCCCCATCATGCAGTTCCGCGCCTGCCCGGCCCGGGGGGAGAAGGGCTGCGGCGCCTGTAGCGGCCGGCCGGAGCTGGTGGATCGAAAGGGCGTGGTCTTTCCCATGGTCTGCCACGACCGGCGGTACACCACCCTCCTCAACTCCGTGCCCCTGTACCTGGGGGACAAGGCGTTGCCCCCCTTCGATTTCGTGACGCTGTACTTCGCCACGGAGGACAAAGAGACCTGCCGCCGGGTGTATGAGGGCTTCCGGCGGGGGGAGGCCCCCTGGTTCGATCGGACCTCCGGCCTGGCCTTTCGAACACTGCTATAAATCCACAAATACATCAGCGGTTCGCCGACGCGAGCCGCTTTTTTTGTTGCCTGCACATGGGGCGGATGGACAGGTCATAGAGTGGACCATGGAAGAAAAAACGGATTGGAAAACCTGGCTGTTGCCCCTGTTGACGGAGGATATGCGTCAGGCCCTGGCGCCCCTTTCCCTGCCGGATGCGACGGAGCTTCGGCTCCGGCTGGGCAAGCCCATGGAGGTGGTCACGCCCCAGGGGAGCCGCCTGCTCTATGCCCCCAACGGGCGGCCCATGCTGCGGGAGGGGGAGCAGGAGCAGCTCCTCTGTGCCTTCTGCAACCACGCTCAATACGCCTGGGAGAGGGAGATACAGCAAGGCTTCCTCACGCTCAAGGGCGGCGGCCGGGTGGGCATCACCGGGCGTATCGCGGCAGAAACGGGCGCCCCGGCGGCGATCACCGGCTTCTGCATCCGGATCCTGCGGCCCGTGGTGGGCTGCGGGGAGGAGGTCCTGCCGGCCCTTCTCGTGGAGGGACGGCTGCGCCCCACGCTTCTGTACTCTGCCCCCGGCTGCGGCAAAACCACCCTTTTGCGGGACATCGTTCGCCTCGTCTCCGACGGCCGCTGCGGGGCTGTCCCCCATCGGGTGGGGGTGGTGGACGAGCGCTTCGAGATCGCCGGGGAAGGGGGCGCCGTCTTCGACCTGGGGGATAGGACGGACGTGCTGTCCGGCGTGGGCAAGGGGGAGGGGCTGCTGCGCCTGCTGGCCACCATGGGGCCCCAGGTCCTGGCGGCGGACGAGCTGAACCTTGCTTCGGACGTGGCGGCCGTGCTGGAAGCGAAGAGCCGGGGCGTCACGGTGCTTTGCACCGCCCACGGGGGCACCTTCCAGGAGCTGCTGCACCGGGAGGGCATGCAGCACCTGTTGGCGGCCCGGACCTTTGAGCGATATGTGCGGCTGGTGGGCTGCGGCCGGGTGGACGAAGTTAGAGACGAGGAGGGGGAAAGGCTGTGAAGCTGATGGCGGGCGCCCTGCTGTTTCTGCTGTGCGCGCTGGCGGGCGAAGGACGGGCCCGACGCCTGGCGGGGCGGGAGCGGTGCCTGGCCCGGCTGTGTGATCTTATTCGGGAGATCGGCGACAGACAGCTGACGGGCCTCGTCTCCTTCCGCGAGGGGCTGCTTCTGTGCCCTCCTTCGCCGGAGCGGGAGCAGCTGTTGACGCTGCTGAATGGAAAGCCCCCGCAGCTGCCCCTGCTGACGGATCGGGAGCTGGCGGCCCTTTCGGCCTACGCTCGGTCCCGAAGCCGGTCCCTGGAGACATTGCGGGCGGAGCGGGACGCCCTGCTGACGCTGCTGCAGGGGGAACGGGAGCAGACCCATGGGGAGCTCCTCCATAAGGGCCAGGTCTACCGGTCCGTTGGGTATCTGGGCGGCGTGGCGGCCTTGCTCCTGGTCCTGTAAGCATGCAGATCGAGATACTCATCAAGATCGCGGGCCTGGGACTGCTGGTGTCGGTGATCATGAACCTGCTCAAACAGAGCGGTCGGGAGGAGCTGGCGGCCCTGGTAGCGGTGGTGGGTCTGGCCATCGGCACGCTCCTGGTGCTGGAAACGGTCTCCTCCCTCATGGAGACCATCCGGCGGGTGTTTTCTCTGTATTAGAAGGGAGGTCATCATGGAGATGGTGCGCGTCCTGGGCATCGGGGTCGCGGGGACGATCCTTGCCGTGACCCTTTCCCGGCACAACGGCGGCTACGGCCTGCTGACGGGCATCGCCACGGGCTGTCTGCTGCTGATGCTGCTTTTGGGGGAGGCGGGGGAGCTGGAGACCGCCATCCGGGAGCTGGCGGGAGACGGCCTCTCCTCGGCATATCTGGGGCGGGTGGTCCGCATATTGGGCCTTGCCTGTCTGACGGAGGCGGGCAGCCGCATCGCCAGGGACGGCGGCCAGGGGAACATCGCCCTGAAGGTGGAGCTCTGCGGCCGGGTCCTGATCCTGTGTGCGGCCCTGCCGGCGGTGCGAGAGGTACTTACCTCCGCCCAAACGGTGCTCGGGGAGATCGGCCCGTGATGGCGCTCCTGCTTTCGGGGCTGCTGCTTCTGTCTCCGCTGTCCCCTGACACCGGGGCCACCCCGCCGCCAGCGGAGGTGGAGGATGTGCTGGAAGCGGTGGACCTTGCGGCCTGGGACGACCTGTTTTCCCGCATGGAGCAGACGGAAAGCTGGGACGCGGGGCGGCTCCTTGCCTGGCTGAAGGAAAGGGGGCTCGGAGAATGGAACGGCGCAGTGGCCCTGTGCGTCGTTTCCCTCGTCACCGGCGTGCTGGGGGCGCTGCTGGAAACCGTGCTGGACGGCCCCAGCCTGCCCGCCCGCCGGGTGTTGTCCGTGGGCCTTTCGGCGGTGCTGCTGGTGCGGCTGCTGCCCCTGATCCGGCGGGGGATCGGCTGTCTTCGGGGCCTGTCGTCCCTGGCGGAGGGGCTCGTGCCCTTGATGACCGGGGCCCTGCTCCTGCTGGGCAGCCCCCAGAGCGCGGCCTGCCTGGGGACGGTGGGGGAGCTGCTGCTGTCCGGCTGCCTGCGGTGGATGGAGGGGAGCCTCCTGCCCCTTGCCCTGTCGGCGGGGGTCCTGCGGGCGGCGGACCTGATGGGGGATGGCGTCCTTTCCGTCGTCTCCCGGCTGCTGTTTGCCCTGGTCCGCTGGGGCATCCGCATCCTTTGCATAGGGTATATGGTTTTGGCCGGCCTCATGGGCGCCGGAGCGGCCAACATGGATACGCTGCTGCTGCGCTCCGGCAAGGTGGCGGCGGGGAGCCTGCCCCTGGTGGGCTCCATCGTGTCGGACTCCCTGGGCACGGCGGCTGCCTGCCTGGGCCTGGTGAAGGGGGCGCTGGGCCGGACCGGGGCGCTGCTGGTCGTTGCCCAGGCGGCGGGCCCCGCGGGGTCACTGTTTCTTCACGGCTTCGGCCTCAAAGCGGCCTCGTCCCTGCTGGTCCCCCTGGAGCAGCGGGAGATGGGGACCATGCTTTCCGCCCTGGGGGAGATGCTGATAGTCCTGGGTGCTCTGATCCTGGCCGCGGGGGCCATGCTGTGCGTGGCCCTGGGCGGGGCGGCGGGCCTGTTGGGAGGGAGCCTGTGAGGGAAGGCATGACGGCCCTTTGCGTCTGCGGCGGGGTCACGGGCCTCATTCTGCTGCTGTTCCCCTCCGGCGCCGCGGGGGCTGCGGGGCGGCGGGCCGTGTCCGTCTGCTATCTGCTGGAATGCATGCGCCTGTTGTGGCAGGCGCTGAAGGGAGGATGAGCCATGGACGGGGGATGGATCAAAGGCGCCTTTGCGCGGCTGCGGGGCCGGCGCTTTTTCCTTCCGGCCCTGTATGGGACGCTGCTCTTGCTGGCCCTTTTCCTCTATGGCGTGGGCGACGGCTGGTTCCCTGCTTCGCCCCGGGACGGGCCCACGGAGGGGGAAGTATCCCTGGAATCCCGCCTGGAGGACATATTGAGCACCCTTCGCGGCGCGGGCCGGGTGCGGGTCCTCGTCACCTATTCCACGGCGGGGGAACGGGTGGCCGCCACCGTCAGCACCGTGGACGAAAGCGTGTCGGAGACCTCCGGCGGCGCCGCGACAACCAGAAGCGAGCAGTCCCGGCAGATGCGACAGCCCGCCACCGTCTCCGGCGAAGGCGGTCAAAGCCCCATCATCCTGGTGGAGAAGGAGCCGGAGATACGGGGCGTCATCGTGGTGGCGCAGGGGGCGGCGGACCCTGCCGTGCGGCTGAGCCTGCAGCGGGCGGTCCAGGCGGTGACGGGCATTCCCCTTTCCTGTATAGAGGTATTTGAAATGAACTATCCGTCATAGAATTGACCGTGGAACCCATATCCCCAAATACGACAGCATTCGATAAGGAGGAAAAAACATGAGACCATCGATCCAAAACGTGAGGAAACTGCTGAATCGGCGCACCGTGACTTTGCTGGGCGTGGGCTTGCTGCTTCTGGCCGCCGTGGCCGCCAACGTCATCATGAACCGAACGGGCGAGGGGCTGATCGGGGCAGAGGCCACGGCCGTCAGCGTGGCGGCCACCGGACCCCAGGGCAGCTTCTTCGACATCTATCGCAGCGAACGGGACAGCGTGCGGACCCAGGAACTGGCCTATCTGGACGCCATCGTGGCCCAGGGCGGGGACGAGGTCACCCTTTCCGAGGCCCAAAAGCAGAAGATGACGCTGGTGGGCTGCATGGAGTCGGAGCTGAACACGGAGAACCTCATCCGCGCCAAGGGCTTTGAGGAGGTGATCGTGTCCATGCACAACGGGTCCGTGAACGTGATCGTGGATGCCGACGCCCTGACCGACGAACAGGTGGCCCAGATCCTGGACATCGTCCTGCGGGAAACGGGGGAAACGGCAGAAAATATCAAGGTGTCAACCGCGCAATAACGGGTTGCCTTTTTCGTCGGAAGTTGGTATACTACTACCGTACCAACGTGTCCAAAATCCACAAGGAGGTCAACACAATGAGCGAAGTCGATACCAACATTGAAGTCAACCAGGGCGGAAAGATCGTATTTGCCGAGGACGTGGTGGCGACCATTGCGTTTCTGGCAGCCGGTGAGGTGGAGGGCGTTCATGCCTTGATCGGTTCCACCAGCATCAGCGAGATGCTGGGCAAAAAGAACTACACCAAGGGCGTAAAGGTCGAGGTCGGCACCGAGGAGTGCGCCTGCGATATCACCATCGTAGTAAAATACGGCTATCGCATTCAGGCGGTGGCCCAGAAGGTTCAGGAGGAGATCAAGAACGCCATCGAGACCATGACCGGTCTTCGGGTGGTGGAGGTCAACGTCAACGTGAACAGCATCTACTTCGAGCCCGAAAAGAAGGAAGAGCCTGCGCCTGCTCCCGCCCCTGCCCCTGCTCCCGAGCCGGAGCCGGAGCCGGAGCCCGAGCCCGCGCCTGCCCCCCGGGTGAAGTGATCGTATACCAGCATTCCGGCGGAGCCCGCCTATGGCGCGGGCTCCTGCCGGTTGAGAAGGGAAGAAAGCTATGAAGCTGTTGGACCGCCTGTCGCTTTGGGTGCTCTCCATAGCGTCCATGCTCATGAGCCTGTTGCTCCTTCTGCTGATCCTCGTTCCTGGCCTTGCCTGGCTGCAGGTCCCCGGGGTGCGGATCGGTGGGGGTGCGTTGGCCCTCCTCGGCATTGCCGCTGCCCTTCTGCTCCTTATTCGCTGCGGGACCCGCAAACGGGAAAAGGGCGAGGCAGCCCTGATCGACGAGGGCGAAAACGGCAGCGCCTATGTGACGCTGGATGTGCTTCGGGACATGACCAAAAAGGTCGCCCAGGATACCGAAGGCGTCCGCTCCTGCCGGACCGCGGTGAAGCGCGGCGCGGACGGGGTGGATGTGGAGCTGGAGCTGGCGCTCCATCCGGGTGTGGCGGTGGCCCCGCTGGCCAGCCTGCTCCAAGCCCGGTTGAAGGAGCGTATCCTGGAGATGACGGGCATCCGCGTGGGCAAGGTCAGCATCCTGGTGGAGGCCGCCGCGGAGGGGGACAAGCCAAAGGAGCCGCCCATACAGCTGCTGCCCGGTGGAGATTCATAAAGGAAATAGACTATGAAGGAATGGCTGAAACAGTTTTACGGGGAGCATAAGTGGCTCTCCATTTTGGCGGTGGCCGCCCTGGTGCTGGGGATCCTCTTCCTCTGCATCGGCTTTTGGCGGACCCTTTTGCTGGCGGCCCTGGTGGCCCTGGGCGTGCTCATCGGCACCCTGCTAGACAGGGGCGGCTGGCCCCAGGTAAAGGCGTTTTTCGCCGCTTTATTTCAAAAAAGGTAAAGGTTGGATATGGATCGTTCTCTGGCGCGAGAGATCGCGATGAAGATGCTCTATGCCGCTTCGCTGGGCGGCGAGGAGTCCATGAGTGAGGTTTTGGAGCAGAGCGAGCAGGCGGATACCCTCTCGGACAGCGACAAGACCTTTTTGGAGAATTTGACCTACGGCGTCCGGGCGCGTCAGCAGGAGCTGGACGAGATCGTCGCCCAGTATGCTCAGGGTTGGGCGCTGAACCGCCTGGCCAAGGTGGATTTGACCATCCTGCGCATGGCGGTCTATGAGATGCTGTATATGCCCGAGATCCCCGTAGGCGCCACGGTCAACGAGGCGGTGGAGCTGGCAAAGCGGTTCGGGGAGGAGAAGTCCCCCGGCTTCATCAACGGGATACTGGGGAGCGTGGCCCGGGCCCGTCAAAACGAATGATGGGGGCCGTGCTGGGCATCGACACCAGCTGTTACACGACCTCGGTCGCCTGCTTCGGCGAAACCGGCGTCCTGTATGACGGGAGGACCCTTCTTCCCGTGCAGAGGGGCGACAGGGGGTTGAGGCAGTCCGAGGGCGTTTTTTTGCATACCCGTCAGCTGCCGCCCCTGGTGGAGGCGGCCTTTCGCGCGGTACCGTCCGGCAGCGTCCGGGCGGTGGCCTGCAGCCGGGCACCCGTGGATCGGGAGGATTCCTATATGCCCGTGTTCCTCACCGGCATGGGCGTGGCCCGGGCTGTCGCGGCGTCCCTGGGCGTGCCCCTTCTTTCCCTGGATCATCAGAGCGGCCATATCCGCGCCGCCCTCATTGGGAACGAAGGGCTGATGAAAGCGCCCTTCTACGCCGTCCACCTGTCCGGCGGCACCACGGACCTTCTGGCGGTGGAGACAAAGGGCCCCGGCTCCTTTTCCATCGAACCCCTGGGCCGGTCCGAGGACCTGCACGCGGGCCAACTGGTGGATCGGGTGGGCGTGCTCCTGGGCTGCGGCTTTCCGGCGGGGAAGGAGATGGAAGCTCTGGCCCGAAAGGCACAGGCGCGCGAACTTCGCATCCCGGCCTCTGTGCGGGGGCTCACCTGCTCCCTGTCGGGGGCAGAAACGGCGGCAAAGCGGGCCTGGGAGGCCGGCGAACCGGCATCGGAAGTCGCCTTCGGCGTCTACGATCTTCTGTCCAGGACCCTGACGAAGCTGCTGACCAACGCCGTCGCCCGTCACGGGGAGCGGCCCGTGCTCCTGTGCGGCGGGGTGGCGTCCAGCCTCCTGCTGCGGGAGCTGCTGAGGGAGCGGACGAGCCTGCCCCTGTTCTTCGGCGAAAGCCGCTATAGCAGCGACAACGCCGTGGGCGTGGCGGCTTTGGGATACGATCGGGAGGCGGGTCAATGACGGAGCTGAAGCCGGTCTTCACCGTGTCGGAATTGAACGAATATGTGGATCTGATGCTCTCCCGGGACCCCTTCATGGGGGAGCTGACGGTGACGGGGGAGATCAGCGCCTTCAAGCGCCACACCTCCGGTCACCTATATTTCACCCTGAAGGACGATGCCGCCTCCGTGCGCTGCGTCATGTTTCGTCCCAACGCCCTGCGGCTCAACTTCTTCCCCAAGGACGGTATGTCCGTCCGCATCGAGGGGCGGGCGGGCCTGTATGGCCGGGACGGCTCCTTCCAGGTCTATGCCGAGCGCATGGAAAAGACCGGGGACGGGGCCCTGTATCAAAAGTTTTTGGCCCTGCGGGACGAATTGAAGGGCCGGGGCTGGTTCGATGAGGACCTGAAAAAACCCATTCCCTTCCTGCCCCGGGCGGTGGGGGTGGTGACCTCCGGCACCGGCGCGGCCATCCAGGATATCCGCAACGTGATCTCCCGCCGGTTCCCCACCATGCCCATCGTCCTCTATTCCGTGGCGGTCCAGGGGGAGCGGGCGGCCGGGGAGATCGCGGCGGCCATCCGAAAGGCGGACGAAGAGCGGCGCTGCGACGTGCTGATCGTGGGTCGGGGCGGCGGCTCCCTGGAGGATTTGTGGGCCTTCAACGAGGAGATCGTGGTGGCGGCGGTCCACGACTGCGGCCTGCCAGTGATTTCCGCCGTGGGCCACGAGATAGATTTTTCACTGACGGATTTTGCGGCTGACCTTCGGGCCCCCACCCCTTCGGCGGCGGCGGAGCTGGCGGTGCCGGAGCTTGAAAAGCTTTCCGACCGGCTCCTGGAGAGCCGGGATCGGCTGCGCACCGCCCTGTTGCACGGGGTGGAGCGGAAGAAGGATCGGCTGGAACTGCTGATCCGGCGCCGGGGCGGCCTTTTGACGGAGCAGCGGCTGACCCAGGAGCAGCAGCGCCTGGACCAATGCCGGGAGGCGTTGGAGGAGGGGATAGAGCGACGGCTCGGGCGGCAGCGGGACGCCTTCGCTACCCTGGGTGCCCGGCTCAGGGCCGCTGACCCCCTGGGCGCTTTGGACCGCGGCTTTGCGCTGGTGTACGACAGGGACGACGGCATCGTCCGCCGGGCGGCGGAGACGGCGAAAGGCCAGGGACTGGTGCTCCGGTTCCGAGACGGCCGGGTGCAGGCGGACGTGACGGGAAAGGATTTGTATGAAAAAGAGTGAAAAGACATTTGAAGAGAAGATGGGGGAGCTGGAGGAGTTGATCTCGAAGCTGGAAAGCGGCAGCGTGCCCCTTGAGGAGATGGTGACCCTCCATGAGCGGGGCATGGCCCTGTACGATAGCTGCGCCAAGGACCTGGCCGCCTTCGAGAAGCGGCTCAAGGCCCCGGAGGCCGACCAATGAAGGACTATCTGCCCCTCATCGAGGCAGCCCTGGACCGGTATAGCGCCGCCTTCGACCTGCCCGAGCTGTTTGTCGCGTCCATGCGCTACAGCCTTCTTTCCGGCGGCAAGCGCATCCGGGCCTGCCTGTGCCTGGCCTGCTGCGAGCTGGTGGGCGGCAGGGCGGAGGACGCCTTGCCCTTTGCGGCGGCCCTCGAGATGATCCATGCCTATTCCCTCATCCATGACGATCTGCCGGCCATGGACGACGACGATATGCGCCGGGGCAAGCCCAGCTGCCATAAGGCCTTCGGCGAGGGGAACGCTATTTTGGCCGGAGACGGGCTGTTGACCATGGCCATGCGCCTGCTTTGCGACGTGCCGGGCCAGGAAGCGGCCAAGAAAGCCGTCTTCCAGGGCGCATTGGAGATGGCGGCGGGCCAGAGCCTGGATTTGAACGTGACCGTTCGGGATCTACGCTCCCTGCAGCGCATCCACGATCTGAAGACGGGGGCCCTCTTTCGGGCGGCCTGCCTGTCCGGCGCCTGCCGGGGCGGCTGCGACGAAAAGGAGGCGGCCCGCATCCGCTCCTTTGCGGACAAGCTGGGGCTGCTGTTTCAGATGACCGACGACCTTTTGGACATGGACAAGGACGCTGCGGAGGGGAAGCTCACCTATGTGACCCTTCTGGGCCAGGAAGAGACCAGGCGGCAGATCGATGCCCTGGCGGGGGAGATCCGTCGTTCGTTGGACGGCTATTGCACCGAGGCGGCGGCGTACCTTGGCGATCTTGCGGACAGGATCGCCATTCGAACCAAATGAAGGATTATCCGATCTTACGACAACTGAACGGACCCAAGGACCTGCAGGCCCTGCCCGAGGAGAAGCTGAGCGCCTTAGCCGAGGAGATTCGGGGCTACATGGTGGACTGCGTGTCCAAAAACGGAGGCCATCTGGCCGCCAGCCTGGGGGCGGTGGAGCTGATCATCGCCCTGCACCGGGTCTACACGGACGAGGCCGACCGGCTGATCTTCGATGTGGGCCATCAGGCCTATGCTCACAAAATACTGACAGGGCGGCGGGACGCCTTTGCCACCCTCCGTCAGGAGGGAGGGCTCTCCGGCTTCCCCAAGCGGGAGGAAAGCCCCTATGACGCCTTCAACACCGGCCACGCCAGCACCTCCCTCTCCGCGGCCTTGGGCATGGTGCGGGCCAAACAACTGCTCCATGAGAAGGGCCATGTGGCGGCGGTCATCGGCGACGGGGCCCTGACCGGCGGCCTTGCCTATGAGGCTCTGGACGACGGCGGCGACAGCAAGCTTCCCCTGGTGGTGATCCTGAACGACAACGAGATGTCCATCTCCCGGAACGTAGGCGCCATGAGCCGGAGTCTGTCCCGGCTTCGGGCCAGCCGCGGCTACAACCGTCTGAAGCGGTTCGTGGTCCGGGTGCTGGAAAACGGCATGGTGGGCCGCCGCATGTCCAAAAATCTGGAGGGCTTCAAAAACCGCATCAAGCGGTTCGTGCTCCAGAACACCTTTTGCGAGGAGATGGGGTTCACCTATCTCGGCCCCATCGACGGCCACGATATCCCCCAGATGATCTCCTTGCTTCGGGAGGCCAAGGCCCTGGAGCGGCCCGTGGTTGTCCACGTGATCACCCAAAAGGGAAAGGGCTACGGCCTGTCGGAGCAGAATCCCGAAAAGTTTCACGGCATCGCGCCCTTCTCTCCGGACACGGGGGCGGTGGCCTCCTCCGGGGCCCCCTCCTGCTCGGTGGCCTTTGGAGAAACGGTGCTTCAGCTGGCAACGGAGGACCAACGGGTGGTGGCCATCACGGCCGCCATGCGGGACGGCACGGGTCTGCGCCCCTTCTTCGACCGGTTCCCGGAGCGGGCCTTCGATGTGGGCATCGCCGAGGAGCACGCCCTGACCATGGCCGCCGGCATGGCAGTCGAAGGGCTCAAGCCTGTGGCGGCCATCTATTCCTCCTTCCTGCAGCGGGCCATTGACCAGGTCTATCACGATATCTGCCTGCAAAAGCTGCCGGTGGTCATCGGCGTAGACAGGGCCGGCCTGGTGGGCCAGGATGGGGAGACCCATCAGGGCATCTACGATCCTGCCCTGCTGTGCGCCATGCCCCATCTGTCGGTGTACGCGCCGGCCACGCTGTCGGAGCTGCGGGCCATGGTCCGTCTGGCGGTGGAGCGGGGTGAGCCCTCGGCGATCCGCTACTGCCGAGGCACCCTGCCCGAGGGCCAGGGGGAGGAGCCCGTGACCTACGGCAAATGGGCCACCCTGCGGCCCGCTGCGGACGTGGTGATCGTCGCCGCCGGCCCCCTGGTGCAGGCGGCCCGCCGGGTGGCGGAGGAGCTAAGCTGCGGCCTGGTGGAGGCCCGGTTCTACAAGCCCCTGGATCATGCGTTGCTGGACGATCTTCGAAGGCAGGGCTGCAAGCTCATCGTGGCCGAGGAGAACGTGGCGGCCCTTAGCCTCTACGTGGCGGCCTACTGTCCCGAGCTGACGGTCCGGCCCCTGTGTCTGCCGGACGGCCCCGTGCCCCAGGCCACCGTGGCCCGCCAGCGCACATTGGGCGGCATCGACGAGGCGGCCATGCGGGAAGCCGTGAAGGAGCTGAGAAGGACCCATGGATAAAAAGCGACTGGATATATATATGGTAGAGGCGGGGCTGGCCCCCTCCCGGGAGAGAGCCCGGGCCATGATCATGGCCGGGGAGGTCTTCGTCAACGGACAAAAGGCGGAGAAGGCGGGGGAGGAGGTGCGGCTGGCGGACGCCGTGACCCTCCGGGAGGACCCCATCCCCTTCGTGAGCCGGGGCGGCTTAAAGCTGGACAAGGCCCTGAAGGTGTTCCCCCTGACGCTGCAGGACAAGGTTTGTCTGGACGTGGGCGCCTCCACCGGCGGGTTCACGGACTGTATGCTCCAAAACGGCGCAAAGCGCGTCTGTGCCCTGGACGTGGGCTATGGACAGCTGGACTGGAAGCTGCGGAACGACCCCCGCGTTACGGTCATGGAGCGTCGCAACGCCCGCTACATGGAGCCTGCCTGGTTCGACGGCCCCTTCGACTTCGCATCCATCGACGTGTCCTTTATCTCGCTGCAGCTGATCCTGCCGCCGCTCAAGGCCTGTCTGAAGCGGTCGGGGCAGGTGGTGGCCCTCATCAAGCCCCAGTTTGAGGCGGGGCGAGGCCAGGTGGGCAAGAACGGGGTGGTTCGTGAGGCGGCTATTCATAAGGATGTATGCATACACATCCTTCGCTTTGCACAGCAGCTGGGATACAGGGTGGAGGATCTCTCCTTTTCCCCCATCACCGGTCCCAAGGGAAACATAGAGTTTCTGCTGTTTTTGCAGAACAAAGGGGAGGACGCCCCTGCCGATACGGAGGATTTTGAGGCGAAAGTGTCAGAGGTCGTGGCCGATGGTCACAGATTTCACATAAATTGTTAAAAAATTATTCATATCTGTATTGAAATTTCGGAAACTATACTGTATAATACCTATGCAGTATTCATCCGAGGATAAAACTTTGAACCTGTTCTTTGCGGCGAATCCTAAAAAACCGGCCACTTTCGACGCGAGAAAGCGCATGATGGATGCGGCGGCGAACTGTGGTTTTTTATGCGTTGAGCTGGAGGAGCGGGCCCCCGTCGACGGGGAGGACGGCATCCTCATCGCCATCGGCGGCGACGGCTCCATCATCCGACAGGTGCCTCTGGCCCTGGCAGCCCATATACCCATCCTGGGCGTCCACTTCGGGCGCGTTGGTTTTTTGACGGAGCTGACGGAGGAAGGTTTCCTTGGAGCTTTGCCCCGCCTGAAGACCGGGGACTACCGGCTGGAGCGGCGGGCCATGCTGGATTGCCGCGTGAGCACCGGGCGGGTCTATCACTGCCTGAACGACGCGGTCCTCTACAAGCTCTCCTTCTCCGGCGTCACGGACATCGACATTCGGATCGACGGCAGGAGCGCCTGGACGGTGTCGGCGGATGGGGTCATGGTATCCACCCCCACGGGGTCCACGGGCTACAACCTTTCGGCCGGGGGACCCATCGTGCCGGAGGGCCTCAGCGCCATGGTCATCACGCCCATCTGTCCCCACAAGCTCCATGTGCGGCCCATCGTGGTCCGGAGCGACAGTCAGGTGGAGCTGGTGGAGCATGACGACGGCATGGCGGCCATGGACGGTCAGCGGGTGTGCCGGGTGACCAAGGGGGAATCCCTGGTGATCACGGGTTCGAAGGAGCGGGCCTCCTTCATCCGATTCGAACAAATGGACCTGTATAGCCGCATCCAAGAGCGGTTGACATAAACTTGAAACGAACGAGGCAGAAACTATGAAGACGAAACGACATGCCATGATCATCAAGATCATCGCTTCCCGGGATGTGGAGACCCAGGAGGAGCTGGCTCGGCTCCTGGGCGAGCAGGGCTTCCAGGTCACCCAGGCCACTGTTTCCCGCGATATAAAGGAACTTCGGCTCATCAAGGTCCTGACCAGCGAGGGGCACTATAAATATGCCACCGTGGAGAAGGCCGAGTCCGATCTGCAGGAGCGGTTCATCCGTCTGTTCTCCAACTGCGTGATCTCCATCACCAACGCGGGCAACCTGATCGTGATCAAGACCATCTCGGGCAGCGCCTCCGTGGCCGGCGAAGCCATCGACTCCTTGAAGTGGCCGGAGATCGCCGGGTCCATCGCCGGGGACAACACCATTTTTGTTGCCATTCGCGAGGGCAAGAACGCCGCCGAGATCATCAAGCGTTTCCAGAAGATGATGAAATAAAGGAGCATCGCCGTGCTTAGGCACCTGACCATATCCAATATCGCATTGATCGACAAGCTCTCCCTGGACTTCGAGGAGGGCTTTTCTGCATTGACGGGCGAGACCGGCGCCGGCAAATCCATCCTCATCGAAGCGGTGGGGCTGGCTCTCGGCGAGCGGGCCTATCGGGAGAGCATCCGCACCGGCGCCCAGAAGGGGTCCGTGGAGGCCCTCTTCACCGTGAAGGAGGGCACCCCTGCGGCGGAGTATATGCTGGACCAGTCCCTCTACGACGGGGAGGAGGTGGTCCTCTATCGGGAGCTGTATTCGAGCGGCAAGAGCGTCTGCCGCATCAACGGCACCCTGGTCAGCGCAGCGGAGCTGAAAACGGTGGGGGACATGCTGGTGGATATGCACGGCCAACACGCCCACCAGTCCCTGCTCAATGAGAAGACCCATCTGGGCCTGCTGGACGCCTTCGCAAACAGCGACGGCGACGGCCTGCTGACCCGGATGACGGAAGCTCGCAAAGGGGCCCTGGACGCCCGCACAGCCCGGGAAAAGCTTCAATCCAGCCTGAAGGAGCGGGCCCGGCGGCTGGACGTGATCGCCTATGAGCTCAAGGAGATCGACGGCGCCTCCCTGGAACCGGGGGAGGAGGAGCAGCTGGAGCTCAAAAAGAAGCAGCTGCAAAACTTTGCGGCCATCGAGGGGAACCTGCAGGCGGCCTACGACGCCCTCTATGAGGAGCAGGGCGCCCTGGGGAAGATCGCGGACGCCAAGCGGTGCCTTGCTGCCCTGGGCGAGTACGGGGAGGAATATGCGGCGGCGGCCCGGCAGACGGAGGAGGCCTACTACTCCCTGGAGGACGTGTCCTACACCCTGCGGGACGCCCTGAACGGCCTGTCCTTCGATCCCGAGACCCTGACGGAGATCGAGAGCCGACTCTACCAGATCGAACAGCTCAAGCGCAAGTACGGCGCGGATATCGAGGAGATCCTATCCTATGCCGACGGCCTCCGGGCCGAGCAGGCGGAGCTTCTGGGCGGAGAAGACCGCATGGCGGAGCTCCAGCGGGCGGAGGAGGAGGCCCTTGCGGCCTTCACAGCCGATGCCCGGGCCCTGTCCCAGCGCCGTCAGACGGCGGCCCTGCAGCTGAAAGAGGCCATCGAAGCGAATCTGAAGGACATGGGCATGCCCTTTGCCTCCTTCTCCGCCGGCTTTGCCTCTGTGGACCCCGAGGCCCTGTCCGAGACCGGCGTGGACCAGGTATCCTTCCGCTTCTCCGCCAACAAGGGGGAGCCGGAAAAGCCCCTGGTCCGGGTGGCCTCCGGCGGTGAGATCAGCCGGGTCATGCTGTCCTTCAAGGCGGCCCTGTCCGGCGCGGACGCCATCGACACGTTGATCTTCGACGAGATCGACACGGGCATCTCCGGCCTTATCGCCAACGCCGTGGCGAAGAAGATGCAGGAGCTGTCCAGGACCCATCAGCTCCTGTGCGTCACCCACCTGGCCCAGATCGCGGCCCGGGCGGATCGGCAATACTATATCTATAAGCAGACCGTGGGCGAGGCCACCCGTTCCGCGGTGAAGCCCCTGACCGAGGAGGAGCGTCCGGCGGAGCTGGCCCGCATCATGGGCAGCGTCAACGATCCTTTGGCTATCCAGCATGCCCGGAACCTGCTTCGCAGCGCCAGAGAGGGATAAAATAATCGTCAACGAAAAAGCCAACGGGAAAAACCCGTTGGCTTTTTTTCTTGGTTTCCAAATCATTCCGCTTTGATGCCGAACCCGGCGATCTCGCTGACGGGCAGGGAGAAGGCGATGGCGCCGGCCTTGGTGTCGGGCCCCGCCTGCTCGATGATGGCTTTCATGATGGCGGCCTTCTGCCCCGCGGCGGAGACGATGAGGGTGACCTCCTTCTCCGAAGCGATGGAGACCCTATAGAATTTCTCCGCGTTCTTGCTCCCGGTGCCGAGACCGTGGACCACCGTGCCGCCCCTGGCGCCGGCGGAGCGGGCCGCGTCCATGACCTGGTCCGTGGCGCCCTGGTTGGCGATGACCATGATGAGCTCGTACTCATAATTGAGGGTGGGCGTGCCCTTCGCGTTTTGCCCGTTGGATAAGAATGCCAATGTCTTGCTGCCTCCTACGCTTTTTACTGGTACGCCGATGGTCACGCCGTTGCCGGGGGCGTCGATGTATAGTCGCTTGCGCTGTTCCTGGATCAGCGCCTTCGTCTGCTCGGGGCTGGCAACCGTCATGAACAGCCGCCGATCCTTGGAATCCATCCCCAGCAGATCCAGCATGGACCTGGTGGCCGTGCCTCGGCAGGGCAGCGACAGGACGATGGGCAAGTTCAGCTCCTCACAGACCCTGTTCATGATGTTGACCCCATAGGGGTTGATGACGGAAAGCACATAGTTCATGGGGTCGCCTCCCATAGTTCGATGATGTCCGCTTCGCCGTAGGCCTCCGTGGCGGCCTCCCGGCGCCGTTCCTGAATGGCCGCCCGGACGCCCAGCAGCTGGATGGTGATCAGCGGCATCATGGCCACCATGGCCACGATTCCAAAGGCATCGGAGAGCACGTTCCCCCCCAGAGCACTGCTGGCGCCGATCATGAACTGGAGCATGAAGGCGGCGGTCATGGGGCCCGAGGCCACGCCGCCAGAGTCAAAGGCGATGGCGGTGTACAGGTCCGGCACCAGGAAGGAGAGGCCCAGGGACAAAACGTACCCGGGAATCAAAAAGTACAGGAGCGATAGCCCCGTCAGCACCCGCAGCATGGAGATGCCCATGGCCAGGGCGATGGCCACGGACAGGCCCAGCTGGATGGAGCGGCCGGAGATGGCCCCGGAGCTGACCTGCTCGATCTGCCGGCGCAGCACCTGTACCGCCGGCTCCGCCGAGATGATGAACCAGCCCAGGAGCATGGACAGGGGGATCAGAAAATGCCGCAGGGGCCCTTGGGTCAGGGCCGCGCCCAGCACGCTGCCCAGGGAGGCGAAGCCCACGTTCACCCCCGTCAAAAACAGCACCAATCCCAGATAGGTGAAGCCGATGCCCATGAGGATCTTCCAAAAGCTCCGGCCGTTCATGTGGAAGGAAACGAACTGGAACAGAAGGAATATGCACAGTATGGGCAGCAGGGCCACGGCTGTCTCCCGGAAGTATTCCGGCAGGGCGAACAGATAGGCATAGCCCAGGGCCGTGGTGGTCTCGTGTGCGACCGCAGCGGCGGCCACAGCGCCCTCCCCCTGGCCGTAGAACAGGCTCAACACCAGCACGGAGAGGATGGGACCCACGGAGCACAGGGAGACCAGGCCGAAGCTGTCGGATTCCGCGTTGCTGTCGCTTCGAATGTGGCTGACGCCCACGCCCATGGCCAGGATAAAGGGCACCGTCATGGGCCCCGTGGTCACGCCGCCGGAGTCGAAGGCCACGGACAGGAAGCTCCTGTCCACGAAGGCGCACAGCAAAAACACCAGACCATATAGCCCCAGCAGCAGATAGCGAAGCTTGATGCCGGCCAGGATGCGGAACATGGCCAGGGCCAGGAACAGTCCCACGCCCACGCCCACCACGACGAGGAGGACCAGGGTATCGATATGGGGCACGGAGCTGGCCAGCACCTGCAGATCCGGCTCCGATACGGTGACCGCCACCCCCAGCAGGAAGCTGACGATCAGGATGAGGGGCAGATTTTTCGATTTGGTCAGGGTGGACCCGATCCGGCCGCCGATGGGCGTCATGGAGCTGTCCGCGCCCACGGTGAACAGGCCCATGCCCGCCACCACCAGCAGGGACCCCACCAGGAAGGACAGCATATGCCCCGTGGGCAGCGGCGTCACGAACAGGCACAGCAAACACACGATGACCAGGATGGGCAGCACCGAGTTGATGCTCTCCTGCACCTTTTCCATGATGATGGCTTTTTGCCGGTTGAATTCGCTCATAATATAAGCAGTATACCATAGGTGAAATAAAAAAGATAGTCCTTGTCCGCGCTAAGCTTTTTTTCTGTTGCGCCGAAGCGGTCGGATATGTATAATAGGGAGGAATCTGTATTTCGAGGTGCGTCTTGAAAACAAGCGACTTTTACTATGATCTGCCCCGGGAGCTGATCGCCCAGACCCCGGCCCCCGTGCGGAGCCAGTCCCGGCTGCTCGTCTACAACAGAAAGGACGGAACCATCACAGACGGGGTGTTCACGGACGTGCTGGACCATCTGCACCCCGGGGACGTGCTGGCGCGAAACAACACCCGGGTCATTCCCGCAAGGCTTATCGGGCACCGACCCGAGACCGGCGGCACCATGGAGTTTCTGCTCCTTAGTCGCCTGGAAGGGGACGTTTGGGAATGCCTCTGCAAGCCCGCCAAAAGGGCCAAGGCAGGCGCGGTCTATGAGGTGACACCCGAGCTCTCCGTGAAGGTCCTGGGGGACGCGTCCATGGAGGGCGGAAAGCGGGTGGAGCTGCTGTATTCCGGCATCTTCGAGGAGGTGCTGGACCGGGCCGGCCAGATGCCCCTGCCGCCCTATATCACGGAGCGTCTCGCCGATAAGGAGCGATACCAGACCGTCTACGCCGTCACCCGGGGCAGCGCTGCAGCCCCCACCGCCGGGCTCCACTTCACCCCGGAGCTTTTGGAAGCGATCGAGGAAAAGGGCGTGAAGATCGTGGACGTCCTTTTGCATGTGGGCCTGGGTACCTTCCGTCCCGTCAGCGAGGAGAACATAGAGGACCATCGGATGCACCAGGAGTTCTATCGGGTGACGGAGGAGGCAGCCAAGGCCATCAACGACGCCCGGGCCGCCGGCGGCCGCATCGTCTGCGTGGGGACCACCTCCGTCCGCACCCTGGAGAGTGTGGCTACGGAGGACGGCATCGTCCATCCCGGCAGCGGTTACACCGGCATCTACATCACCCCCGGCTATCGCTATAAGGCCGTGGACGCCCTCATCACCAACTTCCACCTGCCGGAGAGCACGCTGCTCATGCTGGTCTCCGCCTTCGCCGGCCGGGAGGAGGTCCTGCGGGTCTATGAGCATGCCGTGCAGGAGCGATACCGCTTCTTCAGCTTCGGCGACGCGTGTCTGTTTGAATAGAGGGATAGGATATGAACGAGAATTTCAAGTTTGAAGTGCTGCATGTGGACAAGCAGACAGGTGCCCGCCTGGGCCGTCTCCACACCCCCCACGGGGACATCGACACCCCCGTGTATATGCCTGTTGGCACCCAGGCCACGGTGAAGGCCATGACCCCCCGGGACGTGGAGGAGACGGGGGCGTCCATCCTCCTTTCCAACACCTACCACCTGTACCTGCGCCCCGGTCATAAGCTGGTGGAACAGGCGGGGGGACTTCACAAATTCATGCACTGGAACAAGCCCATCCTGACGGACAGCGGCGGCTTCCAGGTCTTCTCCCTGGCGAAAAAGGGGGATATCCATGAGGACGGCGTGCTGTTCCGCTCTCACATCGACGGCAGCAAACATCTGTTCACCCCGGAAAGCGTCATGGCCGTGGAGCAGGCCCTTGGTGCGGATATTGCCATGTGCTTTGATGAGTGCGCCCCCGGCACCGCGGACTATCGCTACGCCGTGAAGGCCATGGACCGGACCCACCGCTGGGCGGAGCGCTGCCGAGAGGTCCACACCCGGCCGGACCAGGCCCTCTTCGGCATCGTCCAGGGCTGCGTCTATGAGGATTTGCGCATCGAGAGCGCCAAGACCCTGGCGTCCATGGATTTCCCCGGCTACGGCATCGGGGGCCTGTCCGTGGGGGAGCCCAAGGAAAAGATGTATGAGATGCTGGACGCCATCCGGCCCTATATGCCGGAGAACAAACCCCGGTACCTCATGGGCGTGGGCAGCCCCGACTGCCTCATCGAGGGGGTCCTGCGGGGCGTGGATATGTTCGACTGCGTGCTCCAGACCAGGGCGGCCCGCAACGGCCTGGCTCTCACCCGCAAGGGGCGGATCATGCTGCGGAACCAGACCTATGCCGAGGATTTCTCCCCCATCGAGGAGGGCTGCGACTGCTATGCCTGCCGGAACTTCTCCCGGGCCTATATCCGCCACCTCATCAAGGCGGAGGAGATACTGTCCGGCACCCTCATCACCATGCACAACATCCGCTTCTCCGTCCGGCTCATGGCGGACATCCGTAAAGCCATCGCGGAGGATCGGTTCGGCGACTTTGCCCGGGAGCTTCTGGAGGTCAAGCTGTTCTGATGGAACGGACGATGACGCTACAAACCGAACAGGACATGGAGGGGTTGGGGACCCGCATCGCCCGGGCCCTGCCTCAAGGCGGCTTCGTGGCCCTGTACGGCGATCTGGGGGCGGGGAAGACCGTCCTTTGCCGCGGTGTCGGCCGGGCTTTGGGCCTGGGCCATTTGAGCAGCCCCACCTTCACCATCGTTCAGGAGTACCCCACCGTGCCGCCTCTGTTCCACTTCGACGCCTATCGGCTCTCGGACGAGGACGAGCTGTACGCCATGGGCTTTGAGGACTATCTGGACCGGAACGGCCTTATCCTCATGGAGTGGGCAGACCGGGTGCCGGATGCCCTCCCCGGGGAGCGATTGGATATAGAGATTGCAGGCAGCGGCGTGGAGGCGCGCCGGGTGAGATTGTTGCCCCATGGCACAGACTACGAAAGATTGGTGAGCGAGCTATGAATATCCTTGCCCTGGAAACCACGGATAAAGTGGCCTCCGTGGCCCTGCTGTCGGCGGACGGCTGCCGGGAAAAGCGGATCGAGAGCCCCCTTCGGCACGAGGAAACCGTCATGCCGACAGTGGACGAGCTGCTGGCGGAAGCCGACCTGACCCCCGGCGATCTCACTGCCGTGGCTGTGGACGTGGGCCCCGGCTCCTTCACGGGGGTGCGCATCGGCGTGTGCCACGGCAACGCCATGGCCATGGCTCTGGGCCTCCCGGTGGTGTCCGTGAACGCTTTGGAGGCCCTGGCTTGGCCCCTGCTGGGTGGAAAGGGGCCGGTGGCTGCCGTCATCGACGCCCGGAACGGCAACGGCTATGGGGCCCTGTACGCCCCCGACGGAGGGGCGCTGATCCCGCCCTGCGCCGTTGAGATCGAGCCCTTTTTGCAGGCCCTGCCGGAGGGCGCCCGGCTCACCGGCACCGGCTTTCCCGGCGCGGACGGAGCGCTGCCTCTGGCCCAGAACGTGGCCCGCATCGCCGCCAACAGGGCGGGGGAGAGGGCGGCCAGCCCCCTGTATCTTCGACCCTCCCAGGCGGAAAGGAAGCTGCAGCCATGATGACGGTCCGGCCCATGAAAAAGCGGGATGTGCCCCGGGTCTATGAGATCGAGGTCCAGAGCTTTCGCTCCCCTTGGTCCAAGCTCTCCCTGCTGGGGGAGCTGCACAACAACGTGGCCCACTACTATGTGGCGGAGGAGGAGGGGCGCGTCGTGGGCTACGGCGGCATGTGGCTGCTGTTCGACGAGGCCCACATCACCAACATCGCCATCGCCCCGGAGAGCCGGGGGCAGCATCTGGGCCGATATCTTCTCTACGGCATGATGCAGGCGGCCCATGAACGAGGGGCCGAGCGCATGACCTTGGAAGTTCGGGAGACCAACCAGGTGGCCCAAAGCCTATATTTCAGCTTCGATTTCGAGAAGCAGGGGTTCCGCAAGCGGTACTATGAGGACACGGGGGAGGGGGCCTGGCTCCTGTGGAACGAGGACCTGGGAGTCACTTTGGAGAAAAACGCTTGCATTCGGGACAGATTTGTCTTACAATAAACCGATTTTAATAAAGGAGTCGAACCATGAGTCTATACAGCGATTGGAAAGCACGGGCGGAGAGCCTCCAAAGCGACGCCGCCTATCAGCAGTATTGGAACACCTATTTCTCCCAGGAGACCGAGGTCTACAAGAAGGTTCTTCAAAACCACGACAAGCCCCTGACGGGCACGGTGAAAGCCCTTGCCGAGCAGGTGGGCATGGATCCGGTGGCCTTCGTGGGGTATCTGGACGGGGCCAACACCTCCTTCGCCGACGGGGAAAAGGATTTGGAAGCGCTGACGGAGGACAGCGAAGTCACCTTGAACTTCGACTTTGAGAAGCTCTTCTTCAACATGCACGAGGCCAAGGCCGAATGGCTTTTCAATCTCCCGGAGTGGAACGACGTTTTGTCCCAGGAGAAGCGCCACGAGATCACCAAGGCCTATCGCGCGTCCAAAATATTCGTGGCCCCCGTCCAGGTGGGGCGCAACGATCCCTGCCCCTGCGGCAGCGGCAAAAAGTATAAGAACTGCTGCGGGAAGAACAAATAAAAAATCTTCCTATATTCTCAGAAATGAGTTGACAGGAGGACCATTCCTTGTTAAAATGTGTGACTGGAACTCCTGAATGCGCCTGTAGCTCAGCAGGATAGAGCAACGGCCTTCTAAGCCGTAGGTCCAGGGTTCGAATCCCTGCAGACGCGCCATGAACGCAGCGTTCGCCGGGAGGCGATCCACCGGCGAGCGCATGCGTGTGCGGGGGGAAGTTCATCCGAAAAGCGTATATGGTGGGCGTAGTTCAGCCTGGTTAGAATGTCAGATTGTGGCTCTGAAGGTCGTGGGTTCGAATCCCGTCGCCCACCCCATTTTTTTTCGGATGAACAGCGGTGGGGTGTCGCCAAGCGGTTAAGGCACAAGACTTTGACTCTTGTATGCGCAGGTTCAAATCCCGCCACCCCAGCCAACCTGACCCGTTAGCTCAGCTGGCAGAGCATTTGACTTTTAATCAAAGGGTCCGGAGTTCGAATCTCCGACGGGTCACCAGCCTCTTGCAGCGCGGGCGTGGCGGAATTGGCAGACGCGCTGGATTTAGGTTCCAGTGCCGCAAGGCGTATGAGTTCAAGTCTCTTCGCCCGCACCAGGCAGGTATAGTGTAGCGGTAACACATTAGCCTTCCAAGCTGAGATCACGGGTTCGAGTCCCGTTACCTGCTCCAATTGTTGCCGGTCCGCCTGCAGGAGCGAAAAGCGACTGAAGGGTTCAAAATTTTTTTTTGATGAACCCATTGACAACCGGCGGATTTTTGCTATAATAACCCATGCGCCTGCGGGAATAGCTCATTTGGTAGAGCGCAGCCTTGCCAAGGCTGAGGTGGCGGGTTCGAGCCCCGTTTCCCGCTCCAGGATATGCCTCCTTAGCTCAGTTGGCTAGAGCACCTGACTCTTAATCAGGGTGTCCAGGGTTCGAGTCCCTGAGGGGGTACCAAAGCAAAAGAGATGCCATCCGGCATCTCTTTTGCTTTACAGTGGTTTTCTCAGGGACTCGAAGGGCGGGTGTAAGCGAAGGCCACAGTGCGGCCTTCGCCCCCGCCCTGCCCGAGCCCGGAGGCGAGAAGAGTCCCTGAGGGGGTACCAATGAAAAGGATGCCAATACGGCATCCTTTTTCGGTATGATGAACAACGAAGGGACTCGAACGGGTGCGGGAGTGAATGGAGTGCCAGTGGCACTCCAGAGCCGCACCCCGACCAAGCGTGAGCGCGAATTCGAGTCCCTGAGGGGGTACTTCAGTGCACCCCGACCAAGCGAGAGCGCGCATTCGAGTCCCTGAGGGCCACCGGCTTTTTCGCCTTCACGCTCCATTCCCACAATATCTTTAATCAAGATATGCAAAACATATTCATATTTATACCAACCATTCCTTAAAAAACCCAGAACTGTGAACAATCTGTTGACAAGGAACGTTCGATAGACTATACTTTGCACTGTTGAGGAGGTCTTGTGTCTGTCTTCTGCGATCGCAGTTGTGTTTCATGGGGCATCTACCGTATATGGCGGATATCGCATGAAAATACAGCGTCGATGGGGGAGAGGGGCGCTGGGCGGTCTGACAACACATAAACCATAGGAGGAAACACAAGCATGAAAAAAGCACTTTCTCTGCTGCTCGCGTTGACCATGTTGGTCGCGCTGGTTGCCGTCGCAAAGCCTGCCGCCGCCGAGGATGACTTCCACATCGGTATAGTCACCGGCTCCGTCTCCCAGAGCGAGGACGATCGCCGCGGCGCCGAGGCCTTCCAGGCCAAGTACGGCGAGGATAAGGTCACGCTGGCCATCTATCCCGACAACTTCACCGAGGAGCTGGAGACCACCATCCAGACCATCGTCAACCTGTCCGACGATCCTCTGATGAAGGCCATCATCGTCAACCAGGCCGTGCCCGGCACCACCGAGGCCTTCCGTCAGATCAAGGAGCGTCGCCCCGACATCATCTGCATCGCCGGTGAGTCCCACGAGGATCTGCCCGAGATCGGCAGCGCCGCTGACCTGGTCTGCAACAACGACTTCGTGGCCCGTGGATATCTGATGATCCGGACCGCCCATGAGATGGGTTGCGACACCTTCGTCCACATCTCCTTCCCCCGGCACATGTCCTATGAGACCATGAGCCGCCGGGTGGCCATCATGAAGGCTGCCTGCGAAGAGTTTGGCATGAAGTTCGTCCTTGAGACCGCGCCCGATCCCACCACCGACGTGGGCGTGGCCGGCGCCCAGGCCTACATTCTGGAGCATGTGCCCCAGTGGGTCGAGCAGTATGGCCAGAACGCCGCGTACTTCTGCACCAACGACGCCCACACCGAGCCTTTGCTCAAGCAGCTCCTGGCTTACGGCGGCTGCTTCGTCGAGGCCGACCTGCCCTCTCCCACCATGGGTTACCCCGGCGCCCTGGGCATCGATCTGACCGCGGAAGCCGGCGACTATGCCAAGATCCTTGCCAAGGTCGAGGAAGCTGTCTGTGAAAAGGGCGGCGCTGGCCGCTTCGGCACCTGGGCCTACTCCTACGGCTACACCGTATCCGCCGGCCTTGCGCAGCACGCCGTGAACGTCATCAACGGCGAGAGCGAGCTGCTGGATATGGACGACATCGCCGAGGCCTACGGCGTCTTCTCCCCCGGTGCGGAGTGGAACGGCTCCAACTACACCGATGCTGAGACCGGCGTCAAGGCGGAGAACACCTTCCTTGTGTACCAGGATACCTACATCATGGGCAATCCCGGCCACTACATGGGCGCCACCGAGATCGAGGTGCCCGAGAAGTACTTCACCATCAAATAATCAGCTATAGCGCCTTTCAAACCTGGGGATGTGACCAAACCTTCACATCCCCGGTTTGAATACTTGGCCCAATTTGGAATCACCCGTTCACCGCGGGAGGGCAAGGCGCTCGTCCCGCGGTGAGCCCCATACTATACCTAAGCTAAGGCAGGTCATAGATATGCCAACTACAAATACGCCCCTATTGGAAATGCGCAACATCAAAAAGGACTTCTTCGGCAACCAGGTCCTGACCGACATCAACCTCACACTGCAGGAGGGCGAGGTGCTGGGCCTGTGCGGCGAAAACGGCGCCGGCAAGAGCACGCTGATGAAGATCCTCTTTGGCATGAACGTCATTCGGGAGACCGGCGGCTACGAGGGAGATATACTCCTCAACGGCCAGAAGGTCAGCTTCAATTCGCCCTTCGACGCGCTGGCGGCGGGCATCGGCATGGTGCATCAGGAGTTTTCCCTGATCCCCGGCTTCAGCGCATCGGAGAACATCGTTCTCAACAGAGAACCCAAAAAACGGAACGTCGTCTCCGAAATCTTCGGAGAACGGCTCGACACCCTCGATTATAACGAGATAACCGGAAGGGCGGAAAAGGCGATCGACAAGATGGGCTTCACCGTGGACAAGGACATGGTCATCAGTGAAATGCCCGTCGGCCACAAGCAGTTTACCGAGATCGCCCGTGAGCTCAGCAAGGATCAGCTGAAGCTGCTGATCCTGGACGAGCCCACCGCCGTCCTGACCGAGAAGGAGGCGGAGGCTCTGCTCGCGTCCATCCGCTCCATGTCGGAAAACGGTATCGCCGTGATCTTTATTACCCACCGGCTCCATGAGATACTGTCGGTCTGCGACAAGGTGGTGGTCATGCGCGACGGCTTCGTCGTGAAGGATATCGCCGCCCGGGAGACCAGCGTCAACGAGATATCCAAGTGGATGGTCGGCCGAAACGTGGACACCGCCGCCGGTGCGGATGTGCGGGACCATACGGAGGCAAAGACCATCATGTCCATCCGTCGGCTCTGGGTCGATATGCCCGGCGAGACCGTCCGGGACGTGAGCCTGGACGTGAAGGAGGGCGAGATCCTGGGCATCGGCGGCCTGGCCGGCCAGGGGAAGCTGGGCATCCCCAACGGGATCATGGGCCTCTACGAAGCGGGCGGAACCGTGGAGCTGGATGGAAAGACCATCCCCCTGAACAACCCCCGCAAGTGCCTGGACGCTTCCTTGGCCTTCGTGTCCGAGGATCGCCGGGGCGTGGGCCTGCTGTTGGACGAAACGCTGGAGTGGAACGTGGCCTTTCCCGCCATGCAGGTCCAGAACAAGTTCCTCAAGAGCTATTTGGGCGGGCTCATCAAGTGGCGTGACGAAAAGGCCATACGGGAGGTCACCGAGCGCTATATCGACGAGCTGGCCATCAAATGCACCGGCTCCAAGCAAAAGGCGAAGGAGCTTTCCGGCGGCAACCAGCAGAAGATCTGCCTCGCCAAGGCCTTTGCCCTGGAGCCGAAGTTCCTGTTCGTCTCCGAGCCGACCCGGGGCATCGACGTGGGCGCCAAGGCCCTGGTGCTGGAGGCGCTGCGCCGCTTCAACCGGGAGAGCGGGGTCACCGTGGTCATGATCTCCTCCGAGCTGGAGGAGCTGCGGCAGATCTGCGACCGCATCGCCATCGTCTCCGGCGGCAAGATCGCCGGCATTCTTCCCGCTACCGACCCGTCAGAGGACTTTGGCATGCTGATGGTCAGCATGGTGAAGTGAGGAGGGACAGCATGTACGAACCATTAGATAAATCCAGTCTCACCCTGCGCGAGCGGATCAGCGGCTTTGTCAACAGCTTCGGCCTGCCGAGACTGATCATCGCGGCCTTCCTGCTGGTGCTGTATATCGCCGCTCCCTTCGTGGGCGCGGGCTTCTGGATACAGATCAGCAATACCATCAACCGCTTCAGCTGGAACGCCATCATGGTCCTGGCCATGGTGCCCATGATCCACTCCGGCTGCGGGTTGAACTTCGGCTTGCCCCTGGGCATCATCTCGGGCCTTCTCGGCGCCACGCTCTCCATCGAGTTTGGCTTCACCGGCCCCATGAGCTTTTTGATGGCCATCCTCATCGCCACGCCCATCGCCATCCTCCTGGGCGTCGTCTACGGCTGGCTGCTCAACAAGATCAAGGGCGGCGAAATGATGATCGCCACCTATGTGGGCTTCTCCTCGGTGTCCTTCATGTGCATGATGTGGCTGCTGCTGCCCTATCACAGCCCCACCATGGTCTGGGGCTTCGCAGGCAAGGGCCTTCGAACCACCATCTCCCTGGAGGGCTTTTACGACAAGGTGCTGGCCAACTTCCTGCAGATCAACATCGGCACCCTTTCCATCCCCACGGGGACGCTGCTGTTCTTCGCCCTGCTGGCCTTCGCCATGTGGGCTTTCCTCCACACCAAGACCGGCACGGCCATGACAGCCGTGGGCTCCAACCCCACCTTCGCCAAGGCGGCCGGCGTGAACGTGGACAAGATGCGGCTGCTGTCCGTGGTGCTCTCCACCTGGCTGGCGGCCATCGGCATCCTGGTGTATGAGCAGGGCTTCGGCTTTATCCAGCTCTATATGGCGCCCTTCTACATGGCGCTGCCGGCCGTGTCCGCCATCCTTATCGGCGGCGCGTCCGTCAACAAGGCGTCCATCGCCAACGTGATCATCGGCACCTTCCTGTTCCAGGGCATCGTCACCATGACCCCCACGGTCATGAACAACATGATCCATATGGATATGAGCGAGGTCATTCGCGTCGTCGCCTCTCAGGGCATGATCCTCTACGCGCTGACCAGAAAAACGGAGGCGACCAAATGAAAAACATGAGCTTTGGACAGAAGGTCCTCACCTTCATTCGGGACAACACCGTCCCCATCATGTTCGTGGTGATCTGCGCCATCTGCATCCCCCTGTCGGGCTTCTCCTTCAGCTATCTGCTCAACGAGATCATCACCCGCATGGGCCGAAACATCTTCCTGATCCTGGCGCTGCTGATCCCCATCATGTCCGGCATGGGCCTGAACTTCGGCATGACGCTGGGCGCCATGGCGGGGGAGATCGCCCTGATCTTCGTCTCCGACTGGCAGATTTGGGGCATCCCCGGGGTGGTGCTGGCCATGATCCTTTCCATCCCCATCTCAGTGCTGCTGGGCGCCTTCTGCGGCAAGATCCTCAACATGGCCAAGGGCCGGGAGATGATCACCAGCTACATCATCAGCTTCTTCATGAACGGCATCTATCAGCTGATCGTGCTGTACATGATGGGCTCCATCATCCCCATCAAGCACTTCTCCGTGAAGCTGCCTCGGGGCTACGGCATCCGCAACACGGTGTCCCTGCTGAATATGCGCCAGTGCCTGGATAACCTGCTGGCTATCCGCATCAAAGGCGTGAAGATCCCGGTGCTGACCTTCCTGATCATCGCGCTGCTGTGCGTGTTCATCATCTGGTTCCGCCGGACCAAGCTGGGCCAGGATATGCGCGCCGTGGGCCAGGATCTGAACGTGGCCCGTGACGCGGGCATCAACGTGGAGCGCACCCGCATCATCTCCATCATCATCTCCACGGTGCTGGCGGGCTTCGGCATGGTGATCTACCTGCAGAACATGGGCAACATCGCCACCTACAGCTCCCACTCCCAGATCGGCATGTTCTGTATCGCGGCGCTGCTGGTGGGCGGCGCATCGGTGGACCGTGCCTCCATCGGCAACGTGTTCCTGGGCGTCATCCTCTTCCATACCATGTTCATCGTGGCCCCCAAGGCCGGCGCCCAGATCACGGGGGATTCCATGATCGGCGAATACTTCCGCGTCTTCGTCTCCTATGGTGTCATCACCCTGTCCCTGATCATGTATGAGACCAAGAAGCGCAAGAACAAGAGCCTGGTGGGGCAGCAGCTGGCAATGGACCAGCTGTCAGAGGAGGCGAAGTGATATGAGCAAGACGCGTCGTTTGCTGTTCCGTCTGGGCACGCTCCTGGTGCTGCTGGCCATCGCCGCCTGTATGATGGTGGTGGGCCGCGGCCACACCGTCTTCCTGGACAATAAGACCCTGGAGTACAACGGCCAATCCTATCCGGCCCTGTACAAGATCGAGGTCGAAAAGGATGGGGAGACCATAGCCAAGCTCAACAAGCGGGAGCGGGGCAAGGCCACCAACATCGGCCAGACCTTCGATATCACGCTCCGCATCACCAAGGAAAAGAAGGGGGCGGAGGAGGAACAGACCATCCGGATCAAGCTCCCCTATTCCATGGACGGCATCATCCTCAACCTGCCCGGGTATCTGGAGGGCTTGCCGGAGGAAGCGTACCTTTCGGAATTCATCTCCTCCGAGGAGACGGAACCCGCACCGGAGGACGAGACCCCCGCTGAGGACGAGTTCGGCATCAGCAGTGAAACAGAGGAAGCTGCCCCCGCCAACTGATTCATCTCAACCCAACCAGGGAGCGGCACGCGCCGCTCCCTTTTTCGTCTGTGTAAGGACCAAATCCAGCCAAATCGAGCCCCGGAGACATAAAACGGTAATATTTTTTACAAAAACTATTAACAATTTATTTAAAAATACTTGCCAACGGCAGGGAATGGTGTTAGAATACCCCTGATCCACAATATGTTGTGGTATTCGGCCGCACCCAAAATCAAGATAGCGGAGGGGATCGACTTGCGGATCATATCCGGTTCGGCCAGGGGGCGAAGCTTCGACGCGCCCCAGGGCAGAGACACCCGGCCCACGTTGGATCGGGTCAAGGAGGCCATCTTCGGCAGCATCCAGTTTCAGGTGCCCGGCGCCGTGGTGTTGGACCTGTTTTCCGGGTCCGGAAATATGGGCCTGGAGGCCCTGTCCCGCGGCGCGGCAAAGGCCATTTGCGTGGACGCTTCCCCCGTTTGCGCCGCGCTCATCCGTAAAAACGGGGAAAAGCTGGGCCTCGGCGAGGGCCTCCGGGTGCTGAACGCCGACTATCGCGCCGCCCTTTCGTCCATCCTGGCGGAGGGACAGCGGGTGGATTTGGTGTTTCTGGACCCGCCCTATGCTTCCGGCTTCGCTGCCGACGCGGTGGAGCGGATCTTCCGGGACGGGCTGCTGAACCCGGGCGGGACCGTCGTCGTGGAGCACGGGTGGGACCAGCCGCCGCAGCTGCCCCAGGGCCCCTGGCAGGTGGCCCGGGTGAAAAAATACGGCGTCTGCGGCGTAACGACTTTGATTTGGAGGGATGGGGAATGACCATCGGCGTGTATCCGGGAAGCTTCGATCCCTTCACGGTGGGCCATCTGGACGTGCTCACCAACGCGGCGGGCCTGTTCGACCTGGTGTATGTGGCCGTGCTGCACAACGTGGACAAGCGCCCCACCTTCACCGTGGACGAGCGCATGGACATGATCCGCAGCGTCCTTGCCGCCGAAAAGCTGGACAACGTCCGCTGCGGCACCTTCGACGGCCTTTTGGTGGAGTACGCCCGGTCCGTGAAGGCCACCCACATCGTCCGCGGCCTTCGCGCCACGTCGGACTTTGAATACGAGTTCCAGATCGATGCGGTGAACCGCCATCTGGACAACTCGCTGCGGACAGTGTATTTTATGGCCTCCCCCGGCCATTCCTTCCTCAGCTCCAGCAACGTGAAGGAGATCGGCCTTTGGGGCGGCAGTATCAAGGGACTTGTGCCCTCTGTGAATGAAGATATCATACGTGAAAGGTTGGCAAGAAAATGAGCAGCGCGCAGACAATGAAGATTTACAGCATCATTTCTCGCATTGAGCAAGTGCTGAACGACAGCCCAAAGTATAAGCTGGGCGGCGGCAACAAGAAGATCGTGGAGGTCGAGGAGCTGTTCGACCTGCTGGGGGATCTGAAGGTCACCATCCCCGAGGACATCCGGCGCGCCAGCGGCATCATCACCGAGGAGGCGAACATCCTCAGCGACGCCAACGACCAGGCCGAGGAGACCATCAACAAGGCCAAGGCCGACGCGGAGGACCTGATGCGTCAGGCACAGGAGGCCGCCGAGAAGGTCTACAACCAGTCCGTCCAGGAGTACGAGGCCCTGGTTTCCGAGGAATCCGTCTATCAGGAGGCAGCGGCCCGGGCCCGGCAGATGCAGCAGGAGGCCATCGACAACGCCAACGCCATCACCAACGGCTCCCGTCAGTATGCGGACGATATGCTGGCCGACGTCCAGCGGTATTTGAACGACTATATCAAGATGCTCAACACCAACCGGGAGGAGCTGGGCGGCCAGCCCCTGCCGGAGTATGAGGAGAAGGACGTGGAGAAGAACGTCTCCGAGGACAGGGCCATGGAGGAGCGTCACACCGCCGACAAGGCCGCCCGTCCCGCCCCCGAGCCGGTGGAGGAGGAGGCCGAGCAGCCCGCCCGTCCCGCCCGCAAGGAGCAGAAGAAGGCCGCCCCCAAGCCCGCCGCCCCCGCCTATGACGAGGAGGAGGACGAGCCCAAGAAGCCCCGGAAGAAGGGCTGGTTCAAGCGTATGCTGGAGGGGGACGACGACGAGGACGAATTCGACGACGACGAGAACTGGGGCGAGGAGGACGAGCCCGCCAGGGAGCCCAAGCCCAAGAAAAAGCGTCACAAGCTCTTTGAGATCGTCGAGGTGGACGACGACGAGGACGAGGACGAAGACGAATACGAGGATTGACCTTTCCGGGAGCGCCAAACAGGCGCTCCTTCTTTTTGTCGGTGGGGCCACACCCTTTTTTGAAATTCCCTTGCATTCCGGGGCATTTTTCTGCTATGCTTTATCTGTAAAACTGTTGCAAAGGGGACTTGACAGCCGTGCTGCGTTCCGACACAATCAGACAGACAGACAGACAGACAGACAGACAGACAGACAGATTAACTGTCTGTCAAATCGAGACGCCTATCCCTTGACCTAAGGGGCGGTGCGCGCCGGTTTTCCGGCGCCGCCGCCCCTGTTTGTTTCTCCGAAACCAATTACGAACAGAAAGGAAGCCGATTATGAAACGCACGCTTTCCCTTTTACTGTGCCTGTTGCTCCTGGTGGGCTTTGTGCCCCTGCGGGAGGCAAATGCGGCCATAACCCACACTGTGACCTTTGAGACCAATGGTGGTTCCTTGGTCGCTTCGATAGAAGTTGAGTATGGACGGTTTCTCCTCAAGCCCACTGACCCGACGAGGGCGGGCTGGACCTTTGACGCCTAGTGTACCGACCCTGCGTTGACCACCACTTTTGATTGGGACACGCCCATCACGGAGGATATCACCCTGTACGCCAGCTGGGGCTCGAACTTGTTTGCCCGCGCATATGATGCGACCAACGCGGAAGGATCAAAAGGCGGCACGATCAGCGTGGATGGCACGAATTTCTATGCGGATGCTTCCTTCTGGGCCAACGAGAATGCTGCCAGGACCCTGACGGCCAAGGCGGACGATGGGTATAAGTTTGTGAAGTGGGTCAAGGATTCTCCCACCGGCGAAACGGTTTCGACGAATGCTTCCTTCTCCTTCACTTTTACAGGAGAAGTAACGTATATTGCCGTCTTCGAGGTGAGTGCACCAGATTCCACTCCCACGCCCACGGCCACGCCTACGCCCGGCACCTCTGCGACGCCCGTGACCACCCCCACGTCCGGCACGCCGACAACGCCCACCCCTACCCCCACACCCGTGCCAACGCCCACCCCCGAACCCTCCACCGTCAAGAGGGTCCAGGCCAAGAAGAGCCTGAAGCTCACGGCGCCCAAGATCAAGAAGGCCTCCTACCTGTGGCAGTATCGGACCGGCAAGACCGGGGCCTGGCTGTCGGTACGGAAGGGCACCAAGCAGAAGCTCAGCGTCAAGGCCACCATGGCCATGGACGGGTACCAGTACCGCTGCCAGGTGAAGTCCCCCGCCGGGACAATTTCCTACACCGACATCTATGAGCTCTATGTATATGAGCCGTTGAAGGTGCGGAAGCAGCCCAAGTGGGGCAAGATCTGCCTGCCGGGGACCAAGCGAACGATCAGCATCACGGCCCAGGGGGCCAGCAGCTACCAGTGGGTC
>CADBYI010000017.1:11777-44699 GCA_902798825.1 uncultured Eubacteriales bacterium | reverse complement strand
GCAGAACTTGATCCAGCCAGGGCTGCAGGAGGTGATCTGAGGCAGCGGACCGCCGTTCTGGATGCGCTGGATCAGCTCGGTGCCTTCCTCCATGATGGTCACGTCGGCGGCGTTATCCACGTCGAACACCTTGTCGAAGCCCAACCGGCGGCAGGCCGCGATGAGCTTGCCCTCCACGTTGGAGCCCATGGGCATCCCGAAGCACTCGCCGATCTGAACGCGGACGGAGGGTGCGGGGGCAATGACCACATGCTTGGTGGGATCGGACAGAGCCTTCCAGACCTTATCGGTGTCGTCCCGCTCGGTGAGCGCGCCGGTGGGGCACACCTGGATGCACTGGCCGCAGTTCACGCAGCTGGTGTCGGCCAGGGGCATCTCGAAGGGGCTGGAAACGTGGGTCTTGTAGCCGCGCATGCTGGCGCCGATGACGTGGGCGTGCTGCACGTTCTTGCAGACCGCGATGCAGCGACGGCACAGGATGCACTTGCTGTTGTCGCGGACCAGATGGATGGCGGACTCGTCCAGATCCGGTAGCATGGGCTCGGCGGGACGGAACTTGTCGGGGTCAGCGCCGTATTCCTGGGCCAGGGTTTGCAGCTCGCAGTTGGTGGAGCGGACGCAGCCAAGGCAATCCATCCGGTGGTTGGAGAGCATGAGCTCCAGCGTCATCTTACGGGAGGCACGCAGAGCGGGGGTGTTGGTCTGCACCTCCATCCCCTCGGCCACCTGCTGGAGGCAGGCCACGGGATTGGCGCGGGCGCCCTTCACCTCGACCACGCACATACGGCAGGCGCCGATGGCGTTAACGTCCTTCAGATAGCAGAGCGTGGGGATATGGACCCCGGCCTTCTCCGCCGCCATCAGAACAGTGTAATCAGAAGGGACCTCAACTTCGATCCCGTTGATCTTTACATGAACAGTATCCATGGAATTCCTCCTTATTTCTTGCTGATGGCACCGAAGCGGCAGGTATCCATACAGGTACCGCACTTGATGCACTTGGCCTGGTCGATGACGTGGGGCTGCTTCACAACGCCGTTGATGGCGTTCACGGGGCACTTGCGGGCGCAAGCCGTGCAGCCGCGACACTTGTCAGGATCGATCTCATAGTGCAGGAGCTTCTTGCACACGCCGGCGGGGCAGCGCTTTTCGACCACGTGGGCCTCGTACTCATCCCGGAAGAACTTCAGCGTGGAGAGCACGGGGTTGGGAGCCGTCTGACCCAGGGCGCAGAGGGCGTTGGCCTGGATGTACTTGCACAGCTCCTCCATCTTGTCCAGGTCCTCCAGCGTGCCGTTGCCGCTGGTGATCTTGTCCAGCATCTCCAGCAAGCGGCGGGTGCCGATACGGCAGGGTACGCATTTGCCGCAGCTCTCGTCCACGGTGAAGTCAAGATAGAACCGGGCCACGTCCACCATGCAGGTGGTCTCGTCCATGACGATCATACCGCCGGAACCCATCATGGCGCCGATGCTCTTCAGGTTCTCGTAATCGATGGGCAGATCCAGATACTTGGCAGGGATACAGCCACCGGAAGGACCGCCGGTCTGCACCGCCTTGAACTCCTTGCCGTCGGGGATGCCGCCGCCGATATCGTAGATGATCTGACGGAGGGTGGTACCCAGAGGCACTTCCACCAGACCGGTGTTGTTGATCTTGCCGCCCAAAGCGAACACCTTGGTGCCCTTGCTGCCCTCGGTACCCATGGAAGCGAACCAGTCGGCGCCCTTGAGGATGATCTGGGGGATATTGGCCAGGGTTTCCACGTTGTTGATGATGGTGGGCTGGCCGAAGAGGCCCTTGTTGGCGGGGAACGGCGGCTTGGTCTTGGGCTCGCCGCGGTTGCCCTCGATGGAGGTCAGCAGCGCGGTTTCTTCGCCGCACACGAAGGCGCCGGCGCCCAGACGCACGTCGATGTCGAAATCGAAGCCGGTGCCGAAGATGTTCTTGCCCAGCAGGCCATATTCACGGGCCTGCTTGATGGCGATCTGCAGACGGTGCACGGCGATGGGATACTCGGCACGGACGTAGATATAGCCCTGATGGGCATCGATGGCGTAGCCGGCGATGCACATGGCTTCCAGAATGGCGTGGGGATCGCCTTCCAGGACGGAACGATCCATGAACGCGCCGGGGTCGCCCTCGTCGGCGTTACAGACCACGTACTTGTGGGGGGTCTTGTTGAAGGAGGCGAACAGCCACTTCTTGCCGGTGGGGAAGCCGGCGCCGCCGCGGCCCCGGAGGCCGGACTTGGTGATTTCGTCGATGACCTGCTCGGGAGTCATCTCGGTGAGGACCTTGCCCAGAGCGGCGTAGCCGTCCATGGCGATGTACTCCTCCACGTCCTCGGGATTGATGACGCCGCAGTTGCGCAGGGCCACACGAAGCTGGGGCTTGTAGAACTCGATGTCCTTCAGCGTGGGGACTTCCACGTTCTTGCCGCCCTCGGCATCCCGATGGACCAAGCGCTCCACGATACGACCCTTCAGCAGGTGCTCGGAAGCGATTTCGGGCACGTCGGAAACCTTCACCCGGGAGTAGAAAGTGCCATCGGGGTAGACGATCATGACGGGGCCCATTTCGCAAAGGCCGAAGCAGCCGGTGCGCACGACCTTGGTACAGCCCGTACCGCCACAGATCATTACATGCGTACGAATCATTCTCAATATCCTCCGTTATTATTCTGCGGCACCGATGGTGTATTCCGTGATAGGCCGTCCGCCCAGAATATGCTCCTTGACGATCCGGGGGACCATGGCGGGCTTGACCTTTACATAGGTGACCCGCTCCTTGTTGCCCTCGAAGACCTCCACGATGGGCTCGAGACGGCACATACCGATGCAGCCGGTCTGAGTCACGGTGGCGTTCTCAGCGTGCTGCTTGCTGACTTCCTCCACGAAGGCGTTGAGCACGGGACGGGCACCGGCAGCGATGCCGCAGGTGGCCATGCCGACGACGATGCGGATGTCGCCGTTGTTCTCGCGGAGAGCGACCTTGTCCTTCATTTTGTTCCGAATCGCTGCAAGTTCCTCAAGACTTTTCATAGTTGTGTTCCTTTCATAGTTTTTGGTTATGTGTTAGCTTTCGCCTATAAACCGTATTGTTCAAGCAAGCTTTCTCTGGCCCATTCCAGGACCTCGAAGCTGTTGAGAGGAATCTCATCCCCCAGGGCTTCCCTCATCTCCCGTGTGTCCAGATGCACCGTTTTCCCGTCGGGCAGCTCATGCTCAAAGAGGAAATCCACATCCGGGCAGCCCTGGATGAGACTGATCAGGGTGGATACCACGTCCCCCAGAGGCGTGAAATCCATGTGATTCTTATAGAAGAACGCTGAAATGACCGTTCCGTGATCCTCCGGGCTCATCTCCCTCGTTTTGGAGGTGATGGTCAGCTCACCGCCGGTCTGCTCCGCCGCCAGTTTGAACAGGGGAATCCCCATGCCCACCTTCCTGGTCTTGCGGGTGGTGGAAAAGGGGTCCACCACCGTTTGGAGAAAATCAGGCGTCATGCCCCGGCCGTCGTCCTCGATGGTGATGCGCAGCGTCTCGTCCGTTTCCGTCAGCAGGACTTTGATGAGGCTCGCTTCGGCGGACACGGAGTTCTGCACGATATCCAGGATGTTCAGGGACAGTTCCTTCATGATCTCTTCTCCAACATAGCAAAGAGGGCGCTGCGAACGGCCTCCTCCCCCGCCTCCAAACCTACGTCCAGATGCAGACAGAAGCTGCCGTCGCTGATCTCCCAGAGCCTATGAGCGTCCGAGGAGACCAGGATCTTTCGACCTTCAGCCAAGTCCCGCTTTTCCTCGTCATGGACCTCGGCCAACGTGAACACGGGCTTTTCCGGAAAGGCGCCGAGCATGGCGAGAAGCCCGTTGGCCTCCCGGTCAATATGGGCCGGATAGCACACACCGCCCATGGATCGGACCAGCTTCGCCCCTTCCTCAAGGGAAAGGGAGGTGGCCGCAGGCAAAAACCAGGGATCTTCCCCGATGGGCACGTCCTTCTCCCCCATGATCACCTGTTCGCCGAAGATGGCGGGCTTGTTCTTGACCTTCATCCGCCGCTCCTCCACAGCCTTGTCAAAGGCAAGAGCCCTGTCGAGGTCAGGAAACAGGCAAACCATGTGGACATCCTCCGCCGTGGTCAGCTCCATGCCCGGCACGGGCACGATGCCATATTCCCGACAGGCGGCAAAGAAGGCGGGACAGTTCTTCGCCGTATTGTGATCCGTCAGCGCCATGATCCTGAGCCCATTGAGATACCCCATCCCCGCGATGTTGCAGGGCGTCATATCCTCCTCCCCACAGGGAGACAGGCAGGAATGGATGTGCAGATCTACGGCAAAGGCGTTCATGAGAGCAGGGACGCCACCTTTGCACAGAGTTCGAACACCGACAGCGGGGACCGATAGAAGTTGAGATCGTTCTTCACCGCCGCGTCCAAAGCCGCCTCGTCGGGGGTCACGTCCTCGGCGAAGATGACCATGGCCACATCCGTCAGGGTGCAGACCGCCGGCACGTTCCGATTGGACATGATGGTGATCCAACAGTCGCCGCTTTGGGCGTTCCCCATGACCCAGCTCAGCAGATCGCCGGCATAGCCGCCGGTGACCGGCCGATCCTCGGCTTCATGTACGGGAACGAGTCCCAGCGCGTCTCTGATCTCAAATACGGTCATGCCTTCTTCTCCATTTCGCTCATCAGGTTCTTCAGCTGTTCCCGCATATGGACGATGCACTCGTCGATCTTCGCTTCGCCCTTCACCACGTCCTCCGCAAAGGCACGGCAGTTCGGCGCGCCGCAGGAGCCGCAGTCCAAGGCCGGCAGGTTTTCATGGATGTTCTCGATGTCCGCCATCATGCGGATGGACTCGAACCGACTGGCGTTCAGGGCGGAGACATTATGGAAGGAGGCCGGCTTCACGGTCAGAATATCCTCCGGCACGTCCACATTCCCGGTCTGCCGAGGCACATGGTTGAGACTCACCGGCATATACCGGCGCAGCGTCTGCAGCCGCACCTGGGCGATGTAGGGATTCTCCACCGTCAGCACGCCGCCAACGCAGCCGCCGTTGCAGGCGTCCAGCTCCGCAAATTCCACGCTTGGGAAGCTGCCCATCTCGATGCTGTCCAGCACCCGGATCACGTTTTCGATGCCGTCCGCAGCCAGGTATCTGTCGTTCATCAACGCGGAGCCCTCGCCGCCGGAGGAAGCCCAGCCGAGACCGATCATGCCGCTCTCGCTGGCGATCTTCGGGGTACCTTGGAGCTTGAGCGCGTTGAGGAGCTTGAAATACACCTCGCTGATGGCCACCACGTAGTCCACGCAGGGGGCTTCGTCCGCCTTGTCCCCGTTCTTGACCCAGCTGAACTTGGCCGGGCAGGGACTGATGAAGACCGTTCGGATATCCTCCATCTTCAGCTCCGGATGCTTCTTCAGCGCCTCCTCCTTGGCCATGCGGCCGGCGAGCTCGATGGGCGGCATCAGGGGCACGATATGGTCGATAAGGGACGGGAAGCGGATGGTGATAAGGCGCACCACCACCGGGCAGGCAGAGCTGATGGCCGGGCGGGGCACGTCCTGACGCTTCATGTAGCGACGGGTGTATTCGGTGATGATCTCCGCACAGCGGGACACCTCGAACACGTCGTCAAAGCCCATGTCCAGCAGGCCCTGGAGCACGTAGTCCACGTCGGTCACGTTGATGAACTGGCCGAAGAGGGACGGCGCCGGCAGGGCGATCAGATACTTGGAGCGGTCCAGATCCTCCAGGCTGTCGCAGATGGCCCGCTTGGCCTTGTAGGGGCAGACCCGGATGCACTCGCCGCAGTCGATACACTGGATAGCATTGATCACGGCATGACCGTCACGGATGCGGATAGCTTCCGTAGGGCAGCGCCGCAGGCAATGGGTGCAGCCCTTGCATTTATCCTGATCCAATGAAACGGAGTGCCTGTATTCCATGCTTTCCTCTTTCGTATCGATGTTACCTGTTCTCAAATCCCAGCTCTATGGTCGTTCCCTGGCCCACCACGGAATCCACGCGGAAGACGTCGGAGTATCGCTTCATGTTGGGCAGGCCCATGCCTGCGCCGAAGCCCAGGGCACGCACGTTGTCCGGCGCGGTGGAGTATCCTTCCTGCATGGCCTGTTCCACGTCCTTGATGCCCGGACCTGTGTCCTTGAGCACGATCCGGATGTTGGCGTCGTCCACGTAGATGTCGGCGTCACCGCCGTTGGCGTGGATGACCATGTTGATCTCCCCCTCGTACATGGCGATGGAGACCCTTCGGATCGTTTCCGGGGAACAGCCCAACTGTCGCAGAAGGCGCTTCACCTTGACGGACGCTTCACCGGCAGAGGTGAAGTTTCCACCGTCAACGGTATAATGCACGTGTAATGGTTCAGCGCTCATGGGATCACCTGTGCAGTCCAGCTTCGTAAAGCCTCCCGCTCGCTTCATACATGGTAAGAGCGGTCGCCAGAACGGCGATATGGCTCAACTTCGCGAGGGAAACCACTTCCTCCGCGGGCTCCTTGCCCCGGACGAAGAGGATGCAGCTCATGTCCAGCATCAGCGCGGTGCGCACGGCCTGGGGGTTGTTGAGCCCCGTGAGGAGCAGCGCCTGATCCTGCGCGTAGGCAAGAACGTCGCTCATCATATCGCTGGCGAAGGCGGAATCGATATCCGCATCCAGCAACTCCTCTCCCGTATATACCTTTGCCTCGACCAAGCGGGCGACTTCTTCTAATTTCATAGGTAGGTTACTCGGCGCGGACCTTTTCGATGATGCCCTTCACGTCGGAGGTGGCCAACCGGCCGTACACCTGATCGTCGATCATCATGACCGGCGCAAGACCGCAGCAGCCCAGGCAGCGGGCGGCTTCCAAAGTGAACATACCGTCAGGCGTGGTATGGCCCGCGGAGATGCCCAGGATGTTCACCAGCTCATCCAGAATGTTCTGGGAACCCTTCACGTAGCACGCCGTACCGAGGCAAACACGGATCAGGTGCTTCCCCTTGGGCTCCAGGCTGAACCAGGCGTAGAAGGTGGAAACGCCGTAGACCTGCTCCAAAGAGCAACCGAGTCCCTCGGCGATCATCGTCTGCACCTCTATGGGCAGATACCCATAGATATCCTGCGCCTTCTGCATCACAGGCATCAGAGCGCCGGGCTTCCCCTTGTGATCCGCAATGACCTTTTCCAGCTCCGCTTTCTGCTCGGCCGTGCCAGTGAATGGGATCGTGGTCTTCGTACTAGTCATACACATCCTCCTTGATTTAGTTGTTTCGGACCTTTCGAATGACATAAAACAACAGCCTTTTTGCAAAGGCGCATTGCTACGAACGTATTTTATCACAAGAAAAATGTCTTGCCAATAGATTAGCACTTGCTAACCGATCGAATTCGATGGAAAATTATAACGGGCTTGACAAATAAATAATAAAGTTTGACCGTTTTGGGGCTTTAAAAATATAAAAAGATGGAGTATACTATGCTTGATTACTATCGAAATTGAGAAAGAGGGATTTATATGGCTAAGCGCAAAAAGCTGATCATCACCCGGGAAGGCTATATCTTCTTAGCCGCGGTGGGTATTTTGCTCCTGGCTCTCCTCATCGTCGCCATCGCCACGAAGGGGTTCGGCGCCTGCAGCCGCGACAGGAGTGCGGAGGCCACCGGCCTGCCAGAGCCGTCCGAATACCACCCTGTTCCCACGGCCAACCCCACGGATACACCGGAGGCCACGGAGCCCCCTGAAGTCGTGGACGAGACCCCCGAAGCGGAAACGGATACCCCCGATCCTGCCGCCACCGATACGCCGGCGCCCACTGTGCCCCTTGCGGACGATCCGGAGGCCCTTTTGGAGCCCACGGCGGAGATGTTGGCCGGGGCTGCCGAAGGGAAGCTGACCAAGAGCGGCGTGAACATGCGCCAGGGGCCCAGCACGGATACCACCTTGGTGGCCACCGGCCTTAAGAGCGGCACCAAGCTCACGGTCTATACGGAGGACGGGGACTTCTATTTCGTGCTGGTGAACGAGACGAAGAAGTACGGCTATATCGCCAAGAAGTTCGTGAAGCTCCTCTCCGCCCTGGGCGAGACCTCCACCGGCAGCGATCAGCCCGAGGGCACCGTGCGGGGTACCATCACCTCCAGCAATCTGGCCCTGCGGGAGGGCCCAGGCGTGACCAACAAGTCCCTGGGACAGTATTATGAAGGGAAGCTGGTCTACATCTTCTATCAGGAAGGGGACTACTATTACGTCCAGATAGCCGGGACTGACGAGGTCAAGGGCTATATGTCCGCCCAGTTCATCAAGGCGGAGAGCGACGTGCCCCAAAAGGAAAACTAATCTTTTTCGTCAACAGCAAGGGCCCCGAAAGGGGAACGCGCATAAGGAAGGTTTCTATTGTGTGGGGAGCGGAGCAGTCAGAATGGCTGCTCCGCTTGCGTTTCAGCGTTGTTTCCGTCGTGCAGTGTTGTTCTCTTACGCCGGTTGCTTCTTCGGTGCATCGAACAAGCTGGCGAGTTCCGCTTCGTTTGGAACCTTGAACCTGCCGACGCCGGTGAAATAGAGGTCCACCTGTACGCGCTTGCGACCGTCGATCTTTACTGGACTGTGAATCTCGATTCGCTCGATCAGGGAATTGACCAGCGCAGGTGTGAGCGTTTCATTGTCGGTACGGTCCCGGATCGTCTTCAGCAGAAGCCGGAAATCCTCGCGCTTCGATTCCGCTTTTGTTATCTCTTCCCGGTCGGTCTGTACCTTCGTTTTCAAGTCATGCTGCTCCGCTTCGTACCGATCCCGCATGGCAAGGAAGCGGTCGTCGGAAATCTTTCCGTTCACGTTGTCCTCATAGATGCGGATCATCATACGGTCGATCTCGGCAATCCGCTTTTCCGCTTGATCGACTTGCTGCTTCATCCGTTGCAGAGAAGCGTTCTTGATCCCGTTTTGCCGTCGTTCCATGATCTCAAGGAACGCGCTCTCATGACAGCGGACGAAGGTGCATAGATCGCTGATCGCTTCGGATACGATCTGTTCCAGAACCACGTTCCGAACGTAATGGACGCTGCATGTTCCGCGTCCGGATTTGTAATTCGAGCAGCAGAACCATTCCTGATTCGGCTTAGTGGACTTAGATGCGCAAAAGTACAGTTTCGCACCGCAATCTGCGCAGAACACCAATCCGGAGAAAAGACTGGTTCTGCCCGTTGCCGTCAGACGGCGTTTGTTCTTCCGAAGCTCCTGTACACGCAGCCATATCTCCTCGGAAATGATCGCCGGATGCATATTCGGAAGGATCTGCTGCTCCTCGATCGGTCGATTCACCTTCTTGTGTACCTTGTAACTGACCTTCGTTGTTTTGAAGTTGACCGCGCAGCCCGTGTACTGTCGGTTTTCGAGAATACCGGCTACGGTATCTCCCGACCAATAACAAGGAGGATCTTTCCGCCGAGCAACGAGTTTTCTGCCGATGGAAAGATAATGCTCCGTCGGCGTCGGTATCTGCTCGGCTTCCAAAGTCCTTGCAATCTCCTGCGGACCGTTGCCCGCAAGACACAGGTGATAGATCTTTCGGACAACTTCCGCTGCCGCTTCGTCGATATGCCAGATCTCCCGGTCATTCGCATCTTTGATATACCCGTAGGGAACCGTCGTTCCGACACGCTTGCCGTTCGCCGCTTTCGACGCCCATACCGCGCGGATCTTCTTGCTGGTCTGCGCCGCATACCATTCGTTGAAGATGTTGGAAAACGGCATAAGCTCCGTACCGGTGTTGCTCGCCGTGTCCACGTTCTCCTGAATTGCTATGAACCGAACGCCCAGCGTTGGATACTTGATTTCAAGGTACTGTCCGACCTCCAGATAGTTCCGTCCGAACCGCGAAAGGTCTTTGACCACGATCGTTCCGATCTGTCCGGCTTCCGCCATCGCTTCCATGCGTTGAAAATCCGGTCGGTCGAATGTCGTTCCGCTCACCCCGTCGTCTACGAAGAATTGCGGATGCAATAGCCCGTTCTTCTTTGCGAACTCGCTGAGGATCGTTTTCTGATTGGAGATACTGTTGCTTTCGCCTTCTCTGCCGTCGTCCTGCGACAAGCGGCAATAGAGGGCGGTGATCTTCTGTTGCCCGTTGTTTTTCATCGTTGTCATATCCTATTACTCCTTTCCTGACAACCGGGCACAGTAAGGGCAAAGCCATCATACCGTGCCCGTGTCGTTTTGTCAAATGTCTCCGAGAACGATCCGCTTCATTTGCTGAAACATGGTCTGCGTTCCCTCCGGATTGAAATGCGTGTTGACCAAATACTCCGTGTTCCCGATCCGCATGGAGAAGGAATCGGGCTCTTTGATTTCCTCTATCCTGTCGTACAGATACGGGAGCAGCGATACAATACAATCATCCGTCTTGACTTTCCTTTCTTTCATGGCTTATGCTCCTTTCATTCTTCTTTCGGCTTGGTGTATTTCTGTTTCGGACGTTCTCGCTTTGGAATGCTCCGCAGGTCGATGGGAACAGGATGATAGAGTTCATCCTCGATCCGGTGAAGATGCTCATCTATGTCCCGATACATTTCCCGGATTTCTTCGTAGTGAATGTTTTCGCTGTGATATGCGATCTTTGCCAGCTTGTCCAAAGTGTCCAATGCTTTGAAGAACCCGCCCATTTCTTTCCAAAACTCCGGCGGTGGCAGTTGATTCGGGCAAAAGCCCTCGATCAGAAACCGCAGATACGTTTCCTGAAACAAGCCGCTCTCCTTGACCTGTTTCTTAAAGCGCGTAAGCTCCTTGTCCGATAACCGGAACGTGACTTTATTCGTTCGTTTCATGGTGTTTTTAATCTCCTTTTCTTTTCGTTGGGGTTTAAGGGGACTCCCTTACATCCGAATTTTGCGAAATGCCGGCAAAATTCATTGCTCGCTCCTCCGCCGCAGCCGCAACTGCACCGGATCGATCCGGTACGGGGGAACAGCATCCCCCGTACCAAATACCTACCGAAGAAGGAAGACCCCGCTCTCCGGTTACCGTTCCTGCTGCCGTGACCGAATCCGCTTCTGCCGCAGTTCCAAGCCCTCCATGATCGCCTGCTCCATTTGCTTCGGTGTGGCGTCCTTTGGGAAGAACTTTGCAAAACGCTCCAACGGCAACGTCAGCTTTTCCGCCGGTTTCCACTTGCTGTCGGATAGAACGCTGAGCGGCGTATCTTCGGTGAACTCGTCCTCAACAAAGCTCTTTCGGAGCGCTTTCGCCTGCGCAAACGACGGGACGCTCTGCTCGGCTTCGATGGCGGACAGCACCGCTTCCTGTTCCTTTGTCGGAAGGTAGGAAAGCTCGACCGCCGGAATCATGCCCATCCTGCCGTCGTCCACCATTTGCAGCAGCGGCGGAATGAGCTTCGTCAGCCGGATAAATCGCTGCACGGTTTTATAGCTTTCACCGGTCTCATTCCCGATCTGTTCCGTCGTCCGTCCGCCCTGTGGGACAATTTGTCCCACAGAACGGCTCTTCAAGGCATCCTGCCGCATTTTGTAGGCGTTTGCTTTCTCGCTCGGCAGCATCGTCTCGCGCTGTCGGTTGGAATCTACCATCGCCATTGTCGCAGTGATGTCGTCCATCTCCCGAACGATCACTGGCATCTTCTCTATGCCCAGCGCTTTACACGCCGCCATGCGCCGATGACCCGAGACCATCTGGAACGAGCCGTCCGGCAGCTGCCGCACCGTCGCGGGCGTGAGTACGCCGTTGAGCGAAATGCTCTCTTTCAGGCGTTCCATTGCTTCGTCCTCGTTCACCTGAAATGGATGATTCGGAAACGGCTGAATCTGGTCGATTGCAATGCTCGTTACTTTTTCACCGGATGCTTTCATATTGGGATACCTCCGCAAGATTGTTTGTTTGGTTGTAAGGATTCATAGTTTGTACCTCTCTTTCGTCTGTTTGGGTTCTTATCATCTCGGCGTCCCGAAGCGGCGTCTTCTCGCTTCCTTGATCAGGGGAAGCGGTATATCTGCACCGGCGTTCTCTCTTTGCCGGGTGCATACAAGTCCTCTCACTGTACATTGGGGAATTTTTTTGCGAATTTCCGGAATTTTTTAAAATATATTTTTCTGTTCCTCACGGGACACGGTGTCCCGCGGGGTTTCTGTCCGTTCTCATGACCGTCGCTGTTCCTGTGCTGCCCTACACCACGTTGTCGCAGCGGGCTGTGCCCGCGACCGTATTGCTACGGTTGTCTGCCATATCCCCGACGGTAGAACGGTATGCGGTTTTCAAGGGGCTACGAAAAACGTCTCTCTACTCTCTTCTGCGGTGAGATTTTTCGCGTTTTTGTTCAGCTTCGTTTTCTCGTAACACGGTGTTACACGGCTCTGTATCCGGCTCCCTTTGTATGACCCCCCTCACTCTTCAATTGCTGAATTTTTTTGCCAAAAAATGGGTCGAAAAATAATATATTTTTTGCCGTAGGGATATGGAGGGTTTTGTAAGCCAATTTGTTTCGTTTTCGCGGAATACCGTGTCATACGCGCTTTTCCATCGTTTGGGATCGCCGCTCTTACGCGGGACGCGGTGTCCCGCGGCTGTTCTTACCCGTTCTCATGACCGTCGCTGTTCCTGTGCTGCCCTGCACCACGTTGTCGCAGCGGGCTGTGCCCGCGACCGTATTGCTACGGTTGTCTGCCATATCCCCGACGGTAGAACGGTATGCGGTTTTCAAGGGGCTTGGATGGCTTACAGTGGGTTTCTGCTTTTTTGCCCCTCCATCTACTACCTTGTTTTACGGGGCTATGTGAAAGTGAACGATTTGTGAACTCCTGTAAGGAACGGATGAAAATGCAGATGTTTCGGGGAGAATCTGAGAGCAACAATTCCATCATAATTGTCGATTTGTGTTGAATAACGGGCGGTTTTCTGCTAAAATGGGAAAAAGATCATAACAGGATTGGACAGAAAATGGAGTTTGATTTTACCGCACAGAGAAAAAGCTTTCATGCGTTATGGAACAACGTCGTGTTCCATATCCATACCGGCTCGGGCCGGTACTCGGAGCCGATCCTGCAACTGATCGGCCCGAAGGGATGCGGCAAAACGCGGCTTGCGCAGGAGGTCGCTCACGCCTATCCGAATGTGCTGTACCTCTCCTTTGCAGGGCAAACGCAGGAAGAGGCGCTTGCAACGTTTCAACAGATGTACCTGCCGAATATGGAACCTCTGCCCGATTGGGAACAGACAGCCGCTGCCTATATGAAGGAACACGCTTCCAGCTACAAGCTGTTGATCTTTGAAGATGAGAACAATCCTGTTTCCAATGCCTGCTATGCCGCATTTGGGAAGCATATGCAAGAAGGCTCTGCTTCCATCGTGTTTTGTCTGATCGGAGAGAAGGATATCGGCGGCATAGAGGACGGCATCTTTCCGATGCGCTATCGGACGCTTGCCGAATACTGCAAGCTGTTTTCCGCTTATGACAAGAAAGACATTGTACGCCTGTTCGGATTGACGGAAGGGATCCCTGCCATTGCAAAGGAACTGGACACAAAGAAAAGCTACGAGGAGAACCTGAAAACGCTTCTTGCGTATGACTCCGCCTTTTCGACCTACCTACCGAAGCTTCTGTGTGAAACCTTCCGCACCCCCGAAAGCTATGCTCCGATCATCGCGAGCATCGCCCGCGGCAAGCACCGGCTCAGCGAGATCGCAAAGGATATAGGGTTCCCGAACAACAAATGCGGAACCTACCTGAACGCCCTGATTCAACATGGATTTGTAACCGAGGAGAAGAACGAACCCGGAACCTGGGCGCGGTACTATCTTTCCAACAGCTATTTTATCGCTTGGGGCAGATACGTTTACGGCAAACAAAGCCTGCAGCTTGTAAAGTCGGACATCCTGATGCAGCTAGTAAAAGAAACCCTCGACGAAGCAGTGGCACTCCCGGCGCTGCATGCCGCTTGCACGCGCTATATACAGAACGTACCAAAGCGTAAGCTGTCACCCATTTGCAGCCTGACCGATCCGGATGCGGACAACACAAAAAAAGCCGTTCCGGTAAAGCTCCGGGACGGCTCGACGATCATCTTGGACTATTACGGTTCCGAGGACGGCGAATCCCTGTTCGGGATCTTTCCGCACGACCTAAACAAACGCTACACCAAAGAGGACTACACGCAAATCACAAAGGCAATCCGACGATACGAAGGGCTCAACAGCGCGTACATCTTCCTGTTCAGCCTCTACCGCTTCAGCGACTGGATCGTCCACAAGGCGGCGTACAACGATCTGCTGTACCCTGTTACTGTGGAGAGGTTGAAGTATTAGGGCATAGTTTATGTTATTATAATTTTTTTCTGGAATAAGGTATGAAACGAGTGACTGAATACAAGCTGTTTCCCCGTGAACTTTTCATGTGTCCATCCATTCGCAGGATATGCTCTCTACGCGCTGCATGCTTTCAGAATTGGAAAACAACGCGCGGCGTATTCCCAAGCATATTTTTACCGATTTATACGGCTCAGCAGTACTTCAAGGCTCGGCAAGAACGCAGGAACTGACTCTGCGTTCTTGCCGAGTCGGAATGTTCCATCGGGCTACCGGATCAATACCACCCTGCATTCCAAACCTCCGAACCCCATCGAAAAAGATCTATCGTTCTCTTTTTAACACGCCCCTGTCGATCAGATAAACTTCGTCGCACAGGATGTCGATGTCCTCCCTGTTGTGACAGGCAAGCAGGATGGTTTTTCCCTGCTCTTTCAGCGAAAGAAAGAGTTTTCGCATATCGTTCACGCCGGAATTGTCCAGACCGTTCATGGGTTCGTCCAGAATCAAGATATCCGGATCCTCCATAATGGCCTGCGCGATGCCGAGACGCTGCCGCATACCGAGGGAATACTTGCCGACATGCTTTTTGTTTTCCGGATCCAACCCGACGAGTCGGATCGTTTCTTTGATTCGCTCCTTGCTCGCTTTCCCATTGATAGACGCAAGCATGACAAGGTTTCGGTAGCCGCTGTAATTGGGTAGAAACCCGGGAGCCTCTATGATGATCCCGACCCGGGATTGCAATACCGTTCCGTTGCGGATCGTATGCCCCAGCACGCGTATCGTGCCGCCGGAAGCAGGCATCAACCCAACAATACACTTGAACAATACGGTTTTCCCCGATCCGTTTCGACCGATGATGCCGACGATCTTGCCTTTTTCTACCGTTAGATTGGTTCGCGCCAGCACCGTCTGGGCGCCAAACTGCTTTGTTACATCAACAACTTCAATAACGTTTTCTGCCATAATGGATACTCCTTTATATTTCATGAACTGCCGACAGATCCTTCTTGCGTATAAATGCAACCGAAAGGATCATCAGCACAACCAAGATCGCGCTCAAGACGGAGAACGCGTAGCCGAGGGTGATATAATCTCCGTCGATGTTGGAGAGGGTGGACAGCGTGATCGGCGAATACCTCCGAGCGTTGCTTGACAGGAAATTATAGATATAATAATCGAACATCGTTATCACGCAGCACAGGATCGTACCGATCGACTTTGCCGTGAGCAGGTTCAAAACAAACATCAAAAGTCCAACAATGCTGCATATCAGCCAGGTCAAAAGCATGCTGTACAGCGTTGCGGGAATGGGTTGGTACATATGAGGAATGCGCGTGGAAAGAATGAATTTCAAATCATACAGTTCCGCTGCCTCCGTTTGCGCCAGCGTTCCGATCACCTTTCCCCAGCCCGTGTCCCACTTCAAATGCCCGAGCAAAGGCAAAACGGAGGAAAGATAACAGAAGACGACGAAAACCATGCTTGCCAGCAGAACGTACACCACCTGCCCCGTCACCCAGGCCCTTCTGCCCGACCGCACGATCACATAGGGAGCGGATTCGTCTAAAAACGGCGCGTCCGCAAACAAAAAGATGGCGCAGAGCATCAGTGTGACATGGGAATACCACCCGCTGATCATATGCGAAAACAGCCACGGCGTCACACGGATTTCCACGTGTTCGGAAAAGCGAACGACCGCTCTCGTATCAATGAACATGGTCGCAAAATAGAATACCGCGATCGCGATGACCCGCGGATTCAGAAACCACTTTTGCAGATTGCGCAAAGCAATCCCCCACACAGATCGAATGCTACGCATTTTTCATCACCCTCCTCGCCCGGAAAAAGAACGCGATCGCCAGCAGTACGGTGATGGCAAAAAAGAACGTACAGGTATAAATCAGCCCATGACGCACACTTCCAAGGTAGACGGAAGCATCTGTTAAACGATCAATGGAGAACCTGAAAGGCAGTTTCAACAAATAAAACACCACTGAATACAATCGATTCAAAATCAAGGGCGCCGCCATTGTAACAAAAACGGACGGAAAGAACGTGGAGCTGAGCAATGCCGCGGTGCTCCACATGCCCGCGGCGAACATGCGGATCAGAATGAAATATTGCAGGAACAGCAGCGGCTTTCCGTCTTGCAGCAGCATATAAAAGTCAACAGATCCTTCTTCCATCACATAAGAAGCATCGTACAGGGGGACCCCCAATCGCATGACGGAAACGAACAGCCAGCAGCCCAAGAACACAGCGGAGACGGTGGAGAGCCAGCAGCTCACAACACGGCTGAACGCATAGTGGCTTGGGGAAACGCGTATCGTCAGATAACGGTCAAAGTGATTCTGTCGATCCGCGCAGAAGCTGGTGCCATAACAGATGACGCTCGCCACCAGGAACACGTTCATCAGCGAGTTGAAGCCATTTACCGCATCAAAGAGCTCTACTACGGTATAATCGTCATGGCGCATTTCTGGCAGGGCGCTGACAACATAGATCAGGCAAACGACCAAAACGGCGCCGAGGAAGCGCGGAGAAAGGAATGCGCGCCTTAGATCCGTTCGGTAATATCGTAAAACTGCTGTCATATGATCTGCTCTCCGGTGATTGCATTGATATAGATCCACAGGGGGAGGCCGTCATCCTGCGCGTAGCAAAAGCCGTAGGCCGGGATCAGGGTATCGTTGGTCGGCACATAGGAGAATTGCGCTTTGGTGATGTGGATCGGCTCCGAAAGGATAAGCAAGTCAAAGACTCCGTCCACGCGGTTTTTCGCTTCGTCCAAGGAGATAGGCGCTTGCTCCTCGCTCAACGGTTCTCCGAAATAGTAACCGTTCACGGAAAAATGGATCAGTCCTTTTTCCGAAAAGATCGCTCTGACATATGTCCTGTTGATAAGCCAGTCCTTTGTGTGGTAGTCTATCGTGTGGAACAAGATCGGAGAGCCGTCTTTCACCAAGGGCGCTGTGATCACATAGCATTCCGGAAAGAACTTGTAATCGAATATCTCTTCCCGCGTCAGTTCAGAACCTTTACATCTACTTTCAATAGCCGAATCCAAAGAATCTGCCGTCAGCGTATATATCTTGCGGGAACCGAGTTTTTCGAAAACCCCCAGCTGCGAAACGATTTGAATAAACTGGTTCTCCGCTTCCTCCCTGGATAAAAACGGGAGATCCTCGGTGGACGCAAACAGCTCGGTGTTATAGTCATCGCTGTTTTCATCATCGTGAAACAGTCGATTGATGTTCTCGTCGTCCGGCGCTTCATACACAAACCACCCGGGAAACAGGGATACATCTGTCCCTTTTGTCGAAGTCGAAAACTTGATCCAGTCGTCCATCTGCCGGTAGGAGACGGTCGTATAAGGCGAAAATGCTTTCACAATATCGTTCGGCGCGAACTCCAAGAAATCTCTCGCATACAGGCGAACGGAAGTCACCTCCGGGAGATTCCCCACATCATCGAAGCGAACGTTTTTATATTGCCGATCGTCTGCGCTTTGTTGCAGATGCGGAGTTTCCGTATCATGAGAAAGGTTATCTGCTGTATTTTGCGGAGCTTGTGTGGCCGGAGTGCTTTGCAGCCGATCCGGTTGTTGATGACAACCAAGCGAAACTAAGAATAACAATATAAGTAAACAAGCAACAGTTTTTTTCATCGTACCACCTCTTATTTTTTGTTGTTCAAAGGTTCTTCCATGGGAAGGAAACTATTCCTTCCCATGGATGTAGGCAGGAACCTGACTGATTACGGATTCCACTTGCCTTTCAGTGTGTACGCCTTGTCGGGATCTCCGCTATGTAAGGATGCAGCAAGGATATAGTAGTGCTTTCTGTAGTTCCCGGAGGTAATCTCTGACAAATATGGATCATAATACTTGATTGCGAGACTTTTGATCTTTCCCTTCTGGTCTTTGCTTGGCTTAGAAGCATATTCATAATTACTTCCTTCAATCGCTCTGGCACGCACCTTGTATTTTAGATTGTTTGAAATGACCGTGCCGCTTTCGGTCGTTACATAGTAGAAAGGATCCGCATCGCCTTTCCTCCCTTTCCCGCTGAAGCCAGAATTACCGTCACCAGAAACGGGTTTCAGTTTGAAACTTGTATCATAGTTCTTCGCGGATGCGAGCGGGACAAATACGCCGAATGCGAACGCCACGGCGAGGGTCAAGGTAAGTAGTTTTTTCATCTTTTTTCTCCTTTATTCTTTCTTTACTTTTTGTCCTTAAGGTGCTATCCTGTAAACAGCCTTTACATGATAGCATCACAACGTGGTGTGAGCCGGCTCAGCTCAAATTGTGTAAAGGCTTTTCCTGTCCCCGGCCTCCTTTCTATGCCTGCTGCTAGGCAAATTCGTTTTTTGCCGTATTCCCGGCAAAATTGACGGAAGGACGCAACGTATTTGTCCTTGCATATACACAAAACAACGACCAAAAGTGTAACATGCTTTTTGAAAAATTATGGCACTTCCAATCGGTCGCCGCTGTCCGGCAACTGCCACCTTTTGCACACTTGCCCCTATCTGCGCGCTATATCTTTTTGGACGCAGAATAGGCCGTCGTTGATTCGATGAATTTCCCGCTGCGATCATAGACGGCAACGTACACATACACGCGATACGTTCCGGATGCAAGGTTTTTGCGAGTCTTTGTAAGCGTTATGTTTCGAGATCCCGTGCCGGTTGTACTCCAGCTCTCTAGGTTCTTCCAGCCGCTTGCACTCCTTTGCTGCAAGGTCATCTGCAGCTGAACCGAGTAGCTTGTTGAACTTATTCTTGCAACAGCTGCACAGGTTGCCTTTTTTCCTGTTATTTCAAGGTTTGCATTTGCGCTTGTGAGCGCAACATACTTGATTTGAATCGGCACGCCCCTCTCTGCCTCATTGCCTTGGGCAAAGGACACGGGAACAAAGCAAACAAAGAGAATCATAACCAGCAGAAAAACAACGATTTTTTTCATATAATAGAACCTCCTAACTTGTCTTTCTAATACACATAACAAGTTAGGAGGCAAAAGTGCAACACGTTTTTTGAAATTTTTTATTCGTTTTGCAGACTTTCGGCGATTTTAATAATTTCGTCCCGATTTATAGTACCCACTACCTCAAAAATCCGTTCGTTCGTCGTCCATATGATATGCGTGCGATCCTGTTTGGTCAGGATGGTCCCTTCCACACCTTGGATGATGATCGGCTCGATTTCAGCGTTCTCGGTATCCACCTGCACTGTGCCGCCCTCGACGGTTATGCCGACGTTAAAATATTGCCCTTCTGCGTTTTCATAATATAAATCAATTATTCCACCGCTATCAAAATCTTCTACTAGCGTATACCCCTCCGGAACATAGCCTGGACGATATTTCATATGAGGCGTGTCATACCACCCTTCGGGATCGAAGAGTGTGTAATTTGTAAAACGTGAAGTGATGCTTACAATCAATTCCGAGATTTGTGCTCGAGCCGCTGTGGAAGTTAAGGGAATGAATACAGCCAATAAGATCAAGACCACCGCAGCGACAGTAAATGACGCGCGTCTTGGCATCCGTATAAATCCAAAATTCCATGAGAAACGATCCTTTTTTTCAAGCTTTTCCTCCATCAGATTCTCTATGCGCAATGGATCCGCTGTATAGATTGGATTTCGGTTCAACGCTTTTTTTTGTTCTTCCAGCAGTTTGCTCTGTTCCTTTGCGTCTTCCAAAATGACTTTTCGGAACAATTCATCGATCTTGTTAGACATAGCCTTTCTCCTCACAGATTTTACAGACTGCTTTTCTTGCGCGAGTGAGATACTCTCGCACACTGTTTTTCTTGATGCCAAGTATTTCGGCGATTTCTCGATCGGATAATTCCAATAAATACTTATAACGCAGGACGTCTTTTATCTTTTCGGGTAAAAAAGTAAAAGCCTCCTGCACCTGCTCAAACCTCAATTGCAGCAGCACTTGCTCATCAACGGGCTTTGCCGGATCGGAATACTCAAATGAAAACGACGTATGATCCATGCTTCCCACAATATGCTTCTTTTGCACTTCGCGCTGCTTCAAGTGATTAATACACCTCCTTTTAATACACATAACAAGATAGAAGGGCAAAGTGCAACAGTTAATTTTGCGAAATTTTTGAAGATTTGCGATCATATAGGCCAACATATCCTGTACGATGTCCTCTGCATCCTGTTTATTATGCACGATGCTTTCGGCTTTATCGCACATCAGTTGACAATACTCGTTGTATAAATCAATCAAAAAAGCTTGATCGTCTTCTGATTCAATGGCCATGAGCATCAAAAAAAGCATAGAGAAGTTCCAACCTTTCTATGCTTATTATAATAAAGTGTCATAAATTGTCAATCCGGCATGAAATATTCTTAATATTTATCCTTTTAATTTGCTTTCGCTTCATAAAGCATAATTTAGAAAACACTCTAAAAGACAAATATGCAAAATGAAAATCGGAGAGAGTTTTTTCACTCTCTCCGAAAACTTTTTGCCCTTACTGTGAAACCCGATAGGATTTGTTTGCTTCCTTATCGGCGTCCCGCAAATCGGGGCCCTTCTTTTATTCGTCCTCTCGGTTGGCCGGCACGTTCTTCTCCGTGACGGGCCCTGTGAACAGGGGATGATCGTATCGTAGGCGCATCCGATCCCACAGACCGTATTTCTCAGTGTTGGCGATGGCGTGGATCAGCTTCTCCTCCGCGTCCGGCACCAGGGTGGCAAGATGCTGGACGAGCTCCTTGGCCTCCTCTCGCTTCGTATGGCCAGCCGCCGGGCAGTTGGCCTTTTGTACCGGGTACGCCCGCTGCCGGGCCACGGACAAGGCGTGCTTCTCCGGCAGGAACACCAGCGGCCGGATCACGGTCACGTCGGAACGGGACAGATATGTTACCGGCGCAAAGGTATTGACCCGGCCCTCGTACAGAAGACTCATGAAGAAGGTCTCGATCACGTCCTCCCGGTTGTGCCCCAGAGCCACCTTGTTGCAGCCCCTGTCCCTTGCCGCGTTGTTCAGGGCCCCTCGGCGGAGTTTAGCGCAGAGGGCACAGGGACTTTTCTCCTGACGGATGTTGAAGACCACATCGCCGATGTCGGTTTTGATCAAGGAATACTCGATGCCGATCCGCTCCGCGAAGGCGGTCACGGCGGACCAATCCTGCTCCACGATGCCCAAATCCAGCGTCACCGCACACACCTCGAATCGGGTGCGGGAAAACCGCTGATACAGTTTCAAAGCCTCCATCAGCAGTAGGGAATCCTTTCCCCCCGACACGCCGATGCACACCTTGTCCCCGTCCTCGATGAGATGATACCGCTCGTCCGCCCGGCGGATGCTGCCCAAAACCCGTTTCATATAAAGTGACCTTTCCGCTTCGTTGACATAAAAGTATACACGTTTCGGCGGTTTCTGTAAAGCGGCGCGGGGATGTTATGAATTTGTCAATTTTTTGGCAACCGGCGCATTTTCTGCCGGAACGTGCTATACTATGGAATCAAGCGACATGAAAAGGAGGCAGGACATGAGGAAACACGGCGGCAACCCACATCGGCTCGGGCCCATCCTGTTGCTGTGCGTTCTGTTTTTGATCCTGGCCGCCTGCGGGTCCTTCCTGCTCCATTGGCGTCACTCCAAATCCATGGACGCAGAACAACCCACGTCCAGCCCCGTGCCGACCCTGCAGGAGCGGACCTACCGATCCACCTATTCCGGGGCTCCCGTTCCGACCCTCCCCTCCCCCTATCTCTTTACGCCGGCTCCCAGTCCTAAGGCGTCCACCGTCCCCAGCCCGGACCCTGCCCCGGTTCCTCAAGGTCTCCTGGGCGACAAGTATGCCTGGCGCTTCACGGACGAGGCGGTGCTGACCGACCACACCTATTCCAATGAGACGATTTCTCTGTCCTGGGATATGTACAGGGATGAGCTCAGCTACAGCCAGCCCGTGACATTCTTCGTGGCCGACGTTTTGGTTCAGGACGTCCATTCCCTGACCACCGCCTTTGCCAAGGGTACCTACACTGCCGGCGGTGTCAAGGCCATGGAGACCATCGCCAAAAACAACAACTGCATCGTGGCCATCTCCGGGGACTTTGCTCGCTGGCATCAAAACGGCCTGATCATCCGCAACGGGGAGGTGTTTCGAAAGCAGAAATATACCTCCGACCTGTGCGTGCTGTACGAGGACGGCGTCATGGAGACCTATACCCCCGGCGCCGCTTCCATGGGGGAGATCTTGGATAGATCCCCCTGGCAGAGCTGGCACTTCGGGCCGGAGCTGCTGGATCACAACGGCCAGCCCAAGACCAAGTTCAACACCGGCGTATACGGACGGAATCCCCGCGCCGTCATCGGCTACTATGAGCCCGGGCACTACTGCCTGGTGCTGGTGGACGGGCGGCAGGGTAAATACTCCGGTGGTCTCAACATGCCGGAGCTGAGCCAGCTTATGTACAGCTTGGGCTGCGTGCGGGCCTACAATCTGGACGGCGGCGCCACGGCCCATATGTCCTGGGGCAGCGAGGTGGTCAACTCCCCCAGCCGGGAGCGGAAGGTCCATGACGTGATCTGCGTCTGCTTCCCCAAGAACAGCTAAACGGATCGTTGAACACCCCTTCCCTTTTGTGATATACTTATCCATCATTTGAGCTTGGAGGCACATCCATGGAGCTTGCCATTCTGATTCTCTGCGCCGTGTCCCTGCTGGCGCTCATCGTCCTTGTCATCCTGGTGCTGCAGCTGCGCTCTGCCGACCGGTACGAGGATATTTTGGACAAGCTGTCCGATCAGCGGCGGGAGCTGAACGACGCGGTCCACTCCGCCCTCCATGGCTATGGTCAGCTCATGGACAACGGCCAACAGAGCTTCGCCCGGCAGCAAAGCGAAAACCAGCGTAGCTTCCAGCAGGGCATGGAGCTTCGGCTGGACGCCTTTGAAAAGGCAAATCTGGAACGGCTGACCTCCTTTGAAAAGGCCAGCGTGGAACGGCTCGACGGCATCTGCACCACGCTGGATAAGCGCCTGGCCGCCCTCCAGGAGAACAACGACAAGCAGCTGGACGGCATCCGAGAGGTGGTGGGTGAAAAGCTCCAGTCCACCCTGGAGAATCGGATCAGCAAGAGCTTCGAGATGGTCAGCAAGCAGCTGGAGGCCGTCTATAAGGGCCTCGGGGAGATGCAGCAGGTGGCGGCCGGGGTGACCGATCTCAAAAAGGTCCTGTCCAACGTGAAGACTCGGGGCATCTTGGGCGAGATACAGCTGGGCGCCATCCTGGAGGAGATCCTCTCCCCCGAACAGTATGACACCAACGTGGCCACCCGGCCGGGCAGCGCCGATCGGGTGGAATACGCCGTGAAGCTCCCCGGCACCGGCGAAGCACCCGTGTACCTGCCCATCGACGCCAAGTTCCCCGGGGATACCTATGCCGCTCTCATGGACGCCTATGACGCCGGGGACGCCGCCGCCATCGCCGCGGCTGCCACTGCCCTGACCACCCGGCTCAAGCAGGAAGCCAAGGACGTGTCCTCCAAATATATCGCGCCGCCCGCCACCACGGATTTTGCCATCATCTTTCTGCCCTTCGAAGGTCTCTACGCGGAGGCCGTCAACCGGGGCATGGTGGAGGAGCTGCAGAAGCGGTATAAGGTGAATTTGGCCGGGCCCTCCACCATGGCCGCTTTGCTGAATAGTTTGCAGATGGGCTTTCGCACCCTGGCCATTGAAAAGCGCTCCAGCGAGGTTTGGGAGATACTGCGCTCCGTGCGCACCGAGTTCGACAAATTCGGCGACGTGCTGGAGGCCTCCCAGCGGCATCTGCAGCAGGTGTCCGGGGACCTGGATCAGCTGGTGGGCGTTCGCACCCGGCAGATACAAAGCCGCTTGAAGAATGTGGAAAAGCTGGAGGACGGCCAATAAGGCCGTCCTCGTTTTTTTGTGTGGATGTGATTTATGCCCAGGGCATCTTCAATGTAAAGGACTCGCTCTTTTCGTCCATCTCGTATCGCTTTTCCTTGTGGGCAGGATCATCCAGCCAGTCGTAGTCGTCCAGATACGGGGAGTAATTCACACAGCGGATCTCATGATCTTTCTCGTCAAACTGCATGAGCCGGAGATAGCCGCCGCCGCCCTCCTTCCCCGCCGCCTGATAGTTCATCATGATCTCGTATACCGTCCGCTCCTTCACCCCGTCGCCGTCGTCGTCGAAGGCGTCCTCCAGGGTATAGAGGCCATATCTATGGCCGCACAGGACCATGTACACGTTGGGGCACTTGGCAACAACCTGGGTCCGCAGCTGCTGACCCGCCTCCGACAGCGTCCCCTCCGTGGTGATGAAGTCGTGGAGGCACAGGATGCCCACCCGATCCGAATACTTTTGAAAGCTTTTCACCATGAATTGAACGGCCTTTTTGTCCGGAGCATGGCTCATGTACACGAAGATATAGTCCCGGCCGCAGACGGTGACCAGATCGTAATGGCCCCGGTTGTTTTCAAAGCTTTCGCCGTAGCACGGCTGTTGGTTATACTGCTTTTCCCCGAAGTACTTTCCGTAATTCGCATATCCGCCCTTCTGGGGGTCCATGTCGTGGTTGCCGGCCAGGACGCCCGTGGGGATGCCGTCGAGCAGGTCCATGGCCTCCCGGGCCACCCTCCAGTTCTCCGGATCGTTGTTCACGTGGACCAAATCCCCCGTGTGCACGATGTACACAAGGTGCATCTCCTCCCGCTTATCCCGCAGAAAGCCGGTCATGCTGGGATAGATTTCGGGGGAAAGGTTGTTGTTATGGAAGTTGGCGTAGTGCTGGGTGTCGGTGATCCAGGCCACGGTCTCCACCCCTGCCTCCACCGCATACCGCTCCGTGGACGCGGAAGCGTCCGTTGGTGCAGGGGTGGTTGTAGGTGTCGGCGTGGGCGCTTCCGTGGGCTCGGTTGCGGGCTCCGGCGTCGGCGCCAGCGTGGGCGCTTCGGTGACCTCGGGGACGAACACGTTTTCGTTTGCAACGACAGGCGCAGACGACGCATCCGGTTCCGGCGTGGTCTGCGCCTGGACAAGCTCGGTCGGCGTCGTCGCCCGTTCATTCCCCGCCTCTCCCCTGCCCTGGCAGCCAAGCAGGAGCAGCAGCATCGATATTCCGATAATAGCCGTCTTTTTCATGGCCCTATCCTATCACACTTAGGCCGAAAAGCCAATCTGTGTTCACGGGATGTTAACAGAGAAAATGCGTTTGTGTTGCACTTTGCACAAACTCACGCCCCATTTATCCGGTAAGCTTGACCCATCCCAAGAGGAAAGGAGGAAAGCCCCCGCAAACCATTTGCCATGAATAACAGAAACGGGCTCCTGCCTTGCCCCCGGCGGGTACGTACAGCCGGAAAACAGGCAGCCTACCAGTTCTCCGCCAAACTCCCAAGGGAGCAGCAGGCGGCCACAATAACGAACGCGCCGGTTCCCCCTCCTTGCTTTCCGGCGCGTTCTTTGGTATCATTCTTTCATGAAGCTATATCTGCTTTCCTGTGAAACCATACAACAGCAAGTAAGCCGCATCCTGCCGCGCCTGCCCCAACAGCGGCGGACCGATTACGCGCGCTCTAAGTCAAGTTTGACCCTTGGCGCAGGGCTTTTGCTGTCCGGCGTCCTGGGGATCAAAAGGGACGAGGATCTGTGGTTCGGACCCCATGGAAAGCCGTTTTTGACCACAAAAGCCGCTGAATTCAGCCTGTCCCATACCCGTGACCGGGTCCTGTTGGGCGTCAGCGACCGTCCCATTGGGGTGGACATAGAGCATGGAGAGCGGCACATATCAGCATCCATGCATAATAGAATCTGTTTACCCCAGGAAAAGGGGCTGGACGCCCTTTCGGTGTTCACCCGGAAGGAGTGCGCCATGAAGCTCACCGGCCTCGGGTTCAGACTGCCGCTAAGCGAGATCGACACCACCGTCCCCTTCCTTTGGGAAAGCGTGGCCTATCATTTTTTCACAACGGAGCTGGAAAGGTATTGTATCTCGGTCCTGACGGCCGAAGAGTCCCTGCCGGAGATTCAACTGTTGACGCCGGTGGAGCTGCTGTAGCTTCCTTCCACAAACCGTCGTATCCTTTTCGCCGCTTCCAGCAGTATGGAAATATCCTTTGCATACGCGAGACGCACGTAGCCGGGGCAGCAGAACGCGCTCCCGGGCGTCAGGGCCACGCCCTCCTCATCCAGCAGCTTTCGGCAGAACGCTTCATCGTCGTCCCAGCCCGACACATCCAACCACAGATAAAATGCGCCGGGGGCTTTGTGCACCTGCCAGCCTTCGATGCCGGACAGGGCCCTGCACAACCTGTCCCGTCTGTCTCGAAAAATGGAGGTAAGGTCCTGCTCGTATTCGTCCGACAGGGACAGAACGGCCAGCGCCGCCTGCTCGGATAGGGAGCAAGGACACCCCAGGGCATGGCTAAGATAGGCCCCCATGACAGCCGCGACAGGCTGAGGGGCCACGGCGTAGCCTAGCCGGAGCCCAGCCATGGCATAGGATTTGGAAGCGCTGTTGACCAGGATCAGCCGGTCCCGCGCGTCCGAAAAGGAATACAGGCTGATGAACGCCTCCTCATACACAAAGGAACCATAGACCTCGTCCGCAATCAGGTAGAGATCGTATCGTTTGGCTATTTCTACGATCTGTCGCAGCGCTTCCCGTCCATACACAGCCCCCGTGGGGTTCACCGGGTTGTTCAGCAGCAAGGCCTTGGTGTGGGCTGTGATATGCCTTTCGATGTTCATTCCGGGCACGATGAAGCCGTTTTCCGCGGTCCCCGGAACGATGATGGGCTTAGCCCCGGTCAGGCGTACCATCTCCGGGTAGCTTGTGTAGCAGGGCCCGGGGAGGATCACCTCATCCTCCGGACCGCAGAGACAGGATATGGCCGCGTTCAACAGGGGCTTTGCGCCGGCGGAGATCAGCACCTCCCCCTCCTGCCAGCCCATCCTGGCCCGCACGGCCGCCTTCACGTCGGGCGAGCCGGTGGCGGGCACATAGCCGGTCATATTCGCTTTCAGCGCCATATCAATTGCCGCTTTCCCCGCCTCGGGCATGGGCAAATCCACCTGCCCGGCCGTCAGGTTGATAACGTCCCGTCCCGCCGCCGCAAGGGCCTTGGCCTGGGTATCGAGGCCCATGGTCACGGAGGGCTGTATGTGTCTGTATATTGGCTTCATTTTCCCCTCTCCCCTCTGTCGATCAGCACGTTGGCCGTTACGTCTCCGGCCACGTTCAGCGAAGTGTAGGCCATGTCCAACAGCCGATAGATCCCCGCGTACATCCCCAAAAACAGTTCCCCATGCTCCACCCCCAGCATGCCGAGATACGTGGCGGCCAGCACGATGCCGCCGCCCGGGATGCCAGGGGCCCCCATGTTCAGCAGCAGGGAAACGAGCAGCATCCACAGCAGCATGCCCAGGGAAACGGTCTGCCCCCTCATGTGCATGACGTACATGCCCAGCAGACAGAAGGACACGGCGCCGCCGCACATATGGATCGTGCAGCCAAGGGGCGCCACGATGCCGCTGATCCTGTCCGACGTTTCGAATCCCTCCCGGCAGGTGCGCATGGTTTCGGGCAGGGTGGCCGCCGAGGAGCAGGTGGAAATGGCCGTCAGAAACAGTCGGGCGGTTTTTTGAAAAAAAAGGACCGGACTCACCCTGCAGACCAGCCACAGAGGCAGGATCATCACCCCCAGCAGCACCAAAAGGCAGCCGCCGTAGGCCCAGGCGATGTAGGCGCCGGAGGAAGCAAGGGCCGCCGCCCCGAGGGTACCCGTACATTTAGCCATCAGGGAGAATACGCCGAGGGGCGTCAGCAGCATCACGTAGGAAAGCAGGCGATTACAGAATTTTTCCAGCGCCGCCGTCCCCCTCTCTATCCGTTCCGACCCTGAGATACTCAAGAGCAGACCGGCAGCAAAGGCGACGAGAGCGGAGGGAAAATACAGGGAATTGACGCTGGTCAAAGAGAAGATGTTTTTCAGCATGCTTCTGAAGGACACGGCAGCCTTCTCCCCTTCCCAGGCGGTCTCCTGTATCCAGGAGACCCCTGTGCCGGGAGAAAAGGCAGCATACAGGGCGGCGCACAGCAAAAAAGAGGCCGTGAACATGGCGATGAAGGTCAATAGCGTCCGCATCAAAATCCCGGCCGCGTGCTTCCCGCCCGCCAATGCGGCGTGAAATACGCTCACTATCAGCGCCGGAAGGGCCATGTATTTCAGCACCGTCACATAGGCGCTGCCGACAAAAGACAGCTTTTCTGCCCAATCAGGCCGGATCAAACCCAGCGCCGCCCCTAATAAGAAGCAAAGGAGCGTAGCATAGGACAGGATCCGGTCCCTGTTTTTCATGAATTCGACCTCCGGGAATGGGCTTTTTGTATATTGTACTCCCGAACGGGTCGCTGTTCAAGCTAAATATACTTTTTCAGTCGCTCCAGCGCCGCTTTTTCCAACCGGGACACCTGGGCCTGGGAGATGCCGATCTCCCGGCTCACCTCCATCTGGGTCTTCATTTGAAAGTACCGGAGCTTTACGATCCGCTGTTCCCGCTCGTTCAAATGATGGATGCCCTCCTCAAGCGCGATGCTGTCCAGCCACTTTCCTTCCCCCGCCGTCTCGTCCCGAATCTGATCGATCACATACAGGGCGTCCCCGTCGTCATGGAATACGGGCTCAAACAGGGACACGGGGTCCACCACCGCGTCCAGGGCATAGGCCACCTCCGACTCGTTCAGCCCCATCTCCCGGGCGATCTCGGCTACCGTCGGCTCCCGATTGAGCTGGTCCGTCAATCGCTTCTTCACCTGCATGGCCTTCCCCGCCATATCCCGCAGGGACCTGGACACCCGAAGGGCCGTATAGTCCCGCAAAAACCGCCGAATCTCGCCGACGATCATGGGCACGGCGTAGGTGGAGAAGCGCACATTCTGGGTGATGTCGAAGTTGTCGATGGCCTTCATAAGGCCGATGCACCCCACCTGAAACAGATCGTCCGCCTGCTCCGATCGGTTGGAGAAGCGCTGGATCACCGACAGCACCAGCCGAAGGTTCCCCGTCACCAGCTTGTCCCGCGCCGTCTCATCCCCCGCCTTCGTTCGCTCCAGCAATTCCCGCATCTCCTTCTGTCCCAACGTGGGCAGCGTGGCGGTATCCACGCCGCAGATCACTACCTTGTTCAATCCGATTTCCTTTCTGCCTGTTTGTCCCCCTTCGTTCAGGATGACCCGAAAGGAGGTCGTTCAATCATGCAGTTGCCAGAAAGGTCGGATATATGCTATACTCTGTGTCGATGAATCGCGAAAAAGAAAAAAGACGCCGCAGGCGCATACTATATGAATCCATACGGACCGCCGTCACCACGCTCCTTTTGCTGGCGGTGAGTTTGTTGACCTTCGCCTGGTTCCACCACGCCCGGCCCAAGCAGCGCATGAGCGCCGGCCTTGTCACGGCGACGCCCACGCCGGCGGCGGTCCTGCAGGCCCTGGATCAGGACGCGCTGTCCTCTCCCCAGCCGCCTTCTGCCTCCGATGCGCCCATCATCACCCCGGAACCTACGCCGGTATACATTCCCTGGATCGAGAAATTTGCGGACAAGTTTACAGCGGACGTGGTCTCGACCGAAGCAGGCTATTCGAGTCCGGATCTTTCCGTCCAGATCACCCAGGTCCAGTACGGCAAGGCAAAGACCGCCATGTACTATCTGGCCGACATCTACCTTACGGATATCTTCCAGTTTGAGACGGTGTTAGCAAAGGATACCTTTGGCCGGGGCCTAAGGGAAAGCGTGAAGGAAATGGGCCAGCGCAGCGGCGCCCTGCTGGCTATCACCGGGGACACCTACGGCAACCAGGATACGGGCATCGTCATCCGCAACGGCGTGGTCCATCGGCAGGAAAAGAGTGAGTTCGACGTGTGCGTCCTCTACTACGACGGAAGCATGCGCACCTTCTCCCCGGCGGAATTCTCTTTGGATCAGGCCATCCAGGATGGCGCCTATCAGGCCTGGACCTTTGGCCCCCTGCTGCTCGACGAAGACGGACAGCCCATTCCCGACGCACAGCTCAACACCAGCAAGAACATCCGCCGGGCCAATCCCCGAGCCGGGATCGGCTACTATGAGCCGGGCCACTATTGCTTCGTGGTGGTGGACGGGCGGACGGACGATGCCTCTGGTCTGACGCTGGAGCAATTCTCCCAGCTGTTCGCCGATCTGGGCTGCAAGGCCGCCTATAATTTGGACGGCGGTCGGTCGGCTGAGATGTATTACAACGGCAGCGTCCTCAACGACCCCTACAAGGGGGGCCGTTCCGTCAGCGACTGTCTGATCATTCGAGAGACCTTCGGAAAGGAACCGTAAATGCGTCGTCTGTTGATAAAATCCGTGCAATCCGTGCTCATCGTGCTGTCCCTCATGATGATGATCTTTTTGGTGCTGGATGGGTTCAATCCCACCATGAACTTTTTGCGCAACAGCATCACCAAAGGGCTTTTGTGGGTGTTCTCCCTGCTTTCCCTCCTGAACGGGCTGTTCGTCATGGCCTCCATCATCAACGGCCGCTTCCGCACGGGGAAGAAAAAGCATAGGTCCAACGTCCACGGCGAAGAATAAGCCCATGCTTTCCCTTCTGTTTTCCATTTTCATGGGGGCCCTCATCGGCTACGGCACCAACACTCTAGCCGTGGAGATGCTCTTTCGCCCCTTTACGCCAAAATACCTTGGCAAATGGCGGCTGCCCTTCACCCCGGGTCTGATACCCAAGGAGCAGGCACGGATCGCCGAAAGTTTGGGCGAGCTGATCGAGAAGGAACTGTTCTCCCCCGAAGTGGTCGGGGCGGCGCTGAACGCTCCCGAGGGGCAATCTGCCATCGAAAGCTGGCTGAACGGGCTATTTGATCGTGCGGCCGCTTCAGAGAAAACGCCACGGGAGCTGCTGATCGAGGCCTTAGGGCCCGAAGAATTTATCCAAAAAAGGGAGAGTCTTACCGCCCTCCTGTGTTCCTATTTCACCAAAAAACTGAAGGAGGCGAAGCTGGGGGAATCCTTCGCCCGGCAGCTGTCCCACCGGACCGACGCCGTGCTCCCCTTCCTGCCCAGCGGAAGCTTGGAGGACGTGTACGCCAACACTTTGGGCAAGCTCATGGACAGGGAGTTGGAAAAAAACCTGCCGGAGATGATCGAAACGCTGGTGTATAAGGAGGCGGGGACCTTCCTCGGCACGCCCCTGTCCGCCACCAGCAAGCGATACGGGCAGGAGCTGCCGAAGCTGAAGGGGACCCTCATGGGCCTTATCCACGCCGCCATCCAGGGCGCCCTGCCCCAGCTACTTAGCTCCGGGGAGATCAGGCGGCTGGTGGTGGCCCGCATCAATTCCCTTTCCCCCAGAGACCTCAATACACTTCTGAAGGGGCTTATGAAAAAGGAGCTCGCCGCCATCGAATGGCTGGGCGCGCTCCTGGGGAGTCTTTTGGGTGCCGTCACCTACTTTGCAGGGAAACTGTTCTAAACTCTTATCCCATCCGTCACGTGCTTGAACAGGACCGACGTGGTCAGCGCGCCTACGCCCCCCTTGAAGGGGCACAGGTTATCCACCAGGGGGAGGACCTCCTCCTCCACCACGTCGCCGCCCACGTTGATCACGGTCTGCCCGGGCCGCACGCAGTTCCCATCGATGAGCCCCGCCTTGCCTGTGGCGCAGATCAAAATATCCGCCTGACTGCAATGGTCGATCAGGTTCGTGGTCTTGCTATGACAGATGGTCACCGTGGCGTCCCGGTCGATAAGGAGCATGGCGAGGGGCCGCCCCACGGTCATGGACCGGCTCAAAATCACCGCATGCTTTCCTAAAATGGGAATCCCGTAGTATTCCAGCAGCCGTACACAGCCCTCTGCCGTGCAGGGGGTGTTCCGGGGGAACTTGCCCTGGAGCCCGCCAGCATACAGGGTATGGTGGCTGTTGGGGTCCCTGCCGTCCACGTCCAGCTCCTCCGGGATCACCACCGGCAGCTGGGTCTTGCTAAGCACGATCATGCCTCCCAGTTCCCGATCCTCCGGCAGGGCCCAGCCCTCCGACAGAGGACGGGCGTAGACAGGGATGCCGTGGGCCGCCCCGGCCCTCTGGATGCTGCGCAGATACCAGCCCGCCGGCACGTCCTCCGGCTCATAGAGGGCGAACAGGCCCGGAACCGACCCGGCGGCCTTCACCCGCTGGTCGATTTCCACATACAGACGATTCGCTGGCTCCTTCCCGGTGAGCAGCATCAGCCTTCCTCCTCCAGCAGGCACACCTCCCGGAAATAGGGCAAGCCTTCGATCATATGACAAAACTCATGCCACTCGGTGAGCTTGTGGTCCTTCCGGGACCAGTACATATGGAGCAGCACCTCATAATTCATCTGCACCGTGGCACGCATGCAGTAGCCCTCGGGCAACAGCTCGATGAGGGCCCGCCAATACTTCTTCTCCTTGGTGGCGTTGAAATCCTGCCGAAGATGCTCGCAGGCGGCGACGACGGCGTTCAGGGCCTCCTGAGCATAGGGTATCTGGTCGATGCCGTCGTGAGCAAA
>CADBYI010000017.1:0-11742 GCA_902798825.1 uncultured Eubacteriales bacterium | reverse complement strand
GAGTTACGGACCGTACCCACCTTGTAGGTATCGAACTCGAACCACCAGGGCTGCATGGCCGTGATGTCCATGGTCACGTTGATCATGCGAAGATACTTTCTGTGGTCGCTGCCCGCCTTGCGCAGCCGCTTCATGAGATCGAGATCGTTGGGGCCGATGTGGGCCACCTCCTCCCCGTTCTCATAGGTGATGGTACTGTCGCTCTTTTTCCAGCTGTTCAGCGGATTGCGCATCCCCCGCAACGCCGCGGCAAAGCCGGTGACGGAAATGTTTTCAAAGGTGATCATCTTTCCTCTCCCCCTGATATTTTATAACAGCTTGCCCCGCAATTCCTCCGCCGACAGGGGCGAAAGCAACCCCAGCGGCACGTCGAAGGCTGTGAAACAGCCCCGTCTCCCCTGTTCATGGAGCCGATGGCAGGCCCGACCGAAGGCGGCCATAACGGCGCCGGTGAACATGGGGTTGGAGTCCAGCTCCAGCTTGAACTCCATCAGCGAATCATACTGCCGCGCAGCGCCCAGCCTGCCGCTGCGGATCACGAAGCCCCCGTGGGGCATGGCGGCGTGTTCGGCGGCCATCTCATCGGCGGAAATAAAGTGGACCGTGGTGTCGTAGGCGTCAAAATAGTTGGGCATGGTGATGATTTCCTGGGCTACGCGCTGGGGGTCGGCCCCCTCCTTCAGCACCACATACACCTCCCGGGTGTGTTTATCCCGGGCCGTGAAGCCGCTTTCGCCCTTTCGCACGGCCTGCATGGTCTTCTGCACGGGGATGGTGTACTGCCGGGCGTCAGCCACGCCCTCGATGCGGCGCACGGCGTCGGAATGGCCCTGGCTCACTCCCGGTCCCCAGAAGGTGTCCCCGGTCCCCTCCGGCAAAACAGAGGTGCCCAAAATCCGCATCAGGGAGAACAGGCCCGGGTCCCAGCCCGTGCTGATGATAGCGGCGGTCGCCCCCTCTTTCGCGGCCGCGTCCACGTTGGCGAAGTGCTCCGGGATGCGGGCATGGGTGTCGAAGGTGTCCACCACACAGTACCGGTGAGCCAGCTCTGGCGTCTGCAAAGGCAGGTCCGTGGCACTGCCGCCGCAGAGAAGCAGCACGTCCACCTCAGCCCCCGGCTCCTCCAGCCGGGAGATGGGATAGACCGGCGTGTCATCCCGTTGAGGGTGGATCGATTCGGGTGCACGGCGGGTGAAGATGCCCGTCAAAACCATATCCTCGCTCTGCAGAACGGCGGATTCCGCCCCCCGCCCCACATTGCCGTAACCAACGATGCCAATTCGGATCATACCTATACCTCTTCCATGGTAAATCATACACACAATATACTATTTTATCGGGACAAAGTCAATCATCTATCCCCTTGCGCAATCGCCTATGACCCGCCATAGGGCGTTTCAGGACAAAAGCCGTTTCATATCCGCCGGAAGGGGCGATTCCAATTCGATGGGCTTTCCGGTGACGGGATGGACGAAGACCAGCCGGCAGGAATGGAGAGCGGGCCGAGCGATCTCGTTTGACCGGGTCCCGTACAGCCAATCCCCCACCAGCGGAAAGCCAAGATGAGCCATATGGACCCGCAACTGATGGGTCCGGCCTGTTTTGGGCCGCAGCGCCAGCAACGTCCGCCCATTGGATACAGCCAGGGTCTCGTAGGCGGTGAAGCTTTCCGCCCCGTCCGCCCTGACGCAGTGGCGATAGGTGGATCCCTCCGCAAGGCCGATGGGGGCGTCCACCGTGCCGGAGGCAGGCTCCACGATCCCCTCCGCCACGGCCAGGTATTCCCGATAAAACGATTCCGTGTGGAGCCGCCGCTTCATCCGCTCGTGGATATAGCCGCTCTTGGCCACCAGCATGAGGCCCGTGGTGCCCTTGTCCAACCGGCTCACGAAATGGGGATATACCCCTGCCGGCAGATAAAACAGGAGCCCCTGTTCCAGGTTCCTTTCCGTTGGGTCCTTGGTGGGATGGACCGGCACGTTGGCGGGCTTGTCCAGGGCCAGCAGATCCTCGTCCTCATAGACGACGGAAAGGTCCATCTCCACCGGCTCCAGGTGCCGGGGCGGCTCATGGTCCCCCACATCCGCCGCGATCAGGTCCCCGGCCTTCAGCACGTATGTGGCGTACACCCGCTGCCCGTTGACGCAGATGCCTCTCTCCCGTCGCTTCAAACGGGACAGAAGCCCATGAGAGACCTCCATCGGGCCCAGCAGGATGGTTTCCACCCGCTTTCCCGCGTCATCCTCCGTGACTCGATAGATCAGCGTTCCCATGCATCCAGGGCCGCAAGCAGCTCTTCGATCAGCTTCAGCTTCTTCTCCGGGGCCATGAAGGCGGCTTTGACACTGTTGATGTTGCAGCGGATGATGTCCGGCACCGTGAGCCCCATGTATTCGATGCACCGGTCGTACTCCTTGTCCAGATCGATGTCGGACAGGATCATGTTGTCCGTGTTGATGGTGCAGCTTATGCCCATGTCCATAAGCTGTTTCAGAGGATGGGTCTCATAGGAAGGGCGGGTGCTGCACTGTATGTTGCTGGTGGGGCAGATCTCCAGCGTGACCCCGTCCCGAATGGCCCTGGCGCAGAGGGCCCGATCCTCGAAGATGTGGTGGCCGTGGCCGATGCGCCTGGTGCCGAAGGCAAGGGCGTCCCGGACGGTCTCGGGCCCCTGGCTGTCCCCCGCATGGCAGGTGAAGGGCACGCCCAGTTCCCTGGCAAGGTCGAATACGGGCCTGAATCCCGAAAGAGGCGTCACGCCCTCCGCCCCGGCCAGATCGACGGCCACCACGCCCTCGCCCATGGCCCGGGCCGCCTCCCTGACCGTCTGCAGGTTTTCTTCCATATTGATCCTATAATCCCCGACGCACATGGCGCACAGGATCACGCCGATGTCGATGGTGGGACACTCCCCCATGGCCCGCTTCACGCCGGCAAGGACCGCCTCCACTGCGTCCCGCTGTTTCAGACCCCTGCGCAGATGGAGTTGAGGCGCAAAGCGTATCTCCGCATACCTGAGGCCCTGTCCGGCCAACAGCCGGACCAGCTCATAGGCAGTGCGCTCCAAAGCCGCCCTGTCCTGCAAAATCTGCAGGGGCATCTCAAAGCGCTTCAGGTACTCGTTCACGCTGCGGCAGTCTGCGGTCACCACGATGAAGCGGCGAAAATCCTGCAGGGTGTCGGCGGGAAGTTCGATGCCCCGCTCCGCCGCCATCTCCCAGGCGCTTTCGGGCAGCATGGACCCGTCCAAATGCAGATGAAGATCGACTTTGGGAAAGGTATATTTACACATGATATACGCTCCTGTCTGTTTTTTTGCATTGTATCATATGTGGCGCCGCTATGCCACGTCTTTTTCCGGCCTTGACAGAAAAAGGCTATCAGGTATAGTATGGTGTCGAAAGAATATGCTTTCTCCATTACAGTTAGGAAAGGATACATCGTATGCATTGCCATCATTGCGGCACGCTTCTTCCCGAAAACGCCAAGTTCTGCACCGCCTGTGGTCAGCCCGTGGAGGCCGCCCCGGAGGGTCCGGAGCAGACGGCTGTGAACGGAGAGGAGCCCATCGCTGCGGAAGAGCCCGCCCAGGAGCAGGAGGCCGAGGGGTATACCCCGCCTGAAAACGCTTCCGAGGGCTATAAGGCAGCCAACGCCCAGCTGCCCCCCAGCTACTCCAATCCAAATTACGGCTCCTCGTCCGGCTCCGCCTATACGGGTGCTTCGGCTTCCTCCAACACCAACGTGTTGGCCATCGCCGGATTCGTCTGCTCGCTGATCTTCGTGCCCATAAGTTTGGGAACGCTGTCCGCCATCGCGGGCCTGGTCCTGAGCATCCTGGGGCTGAACAGCGCCAAGAAGCTGCCGGAGAACAAGGGCCACGGCCTCGCCTTGGCCGGCATCATCATCAGCGCCATCCGCATCGCCATTATGCTGGTCCTGCTCTTCGCTCTGTTGGTTCTCATGGTGCGGAGCGCCGGCCACGTGGGACACGAGGTCATCTCCAACTGGTCGGATTACGTCCCCTACTATAACTTCCACTGATCATCTTATACTATCAAAAAAGCCCCTCAGGGGGCTTTTTTGCTGTCTTCGATCTTTTGTTTGGTATCGGAAAGCATCTGTTCCCGCAGCCGGGTGAGATAGGGTGAAAACGCCGCCTGGTCGAAGCCGTAGGTCATGTTCAACTCATACTCCCGGGGTATCCAGGTGGACAGGGGCGCTTCATTGTGCTGCAGCACCGCCTCCATCTTGTCCAGGGCCTTATAGATCCTTGCCTCCTGCGTTTCCAGGGCCGCCATTTCTTCGTACAGCGCTGTCATCCTTGTTGCATAGGGCTCCGGCAGGGAGCGTACCCAATCAAAGAGCAGCTGCCCCTCCCTGTTCTCGTCGGCGTCCGTTTTGAGAAAGGTGGGGATGTCCCCGGTGAAGCATTCCCCCAGATCGTGGATCAGACACATCTCCATGACCTTTTGCATATCCGCTTCCGGGAACTCGTCCTGGAGGAAAAACGCCATAAGGGTAATGCGCCAGCTGTGCTCCGCCACACTTTCCCGCCGTCCTCCGGAGGAATAGCCGTGGCGCACGGCATCCTTCAGCCGCTCGGCCACGTGCATCACGTTCAAAAACTCCTGTACTTCCATTGCATACACCTCACATGATATCCAGGAACGCCGCGCCGATGGTACCCGCATCGTTCCCCAGGGTGGCTCGGCGGATGGGCGGCACGCCGATCACTTCGGATGCGAACACGAACCGGGGCAGCAGGGCGTTGAGCTTATCCATCAGATATTCCCGCTGGTTGGACAGCCCGCCGCCGATGAGCACCACGTCCGGTCGGAAGACGGTTACCAGGGAGCCGATGGCATTGGCCAGATACCGACAGTAGTTTTCCACCACAAACAGAGCCGCCTTGTCCCCCATCTTGGAGCACTCGAAAGCGGTTCGCCCGTCCACCAGTCCCGCTTCTTTGGCATAGGCATGCATGGCGGACTTCTGGTCCAGCTCCATGGCCCGGCGGGTCTGCTTCACCAATGAGGTGACGGAGCAATAGGCTTCGGTGCAGCCGTTGAGGCCGCAGCCGCAGGGAGCCCCCTCCATCTGCAGCACCATGTGGCCCAGCTCCGCGCCCAGGCCTCTGCCGCCCACGAACAGCTTACCGTCGGTGACGACGCCTCCGCCCACGCCGGTGCCCAGCGTCAGCATGACAACATTCTCGTTCCCCTTGGCCGCGCCGGCCAGGGTCTCCCCCACCACGGCGCAGTTGGCGTCGTTCCCCACGTACACGGGTACGGGCAGCAGCTTTTGGACGGTCTCCAAAAAGGGAATGTCCCGCCAGCCGCCCCCCAGGTTGGGAGCCAGGACCACCACGCCGGTACGGGGATTCAGCAGCCCGGGGATGCCGATCCCAACCGAAGAGACGTCCTTCCATTGGGCACCGGCTTCCTGAACGGCCAATTCCCCTGCCCGGGCGATGTTTTTCACCAGCGCTTCAAAGTCGGCGTCGCCCCCCGTCGGTACGCTGATCTTGTGCAGGATCGTGTACCCTTCATCCACCACGCCTGCCTTGATAAAGGTTCCCCCCACGTCTATGCCTACCCGAAGCATATGTTTTCCTCCTTCAATCCTTCCCGTTTTCCAATGCTTCGATCACATCGGTGGCCCGAAGCATCCGTTCCCTCAACAGCTCAAATGCCTTCTCGGCAGAGGTCCCCAGCAGGTAGCTGCCGAGGCACGCCGCGTGGAAGGGCTCTATCCCCTGGGACAGCAATCCGGTGATGATGCCCGTCAGCACGTCCCCGCTGCCGCCTTTGCCGAGGCCCGCGTTCCCTTCCGCTACCAGACAGGTTCGGCGCCCGTCGGAAACCACTGTGGCCGCCCCCTTCAGCAGCACCGTGCAGCCCCATCGACCGGCATATTCCCTTGCCGTGACCACAGGGTCCATCAATACCCGTTCAACAGTCTCCCCCGTCAGTCGACTCATCTCCCCCGGATGAGGGGTCAGGATGACCCGTTCATGGAGCAGCGGATAGAGTTCCTGATGGCGGGACAGGCAGTTGAGCCCATCCGCATCCAGGACCAGAGGCAGCCCGGTCCGCAGTGTCGCCTCCATGAGGGTGGCTATATTTCCCCTTCCCACACCGCAGCCTATGCCCAGGGCATTCATGCCCCCTATGGCTTTTTCAGCCGCCCGGCAGCTGTCCTCGTTCCAATCCGGGCCCACGGGGATGCCGATGGCCTCCGGCAGCCCAAGAAGGGCCGTGCGGACCACGTCGGGGCAGGCCACATACAGGATGCCGCAGCCGGCCGCCAGACAGGCCCTGGCGCTAAGCAGCCCGGCGCCCACATATTGGGGCGAGCCCACACACAGCAGAGCCTTGCCGGAATCCCCCTTGTGGGCTGTGCGCTTTCTGGTGGGCAGCAGCCGGTGGGCGTCGGCCCCTTCAAATCGGACCAGTCCTGCTCCCTCCGTCTCGCCGCCCACCGGCCATATCCTGCCGCAATGGTCCAGCCCATCGTGAAGGAAAAGTCCCCTGGCGTATCCAAAGGGTGCCACGGTGATTTCCGCCCGGACAGCCGAATCTGAGGCTTTGCCCGTATCCGGGTCCACGCCCGCCGGAATGCCGACGCTCAAAACGGGGGAGCCGGATGCGGCTATGGCTTCTGTCCACGTCCCGTCGCCGATAGAAAACAGAAGATCGCAGATCAAGCAATCCCCAAGATCGGGGTGCTTGTCCCGATGCAGCAAGGCCATGTGCGCCTCCAGCTGCTCGGCTGCCAGGGCGCCGATCCCCTGCAGCAATCCGCCGCAGAGGCACACCGCCCGATGGAGACCATGACGAATCATCAACTCCCTGGCCGCCTGTACGACGACGTCCGCTGCCTGCCGCTGCTGTTCCTCGGAAAGGGAGCGAAGGACCGTTTCATATTCCGCTGCCGTCAGTATCCGTCTCACAGCTCCTCCTGCTCCGCCTCCCGTATGCCGGCCAGGCTGGCTTCCGTGGAGAATCCCCGGCTCATGAGGCGCCGCAGCACCCGTTCCCGCCGCACATCCTCCTCCAATGTGCCCATCTGACGCCAGAATTTTAGAGCCACCTCTCGGGCATTGTCCGCCTCCGTTTCCTTCGGCAGATCGTTCAGGGCGGACTGGATATACTCCTCCGGCACCTTGTGCGCCCTCAGGTCCATATACAGCTTCTGGCGGCTCACCGGCTTGGTGGCCAGCCGGGAGCGAACGAATTCCCGGGCATAGGCTTCGTCGTTGAGCAGATTCAGCTCCTTGAGCCGCTCCACCGTGGTGAGGATATCCCTCTCCCCGTATTGCAGATCGTCCAGCTTCTCTTCCACCTCCCGCACGGTGCGCATACGGGTCGTCAAATAGGAGAGGGCCGCATCCATGGGGCTCTTGTCGGCGGGTTTCGATCGAATAGTTTTTTGTTTCATGACCACAGCATACCATATATCCCGGAAAATGGATAGTCAAACGTCAAAAATTTGTAACTTTGTTGTAAAGCCTCTCCAAAAGGTCTGGCTTTCCCATGGAAAAACGGTACAATGAAAGCGATATATTAAGGAGGGCTCTATGAGCATTTTGAACGGAAAGCAGAAGTATTGGGTCATCGGCGCCTGCGCAGGCGTTCTTGTTTTGGCAGGAGGTCTGTGCGGCTTTCTCTTGAGCGGGGATCAGCCCGCCGCCCAGCTGGCCCAGTCCATACCGGAGAGCACTCTGACGCCCCCTCCTTCCGCCACCGCCATACCCCTGGCCAACATCGTGGTGGGCACGCCTGAAGTGGATCTGATCGAAGAACAGCATCGCCAGGAGAAGGAAGCCATTGTCATCCGCAACGTCATGCTGCCCGGCACCCATATCTATGGGGTGGACGTGAGCGGTATGTCCCGTGACGAGGCCCGGGCCGCCGTGGAAGAGAAGCTTGCCCGGGAACCGTTGATCGTCAATCTTCTTTTGTCCGACGGGAACAATCTGTACCCTGCTTCCGGCGAGGGACTGGAAAACCTTCTGTCCGCTGCCGCCACCAGCGCCCCTGAGGATGAGGAGGACGACGACGCCGTGGACCCCGCCATGAAGGCGGCCGAAGCCGCAGCTGAAGATCCGGAGGACGAGCCTGCGGCCCCTGCGGACGCCGTGGACAACGGACCCGTGGGCATTCAGCTGCAGGTGGATGTGGACAAGGCCGTGACCGTCGCCTTCTCCCTGATGCGGGATCAGACCGTCCCCTACGACACCTTTATGCTCCAGGTGCAGCAGATCGCGGCCGGTGTGGAGACCGCTCCCGCCCCCGATTACAACATCGATTCCGTCAACCGGTTCATAGAGTACCTTTCCGGCTACCTGGATACGCCGGCCGTCAATTCCTCCATCACCATGGAGGACAACCAGATCGTGTATACGCAGGAGGCCATGGGCCGGGGCATCGACAGGGATTCCCTCGTCACCACCATCCTTGGCACCGATCCCCTCTCCGGCGAGACCATTTCCATCCCCATCCACGATTTGGAGCCCTCCATCACCCGGGAGATGCTCCAAAGCAAGTTCGTTTTGAGAGGCGCCTACACCACCAGCTTTTCCGACAGCACCAAGAACCGCAAATACAACATTCGCTTCGGCGCGGAAAAGATCAACGGCATCATTCTGAAGCCCGGCGACGTGTTCTCCACCAACGATACCCTAGGCAAGCGGACCCGCAAAAACGGCTGGAAGAACGCCGGCGCCTATGAGGGCGGCGAGGTGGTGCAGCAGCCCGGCGGCGGCGTGTGCCAGCTCTCCTCCACCCTCTACAACGCCGCGTTGTACGCCGACATGGAGATCGTGGAGCGGCGGAACCACAGTATGCCCGTCCACTATGTGGACCGGGGCCGGGACGCCACCATCAACTCCATTGGCAACATCATCGACTTCAAGTTTAGGAACAATACCTCCAGCGACGTCATCATCATGGCCTACACCACGGGGAACACCCTGCATATGGAGATATACGGCGTGCCCATGGAAGGCGAAGAATATGACCGCATCGAGATCAGGACCAAGCAGACCAGCAGCACCTCCATCAAGACGGAGTACACCTACTTGCCTGACAAGCCCACTTCCTATAAGAAGACCACGGTGAAGGGCAGCAAGGGGTATAAGGTGCGCACCTACAAGGATTATTACCTGGGTGACACGCTGGTGAAGACCGACGATTTGGGACTGTCCGTCTACAACATGTTCCCCAAGAAGGTGGAGGTAGGCATGATAGAGGAGGATTCCTCCAGCAGTTCTGAACCCGCGGGTTAAGGTTGAATCAGCCGCTTCCCCTCCTCCAGGCGAGGAGGGGATTCTTGTTATATCCTCCCGTATAATGTGAAAATCCTGAAAACCCATGACAAATTCCAGTATATTCTGATTGACATATCGGCCCGAGAAAGCGTATGCTAAACAGGAAGTTATATATCTTTACCACTTGAACGAAAGGAGGATGCGTGTATGGATATCGAAGCATTGGATAACGCTCTGAAGGCCAGTTGGCAATCTGTGGCCATGAACATGAACATGGTACGCCTGCTGCTGATCACCCATGAGTCCAGCGACGAGACGCGTGCCCTCCTCTCCCGCTCCGAAGCCATGATGCAGAATCTGATGCAGGTGAAGGGCCTGACCACGGACACCTATGCCCTTGGGTATCTTCGTCCGGGCAACGACATGACCGTGTGCCGGGTGGAGGTGAAGCCCGAGGCCATGCCCGAGGTGCTCATGCGGCTCACCGCCCTCAACGGGGTCCTGCTCTCCCTCATCGTCAACCAATTGGCGGCGGAGAATCGATAATTCAACAAAAAATAACCATTTTGGAGGTGCCTAATGGCGGCGCTTTGTGTGCGATGCAAGAAAAACCAGGCCGTCCTCTTCGTGTCCCGCATGGAGAATGGAGAGATGAAGAGCGAAGGCTATTGTCTCAAGTGCGCGAAAGAACTGGGCATGAAGCCCATCGACGACGTGCTCAACAACCTGGGGCTCAAGGAGGAGGACCTGGACGCCATCTGCGAGCAGGCCAACGAGCTGTTGGGCGGTGAGCTCATGAACGTGGACCAGGACAACAGCAACATCGGCGAGACCGGCACGGACAACATCCTGCGGCGGCTCTATGGGAACCTGTTCCCCCACGCCCTGCAAAAAAGCGAGGCCCCGGCCCAGGAGCAGACCGGCCCCGGCGGTCAGAATCGGCCGACCAAGCAAAACGGCAAAGCCGCGGAAAAGAAGTATCTCAATGCCTTCTGCATCGATCTTACGGCCAAGGCCAAGGCCGGCCAGCTGGACGGGCTCATCGGCCGGGAGACGGAGCTGCAGCGGTCCATGCAGATTTTGAATCGGCGGCTGAAAAACAATCCCTGCCTCATCGGCGAGCCCGGTGTGGGCAAGACCGCCATCGTGGAGGGGCTGGCCCAGCGGATCGCCCGGGGGAATGCCCCCTATAAGCTCCTCGATAAGGAGATTTGGCAGCTGGACATGACCGCCCTGGTGGCCGGCACCCAGTATCGGGGCCAGATGGAGGGGCGTATGAAGGGGCTGCTGGACGAGATCAAAGCCCTGGGGAACATCATTCTGTTCATCGACGAGGTCCACTCCATCGTAGGCGCCGGCGACGCAGAAGGGGGCATGAACGCCGCCAATATCCTGAAGCCCGCCCTTTCCCGGGGCGACATCCAGGTCATCGGCGCCACCACCTTCACGGAGTATCGCAAGCACATTGAGAAGGACTCCGCTCTGGAGCGCCGGTTCCAGCCCGTGACCGTGGAGGAGCCGTCCATCGACGATTCCATCGCCATCGCCGCCGGCGTGGCCCACTATTATGAAGCCTATCATTCCGTGGTCATCCCAAAGGCCATGGCCCGGCAGGCTGTGCTCCTGTCCGAGCGGTACATCACGGACCGATATCTTCCCGACAAAGCCATTGACCTGATCGACGAAGCGGCGTCGGATCTGAACCTGAACAGCCCCGTCTGCCGGGAGATGGAGAGCATTAACAGTCAGCTCAACAATCTCAAGGCCGAGGCGGCCCAGCTCCTTTTGGGCGATCTTTCGCCGGAGACCGAGGAGCGGCTCGCCGCCGTGAAGGAGAGCACGGATATGCTGGAAGCCAAGCGCCGCTCCCTGATCGACGGCGGGCTTCCCGAGCTTTTGGTGGACAATCTGGCCCGGATCATCGAGCTTTGGACCAAAATTCCTGCCGGGAAGATCAAGGAGCAGGAATTCGCCCGTCTTGTGAACCTTGCCGACCGGCTGAAAGCCCGCATCATTGGGCAGGACCCGGCGATCGACGCGGTGTGCGCCGCCATCCGGCGCCGGCGGGCGGGCATCTCCGACTCCCGCCGCCCCATCTCCTTCCTGTTCACCGGCCCCACGGGCGTGGGCAAGACGGAGCTGGTCAAGCAGCTGGCAAGCGACCTCTTCAACACGCCAGAGGCGCTGATTCGTCTGGATATGTCGGAGTTCATGGAAAAACACTCCGTCTCCCGCATTGTCGGCTCTCCGCCGGGCTACGTGGGCTATGACGAGGCCGGCCAGCTGACGGAGAAGATCCGCCGCAAGCCCTATGCCGTGATCCTCTTCGACGAGATCGAAAAGGCTCATCCCGACGTGATGAACGTGCTGCTGCAAATTCTGGACGACGGCGAGATCACCGACGCCCACGGCCGCAAGGTGAATTTCGAGAACACCATCATCGTCATGACCTCCAACGCCGGCTCCGC
>CADBYI010000016.1 GCA_902798825.1 uncultured Eubacteriales bacterium | reverse complement strand
TGTACTCGATGGGGGTGCAGCGGATGTAGTCGCCATAGCCCGTGGCGAAGCCGCAGGTGTTGTGGGCCTTGATGAACCCCTCGATGTGGGCCCAGGCTGCGTCTTTCCCCATGTGCTTGGCCGTCTTCTGCTGCTCGATCCAGAAGTTCTGGAAATGGTGGAAATCCGGGGTGAATTCGCTCATAGGCAGCTCCTTTCTTATTTTCCCTTTTCCTTGGACCGTTTGTCGTTGATGATCTCCATCTCGGCTACGTCGATGACCTTCACGCCGTTCTCCTCAGCCCACTTGACGCAACCCTTGAGGGCCGTGGGCAGGAAGACCCGGGGCACCTTCACCAGCTTTTCGAGGGCCGCGTCCGTGAACTGGACCTCGGTCTGAAGCCGATCCGCGGCATAGCGGACGGAAGCCACGGTGGTCTGGCGCTGGGGCAGCAGCTCCGGCAGGAGCCGACGATGCTTGTGGTACCAGAAGTTTTTGGAGTCCCGATAGCCGTAGTCCACGGGCAGATGGGGGAAATCGCCGGACTTGACGCCGTTGACGATGGCGTTCCGGTACTGCTCCTTCATGAGGATCTTGTCGATCTTCAACACGAAGTGGGCCCCGTAGGGGGTGGTGATACCGTTGAAATCGTGGTACGTTTCCAGCTCATAGTGGTCCGCGCCTTCGGGAAGGGGACCGTCATTTTGAGCGTTGTCCAGGGTATCCACCCAGGTGCACTCCACGGCCTGGACCGCCTCGGTGATGACCTGGGGATAGGTGCCCTCCGGGTCCTCGGCCTTGCGCAGGCCATCCTCCAGATGGAAGCGGAAGTCCTTCATCTTCTCCGCCGGCGTATCCCCGGGCCACCCCAAGCGCACCATCTCCTTGAAGGTCTTGCGATCGTCGGGCAGGAAGTTGATCACGCACTTCTTGTGCTTGATCAGGTTCTGGGCGGTGTTGGAGGAGTTGCGGCACTCCAGCATAAAGGCGTAATAGGGCTTACCCGCCACATAGAAGGGGGCCAGCAGGGAATAGGGCCCGCAGGTGGTCTTTCCCTCGTCGGTCAGGGTGCTCACCAGCACCGCCGGCATGGGGTAAAACAGGGACGTTTGATAGAAGTTGTCGACGATACGCAGCTCCTGGAATGTGGACATTCGTTACTTCTCCTCCTTAGTATCTGTATATGCTGTGCAGGGGCCCACGCCCCCGCGGACGAACGAGATCAAATCCGCCTCGCCCACCTCCTGGTGCTGGCTGGCCGCCAGTATCAGCTCGGCAAGCAGGATGCGCCGCCCCTTCTCCGGCACCGGGCCGAAGCGGGCAAAGAGGGCGGTGAGCTGGCCCTCAATCTGGGACAAAAGGAGCTTGTGCCGGGCGCGATACAGGCTCCCGAAGCCCTCCCCCGTGGGATAGGATGCCCATATCCCTGCATAGACGGCGCTGAACCGGCCCATGGCCTCATAGAGGCAGAGGATGCCCGCTTCGACGCTGGGGGCTGCCGCCACGGCCTCCCCCGCCCTTTGGAGCTCCGCCTGCCAGTCCTGGGCCATGATGGCGGCCATCAGGCTTTCCTTGTCCCGATAGTAGTTGTAGATGGTGCCCACGGCGATACCGCAGTCCTCGGCGATGCCCCGGGCAGAAAAAGAGGACAGGTCTCCCCCCAGCAGCCGCTCCCGGGCCGCGCGAAGGATCCTGTTCTCCACGTCTTCGATGATCTTGGGCATAGCCGTTCCCCTTTTTATGAACACATTCATAATAAATCCCCCGGCGCCGTTTGTCAAGCCGTTCCGCCCTTTCTTGACAACATATCCCGGATGATGGTATGCTTCTGTCCACCCTGAGAAAAGGAGCGATCCCATGGTCTCCCTGCTGCTTGCCGTTATCTATCTGGCCTTCATCAGTCTGGGCCTCCCCGATTCCCTGCTGGGGGCGGGATGGCCCGTGATGCACGGCTTCTTTGGGGTGCCTTTGGCCTACGGGGGCGTGGTGTCCATGGTCATCTCCCTGGGCACGGTCACCTCCAGCCTCCTTTCCGAGCGGCTGACCAAGCGGTTCGGCACCAAGTACGTGACGGTGGTTTCCGTGGCGTTGACGGCCCTGGCCCTCCTGGGCTTTTCTGTTGCCAGCCGGTTCTGGATGCTGTGTCTGTGGGCCGTTCCCTACGGCCTCGGCGCCGGGTCCATCGACGCGGCCCTCAACAACTATGTGGCCCTCCACTACACCTCCCGGCACATGAGCTGGCTCCACTGCTTCTGGGGCGTGGGCACCATCATCAGCCCCTACATCATGAGCCTGGCCCTGACCCACGCCACCTGGCAGGTGGGGTATCGGACCGTGGCCCTGATCCAGCTGGGCATCACCGCCGTGCTGGTGCTGACATTGCCCCTGTGGAAGGTCCACGAGGCCGTGGACCGGGGGAGCCAGGGCGGCAAAATCCTGGGGCTGAAGGGGGCGCTGGGCATCCGGGGCGTCATACAGCTGCTGCTGGGTTTTTGCGGCTACTGTGCCTTGGAGAGCACCTGTATGCTGTGGACCGCCTCCTATCTCATCGCCACCCGGGGCGTGGCCCCGGAGCGGGCGGCGGCTTTCGCGTCGCTGTTCTTCATCGGCATCACGGCGGGTCGGTTCCTGGCCGGGTTCGTCTCCAATCGTCTGGGAGATCGGCGGATGATCCGGCTGGGCACCGGGATTTTGTTCCTGGGCGTGGCGCTGCTGCTGATCCCGGGCCTGCCCGAGGCGGTGGTCCTGGCCGGCTGCGTGGTCATCGGCCTTGGCTGCGCCCCCATCTACCCCAGCATCATCCACGCCACGCCGGACAACTTCGGCCCGGAGAACTCCCAGGCCATCATTGGCGTTCAGATGGCCAGCGCCTATGTGGGCTCCACCTTCGCCCCGCCCCTGTTCGGCTTTTTGAGCGGGCGGCTGGGCCTCGCTCTGTTCCCCTTTTTCGTGGCCTGCTTCGGCCTGCTGATGATCGCCATGGTGGAACGGGCATTCAAGATGGCGAATAGGAAGAAATAAAAACATGATCCTTTTCTTGAAAGAAAAGGACCAAAAGAACTGTCAGGAAATGGGAGATGCTTTAACGCACCTCCCATCTTATTATTCTTGTTTCTCTTTTTCCGCCGCTTTTCCCTTTGACAAAGAGAAAAAGCGGCAAAAGAAATCATTTATAGCTATGCACTCCGGGCAATAAGGTGTTCACCCCGATATACGTGAAGATCACGCAGACGAAGCCCACCACGGCGAAGATGGCGGCGGACCTGCCCTGCCAGCCCCGGCGGATGCGCAGATGCAGATAGGCGGCGTAGACCAGCCAGGTCACCAGCGACCAGGTCTCCTTGGGGTCCCAGGACCAATAGCTGCCCCAGGCCCGCTCGGCCCAGATGGCCCCGGTGACGATGGTGAAGGTGAGGAACAGCAGCCCCAGGGCCACGCTCCGGTAGCTCAGCATATCCAGCTTCTCCCGGGTGGGGATGTGCTGGTCTAAAAAGCCGCTGGCCTTCATCTTCTCCCGCAGCAGGAAGATGATTCCCAGCACGAAGGATACGCCGAAGGCCCCGTAGGCGATGATGGCCGTGGACACGTGGAAGCCCAGCCAGTTGGATTGGAGGGCGGGCATGAGGGCGCGGATCTCCTTGGACTGCAGGGCCGCGTAGCCGATGATGAGGAAGGTGATGGGCGCGGCGAAGGCCCCCAGGATGGGGAAGTTGAACCGGAGGATGAAGACGAGGCTTACCAGGCACAGCCCCCAGGCGAAGGCGGTGGCGAACTCGTACTGGTTGGTCAGCGGCAGCCGCCCGGCAACGATGCCCCGAAGGACGATGGCCGCCGTGTGAAGGACCAGGCCCAGTATCTGGACCCATATGGCCCCCTTGCCCAGAGCCTCCTTCTTCAGGGCCACGAACAGGAAATAGAGGATCATGGCCAGGAAATACAGGCACAGGACCCCGTAAAAGAGGATGTTTTCCAGCGGCAGCGTCATAGTGTTTCTCCTTTTGTCTGGCTTTGCAAAGCTTCTTCGAAGGCCTCCCGAAACAGGGCGCCGCCCTTGCGGCTGCGGCCGTACACCGTCCAGGTCCCGTCCTCGCTCTCCACGGCCCAGACCTTCACCGGCAGCAGATAGAAGGCCAGGATCAGCCCCACCATGGTCACGAGACCGCCCAGCAGGGCCAGGCTTTGGAACCGATCGGTCTTGATCTGCAGCAGGGTGTAGCTCTGGGGCTCGGAGAAGGTGATGACGTAGTCGTTGACCGTGATGGGATCGTCCGTGGGCAGCCAGTAGTTCATGCCCACCATACTGTCTTGGTAGGTGATGGAATAGAGGTAGGCCGGGTTGTTCATGCGCCCCGACAGGGTCGTCGGGCCCACGCCGGGCTGCAGATAGAAGTCCGGATAGAAGGCGTTCAGATACACGGTGAGCCCCGGGGCGTCGGCGATCTCCACGCCCTCCCCGGCGCAGACCACCCCGGTTTGCAGGGGCGTGCCGTCCTCCTCCACGGTGATCCGGGCGGCGTATCCGGTGGAGTTCTGGTAGACCTTGAACCCGTACAGGCCGGCGGGATGGTTCACGGACACGGTGGCACTTTTGCTGTCGGGAACGGTGGTGGACCCCTGGGGGGCTCTCTGCACGGTGACATCCGCCACATACTGCTCCACGGTGTCGTCGTCCCGGAGCTTCACCTGAAAGTCGTCGATGGTGAGATAGTATCCCGTGTCGCCGATGGGCTTGGTGTCGCCTATGACGCCGTAGACCGTGTACTCCCTATGCAGCATCTGCCCCAGGGTGAAGCCCACGATGAGCAGCAGGATGCCCAGATGGCACACCCAGGGGCCCCAGAGCCCCAGCCGGTTCTTGCCGGAAAACAGGACCTTCTGCCCCTCCACCTGGCTGGCCTTGGGCTTGGGCAGCCGCAGTTTTTCGAACACCGGGAGGGGGTCCGCGATCCCCGACCCAAAGACGTCCGCAGGGCCGTGAAGAGCCGAAGCGGGGTCGGCCTCCGCCCTGGTCCGTGCCACAAGGGGCCTGAGGCGGGTCAGATTGCACAGCAGCAGGTTCCCACAGAGGAAGGCGGTCAACGCTATGATCCACCAGCTGCGGAACGCATGGTCGAGACCCAGGCCCACGATCAGCCGCGCCGTGCCCTCGGAATAGACCTGCTGATACCATTCGTAGCTCTGACCCTGGGTAACGAAGCTGGCCACCACGCAAACGGCCGCCAGCACCGTCAGCAGCGTGATGGCGAAACCCATGGAGGATAGGAATTTTAGGAGTTTTTTCATGTGGATTTTATTTCAAGCACGCACCTTTTTTTGAAAAAGGTGCGAAAATAAAAAGCGGCAAAAGAAACCACTTTTACCGCTTCACTTCATATCTTTACTTTCCCAACAGGGCCATGCCCTCGTTGATCCGCGCCTCGGCGGTATCCAGGCAGCGGAACGCCAGCTCGGAGTTATGAGCCCCTTCGGCGTTCTCAACATAGCAGAAGTCGAAGAACCACTGGGCCTCCCGATAGAGCTTGCGGACCTCGTCCAGCTTCGCCTCGTCCAGGGCCCCCTCCTGCACGGCGGCCGCCAGAGCGTCCTTGAAGGCGGAAAGCTGGTTCCCCACCTCGGTCTCCCGGGTGGTCACCCGGTCCTGGAGCCGATGGACCAGGTTCACCATATCCGTGTCGCCGTGGCAGGTGGCGCAGCTTTGGAGCAGACTCTCATCCTCCAGGGGGCTCACCAGCAGGTGGCTGTGATACACGGTGCCCTCCGCCGTCTCCGCCAGAGGCATATGGCAGTCGGCGCAGTTCAAAAGCTTGGCGTGCTTGCCGGCCAGATAGGTCTCCATCTCCGGGTGCTGGGCCTTCAGCATCTTGGCGCCGGTGCTCCCCTGGGTCCAATCGGAGAAGCCCACAGTGCCGTCGGGCAGGACCATGCTGTCATAGTAGGCCAAGATGGCCTCGGGGCTCATGGCCTCCACGCTGTCGTAGGGCATCATGGTCTCCTTGTCCGTGGGCGTGAAGTAATACTCGATGTGGCACTGGCCGCAGGACAGGGTGGCCGGGTCGATGGCGCTGGCGTTCTCCCCCAGGGCCTTGGTGACATAGCTGTGGGTCACCACCAGCTGCCCCTTGTTCCCCGCCTCGTTGCCGTGGCAGGTGTAGCAGCTGACGTTCTCCTCCATCATGGCCAGAGCCTCGTCGAAGGGGATCGTGTACGCGCTGACGCCCTGGTCGTTGACCAGCTTCGCAAAGTTGGGCGTCTTGCAGGTGAGGCAGTTGGCCAGCGGATGGGGACGGGCGGTCTTGGCCACGTCCTCCAGCGTGTATTCATGGCCCCGGGCGGAGCCGTACTCCTTGGCGAAGCCGAAGCCCTCATAGATGTTCGTAAGGTACGGGTCCTGCTCGAGATAGTCCACGATATAGGCATTGTTCCGATTGTTGCCCATGGTCACGGCGATCTCGGGATAGGCGGCGTTCCAGTCCGCGGCGTTGATGGTGCCGTCCTTGCTGGAGGGAGCCGGCGCGTCCACCGTCTTGTAGGTCACGTCGGCCCGGGTCAGGGGCGTGGTCCGATCCAGATGGAACACCAGGTCCCTTCCGCCGATGACACCGCCCAGGAACAGCAGGGCGAAGATCACGACGCCGAGGCCGATGAGCAGCTTTGCCGCTTGATTTCTCTTTTCCATGCTATGCCCTCCTTACTCCGCTGAAGCTGGCGCCTGAACGGGGGCGCTCAACGGCCGGGTGATGACCTTGACCGGGCACTTCTCGGCGCACTTGCCGCACTGGGTGCAGTTTTCATAGGTCACCTTGGCCAGGCTCCCCTCCATATGGATGGCGTCGAAGGCGCACTGCTTCACGCACATGCTGCAGCCGATACAACCGGCGGAGCAAACCTTCTTCACCAGGGGTCCCTTGTCCCTGTTCCGGCACTGGACCACCACGTGCTTCGATTCGGGGATAAGCTCGATGAGCCCCTTGGGGCAGGACTTGACGCACAGACCGCAGGCCACGCACTTTCTCGGGTCCACCACCGCCACGCCGTCCACCAGCCGGATGGCCTGCTGGGGGCACACGGCGACGCAGGAGCCAAGGCCCATGCAGCCGTAGTCGCACTCGCCCACGTTGACGCCGGCCAGGGCGGCGGCCCGGCAGTCGTTGACGCCCACGTAGTTGCCCTGCTTCTTGGTGTTCTCGCAGGAGCCCTTGCAGCGGACGAAGGCCACCTGACGCTCCAGGACCTGGGCATCCTTGCCCATGATGCCGCCGATCTTCTCCGCCACCGGGGCGCCGCCCACGGGGCAGCCGTTCACCGGCGCTTCCCCGGAGACGATGGCCGCCGCCATGGCGTCACAGCCCGCGAAGCCGCAGGCGCCGCAGTTGTTCCCCGGGAGGCACTCCCGCACCGCCGTTTCCCGCTCGTCCACGGGCACATAGAACTTCTTGCCGGCATAGACCAGGCCGCCGCCCACGACGATGCCGATGACGACGATCATGACCGTCGTTATGAGAATGATCATACGCTTCTACCTCCCTCAGAACGACAGCTTGGAAAAGCCCATGAACGCGATGGACATGAGGGCCGCCGAGATCAGCACGATGGGGGCGCCGCGAAGGGGCGCGGGCAAATCCTCCTCCCGGATGCGGGAGCGGATGCCGGCCAGAAGCACGATGGCTATGGTGTAGCCCACCGCCACGCCGAAGCCGGAGACCACGCTCTCCACGAAGGTGTAGCCGAACTTGGCGTTGTCGATGGCCACGCCCAGCACCGCGCAGTTGGTGGTGATGAGGGGCAGGAAGATGCCCAGGGCCTTATAGATGGCCGGGGAGGTCTTCTTGAGGAACATCTCCACGATCTGCACCAGGGCGGCGATGACCAGGATGAACACGATGGTGCGCATGAAGGTCAGATTGAAGGGCACCAGCACATAGTCGTACAGAAGGCTGGCCACCGCGGAGGCGATGGTGATGACGAAGATGACCGCCACGCCAAGGCTGGCCGAGGCCTTCATCTGCTTGGACACGCCCAGGAAGGAGCAGATGCCCAGGAACTGATTCAGCACCACGTTGTTGATCAGCGCACCGCTGATCAGGATGAGGAGCAGGGATTTCATTTGGCTTCCTCCTTCCGCTCGTCACAGCTCATAGCGCAGGCGGCACAGTTGCCGCTGCAGCCGTCGTTCTCCACCAGCTGCCGCTGACGGGTCTTGATACCGATGGCGTTCATGAAGGCGATGAACAGGGCGATGACCAGGAACGCGCCGGGGGCCTGGGCGAAGATGCCCACGGGGGACACGCTGTCGGGCAGCACCTGGATGCCGAAGACGGTCCCCTGGCCCAGAAGCTCCCGAAGGATGCCGGCCAGCGTCAGCGCCACGGTGAAGCCCAGGCCCATGCCCAGGCCGTCCATGATGGCCAGACCCGGTTCATGCTTGTTGGCATAGGCCTCCGCCCGGCCCAGGATGATGCAGTTCACCACGATCAGCGGGATATACAGGCCCAGGGCCTCGTCGGCCGCGGGCAGATACGCCTTGATGAGCAGCTCCGTCACCGTCACCAGGGAGGCCACGATCACGATGTAGGCGGGCAGCCGCACCTCGTTGGGGATCACCCGCCGAAGCAGGGAGATGATCAGATTGGAGAAGACCAGCACCGCCGTGGTGGACAGGCCCATGTAGATGCCGTTCATGGCGAACTTGGACACCGCCAGGGTGGGGCACATGCCCAGCATGAGCACCATGGTGGGGTTCTCCTTGATGAGGCCGTTATACAGCCGTTCGGTGTATTTGTTCATATCAGTTCCCTCCCATCACGGTATGGAAGAAGTCAAGGCCGGCATTCACCGCGTTGACCACGGCCCCGGAGGTGGTGGAGGCGCCGGAGATGGCGTCGATCACGTTGTCCCCGGTGGCGCCGCCCTTGTTGTGAACGAACTGGGTGACCTGCCGATCCACGAACTGGTCCTTGAAGGCGGGCTCGTCGGCAAGCATGCCCATGCCGGGGGTCTCGGTGAGCTCGGTGAAGGCGATGCCCAGCACCTTGCCCGTGGCGTCGAGGCCCAGGGACAAGGTCACGTTCCCGTCGTAGCCGTCGCCGCTGGTGACGCTCAGCGCGTAGCCCACCACGTTGCCGGAGCCGTCCTTGGCCACGAAGGCCTCGTTCACATAGGCCTTGCCGAACTTGGTGCCGTAGACCTGGCCGTCCAGGGCCGCGATGGCCGCATCCGCCGTCTCGTCATGCTCGAAGGTCTCCGCACCGGGGACCACCGCCGCATAGGCGGCCGCCTTGGCCTGGTCGGCATGGGCGTCGATGGTCTCCTTGGTCATGGAATAGACCCCGGAGAGGGCCAGGCCCGCAATCAGGGTGATGAGGGCCAGGGCGATGACGGGCTTGGGGATCCGCTGCGTGAGGGGCGGGAGCTTCACCCCGCTGGCTGCCCGGATGGCCTTCTTGCGATAGGCGTAGGGCTTGGGGATGATGTACATGTCGATGAGGGGGGTGAACAGGTTCGCAATGATGACGGAATAGCTGAAATAGTCCACCTTGCCCAGGATCCGGAACAGGGCCCCCAGAAGACCGATGAGGCAGCCATAGACCAGCTGACCCAGCCGGCTCACAGGGGAGGTGGTGTAATCCGTCGCCATGAAGAAGGCGCCCATGACCACGCCGCCGCCGCAAAGGTGCACGGCCAGAAACGCCGGGTCGAAGCCCCGGCCGCCGAAGAGGCCCATAGCCAGCGTGAAGGCGCCCAGCACGGAGAAGCAGATCTCCCCGTGGATGATATCCAGGCCCCACAGCACCAGACCGCCCACGAGCAGGGCCACGATGGAGCTGCCGATGATGGCGTTGGAGGTGCCCAGGAACATGCTGGTCACGTTCAGGTTAGCCGGGGTGCCGTTGCTCATGGCGTCGGAAAGGACCGCCAGCGGCGTGGCCGAGCTCACGCCGTCCAGGGACGGGAACTGGGTCATGGCCTTGCCGAAGGAGATGAGCAGGAAGCAACGACCGGCCAGGGCCGGGTTGATGAAGTTCTTGCCCAGGCCGCCGAAGCAGCACTTGACCACGAAGATGGCGAAGACGGAGCCGATGATGGGATAGATCACCGGCGTGCTGGGCGACAGGGACAGGGCCAGGAGCATGCCCGTCACCGCCGCGCTGCCGTCCGAGATGGACAGGGGCTTCTTGGAAGCCAGGCAGAAGAGGGCCTCCGTGGCCACCGCCGCCAGAATGGAAGCCAGGATCACGAACAGGGCGTGCCACCCGTACACGATCACGCCCACCGCCGCCGCCGGCACCAGGCTCAGCAGCACGGTGTGCATGATGAAGGAGGTGGTCCACCGATCCCGTACATGGGGGCTGGCAGATAGATTCAGGGTCATAGCTTATTTCCCTCCCCCCTGGGCAGCCTGGGCCGCCCGTTTCTTGGCCAGGATCTCCGCCTTGGTCTGCTTGAAGTTTTGCGTCAGCGGCCGCTTGGCGGGGCAGATAAAAGTGCAGGAGCCGCAGAAGATGCAGTCCAGGCCGTAGAGCTTCTTTTCATACCGCTCCATGTCCCCGGCGATGATGGCGTCGGCCATCATCTGGGGCATGAGGCCGTTGGGGCACACGGTGGTGCAGCGGCCGCAATGCAGGCACGTGGTCATCTTCAGCTCCGCCGCCTCCACCTCGTCCTCCAAAAGGACGGTGACGGCGTTGGTGGTCTTGGTGATGGGCACGTCCAGGGTGCTGACGGAAAGGCCCATCATGGGGCCGCCGGAAATCACCTTCTTGGGCTCCGCACCCTCCTTGAGGCCCCCCGCCGCCTCGATCATCTCGGCGAAGCTGGTGCCGTCCCGGGCGATGAAGTTGGAGGGGTTCTTGACCCCCTCGCCGGTGACGGAGATCACGTGCCGGAACAGGGGCTCGTTATAGAGGACCGCCCGGCCCACAGCGTAGATGGTGCCCACGTTGTCCACTATGCAGCCCACGTCCGCCGGAAGCTTGGAGGTGGGATAGTCCACCCCGGCGATGACGCTGATAAGGCTGCGCTCGCCGCCCTGAGGGTACTTGGTGCGGAGCTTCTGGACCCGGAGCTTTGGGTGCCCCTTCACGGCCATCTCCATGGCGGCGATGGCCTCGGGCTTGTTGCCCTCGATGGCGATGACGCCCTCGGCGTTGGGGAAGAGCCGGAGCATGATCTCCATGCCCTCCACGATCTGCTTGCCGTAGCCCCGCATGAGCTGATCGTTGCAGGTGATGTAGGGCTCGCACTCCGCGCCGTTGGCGATGAGGTATTTGATCTTGAGGGGCTCCTTGGGCGCCAGCTTCACATGGGTGGGGAACCCTGCCCCGCCCAGGCCCGTGATGCCCGCGGCCGCCACCCGCTTCAGGATCTCCTGGTTGGTGATGCCGTCGATATCCTGCCGGGTCCCAAAGGTCCCGGTCTCGGTGTACTGGCCGTCGTTGTCGATGACGACGCACTCCTGCAGGACGCCGGCGATGGTGCGGCGCTTCTCCACCGCCTTCACCGTGCCCGAGCAGGACGAGATGACGTTGGCGGAGACGAAGCCGTCTGCCTCACCGATGCACTGGCCCACCAGCACGGGATCGCCCTTTTTGACGATAGCTTTGGCCGGTTTGCCGATGTGCTGGGCCAGGGGGAAGACCATCTCCCCCTTGGCGTCGAAAACGCGCAGCGATGCTTCCTTGCTCAGTTCCTTACGTTCCCTGGGATGCACACCGCCGCGAAAGGTGTCCCTCACATTCGATCCCTCCTTCGATATGGAATACCGCTTTGCATGAACAGCGGCGCGAAAAAACAGACGAGTACAATTGTATACTCTTGCATAGCATACCAAAATCGACGGGATTTGTAAATAAAAACAAGGTCATTTCCAAAAAATAATCGAAAAAGTTTGTCAGCAGTCCCGTCCTATGCTATGATGCAAACGAAGGAATCTGACCGATACAGGAGGGCCTTGCATGAACGAGCTGCTGCAGGAGCGGGCCGCCCGGTTCATCGAGAACCGGGACGCCATCCGCGCCGTCTTCAAGTTGGAGAACGATTATATCTACCCTGTCTGCGCCCACATCTTTCTGGCCGCAAACAGGTCCGTGGAGCGGGAGCAGCTGGAGCGCTGTCGGGTCCTTGTAAAGAGCACCACCGGCCTCTTTTCCAGCTTCCGGGGAAACGTCAAGCTCCCCCTGATCTGCATGCTGGCCGCCGGGGACGAGCCGGAGGAGCGGTGGGCCCGGATGCAGCGGACCTATGCTCTGCTGAAGCAGGATTTCCCGGGCTCCGAATATCTGGCCCTGGGCGCCCTGCTGCTGACAGACGCGGTGAAGGAGGAGGACATCCCCGCCCTCGCCGCCCGCGGCAAGGGCCTTTACAGGCGGATGCGTAAGGAGCATCCCTTCCTGACCGGACAGGAGGACAGCGTGTTTGCCCTGCTCCTGGCCCAGAGCCCTCGGAGCGACGACGAGCTGCTGGAGGATATGGAGGCCTGTTACGCCCTTCTCGACGAGCGCTTCCCCAAGGGGGACGGGCTCCAGACCGCCTCCCACGTGTTGGCTGCCTCTGCGGAAGCCCCGACGGACAAGGCCTATCGGGTGATCTCCCTCTACAACACGATCGAAGAAAGGGGCGGCAAGTACGGCAAGGATCATCAGCTGCCCATCCTGGCAGCCCTGACCCTGGAGCAGCGGTTCGCGGACGATTTGGCAAAGGACATTTTGGAGCTGGACGCCTATTTGGCCCAGCAGAAGGGCTATCGGGGGGTCTTCGGCATGGACCGGCGGACCAGGGCCATGCACGCCGCCATGCTCCTGTCTTTGCCGGACCCATCCGCCCAGGCGGCGCCTCTGCAAGCGGGGGCCGCCAGCGCCGCCCAGCAGCAGAGCTCCCTGACCATGGCCGCCGCCCAGCAGACCACCCTCGCCATGATCGCTGTCCAGCAGGCCCTCATGTGCGCCGTGCTGGCCAGCTCCGCCGCCTCCAGCGCGTCGACGAGCGGCGCCCACTGACAATCGACAATTCAATGCAGGTATCCCAATGAAACAGGGGATCGGCAAAAGCCGATCCCCCTTGGTTTTTGGAATGGATCACCTCTCCCCCGCCAGCTCCCGGGCCATGCGATAGAGGCGGGAGGCGTTGATAAGGAGCTGCTCCCGGCTTAGGGCGCCGGATTGCAGGCCCTTTAGGATATCGTCGTAGTCCTTCTGGCAGCCCGGCATGAACAGGTCGCCGCCTGCCGCCGCCACCATATGGGGCTGCACGGCGGGATGCTTGTCGGCCTTGCTGGCCATAAAAGCGATGACCCAGTCGGTCATGACGATGCCCTCGAAGCCGAACTCACAGCGCAGGATATCCTCGATCAGGTCCCGCCGCTGGGCGGTATGGACGCCGTTGATCAGGTTATAGGAGGTCATGAGGGCCTTGGGCTGGCTCTCCCGGACGGCGATGCCGAAGCCCTTCAGATAGATCTCCCTCAGCGCCCGCTCCGACACCCGGCTGTTGTTGCCATAGCGATTGTATTCCTGATTGTTGGCGGCAAAGTGCTTGACGGTGGTCCCCCGGCCGGGATGGGCCTGAACGCCCCTTGTCAGGGCGGCGGCCATCCGACCGCTGATGAGGGGGTCCTCGGAAAAGTATTCGAAGTTCCGTCCGCAGCGGATGGATCGGTGGATGTTCAGAGCCGGCGCCAGCCACAGATGGACCCCGAAGCGCTCCATCTCCGCCCCCACCATGTCCCCGCACCGGCGGGCAAAGTCCACGTCCCAGCTCTGGGCGATGGCCGTGCCGATGGGGATGGCGGTGCAATACTGCTCCTCCACCTTCGCTCCCCTGGGGGCCTTCTTCGCTCCCAAGATGGATTTGGTGAGGGCTCGCAGCAGGGGGCTCATCAGCTCCTGCAGGCTCTCCAGCATGCTCCCCTGGTCGACTCCATGGGCGCCCTTTTTGTCCCGATAGAATTCCCGGCTAAGCCGCAGCCCCGCCGGCCCGTCGGCCATGACCAGGGGCGGGATGCCGGCGCCCTTCAGCTTGGACGTGGTCTCCCCCGCGGCCCCGGCCACATTGGCGCTGGCCTCCCCGATGACGCTCAAAACGCCTTTGCTCGGAGCGAACGCGCCCACGTTGGCGTATACAAGCTCCCGGTCCGTGAGGCGGCTCACCGCCTCCTCAACGGCATAGGTCCGTTCGGCGGGCACGGTGCCGGTCTTTACAGCGCCTGCCGCCACCGCGAGCCGCGGCAGATTTTCGGGCAAGGGCTCCCTGGCCCGGGCCGACGGCTTCCAATCCGCAAAGCCCGGCGTCCCGCAGCAGGGGCGGGTCCAAAGGGTCACGATCTCCTCCGAAAGCTCCAGGACGGCCACGGGCCGGGTGGCGTCGCTGCAGTTTCCCACGCGAACCACATAGTCCCCCGCCTCCAGCACCCAGGCAGACCGGTCGCTGTCATAGACGGCGGCATCCCTGAGATCGAAGCGGAGCTCCACCGTTTCCGCCTCCCCGGGCGCCAGCAGCTTCGTCTTGCCGAAGGCCGCCAGCTCCTGAGGGGGTCGATCCAGCTTGCCCTGAGGCGCTTCCAGATACAGCTGCAGCACCTCCCGCCCGGGCCGACGGCCGGTGTTCTTCACCTGCATTCGGCAGGTGACGGCGCTGCCCCGAAGGGCGGTGTCCACGGCCTCCCAGGCGAAGGAGGTGTAGGAAAGGCCGAAGCCAAAGGGAAACAGGGGCTTTTTGTCCACCGCCTCAAAGTAGCGGTAACCCACGTAGATGCCCTCCCGGTATTCCGTGTCGTCGTGGTCGCCGAAGGTGCCGAGGCTCGGATAGTCCTCCCATCGGGCCCAGGTGGTGGCCAGCTTCCCCGAGGGGTTCGCCTTACCCAGCAGGATATGGGCCAGGGCTGCCCCGGTCTCCACCCCCAGCTGGGACAGCAGGAGGATGTTTCCCACCTCCAGCACAGGGCCCAGGTCCACCGGTCCCCCCACGTTCAGCACCAGCATGAACCGGTCGAACCGCCGGTTCAGGGCCAGGATGTCCCGCTTCTCGGACTCTGTCAGCAGGATGTCTCCCGCCACAGGCGCCCGGTCGTTTCCCTCCCCCGAGTTCCGGGAAAGGACGTAGACGGCGGCGTCCCCCTCCCCGTCCAGGGGCAGATCGTATTCCGGTTCCGCCATGGTCTTGCCCATGCCGTAGGTGAAAACGTTGACGTGGTGCGCCCGGGCCTCCGCCCTGACCCCCTTCACAAAGGCGGTCTTGGCCTGGGCATAGGCTCGGTCGTACCCCTCCAGCCAATCCCCCGTGGTCAGGGTGAACCCGGCGTCCGTGAGCCCCTGCTCCACGGTGATGAAGAACCGGGAGTTCACCTCCCCGGAGCCGGTGCCGCCCTTGACGGTGCGCCGGACCCCGTTGCCGTAGGCCGCCAGCTTGCAGGGCTTCTCCAGGGGGAAAGCGCCGTCGGTCTTGAGCAGCACCGCGCAGTCCGCCAGATACCCCCGCAACATATCCAGATGGTCCTGTTCGTACGCTTGCATTTTTTCCTCCTGCTCGCTTTGTTTTATTCTTCCGGGGCCGTGGCGATCCACATGCCCTGCTCCACCCGGACTTCCCGACCGTCCTTCACCCTGTCCGCCAGCTCCGGCAGCAGCCGCATGCGCCCCGACTCGAACAAAAGCACGATGGTGGACCCGCAGAGATCGAAATATCCCTTCTCCTGCCCCCGGGCCATGGCGCCCTCAGGGGCGTTGACGATGCCGCCCACGACCAGGGCGCCGATCTCCGTTTGCACCACGGGGCCGAAGTGGTCCGTGTCCAGCAAGCACCAGCTGCGGCGGTTCAGAGTGAAGACGGGATAGGTTTCACAGGCGATGGGCTGGACGCTGTGGAGCCGGCCCTCGATATAGTGGTTGGGGCCCTGACGCCCGCTGTCGATGTAGCAATAGTGATGATAATCCGAGGCGCAGAGCCGAAGCACCAGGCAGGTCCCTCCCTCGTACCTTTTCGCCAAGGCTTCGTCCCCGATCAGGTCCCTCACCCCATACCGGGAGCCCTTGATGGCAAAGCTGCTGTCCGGCCGAATCTCATAGGCGGAAAGAAACCCGTCGCAGGGGCTGATCAGGTGACCGACCCTCTCGTCCATGGGCCGGGGCGCCCGCTCCCGCAGGAAGAAATCCCGATAGGTGCGGTATTTTTTTTGGTCCTCTGGGGGAATGTCGATGCCATTCTTCCGGGCATAGCGGACCATATAGGGCCGGGATAGGGAACTGCGCAGGTACCAAACGGCCAGGCGATCAAGGTGCAGCCCCTGTATCCCCTTCAGCAGGACGCGGCCCAGGGCCGTGCCGTAGAGAAAGCGGACGGAGCCGTCGTTTTCAGGTCTATCCATTCCTGCGCTCCTTCCGCCGCCGACGGCGCATGCCCCGAAGGGGCCGCTTGCGACGCACCGACAGAGAGGGCTTTCGAATGACGAAGGGGGTGAGAAAGGCTGCCGCCACCAGCAGCAGCGTCACCGGCGCCAAGGTTTTCAGGGGCCAGTGCCAGTGGGTGCCGAAACCGATCAACAGGGGAAAGATCATGGCCGCGCTGGTCACCGGCAGGCCCAGATAGACCTTTCGCCGGCCCGTGTCGTAATCCTGGCGGGCTTCCTCGTCCACGTTGAACCAGGCCAGCCGAATGAGGGCGCACAGCACATAGAGCCCGCAGGGGACCATGCGCCAGGGCTTGCCGCCCAGGGCATAGACGATCACGGCGGGCAGCACGCCGAAGCAGATCACGTCGCTCAGGGAGTCGATCTGGATGCCGAAGCCCCGTTCGCTCCTGGTCCGATCCTTCTTGGTGGCGGCGATCTTCCCGTCGAACATATCGCAGATGCCGGAGATCACGAGGAAGATCAACGCCCCCTGTACGCGCCCTTCAAAGGCCATAAGGATGCCGCAAAATCCCGACAGCATCCCGAGATAGGTGAGGATCACCGTGTAATTATATATGCCGAGCATATGAGTCGCTCCTTCTTCATTAACATGGGAACAGTATATACTATGGGGCCGCCGTTTGTCCATCCGCCGGTGCTTCGCCGGGAAGGGGCGGCCACTTGTCCAGGTCGTATCGGTCGTTATAGAGCCGGGAGGCCACCTTTTCGTTTCCCGCCAGCTCCACCAGGCCCCCGGCCCGATACAGATGGGACTGCTCCGCCTTGGAGGTTTTGCAGGCGGCATTGGAGATCACGGTGAAGCGGGGCTCCTCCCCCGGCTCCGCCAGCAAAATGGCCTCCGCCTCGAAGAACAGCACCGCCGATTTGATGTGGTAATCCCCGGAGACGATGGCAAGATATTTGATCTCGGGATGGTCCTTGAGCAGGATATCCAGGCTGAACTGGGCGTTTTGGACCGTGGTGCGGGACTTCTTCTCCGTGATGATCCGCTTCTTGCTGACCCCGTTCTTTCGAAGCCAGGTGGACATCTTCCCCGCCTCCGACGTGTTCCGGCTCCTGGACGCGGTGTGGCCGCCGGTGCAGAGGACCCAGGCGTTGGGGTACTTTTTGGCGCTCTTTTTGACCACCTTCAGCCGATCCTGCAGCTGCTTCTTCATGGAGCCGTTGTCGTTGAGCTGATACCCCAGGGCCACGATGCACAGCTCATCGGTGTCCGGAAGGCCCTCGGGCAGCTCCCCCAGGTTGATCGTCACCCCCGCCTCCAAGGTCCGCCACCGGCCCATGATGTCCGTCCACTTTTGGGCTTCCCCCGGATCGGCTATGCCCATCTCCGCCAGCAGGGCCGATATCCTTTCCTCCGCCCTGGCTCCGTACTGGGCGTAGTTGACGGCCATCTCCTCCACGATCTCCCAGTTGGGACGGGGAACGGGCGTGGGGGTCGGCTCCGGGGAAGCCGTGGGCGTTGGCGTTGGGGTAGGCGTGGGGGTTGGCGTGCTCGTAGGTGTGGGAGTCGGGGTCGGGGTAGGTGTGACGGTCGGGGCAGGCGAGGCGGTGGGCGTGGCCTGCGGTGCAGCCGTTTCAGCGGCTGGATCCGGTTGCGTTTCTTCGCTGCTCTCCACGGTATCCTTTGGGGCAGCGATGACGAGGGGCTGTTCTGCCGTCACCGGGGCGGCAGGGCCGCAGCAGCAAAAGGACAGCGCCATGGCCCCCAGGGCCAGCCAACAGATCAGCCGCTTCATCCGGTACACCCCTTTCGTTTTTTTTCAGTATACCATATGGGCCCCCGCATGAAAAGAAAAAATACCGTCTCCCGGTGGCTGGTTTGTCGTTTGCCGCCGGGAGACGGTGAAGTTGTATCGAAAAAACCCGATCAGGTCGCGGGCTCCAGAGTGATGCAGACGATCTCCGACCAGCAGCCGGTCTTGAACCGGAAGGTCCAGTTGCTGATGCCGGAGGAGACGATGAATTCCGTATCCCCTCGCCGCTGATGGCCGTAGAACAGATCGTTTTCGCCTATCCACTCCCCCACATGGTTGATGGGGATGAACTGCCCCCCGTGGGTGTGGCCGCACAGCACCAGATCCGCTTCCGCCGCCGCCTCGGCGTCAAAGTCGTGGGGCTGGTGATCCAGCAGAACGATATATCGGTCCCGGTCCACGGCGGACATCAGCTCCGCCGCTGTCAGACGATCGGCGCCCCGCTGCTCCTCGGATCGATCCTTTCGGCCCGCGACGCAGAGGCTATCGCCCACGTTCACCGCCTGGTCCTCCAGGATGACGACCCCGTTTTGCCCCAGAGCGTCCCGCAGCTCCGCCTGGGTCCAGCCCCGGCGGCTTTCGCTGTAGTAGCCCTTGTCGTGGTTGCCATAGACGAAGAACACTCCTCCCGGCGCCTGCAGCTGCCCCAGGGCGTCGCAGGCCCTGAGCATATCCGCCCGGGAGGTGTCGTCATCCACGAAATCCCCCGTGATCAGCACCAAATCGGGGTGAAGCTCGTTGACGGTCTGCATATGCCGCCCAAAGCCCTCCCCGTCGAAGGTGGCGCCCACATGGGCGTCGGTGATCTGCACCAGGCGGATGCTTCGATCCACCTTCTCCGAGGAAAAGGCATACTCTTTGACCCAGACGTGATGATCGGCCACCCAGCCGCCGGCGAGCCACAGCACGCACAAAACCAGGGCCACCGCCCCCGCCCGTCCGGGCCGCGCGACGCCTTTACGGAGTTTCGCCAGGAGCCAGGCGACCAGATCGCAGATCAGCCAGAAGAGGACCAGATGGATCAGGCAGACCACCGCATTCATCATGTTCCAGGCGATCCACAGCAAGGCCGTCACCGCGGCGAAGAAGACGAGGCAGATCAGCCGGGCCGGGCCCCGTTTGCCGCGAGCCAGCTTCTGCACCACCGGAAAGTGGGCGGCCCGAAAGGAGATGTAGAGGAGCCCCGCGGCGAACAGCGCCAGCAGGGTCCCGATGAGCAGGAACCAAACCATCATGGACGTTACAGGATCAATCCCTCCAGCCCCGAAGTCCCCCGGAGGACCTGGGCTTTGATTATCTGTCCGTTTTTCACAAAGGGCTGAAGCTTTTCCGCCGTGCGGCCCATGTCGCTGCCGCCGGAGGTGGCGAAGAGGATCACCCGCTTCCCCTGCCAGTCATAGGCCTTGCAGAAGGTCTGGACCACGTTGGGTGCCCCGTAATACCAGATGGGGAAACCCAGATACACCGTGTCGTAGGCCGCCCAGTCCGCCACAGCGTCCGCCACGGGCACGTCCTTCCGGCCGATCTTCTCCCGGTTGCAGCGAGCCAGAGGATTGGTCCACTGGATGTCCGCGGTCGTATAGGGCGTCACGGGCCGTATCTCGAACAGATCTGCCCCCGTCTTCTCCGCCAATGTCTTCGCCAGGGCCGCCGTGGTCCCCTTGGCGCTGAAATACGCCACCAAAGCCTTCATCGTCTCTTTCCTCCTGCTGATTATATATAAAGTGTACCTAACCCGCAGAGAAAAAGCAATAGTCCCTTTTGCATTTCCCGCTTATCCATATGGATGGATACAGGCTTTTTCTCTTGATTCTGCTGTGATAAAATGATATAGATATGCAAAGCCCATGGCGTTTTCTGAGCAGGAGCACACCCCATCCATGCGGAGGATACGTTTTTTTGAAAAAAGGGTATTGACCTTGCAGTGCACTCTAATGGTGTAATGGGGCCAGAAAGGAGGCAAGCGATATGACCATTCAAGCCTTTGCCAGGCTATGCGGCTGCAATCCCCAGACGCTTCGGTACTATGACAGGGTGGAGCTGTTGAAGCCCAGCCGGGTGGATCGGTTCACCGGCTACCGGTACTACGACGAGGAACAGGCTCTGACCTTCGTGAAGATCAAAAACCTGCAGCTGGGGGGCTTCTCCATCGAGGAGATCCGGCAGCTGCTGGATGCCGACGACGAAGCCGTCTACCGGGCCTTCGAAGCGAAGATCAGCGAACAGCAGGCAAGGCTCGAGACCATGAAAAACATACAGCGGTCCTATCGCACCGAAATGACAACCATGAAAAAGACCATTGAGACCATCCGCAGGGACATGGCCGCCTTTGACCCCACCGCCGAATTCGGCATCGACCGGGCCCGGTACGACAGCATCTGCGCCCGGGTGGACCAGGCCCTCTCTGCCGCCATGGACAGCAATTGCTTCCGGGACTTCTCCTTCCGGGAGGAGACCCAGAGCCGGGAGCCCCTGCCCCCGGTGCTGCAGGACCCCGCCTATAAGACCGTCTACGAGAAGCACGGCTGGCAGCACGTGAAGGATTTCTTTTCCGAGTTTGCCCGGCTGGAGGACGGGGCGGAGTATCGGCTGGTGTTCGCCCTGACCCCGGACAAGATGAACCAGACCGCCTTTGCCACCACGGTGCTGAACCTGCTTCTGGACGAAAACGACGGCAAAAAGCGGACCTTGGGCTGCGACACCACGGACACCAAGGACGGAATGAACCACTTCTGGCTGCTGAAAAAGAGGTTCTAATCGGCCGGTCCCTTCGTCCGCACCCGGATGGTCACGTCCAGGCCGTCCTCCCGGCGCGTCGTCTCCATGTCGGCCTCCATGCCCGCCTGGCGAAGCTGATCGAGGAGGGTGGTGAGCCCGTTTAGGAACAGCCGACAGTCCCGGGTGAGCCGCAGTACCCGCAGGGGCCTGTGCTTCGGCACGGTCCGCTCCACGTAGGCCTCCGCCTGCCGCACGCTCCAGCCCTCCCGTTCGATGCGCTGGACCAGCTGCAGCTGCTCCTCCTCGCCCTCCAACGCCAGCAGGCACCGGGCGTGGCGTTCGCTCAAAGCCCCCTGCTCCGCCGCTTCCCGCACCGCCGGGGAGAGCTTCAGCAGCCGGAGCTTGTTGGACAAAAAAGCCGGGCTTTTGCCGATCCGCCGGCACAGCTCCTCCCGGGAAAGGCCGTAGACCGTCAGCAGCCGCCGATATCCCTCCGCCTCCTCCCAGAAGGACAGATCCGCCCGCTGCACGTTTTCCACCATGGCCATGAGGGCGCTTCGCTCCGGGCTCACCTGTTCCACGATGCAGGGCACCTCCTTCAGGCCCAGCAGTTCGCAGGCCCGCAGCCGCCGCTCCCCGGAGATGAGCTCGTACCCGTCCCCCGCCGGCCGCACGGTCAAGGGCTGGATAAGTCCCACCTGAGCGATGCTGAGGGTCAGCTCCTGGAGCTCCTCCCGGCTGAAGGTCCGCCGGGGCTGGTCCGGGTTGGGCTGGATGCTGCCGATGGGCAGCAGAAACAGGCTCCGCCCCATATCCCGTTTGGGGGGCGCCGCGGTCCGCCCCAGGGGCACCGCATGCAGGCTCATGCTCCCTATCCCTCCTTTTTTGCCCATGCTACCACCGGCGCCCTGTCGAAAAAAAGGGGCGCCCCAAAGGTAGACCATCTTCCTGCTCTTTCGACGAATTCACAGATCATCATAAAACTTTCCGTTGCATTTTGGGTGGCGTATGATATAATGAGTTGAAATCTGTAAGGAGGTAATCAGTATGGCATACAAGATCACCGATGAGTGCATCGCTTGCGGCACCTGCGCCAGTGAGTGCCCCGTGGAAGCCATCACCGAGGGTGACGGCATCTTCGTCATCGACGCCGACGCCTGCATCGAGTGCGGCAACTGCGCCAATGTCTGCCCCGTGGGAGCCCCCAAGGCAGAGTAACTACAGGCTGTCAAGGAAGGCGCCAGACCGTTTGCGGCGTTCTTTATGGACAAATATTTGTGTAGGAAGAAAGGGCGCCAACCGCCCTTTCTTTGTTTTTTACCGTAAACTAACCGCATAAGCAAGCGTTACCTGTTTTACACTGTAGGGATGAGTTTTGTTCGCAAACCCCCATATGTCCTCCTGCTGCTCCTGCTCTGCCTGGGGCTGTTCTGTCGGCCTGCCCAGGCGGAGGAGATCCACACGCCTGTGCCGAGTTCAGCCGCCGAGAGCGCGGCAACAGAGGGGACCCCGGCACCCACGCCCGCCCCTGCGGCCCAGCCCGCCTTCGTTTGCGCCACGCCGGCTCCCTTTTTGAATTTGAGAAGGTCCCTGTTGCCTACGGACAGGGACCGGTACTACGACAAGCGCACCGGTCAATACATCGCCTTCGGCAGCTTCGGCGCGGAGGAGGCGGCCTTCTATCCCTGCGAGGGAAGCGACCTGCCCGCCTACGGCGTCCAACCCCTGCCCCTTGCGGACCTGCTGGTCAGCCCCTTTGCCCCCCAAACGCCCCCCAAGAAGGACGGCGACCGGTGGCTCACGGTGTTTATGGGCAGCCAGAGCGTGGTCTGCTTCGTGGCCGAGGGTGGAGACTGGGTGGTGGAGCGGATCATGATCTGCTCCTGCTCGGACGCCAAGCACCAGACGCCCCTGGGGCTCCATTACATCTACAGCAAATACGATTACAAGGCCATGACCCGCATGAACGGCATCATGGTCTATGCTCAGTACGCCTGTCGCTTCCGGGGCCACTATCTGTTCCACACGGTGCCCATCGGCGGCGGCGAGGGCCGGCGGACTCAGAAATACGGCAAGAAGCAGATGCTGGTCGAGGAATATGAAAAGCTGGGCCACCCGGCCTCCCACGGCTGCGTGCGGCTGCTGGTGGGGGACGCCTACTGGATCTATACGAACTGCAAGCGGGGCACCAAGGTACAGGTGGTCACCGACGCAGGGCCCACGCCCCCTGCCGCCCCGGCCTTGATCTATGAGGCGCCCTACATGAACGCCAGCCACACCCTGGGCTGGGACCCCACGGACCCGGACAGGGAGAATCCCTATCGGGAGGTCTATCCGGAATGGTTCGCGGATTGAGACCTTTCGATCGATGCTAAGGTATACGGAGGAAAGGGGGGATGGTCCATGAACCGCTACATCGCCTTCGACGTGGAGACGCCGAACAGATACAACAGCCGCATGAGCGCCATCGGCATAGCCGTGGTGGAGGACGGGCGGATCACGGATTCCTTCTATTCCCTGGTGGACCCGGAGCAACCCTTCGACTGGTTCAACACCCAGCTCACGGGCATCGACAGCCTGGCCGTCCAAGGCGCGCCAACCTTCCCGGAGCTGTGGAACAGGATAGAGCCCATCATGGCCTCCGGCATTTTGGTGGCCCACAACGCCAGCTTCGATATGGGCGTGCTGAAAAAGTGTCTGCGGGATTACGGCGTCCCCTGGCAGCCCCAGGTGAAGGGCCTGTGCACGGTGCTCATGGGCCGGCGGCTCCTGCCCGGGATCAGCCATCGGCTCAACGATATGTGCGCCTACTATGGCATCGACCTCACCCACCACCGGGCCGACAGCGACAGCCGGGCCTGCGCCGAGATCCTGATCCGCTATCTGGAAAGCGGCGCGGAGCCCAGCAGGTTCCTGCGGACCTATAGCCTATAACAACAAAGGGCCCCCTTCCAGGGCCCTTTACATTTCTGGAAAAACCGATTATCTCTTGTTGGACTGGCGCCAGATGTTCTGCTTCTCGGCGGCGGCGATGAGCTCCTCCCGGTAAGCGGGATGGGCCAAATCCACCAGCATGGCCGCCCGCTCCCAGGTGGTCCGGCCCACCAGATTCCGAACGCCGTATTCCGTGACCACATAATAGGCTTCGCTGCGAGGGGTGGTGACGATGTCGCCGCCGAAGTGGGGCACGATCCTGGAATGCATGTTCCCATGCTTGTCGGTGAAGGTGGAGGTCAGGCAGATGAAGGCCTTGCCCCCCTTGCTTTTCGCGGCGCCGGTCATGAAATCCAGCTGACCGCCGGTACCGGAGATGTGCCTTGTGCCGGAGCTTTCCGAGGACACCTGGCCATAAAGGTCCACGCTGATGCAGTTGTTGATGGCCACCATGTTGTCGATGGAGCCGATGAGCTCGGGGGAGTTCACATACTCGAGGGGGCACACGGACAAGCCCGGGTTCCGATCCATCCATTCATAGAGCTTTTTGGAGCCGAAGGCCATGCCGAACATGCCCTTGTTTCGGTGCACATTGTTCCGGGCGTTGGTCAGCTTCCCGGCGACGTAGAGGTCGTAATAGGCGTCGGAGCAGAGCTCGGTGTGCATGCTCAGGTCCTTGAGGTCGCTGTTGGCGATCATGTTCCCCACGGAGTTGGGCATGCTGCCGATGCCCAGCTGGAGGCAGGCCCCGTCCTGGATATAGGGGACGATGCTGGCCGCGATCTTTTTGTCCAGCTCGTTGGGCGAGGGGATGGGCAACTCGAAGAGGGGCTCATGCTCCCCCTCCACCACATAGTCCACCTGGGAGATGTGGACCACCTCGTCGAACCCGCCGCAGAGCCAGGGCAGATGCTCGTTCACCTCCACGATGACGATGTCCGCCTTGTCGATGATGCCCTTGCTGACGCCGGTGGAGCAGCTCAGGTTGAAGTAGCCGTGCTTGTCCATGGGCGTGACGCTGACCATGGCCACATTGACGGTGAGAAAATGGGTGTAATAGGGCACCACGTTGCGGAAGACCATGGGGATGAAGTTGCATAGGCCCCTGTCGCAGAGGCTCCGCTCATAGCCCGAGCAGTGCCAGCTGTTGTAGATGAAATGCTCCCGGCTGGGGTCCCCTTCCACGGTCTCCAGCTTGTTGAAGATCAGGTTGCCCCGGATCTTCACGTCGAACAGCTCGTCCCTTCGGCGGCTCAAAGCCCGATCCAGCAGGATGGGAAAGCCCAGCTGGGAGGTATAGTCGATCCAATCGCCGCTCTTGACGCATTGGACAGCCTCTTCCGGGGTGCGGAGCTTGCTTCTATACTCGCTGTAAAAGTCCATATGCCATCCTCCTGCCGTTTCTGCCTTGATTATATCATCCCCAAAACCCCTTGACAATTCCCAAGGTCCGGTATATTATTGTGTATATTGAATATGCACAATATGAACAGGAGGAACCATATGGCTCTATTGGACGTGCGGGAGCTGGAAAAGCGGTACCCAACCTTCACCCTGGACAAGGTGAGCTTTTCCTTGGAGCCCGGGTATATCATGGGCTTTATCGGCCGGAACGGGGCGGGCAAGACCACCACCATGAAGGCCATGCTGAATCTCATCCACCGGGACGGGGGCCAGGTCTACATCAACGGCAGGTCCTTCTTTGAAAACGAACGGGCCTGCAAGGAGGAGATCGGCTTCGTCATGGGCGAGTTCGACTGCTATAAGAACGCCACGCTGCAAAAGATCACCGACGTGACCAGGCGCTTCTATCCAGACTGGGACGAACAGGCGTATGAAAGCTATCTTTCCCGGTTCGCCCTGGAGGAGGGCAAAAAGATAAAGGAGCTGTCCGCCGGCATGCGGGTGAAGTACGCGCTGGCCCTGGCCCTTTCCCACAACGCCAAGCTCCTCATTCTGGACGAGCCCACCAGCGGTTTGGACCCGGTGTCCCGGGACGATCTTTTAGACGTGTTCCGGTCCGTCATCGAGGACGGCAGCCGCAGCATCCTCTTCTCCACCCACATCATCTCGGACCTGGAGAAGTGCGCGGATTACATCACCTATATCAAGGGCGGCAAGGTCCTATCCTCCACGGACGTGATCTCCTTCCGGGAGGGCTACCGCCTGGTATCCGGGGACAGGGAACATCTGGAGGTGCGCCGACCCAAGCTCATCGGCTGCAAGGAGCACGCCTTTGGGTTCACGGGTCTGATCCGGGCCCAGGATGCGGGCGCCTTCGCCGCCTGCAAGATCGCCCCCGCCGATCTCGAATCCATCATGATCTATACCGAACAGGAGGATGGCCATGAAACAGCTTCTCTATAAGGAATACAAACTGTGCCTGGTGCCCATGGTGCCGCTGTTCTATCTGTTCGCCCTCATGCTCCTGATCCCCAGCTATCCCTATCAGGTGGCGGCCTTCTTCACCTGCAACAGCATCTTCTACCTGTTGAAGCAAGCTTCCCTCAACGGGGACACCCTGTATTCCGCCATGCTGCCCGTGTCGAAGGCGGAGGTGGTGAAGGCCCGGGTCCGGTTCGTGGTGATCGTACAGATGATCATGTTCCTGCTCATGATCCCCATGATCCTGCTGAACCACAAGCTCTATCCCGGCGGCAACCCGGCGGGCGTAGACGGCTGCGTCACGCTCCTTGCCTTTGTGCTCATGGTGTTCACCGTGTTCAACGCCATCTGCCTGCCCGGCTTCTATCGGGAAGAATCGAAGATCGACAAGCTGTTTCTGTTTAGCGTCATCGGGGTCTTTGGCTGGATCATCCTGTCCGAGAGCTTTATGATCGCCGCTGGCGCCGCCCGGCAGGCCGTGCCCCTGTTTGCCTGGGTGGAGAGCCACCTCGATTGCTACCCCGCCACCGACGGTGTCTGGATCGCCCAGCTTATCGCCCTGGCCATCGGCGCTTTGATCTACGGCGTCGGCACGGTGCTGACCGTCCGCCGAGCCGTCCGCAACTTTGAGCAGGTGGACCTTTGATGGACCTGTCCCTTTCCGGCAGCTCGCCGCTGCCCATCTATCGCCAGCTTTTCGACCAGCTCTGCAGCCAGATCCTGGACGGACGGCTGAAGAGCGGCGACGCCCTGCCCCCCATCCGCACGGTGGCCCGGGAGCTTAGCATCAGCGTCATCCCCGTGAAGCGGGCCTGGGAGGAGCTGGAGGCGGCGGGCTTCATCGAAAGCTTCGTGGGCCGGGGCTGCTTCATCGCGCCCATGGGGACCGACAAGCTCCAAAAGCTCAAGCAGGCCATGGCCGCCGACAAGCTGAGCGACGCCGCGGCCTATTGCCGGGGCCTTGGCTTGAGCCGGGAGGAGGCCGCCGCCCTGCTCCGGGACGCCTGGGACAGCACGGAGCCATAAAAGCTATATGGAAAAGGCGCTGCAGCCGATGAGCTTGCAGCGCCTGTTTTCTTTTGGATCAGGTCATATGTTCTTGACGAACAGGCAGCGGATGGCGTTCAGCACCGCCAGAATCATGACGCCCACATCCGCGCCGATGGCCAGCCACATATTGGCCAGGCCCAGGGCGGAGAGGATCAGGCACACGGCCTTCACGCCCAGGGCGAAGACGATGTTCTCCTTCACGATTCTGATGCACTTGCGGGAGATGCCCATGGCCTGGGCAATCTTCACCGGGTCGTCGTCCATGAGCACAACGTCCGCCGCCTCGATGGCCGCGTCGGACCCCAGGGCCCCCATGGCGATGCCGATGTCCGCCCGGGAGAGGACCGGGGCGTCGTTGATGCCGTCGCCCACGAAGGCCAGGCCCTTGGCGTCCCTAAGCAGCTCCTCCACCGCCGCCACCTTGTCCTGGGGCAGCAGCTCCGCCCTATAGTCGGTGATGCCCACCTCCTTCGCCACATCCGCGGCCACCTCCCGGCGGTCGCCCGTGAGCATGACGGTCCGTTTGACACCCATCCTCTGAAGGGCGGCCATGGCCTCCCGGGCATGGTCCTTCAGCTGATCCCGGATGACGATGTGGCCCGCATAGGTGCCGTCCACGGCCACGTGCAGGATGGTGCCCACATGGGGACAGGGGTTGAAGGCCACGCCCAGCCGATTCATGAGCCTATCGTTTCCCACGGCCACCGATCGGCCGTCCACCGTGGCGGTGACGCCGTGGCCGCTGATCTCCTCCACGTCCGTGACCCGGCTCCTGTCGGGGGCCTTGCCATAGGCCCGCAGGAGGCTCAAACTGATGGGGTGGGAGGAATGGCACTCAGCCAGGGCGCTAAGCTCCAGCAGCTCCGCCTCGTCCATGGTGTTTTGGTGGACCGCTGTGACCTCGAAGTTGCCCTTGGTGATGGTGCCGGTCTTGTCGAAGGCCACGGTGGTGATCCCGGCCAGGGTCTCCAGATAGTTGGACCCCTTGATGAGGATGCCCCGGCTGCTGGCGCCGCCCAGGCCCCCGAAGAAGCTCAAGGGCACGCTGATGACCACGGCGCAGGGACAGCTGATGACCAGGAAGGTGCAGGCCCGCAGAAGCCAATCCCGCCAGACGCCGGTCATGTCGGCGCCGGTGATCAGCAGGACCAAAGGCGGCAGCACCGCCAGGGCCAGCGCGCCGTAGCAGACGATGGGGGTGTATATCCGGGCGAATTTGGAGATGAAGGTCTCGGACTTGGATTTGCGGGCGGCGGCGTTTTCCACCAGGTCCAGTATCTTCGAGGCCGTGGACTCCTCAAAGGCCGCGGTGGTGCGGACCTTCAGCACGCCGGAAAGGTTGATGGAGCCGGAGAGGACCGTGTCGTCCACACCCACGGCCGAGGGCCGGCTCTCGCCGGTCAGGGCGGCGGTGTCCAGGGCGGAGCTGCCCTCCACGACGATGCCGTCGATGGGCACCCGCTCCCCGGGCTGAACCACGATGACGGTGCCCACCTCCACCTCGTCCGGGTCCACCTTCTCCAGGGAGCCGTCGTCGGCTTCCCTGTTGGCATAGTCCGGCCGGATGTCCATAAGGGCACTGATGCTGCGGCGGCTCTTGCCCACGGCCACGCTCTGAAAGAGCTCGCCGATCTGGTACAAAAGCATGACCGCCACGCCCTCCCCGTATTCGCCGAGCGCGATGGCGCCCACCGTGGCCACGGTCATAAGGAAGCACTCGTCGAATACCTTTTTGTTCTTCACCCCCAGGGCGGCCTTGCGCAGGATGTCATAGCCCACGGTCAGATACGGCACCAGGAACAGGGCAAACAGGACCCATCGGGGCAGCCTGACGTCCACGATGCCCTCGCTGATAAGATACACCGGGACGAACAAAACAGCGGCGACGATGATGCGCAGTAAAAGAGTTTTTTGTTTCTTATTCATTCTCTCTTTTACCGCTTTTTCTTTTCATGAGAAAAGAAAAAACGGCACAAAAAGAAAAGCAACCTATGATAAGAGGGTAAGAAGATAGTTTCTATCCCAATCCTTCCTTACAGATAAATCTCGCAGTCGGGCTCGGCCTTCTTGCAGTTCTTGAGGACCTCCGCCATGACGGCGGCTTCGTCGGCGCCGTCCTCAAAGGTCACCTTCATCTTCAGGGTCATAAAGCTCACCACCGCATCCTGAACGCCCGGGGTCCCCTTGGCGGCTTCCTCCATGAGATTGGCGCAATTGGCGCAGTCCACGTCGATCTTATAGGTCTTTTTCATGCTTGTTTCCTCCCATGCTTTTCTTCGATGTGCTCCATGCCCTGGCCGATGACGGTACGCACATGGTCGTCGTCCAGAGAGTAGAAGACGGTCTTTCCCTCCCGCCGGCTGCGGACCAGGCGCGCCTGCTTCAGCACCCGCAGCTGATGGGAGATGGCGGACTGGGTCATGTTTAAAAGGGCCGCGATGTCGCATACGCACATCTCCGACTCAAAGAGCACGTACAGGATGCGTATCCGGGTGGTGTCCCCAAAGACCTTGAACAGCTCCGCCAGATCGTAGAGCCGTTCCTCGTCGGGCATCTCCGGTTTCACCCGATTCAGGATATCCGGGTGGGTGCACACCTCCTCGCAGACCTCCGCGTATCGCCGACTTGCCATACTGTCTCCTCCTTTTAACATATGAACATCTGTTCATATGTTAGTATAAAACGAACGCCCTCCCTTGTCAAGGGGAAGGCGCATATTTTTTTCTGCGCGATGAGGCTATGGATCGGCCGTCAATACGCCTGTTCCAGGGTGAAGCTGATGGGGCCCATGCCGGGGATGTCGGAAACCGGGGCGCCGTCCAGCCCGAAGGTGTCCACCGCCAGGGCGTGGGTCACCGGGTCGAAGGTCAGCAGCCGAAAGGCGTACTGCCCCTCCTGCAGGTTGAGCATGGCCACGGTCACGGTCCTGTCCACGAACCCGTCCCCGTCGTCGTCATAGGAAAAGGCCTGGGTTTGATAGCCCCGGGCGTGGCCGCAGAAGACCAGACGGATGGCGGGCCGCTGGGCGATGAGCTGCTCCATGGCGGAGATATAGCCGCCGGTGCTGAGGAAGAAGCCGTGGGTGATCAGGATGCAGGGCATACCGGCGTGGTCCGCCAGCACCCGGTCGATCCAGGTCAGGGCGGCGCGGGACTTGTACACGTCCCAGCTCATGCCCAGCAGCAGCACCTTGTCCCCACCGGCGGACAGGACCCGATAGAGGGCCTTCCCGCCCTCGAACTTCTGCTCCTGGGGATAGTCGTCCAGGAAGGGACGTTTCAGATAGGCGGCAAAGCTCTTGGCCTGGGTCCCTATGTCGTGGTTCCCGGCCACGGGAAAGAAGAACAGCCCGTCGTGAACGGCCTCCAGCAGGGGCGCGAAGTTGTCCCATTGCCATTCCTTGAACCCGTTGTCCACGATGTCGCCGGTGTGGAGGATCCCCAGGATGTTGCGGCTCTCCCGGTTTTCTTCGATCCAGTCCCTAAGCTGGGGAAAGGCCTCGGGCTTGAAGTAGGCCATGGCCTGGGTGTCCGGCAGCAGCACCAGCGAGAAGGGCCGGTGGCCGCCGGGCCGTGGGCGACGGCGTGGGGGGCTCGGTGGGGGCCATGGTCAGCAAAACGGGCTCCGCCGACGGCGTGGGCTGGGCCGTGGCGGTGGGAGCGACGGTAGCCGCCGGGGTCGCCTCTGCCTGCTCCGCCGTCCGTTCGCCGCAGCCGAACAGCAGGGCCGTCAGCACCAGACCCAGCAGCAGCCCTCGTTTCATGGCTCCCCTCCCCCTTTCATAAAATGATTCCCGTCCATTAAACCGCACTTCTGTGGAAAATGCAAGCAAAAAAAGAGGGCTCACGCCCTCACATCCGCACGATCCGGCCCCCGAGATAGGCCGCCTCCTCCGGATCGTGGGTGACGACCAGAAGGGTCTTGCCCCCGGTGCGGGCGAGGACCGTGTCCATGACCTGCCTGCGGGTGTCCTCGTCCAGGCCCTTGAAGGGCTCGTCCATGACGAACAGGTCCGCCGGACACAGCAGGCTCCGGGCGATGGCGACCCGGCGCTGCATGCCGCCGCTCAATTCCCTGACCGGCTTTTGAAGGGCATCCCCCAAACCAAGCTCCACCAGCAGGGCCACGATGTCCTCCCGGGGCACCTGACGGCCCAGGGCCAGCGAAACGTTGGTCACGGCGGAGAAGGCGGGACAAAGCCTGTCCTCCTGAAAGACGGTGCTGATCCGATCGGGCAATCCCGTCACCGTACCGCCGGTGGGCGCTTCCAGGCCCAGCAGCAGCCGCAGCAGGGTGGTCTTGCCGCAGCCGGACTGGCCCAGCAGGCAGACGATCTCCCCCGGCTCCACCCGGCAGGAGAAGGGCGGCAGGGCCAGCTTCTGGCCATAGGACTTGGTCAGTTTTTCCATGACAATGGCCATATCAGCGGGCCTCCCATCGATCGAAAGCCGCCTTCATCAGCCGCAAAAACAGCTTTTCGAAGAGGACGCTGACCAGGACGATGACCACCGTCCAGGCCAGAAGGTCCTCGGTCATAAAGTAGATCTTGGATTCGTACAGCTTTTCCCCGATGGACCCGGAGGCCACGCCGATGACCTCCGCCGCCACGCCGGATTTCCAGCTCATGCCCAGGGCCACGGAGCAGGCGGAGAACAAAAAGGGCTTCAGATGGGGCAGATAGATGTAGCCCAGCCGCCGAAGCCAGGGTATGCGAAACACCTGGGCCATCTCCAACAGCTCCGCATCCGTGCTGCGGATGCCCTCGAGGACGTTGGAATAGATCACGGGGAACACCATGAGGAAAGAGATGAAGGTGGACAGCCGCTTTGCCGAGAAGAAGATGAGGCTTAGGATGATGAAAGAGGCCACGGGCACGGTCTTGATGGTGACCACATAGGGCCAGAGCAGGGTCTCCAACAGCCGCCACTTTCCCGACAGCACCCCCAGCAAACACCCCAGGGCGAAGGCCAGGGCAAACCCCAGCACGATCCGGCTGAAGGAGAAGAGAAGGGTTTGCCAAAAGTCTCCCTCCATGACCAGGGTGCCCAGGCGGCGAACCACCTCCAGGGGCGTCACCAGCAGCAGCTTCACATCCAAAGCCATAGCTCCCGCCTGCCATAGGAGCAGGGCGAGAGCTACGGACAAGAGTTTGCGTATGCTATTTTTTTGCAGCAGGTCCCTCACGGCAGATAGTAGAAACCGTCCCCCGGAAGGGCACCGCCCACGGCCTTGTCGTTTAGATCGAAGAGGACCTGGAGATACCCTTGGGCCGCGGTCTTCATCTCCTCCCCGGTGACGCACACGATGTTGCAGGCGGGGATGGCCTTCTCGGCCACCTTGGCGTTGACGCCGATGTACTGCTCCACCAGCTGGGCAGCCTCAGCGGGATGCTCATTGGTGTAGGCGGTGGAGGCGGCGTACTCCTCCAGGAAGGTCTTCACGGCCTCGGGATGCTCCTCCAGGAAGGCTGTGCGCACCACCAGTCCGCCGGTGATCAGGGTGCTGTCCACAGCGGCCCATTCCGCCGTCAGATCCAGGGCCACCCGGAGCCCCTCCACCTTGGTCTGGGCCACGGTGACGAAGGGCTGAGGCAGCAGCGCCACGGCGCTGTCCACGGTGGCGAGCTGGGCCACGACCTCCGTCGGCTCGCTCTTCCACTCCATAGCTACGTCGGTGTTGATATCGAGGCCGTTCTTGGAGAGCAGATAGGCCAGGGAGTATTCGGGGGTGTTGCCCTTGCCGGTGGCATAGATGGTCTTGCCCTTCAGGTCCGCCACGGACTGGACGCTCTCGCCGCCCTTCTCCAGGATGTACAGCACGCCCAGGGTGTTCACGGCCAGCATGGTCACGCCGCCCTCGGTCCGGTTGTAAAGAACGGAGCAGGCGTTCACCGGCATGGCCAGCACGTCCAGCTCGCCCTGTATCAGCTTCGTCATCAGCTCGGAGGCATCGGCCGCGATGGTGCTCTCATACTTGTTGGCGGTGAGGTTCGCTTCGGCGTCGCTCAGCAGCTTCACCATCCCCATGGTGGTGGGGCCCTTCAGGCTTCCCAGGCGCATGGTCACGGGCTCGGACTCCGCCGTGGTGGCGCCGCAGCCCAGGAACAGGACGGCCAGCATCAGCACGGCCAGGAACGTTGACATATATTTCTTCATAGGATGATCCTTCTTTCTGCCTTTGCTTCAGGCAGGATTATTATAGCCAGTTCACCCGGTTTAATATGTTGCCACGGCAACAATATTACGGTGTGAAGCTGGGGTCGGCCATGGCGGTTTTGAACCGTTTGAGGATGCGGAGCATCATGGGTAGGGCCATGCAAAAGGCCATCAGGTCCGCCATGGGCTGGCTAAGGTACACGCCCCAGATGGGCGGCGTAAGGAGCCGGGGCAGCACCAGCACGCAGGGAATGAACACCAGCCCCTGACGGGCCACGGCGAGGAGGGTGGCCCGGACGGTCTTGCCCGCCGTCTGAAAGAGCATGTTGGACATGGTCACCACGGCCATCAGCGGCAGGGAGCAGCTTTGGCAGCGCATGGCGACGGCGCCGATACGGATGACCTGGGGGTCGTCCCGAAAGAGGGCCACCAGCTGAGGGGCGAAGAGGAACGTGCCGCAGGAGACGGCCGTGAGCACCACCAGGCCCACCCGGATGCAGAACACGTAGGCCTCCCGCACCCGGTCGAACTTGCGGGCGCCCCAGTTGTAGCCGCACACGGGCTGGAATCCCTGGCCGAAGCCCAGCAGGGCGGAGAACACGAAGAACATGACCCGGCTCACCACGGAGAAGGCGGCGATGGAGGCGTCCGCCTGGCTAAGGGGCACCGCCGCCCCCGCCGCGGCATTGAGGCACAGGGTGGCTATGCTGGCAAAGCCCTGGCGAAACAGGGCAGGCAGGCCGCCGGCGGCCATGTTCTTGAGATAGTATGCGTCAAAACGAACGTTTTTCAGGTGGATCTTCAGGCTGTCGCTGCGCAGCGTCCCGGCATACAGCAGGCAAAAGCTGAAGATCTGGCTCACCACCGTGGCAGCGGCGGCCCCTCTGACCCCCATGTGGAAGACGAAGATGAACAAGGGGTCCAGCCCGATGTTCAGCACCGCCCCGGACACCAGGCCGATCATGGAGAAGAAGGCGTTGCCCTGAAAGCGCATCTGATTGTTCAGCACATAGGCGGAGGTGATGAACGGCGCGCCGAGAAGCAGAACGGAATAATAGGCCCGGGCGTGGTCCACGGTCTCCTGGGCCACCCGACCGGGGTCGGCCCCCAGCAGGGACAAAACGGGAGTGGAAAAGAGAAGGCCCAGCCCCAGGAGCAGGCCCCCGATGCCCAAGGCGCCGAAAAAGCCCGTGGCGGCCATGCGAGCGGCATCCTCCTGCCGGTTGGCGCCCAGGGCCCGGGACATATAGTTGCCGGAACCCTGGCCGAAGAAGAAGCCGAAGGCCTGCATGACGGCCATCAGGGGAAAGATGAGACCCACCCCGGCGGTGGCGAAGGTGCCGATGCGCCCCACGAAAAAGGTGTCCGCCATGTTGTAGAGGGAGGAGATCAGCATGGAGGCGATGGAGGGCCAAGCCAAGCGCAGCACCAGCTTCTTCACGGGCTGGGTAGTCATGCGAATGAGCTTATCGTTTCTTGCATCCATAGATCCGGCTTCCTTCCCGGTTGATTCCATCAGCACAGGTCCTCACAGCGCGTATTTCCTATATACCCGACCGCTCTCCAGCTCCTTCCAGAGAAACACACCGTCCGCCAGGGTCATATAACTTGGGCAGGACCCCTCCTTGGGAATGGACAGGGAGCCGGGGTTCAGGTAGGTGACCCCGTCCCGGGTTTCGCAGGCGGGCACGTGGGTGTGGCCGTGAAGGAGGACATCCCCCTCGTGCAGGGGCGGGAGCTTGTCCAGGTTGAACAGGTGGCCGTGGGTGACGAAGATCAGCTTTTTCCCCTCCGCCAGCAGGGCATAGTCAGCCCAGATGGGGAATCGGAGCACCACCTGGTCGATATCCGCGTCACAGTTGCCCCGAACGGCCAGGATATCCCCCCTATGCTCGTTGAGCAGGGCCGTCACCGCCTTGGGATCGTAGTCCCGGGGCAAATCGTTCCGCGGGCCGTGATACAGAAGGTCCCCCAGGAGCAGGAGCCGGTCCGCCCCCTCCCTCTCGAAGGCCCCCAGCAGCTGTCGACAGTAGTAGGCCGAGCCGTGCAAATCCGACGCGATGAGCCATTTCATGATTCGTTCCCCCAGATATATGGATGTAAACAGTATACCAAAACCGATCAAGGTTTTCAACGGGGCTTCGCGTTGATGTCCGCCTCCATCCATGATATACTTATTGTATTCAATACATTCGGGAGGAAAACGGCATGACCCTGCGAGAGACTTTGGAGGGGGTGAACGATTCGTTATGGTCCGACGGCCAGGTGAGCATCCGGCCTATCCGAACGGAGGCGGACCTCATCTACGCCACCGTGGACTGTCAGCTGACCGAAGCGCAGCGGGATTTGGTGAACCCTGCCTGGTTCTCCATCGGACGGGCCTACCTGTTCCGGGAGGACAACCTGCCCTGTCTCATCTATGCCGACGGGCAGCCGGTAGGCTTTATCAGCCTGGGCAAGTGGCTGGCAAAGGGCGACGCCTGGTCCTGGAGCTTCTTTGTGGACAAGGCGCACCAGGGGAAGGGATACGGCCGGCGCGCTGCCCGGCTGGCGATCCGCCTTCTCAAAGCAGCCGACGCCGCCAAGCCCATCAAGCTGGCCGCGGAAAGGGACAATCAGCGGGCCCAGAGTCTCTATGCGTCCCTGGGCTTTCATCTGCTGCCGGAGCGGGACGGGGATGATCTGGTCTTCGGGCTGTGAACCCTTGACGATCCGGGACAGATCATATATTCTATAGGGAAAGAAACCACAGGAGGACAAGCAAATGACAGCAGCGGAAAGAGTGTGCGCGTTTTTGGACGAGGCCCAGACCTATTATCTGGCCACCGTGGAGGGGGATCAGCCCCGGGTGCGGCCCTTCGGCACGGCCATGGTCTATGAGGGAAAGCTCTACATCCAGACCGGCAAGGTGAAGCCCGTATCAAAGCAGCTGGGCGAGAACCCCAAGGCGGAGATCTGCGCCTTTTGTAAGGGCCAGTGGGTCCGGGTGACCGGAAAACTTCTGAACGACGATCGACGGGAGGCCAAGGTGGCCATGCTGGAGAAGTATCCCAATCTGAAGGCCATGTACGATCCCGACGACGGCAACACCCAGGTCCTCTATTTCGAGGATGCCGAAGCCACCTTCTCCTCCTTCACCGCCCCGGCGGAAACGGTGGCGCTCTGACAGGCAAAGCGATGGACGCCCTTTTTCAGGGGCGTCCTATTTTGATTATCGACTATCATAAAAGAGGAGGGGTTCGTATGAAAAAAGCACGCACCAAATGGGCCGTTCTGCTGGCCGTGCTGCTCGTCGTCGCCTTTGGGGCGCTGACGATCGCCAACGCCATCCAGACCGACCACGGCAACATCGACGTTACGGAGGGCGTCATCGACGCCTATCGGGGAGAGAACGGGGAACAGCATCTGGGCAGGATGACCTACAAGCTCTACACGCCCAAGACCGCCACGGCGGAGCACAAGGCCCCGGGCGTGCTGCTCCTCCACGGCTACCAGAACGATCGGGAGACCAACGCCGCCTACGCCATCGAGCTGGCCCGGCGGGGCGTGGTGGTCCTGTCCCTGGACGAATACGGCCACGGCTTCTCCGAGCCGGGCCTCAAGGAGCGGGGCTATGTGAACCACTCGGTCAAGGTGAACTTCGGCGAGGACAGCGTGGAGGCCGGCACCTTTAAAAAGACCGGCGGCACGGTCCGCTACCGCATCCTCATGAACTTCTCCAACCTGACCTTCTTCAACGACTATTATTCCAAGGACCAGGACGGCAACGCCATCTGGGACAGCTCCTGCGGCGGCGCAGCGGCCTATGCGGTCCTGGCCACCATGGACAACGTGGACAGCACCCGTCTCGGCATCAGCGGCCACTCCATGGGCACCTGGGCCGGCTGGTCCGTGGCGGCGGCCTTCGCGGGCACGGAGTATGAGCCGAGGGCCACAGTCCTCCAATGCGGGGAGCTGTTCCGGGATTCCGTGTACGACACGGACAAGATCCACTTCAACAACGTGCTGCTGCTCCAGGCCAAGTGGGATGAGTTCAGCTATTTCCGCGATTACAAGCGGACCGTGGACGACAAGCTGCTTTCCTCCGACCTGCGCTGCGAGTTCCTGGGCACCACCCCCGATCAGGCGGCCTGGGACACCACCTTCGGAAGCTTTGCGGACGGCAGCGCCAGGCGGATGGAGCTCCTGTACACCAATCATAGGCTCACCACCCACAACGCCCGGGGCCTGGCGGTGGCCCTCGATTGGTTCCGGGAGGCCTTCGGGGCCGAAAGCATGGCCGCCCTCGACCCTGCGGACCAGATCGCCATGGGCAAGGAGTGGCTGGTGCTGCTCTCCATGCTCTGCACCCTGCTGGCCCTGGTGCCCTTTGCGGAGCTGCTGCTGACAGTGCCCTTCTTTGCTGATATCCCCCAGCCCCTGCCCCCCAAGGCCAACGTCAAGCCCCGGGGCAAATGGTGGCGAGGCGCCGTCATCACCATGCTTATCGCAGGCTTCACCTATCCCTTCATGACCCAGCTGGGCCACGCCCTGCTGCCGCTGCCCGAGGGAATCTTCCGCATGACCGTGGGCAACGGCTTCATCGGCTGGTACAGCCTGCTGATCCTGGTCATGGTAGTGACCTCCCTGATCGGCTGGAAGAAGGCGAAGAAGACGGAGGCCTTCGACGGCTGGTACGGCATGGGCCTGGGCACGGAGGCGGCGCCGAAAAAGATCGGCTGGAAGCTGCTGGGCAAGTCCGCCCTGCTGGTCCTCTGCCTGCTGCTGCTCGTCTACGCCGTAGTGGCCCTGGCCGGGGCCCTGTACCTGCTGGACCTTCGGTTCATCTGGCCCTTCTTCAAGACCTTCACCTGGGCCCGGCTCGGTCAGTTCTGCGTCTATATCCCCCTGTTTGCCCTGTTCTTCCTGCTGAACAACTCGAAGATCATGGCCTCCATGCGCACGAACGCCACCTATGAACCGGGCGCCCGGGGCTTTGTCGGGTCCTGGTGGCGGAACGCCCTTATGATGGTGGGCGGGGTGCTGATCATCGTGCTCATCGAGTATATCCCGTTCTTCCTGGGCATCGGACCCGGGGCGGACGTGCTCTTTGGCTCCACCTTCGGGGGCCCCTTCATGTCGCTGCTCATCCTATTCGTGCCCCAGGTGCTGGTGTTCAGCCTGTTCTGCACCTACTTCTACCGCCGCACGGGCAGTGTGTACCCCGGCGCCCTCCTGGTGGCCTCCCTGGCCGCCTGGATCGTCACGGGCGGCTCGGCCATGCTGTAATCTTCCCCAAAATCGCCGGAGGGACCGCGTCCGCGGTCCCTCTCTGCTTGTCAAAAACCTTTTGACAAGCAGAACAGGCTGTCAGCAAAGCAAAGGATGGCAGAAACGGCGTTCTTTGCCCTGAAGCTGTACAAAGGTACTGCGAATGGGCAAAAACGCCGTTAATTTGCGGCATCAATTTAAAAGAAATGGCGGTTTGCGCCATTTCTACCTGCCGTATTACGGGGACGGTTCTTTGACCGTCCATGTATTTATTTGCCGCAAATGGTCTGCCGCCTTTTTCGACAGCCTGGGAGGGATCGCGTCTGCGGTCCCTCCGTTTATTATCCCCCCTTTCGCAGAAATCGGTTGTGATTCCCCGTCGGCTATGGTATACTCGGCTAGATCGAATTTTTGAAGGAACGAAGGATGGAACGTATCCGCCTTTCATCCCCTTCTGAACCCATCGACAAGGAGACGAACCATGGAAAACAACGAACAAAAGCAAGCGCGCAAGCGGGGGGACCGGCGAGACGGCCGTTGGGTGAAGGCCCCGGGCCTGCAGACCGTCATGGGGTATCTGCTGCCTAAGCGGACGGACTGCGAGGTGTACCTCCACGATTCCATCGACGCCACGGACCTGCTGGCCTATCTGGAGAGGCGAAATGCCGAGCATCCGGAGTACAAGACCACCATCTTCCATGCCGCCGTCACGGCCATGGCCCGGATGGTGAAGGAGCGTCCCCTTATGAACCGGTTCATTCAGGGCTATCGGATGTACGAGCGGGACGAAATCTCCATTAGCTTCGTGGTGAAGCGCCGCTTCGCCGAGGGGGCCGAGGAAAGCCTCATGGTGCTGAAGCCCAAGGACGAGGACACGCTGGACTCCATCAGCCGCAAGATCGTGGGGGACGTGAAGGAAACCAGGAAGAGCGAGCACGCCACGGGCGGCATAGACGAGCTGTTGGACAAGTTCGCCGCCCTGCCCCGGTTCGTGCTGATCCTGGCCATCCGGATCATCCGCTGGCTGGATTTCTGGGGCATCAATCCCAAGGTCCTCACCGAGGGGGACCCCAACTACACCACCATCCTCACCAGCAACCTGGGCAGCATCAAGTGTCCCGCGGTGTACCACCATCTGAACAACTACGGCACCAACAGCATCATGATCACCGTCGGCGCTCTCCACAAGGAGGAGGTGCTCCTGCCCGACGGGACCCGAGCGATTCATGATCTCATCGACATCGGCGCCACGCTGGACGAGCGGATCGCCGACGGGTTCTACTTCGCCCGGAGCCTGAAGCTCATCAAGCACATCTTCGCCAACCCGGAGCTGTTGGAAAAGCCCCTGGGGGAAAACAGCCAGTTCACCTACTGATATGGAAAGGTACCTGTTTATCCTCATCATGGTCCCCTGCGCCGCCCTGTTCACGGGCATCGGCATCTATGCCATGAGGCGAAAGAAGCCCATGCATTTCTATGCCGGCTCAGAGGTGAAGCCCTGGCAGATACGGGACATCCCCGCCTACAACCGGGCCAACGGCTGGATGTGGATTCTGTTCTCCCTGGGCTTCTGGGCCGCCGCCCTTTTGAGCCTCTTCAATGTCTCCGCCGCCGGGATGCTGGCGGCCCTCACCTGCCTGGTGGGCATACCCATTTTGGTGGTCGTGTACCGGCGGATATACAAGAAATATAAAGCCTGACAGCAAACAGGAAGAAGGGGCCGTTCGGCCCCTTCTAATTATTTAGATGCTATCGCACCACCGAGGAATGGCTGTAGATATAGAATTCCTCCTGGCTGGGTGCCCAGGCCTTCTCCTTCGGCGGGAAGGTGGCGTCGAAGGCCGCCACCGCGGCCGTGTCCTCGCAGCAATCGGCGGCGGTGCTGGGGATGTACAGCCAGCGTCTGCCGTCCAGAGCGCCGGGGACCAGCTCCGCCACCAGCAGGGCCGTGGGATAGTTCCCCCAGGCAAAGCAGCTCACGTCCTTTTTCCTGCAACTTACGAAGCCCGACGTCACGTAGTTGCCCGGGTTGCCGAAGTTCACGTTCACGTCGTATCCCATTTCCCGGGCCGCCCCAAAGGCGTGGCGGATCAGGCGCTTTCCCAGCTTCCTCCGCTGGAACGCCGGGTGGACGCACAGGGGACCGCAGGAGACGATCTCCTTTCTTTGGCCCTCCTCGTCCTCCAGCCAGGCCCTGGTGAACAGGATGCTGGCCACGATCCGGCCGTCCAGCTCCAGCACGAAATCAAGCTCGGGCAGGAAGTCGGGGTGGTTCCGCATCTCGTGCAGATAATAGTGCTCGTCGGCGCCGGGCTTGTACACGTTCCAAAATGCCTCCCGGGTCAGCTCCTCCACCGCCCGAAAGTCCTTTTCCGTCTCGAGACGGATGATGATGCTTTCCTGCATATGTTCCTCCTTATGCTATCCGTTTCTGCCAGGGTCACGCCTCGCCGTTGACGATGGCGGCGTACTGCGCCTCGGGGATCATGGGCGAGCAGATTTCAGCCAGCAGCTCGTCGTCGATCCGGCCGCTTTGGGCATACTGCAGCCCGGCCTCCCGCACCCGCGCCAGCCGGGGCACCGTGACCACGTCCGCCTGGGGCACGTTGAACATGGGGCTCTCGGGGACGGTGACGATCGTGTGGTCATGGGGGAACAGGAGCTTGAACTGACTTACGGCGGGCTCGAAGTTCTGCTGGCTGTTGGGGAAGCCGCAGCCGCAGATCATCAGATATTTCAGGCGGGAATAGTCCCCCTGGCCCACGTGCTGGTACCGATCCCCCACCTTCTCCATGGTCATTTTGGAGAGGGGCAGGACCCGGTCGATGATGGCCTTCAGAGGCGCTGGCATGCCGTAGCAGTAGAGGGGGAAGCTGAACAGCAGCAGATCGCTTTGGAGGATATCCTCCAAAATGCCCCGCATATCGTCGTCGTGGATGCAGTGGCCGCCGTTGTTCATGCAGGAAAAGCACCCGGTGCAGTATTTGACGTTCTGCTCCACGGCGTGGATCACCTGTATCTGCTGCTCGCCCGCCTGCTGCATCCCCTCCAAAAAGGCGCGGGTGATGTGCATGACGTCGCTCTTGTCCCTCTTGGGACTGCCGTTGATGACTAAGATCTTCACAGAATCATTCCTCCCTATGGTCGTGAATAAAGGTTTCTATCTCCTGCGCCAGCAGGCGGAACACCAGGGCCACCAGATACCCGTCGGCCACGGCGTGATTCATGCGGACGGTGACGGGCATCATGAGCCGGCCGCCCTCCTCCCGGTAGGCCCCCCAGTTGACGATGGGGGCAAAGTACAGATACCCGTCCGGCAGCTCCATATGCAGAGCGTCATAGGACAGCCAGGGGATGAAGGACGCGTCGAACCGGTTTTGCTCCTTCGTGGCCTCCCGGATGTACACCGGGTTCTCCTTGGCCCAGGCAAGGTCCTCCGCCGCATGGGCGTAGAAGGTGGCGTAGTCCTCATAGTAGGTGGAGTAGACGGGGGTGCAGGTCTCGGTGTCCGGATGGAAGGCGTAATGGGTGGGATGGATCACGTCGTAGCAGACCATCTCCTCGGTCCTGTAGTAGTAGTCCATCCGATAGTCCTCCCGGCTGTTCAGCACCCGGGACAGCAGATACAGAAAGTTGAGATAGAACTTGGTCCCGGTCCTCTTGGACCAGGCCGCCAGCTCCGTCACGTCCACCCTCGCTGTCATGGACAGCGAGCACTTACAGTCCTCGGAAAAGCGGCGAAAGACGTCCCGGCGATAATATGAATCCTTGTCGATGACTTTGTATGCCATAGGTTCCCTCCTCTACTCGCTTGGTTGCCAAATCTGTGCCGATTCATCCGCCCCTGCCTGGCGAAATTGTCATTTCCTCCGCTTCACCGGCACCCAGATGGCGCTGTGATAGTCGGGGTCCGTCGGCTCGCCGTTGATGCAGTCGTACCACTCCACCGTGGCGGTGCCGCTGAGCTCATAGTCCGGATTGCCGGGGAGCCACTCCCGAAAGATGCGGGTGTTGACGCTCTGGAGGGTCTGGGGGTTGGGCCCCACACAGTTGAACACGGCCCATTCACCTCGCGGAAACTCATAGAGGACCATGCCCTCGGGCACGGGTCCCCCGGTGTACTTGCCCGCGATGAGGTATCGGAACTTTCCGCCGTCCATATCGTCGATGCAGACGCCGTACTCGCCGATGCAGTTGTCCACCAGGGCCTGCTCATAGGGGTTGGCGGGGGCGTTCCCGGCATAGACGTTGTTGGCGTACTTCTCGCAAATCTCATCCCAGAACCTGGGGATCTCCGCATAGGACGTCTCGTAGTCGAACGCCCTCTGAAAGCCGATGACCTTGAAGGGGAACATGGGGGTGATTTTGTAATCCATTTGGCTGCCTCCTTGGATCGAAAGTAGGATGGTCAAGGGCAGAAAGGGCCGGATGGCCGCCCCCTCCCGAACCTGGGTGGGCGTGGCGCCGTGGAAGCGGGCGAAGGCCCTGGCGAAGCTTTCCGGGGTCTCATAGCCGTATTTTAGGGCGATGTCTATGACCCTTTCTCCCGTTTTTTGCAGGTCCAGCGCGGCTTCATAGAGCCGACGATTGCGCAGATATTCGCCTACGCCCACGCCGGTCATCAGTGAAAACCCCCGCTGCAGAAAGAACGGCGACAGGTGCACCGCCCGGGCCACGTCCTCCAGTCCGATATCGTCCCGAAGATGCGTTTCCATGAACGAAACGGCCCCGCGGATCGAGGTGAGCCACTCCATATCCGTTGCCTCCCTTACCTTGACTCGCTTTCAGTATAGCCGTCCGGGCGACGGCTGTCCTGTCATTTATTGCCCGATTCTGTTCCCACGGTGAACGACGTCCAGTCCACATGGTCGTACTTCATGACCTCCGTGGCCTGCCTCATGCCCAGCTTCTCATAAAAGGGCACGGCGTTCTCGTTGGCAATCAGATACACGGCGATATCCTTTTCGCCCCCGGCCAGCTCCAGGGCTTTTTCCATCAGGGCCCGGCCGATGCCCCGGCGCTCATAGGCCCGATCCACGCCCAGGTCCGTCACATAGAGCCAGTAGGCATAGTCCGTAAGCCCCAGCAGCACCCCCACCAGAAGCCCCTCCTCATTCCGGGCGGAGAGGCTGATGGAGGCGTTTTGCAGGAGCCTGGGTATCCGTTCCTCGAATCGCTCTCGGGGGTACTGGCTGCCCAAGTCCGTGCGGGCAAGAAAGCGGATGTACTCCGCGGCGGTGAGCCGTTCACTGCTGATAGCGACCATTCACCCCGCCTCCTTCCCGATTTTGGCAAAACACAATGATAGTATAGGAAGCTGCTCCGTGCGCAGGGTCATATGCCGTTCTCCCATCACTGGTCTTTTCGTTCATAGGGCTTGTTCCAGGAGCCGATCTCGATCAGGTTTCCCTCCGGGTCAGCGATATAGCAGGTCCGCTGGCCCCAGGGCTCCGTGGTGGGCGCCAGGATGGGCGTCGCCCCCTTCTCCACGGCGTGGTCGAAGGCCGCGTCCACCTCGTCGAAGGTGTTCACATAGAGGGCGATCTCAAAATGGCCGTTGACGCCGGTGACATATTCGTACGTCCGGTGGGTCATGGTCTCAAAATCCTTCCGCCCGTAGAGCAAAAACAACGTACCGTCCTTCACGAGATACACGTTGTCCGCGTCCTCCGCCTCCTTTATCTCAAAGCCCAGCACGTCCCGATAAAAGCGGATCATGGTTCCCATGTCCTTCACCAGCAGACCAATTCCGTCCAGCCGCATATGTTGCCTCCCTCGTATCCTGTTACCTATCCAGCTCCAACCGCATATATACCAGCTCCTGCCAGCCCGTGTACCGGGAACGAAACCCCCGTGGATTCCGCCCATATTCCCGGAAGCCCTCGCTTTCATAGAGAGCCAGGGCATGGGCGTTATCCGCCACAGCCTCCAGCTCCAGCTGCGAATAGCCCGCTTGCCTGGCAAGCTCGATGCAGGCCCGGGTCAGCGCCCGGCCGATGCCCAAGCCCCAGTAAGCCTGATCGATGCTGATGCCGAAGTCCGCCCGGTGCCGGATCTTTTCCTTTTTGCCCAGGGCGGCGATGCCCGCCGCGCCGACGATTCGGCCCTCCACCTCCGCCAGCAGCTCGATCTCGTTTTCGCTGTCGGTCTTCTCTCGCAAAAACTGGGCCTCCTGGAGCGCGGTCATGGTGACCTCGTCGGGATAGGACAGCAGATAGTCCGTCTGAACGTGGGTCAACACATAGATGTCCAGCATGGCCTGGCCGTCCGCCGCGGTGCCGTTGCGAAGAATGCAGCTCCGCCCGTCCTTCAATCCTATGGTTTCTCTATATTTCATGCTCACAGCTCCTTTGCTATTTCCAGCTCTCCAGCCGCCGGAGGGCGTCCGGGTTGTTGCCGATGATCGGGGAGAGCTTTTCACAGGTCCTCCACGCCCCGCAGCCGCCGCAGGTTTCCAGTCCCTTCGCCATGGCGCACTTTCGAATGGGACAGAGGGATTCGCAGTAGGGGGTCTTCGGGCCCTCGATCCGGCAGCCCACGCAGTGTATCATCTCCGGCGTGATCTCCGCCTGGTTCAGTTCCGACCAGAGGGCGGCCACCCTGCGCCGCAGGGCGTCGTCGTTACGAACGGTGGCCAGCCGGGCCTCGCACGTTTCGCAGTTCAGCCCACAATAAGCAATGAACGTATGCATATAGTTTCCTCCCTGATAATGGGTCTTTATGCCTTGTAAACCTGGATGAAATGGCGGCTGAAGGCTTCGATCTGGCGGAGGGCGTCCTCCGTCTTTTCCGGCTCCCGGTCGCACAGGTGGATCAGGGCGGAGATGGGCGCCGTGTAGGCGAAGGCCAGCATCTCGGGATCGTCCCGGCGCAGGAGCCCCTTGTCCATCATGCCGGCAAAGAGAGGGGTGAACATGCCGGTGAGGCCCGTGAGAAAATGCTTGGTGGCCAAATCCCGGGCCCGATCGTCCCGAAACTGTTCGATCGTCAACAGCTTCCTGGACTTCACCACCCGCTCGTCGTGGATCGTGAACTCCGCAAGGCCCATGGTCAGCGCCACCAGCCCTTCCAGGGTGTCCGGCACCGGGGGCAGATGCTCCGCCGAGCCGAACCGGCCCTCATAGTAGGCCACCAGCTCGTCCAGCAGGGCGTTCCAGATGGCCTCCTTGCTCTCAAAATGCCGATACATGGCGGACTTGACCAGGCCCAGCGATTCCGTCAGCGCCCGAATGTTGGTGCCGTCATAGCCGTTTTGCGAAAATTGGTCCAGGGCCATCCCCAGTATCCTGTCCCGCGTATCCTTTGCCATACAACTACCTCACGCAAAAAAGTGACCGTTCGATCACATTATAGTGAACAAACGGTCACATGTCAAGCTGAATATAGGGTTATGCCCGCCAGCGGTACACCTGGGCCTCGTAGGGCCGGAGCTTCCCCAGGGTGGGGGCCTCCGGATAGTTGTCGAGGAGCAGCTCCGCCCCCGCTTGGTCGTATCCCCGGGGCAGGCGATAGCTCTGGGCAAGGTGGGAGAAGGAGCAGACGATCAGGATGCGCTCCCCCTGACGGCTGCGCTCATACATATACACCTTCCCCCGCCAGGCCTGATACTCCCGATAGGTTCCCGAAAGCAGGGTCTCGCTGCTTTTCCGCAGGGCCAGGCAGCGGCGGTAGAAGTTCAGGATGCTGTTGGGGTCCCCCTCCTCCGCCGCCACGTTGACGGCGGTGTAGTTGGGGTTCACATGGAACCAGGGCGTGCCCGTGGTGAAGCCGGCGTTGGGACCGTCCGTCCATTGGACCGGGGTCCGGGCGGAGTCCCGGCTGGACCGGTGGATGCGGCGCATCCGCTTCTCCTGGGACTGACGGGTGAAATAGGCGTGATAGGCCCGAATGGAGGCGATGTCGATGTACTTGTCGATGGTGTCCAGGCGGATGTTCGTCATGCCGATCTCCTGTCCCTGATAGATGAAGGGCGTGCCCTGCTGGAACAGGTAACAGGCCGCCAGCATGGTCCCCGACTCCCGCCAGTATTTCTCGCTGCCATAGCGGGAGATGACCCGGGGATGGTCGTGGTTTTCCAGGTACAGGGCATTCCAGCCCCGACCCGCCAGAGCGTACTGCCAGCGGGAGAAGGCCCGCTTGAGCTTGCGCAAACGGAAGGGCAGGTGCACGAACTCGGTGAGGAAGCAGTCCGCCATCATGGTGTCGAACTGAATCATCATGTCCAGCACCCGGTCCTCCCCGCAAAGGTAGCCGATGGCCGTCTTCACGGGCGTCATGGGCGCCTCGCCGATCTGCAGCGCCCCGTATTGTTGGGCCACCTGGCGAAACTCCCGCAGATACTGCATCAGATTCGGTCCGTCCTTATAGAAGGGCATGCCGTTGATCACCGGCAAGAAGGGGATGCCGTCGGGGAGCCGCTGATCCTTGGATATGAAGGTGATCACGTCCTCCCGAAAGCCGTCCACCCCCCGATCGAGCCAAAAGCGCATGATGCCCTTGACCTCCTCCCGGACCTTTGGATTGTCCATGTTGAGGTCCGGCTGCTTTTTGGCGAACACATGCAGATAATACTGTTCCCGCTGGGGCTCGTACTCCCAGGCCAGACCCTCGAACTGGCTGAACCAGTTGTTGGGGGGACGGCGTCCCCCTGGGGTGGGCTTGGGGTCCCGCCAGATGTAATAGTCGCTGTAGAGGTTGTCCCGCCCCTTGCGGCTCTCCCGGAACCAGGGATGCTCGTCGGAGGTGTGGTTGATGACCAGATCCAGGATGACCTTGAGCCCCAGCTCGTGGGCCCGATGAAGGACCCTGTCGAACTGGTCCAATGTGCCGTAGTCCGGATGGATGTTCCGATAGTCGGAGATGTCGTAGCCGTAGTCTGCGTTGGGCGAGGGATAGATGGGGCTGAACCAGATGCCGTCCACCCCCAGGCTCTTGATGTACTCCAGCCTGTCGTACACCCCGTACAGGTCCCCGATGCCGTCCCCGTTGCCATCGGCGAAGCTGCGGATCCAGATCTGGTACAGGCTCATGCGGCGAAAATCGAATTGCTCCATAGGCTTACCGCTTCTTGAGCGCCTCCAGCCCCCGCTCCATCTCCTCCCATATCTTCGCCTTGGGATCCTCGGTGCTCCGGAGGGCTTCCATGTCCCGCTGCAGCGTCTCGCTGACCCGGTTCCAGTGCTGCTCGGCGCTGCGCTCCGCCTCCTGGATGTTGTCCATCATGCCCTGGGCCGTCTCCTTGAAGTCGTTGAACAGCTCCTGCCGGATCCGGCGGCGGCGCGCCCGCTCCTCCATGCTCCGGGAAGCCAGGGTGACGAGATAGTCCGTGGGCACCTTCCGCTTTGGTGGCAGCTTCCCGCCCTTTTTCAAATCCAATATGGCGCCATACCGGTCGTAGGCCTCGTCCACCGCGCTCTGCCAGGACAGGTATATCTCGTCCATGGCGTGCTGGCCCACCGTGTGGAGCATCGGCAGATCGGTGCAGACCCGCCGCAGCAGCGCTGCCATGGCCTCAGGGCTCTCATCGATGAGAAAGCCGTTGTGCCCATCCGTGATCCCCTCGGCGGCGCAGGAGCCTTTGACCAGCACGCAGCCGAGACCGCAGGCCGCCGCCTCCCGGACCACCAGGCCGTTGGTGTCGAAGGTGGAGGGGAACAAAAACAAATCCGCCCGGGTGTTCCAGGCCCGAAGCTGGTCCCGGTCGTAGATGGGCCCCACGAAGATGCACTTATCTGAAAGCCCCAGGGATCGGGCCTTCTGCTCCATCTTCTCCTTGTCGGGGCCCTTGCCGATGAACACCATGCGAAAATCCTGCCCGCCGTCCATAAGGAGCTTCAATGCGTCCAGAATGAGGGGCAGGCCCTTGTAGGTCATCATCCGGCCCACGAACAGCAGCACCGGCACCCCGGCCGGCAGGTCGTATCCTGCGGTGGCCTTCTCCACGGTCCCCTGGTCCACCCGGCCCCGGGCGAAGTCCACACCGTTGTTCATGACCCGATAAGCTCCCTGGTAGCCCAGGGATTTCAGATTCTCCCCGGCGCCCTGGCTCACCACCCAGACCTCGTCGCAGGCCTCGATGTTCGATACCATGGCCCGGATGGTCTCCTCCGCCACCGGGGGAATCTTCACCGCCCGATGGATGTCGATGTCGAACTTGGTGTGATAGGTGAACACCAGCGGTGCCTCGGTCTGCTCCCGCAAAAGCCGCCCCAGGACCGTGGAGGCCACGGGGCAGTGGCTGTGCAAAATGTCCGGACGAACGGCCGCCAGCTCCTCCACCGACTTCCCCGAAAGAGGGAGGCCCGCCCGATAGCCGCTCATAAGGGCGGTGGTATCCAGGCTGGGGTAGGGGATGACCCGGTAGGGATACTGGTCATAGAGGGCACCAGGATACTCCGGCGTTCCCACCGTCACCTCTGCCCCGTGGTCCCGTCCCAGATGGTCGGCGTAATTCATCACCACATTCACCACCCCGTCGATGGCCGGGGGAAAGGAATCGTTCAGCAAACAGACCTTCATGCAAACCGTCACTTCCTTATATCGTTTCTGCCGGTCCAGTATATCACACCTGCGCCAAAAAAGCGAACGGGGAGGACAGGGCCCTCCCAGCGCATGGTGGATGACGGATACTATGCCCCGTACTCGCAGAGGGCGCCGATATCCAGGTCGATGATTCGGGAGAGCTCTGCTCCGCCCTGCAGGTCCGTGTAGACGTAGGCGAGGGCGTAATGGGGTTGAGCGTTGGGAACTACGGGCTTCACCTGGCAGAGGAGGCACCGATTCAGGCCGGACACCACCTGCTCGCCCAGATACGCCACGATCGTGTAGCTGGCGCCCACCTGGCTCTGCAGCGCCTTCTCCAGCTTAGCTTCGTCCTCGTCGGTGAGGGCGGGGTCTTCGGCATAGTACCAGGCGCCCATGGGGCCCTCCTCCGGAACGGCGGCCAGCGTGCCGTCCTCATTGGGGACGATGGGCAGATTCGCGACGGTCAGAATCTTGACCCCGCCCTGCAGGTCCTCATAGAGATACGCCAGCCCATAGGAAACGGGCAGGGTGGGCGTCACCGCTGTCCCCTTCACCAGGAAGACGTGGTTCTTCCCGGCCACCACCTGGGAGCCGAGATAACCCAGGGCCTCATAGTCCACGCCCAGCAGGGCCGCCATGCCCTTGTCAAAGATGGCCTGGCGCTCTTCGGTGACGGAAAAGTCCTCCGCCGGGGTCCAGCCGCCGGTCATTCCAACGCCCGCCGCGGGCTGCCCGTCCGCAGGCGCCTGACCCTCTGATTCCAGGGCCTTCTCAGCTTTGCAGGCAACGGCCGTCAAAATCAGTACGGCGGCCAGCGCGATAATAAAAATCTTTTTCATGGTTCTTGCTCCTTTGTTCGTTTCTTCGCCCATAACACAGCGCAGCATGGCAAAAGGTTGCAGCCGCTAATATTTTTTACAGCAGGGACACCTCGATCCCCACCACGCCCCACTTTGCCTGCTCCTCCGGGGAATAATAGGCATCCATGTCCCGGGGAGAGGCGGTTTTCGTCTCTTCCTCCGTGTACCCGCATTTGTTTAACGGCAGGGCGGCATACAGCTCATCAAAGGAGGCGAAGAAGCGCATGCCCTCCACCTGCACGAACAGCAGCTCCCGTTCATCCTCCGTGTCCTCGAAGCGGATCACGTCTCCGGCCTGGATGCGGCGGCGCTTCTCGTCGCAGAGCCGTAGCTCGATGGTCTTTTTCCCCGCCTCCATGGCGGCAAAGGCCTCCGGCTCCAGCTGCATATAGTGCAGGGGGCGGCTCATCCACACCCCCACGGGCCCCTTTTCGACCCGCTCCACGGTCTTGATGTCGCCAAGATAGAACAGCCAGTGGTCGATCTCCACCGCCTCCTCGTCCCGACCGTATTCGTGAAAACAATAGCTGGCGGAGTCGTGGGTGGGCTCTCCCTCGAACACCTCCCCGTCTATGGTGGTGAGGCGCACGTAGGTGTCCCCGCACAGGGCCCGTATTTCTGTCATCGTCATGGGATCTCCCCGTTTGTAACGATGCTCCGACCAGGAGGCCGGAGCATCGTTCGGTTGCGTTTGGTTTATTTGGCCAGGCTGTTTTGGACCGCCACGGCCACGGCCACGGTGGCGCCAACCATGGGGTTGTTGCCCATGCCCAGGAAGCCCATCATCTCCACGTGAGCAGGCACGGAGGAGGAGCCGGCGAACTGGGCGTCGGAGTGCATCCGGCCCATGGTGTCGGTCATACCGTAGGAGGCGGGGCCGGCGGCCATGTTGTCGGGATGGAGGGTCCGGCCGGTGCCGCCGCCGGAGGCCACGGAGAAGTACTTCTTGCCCTGCTCGATGCACTCCTTCTTGTAGGTGCCGGCCACGGGATGCTGGAACCGGGTGGGGTTGGTGGAGTTGCCGGTGATGGACACGTCCACGCCCTCGAAATGCATGATGGCCACGCCCTCGCGGACGTCGTCGGCGCCGTAGCAGCGGACGTTGGCCCGCTCGCCCTCGGAGTAGCGGATCTCACGGACGATCTTCAGCTCGTCGGTATAGTAATCGAACTGGGTCTGGACGTAGGTGAAGCCGTTGATACGGGAGATGATCTGAGCGGCGTCCTTGCCAAGGCCGTTGAGGATGACCCGCAGGGGCTCCTTGCGGACCTTGTTGGCGTTGCGGACGATGCCGATGGCGCCTTCGGCGGCGGCAAAGGACTCGTGGCCGGCCAGGAAGGCGAAGCACTTGGATTCGTCGCTCAGCAGCATGGCGGCCAGGTTGCCATGGCCCAGGCCCACCTTCCGGTTCTCGGCCACGGAGCCGTCGATGCAGAAGCTCTGGAGCCCGATGCCGATGTAGCGGGCGGCCTCCTCGGCGTTCTTCGCGCCGGCCTTCAGGGCGATGGCGGCGCCCACGCAGTAAGCCCAGCATACGTTCTCGAAGCAGATGGGCTGGATGCCCTTGGCGATCTCGTAGGGATCGAAGCCGGCGGCTTTGCAGATCTCCCGGCACTCCTCCACGGAGCCGATGCCGTACTGGGAAATGACGCCATTGATCTTGGCGATGCGGCGGTCGTAATTCTCAAACAATGCCATAGTCGTGAACCTCCCTTATTCCTTGCGGGGATCGATGTATTTCGCGGCCCCGTCCCACTGGCCATAGTGGCCGGTGGCCTTCTTGAGGGCTTCGGCGGGCTCGATGCCGGCCTTGATGAAATCCATCATCTTGCCCAGGCTGATGAACTCGTAGCCGATGATCTCGTCCTGAGCGTTGAGGGCCATCCGAGAGCAGTAGCCCTCGGTCATCTCCAGATACCTGGGGCCCTTTTCGCGGGTGGCGAACATGGTGCCGATCTGGGAGCGCAGGCCCTTGCCCAGATCCTCCAAAGAAGCGCCCACCAGCAGGCCGTTGTCAGAGAAAGCGCTCTGAGTCCGGCCGTAGACGATCTGCAGGAACAGCTCCCGCATGGCGGTGTTGATGGCGTCGCAGACCAAGTCGGTATTCAAAGCCTCCAGAAGGGTCTTGCCGATCAGGATCTCCGAGGCCATGGCGGCGGAGTGGGTCATGCCGGAGCAGCCGATGGTCTCCACCAGGGCCTCCTCGATGATCCCGTCCTTCACGTTCAGCGTCAGCTTGCAGGCGCCCTGCTGGGGTGCGCACCAGCCGATGCCGTGGGTGAAGCCGGAGATGTCCGAAATCTGTTTGGCCTGGACCCACTTGCCCTCCTCGGGGATGGGGGCCGGGCCATGGTATGCGCCCTTGGCGACAGGACACATATGGGTGACTTCCGCGGTGTAATTCATGTATGTATTTTCCTCCTTCCAGATGATGGGTCGAACTGCAATCCGTTTTCGGAGAAAACAGCCTTCTCCACTATTTTGTATAGTAGCAGAAAACCAGTCCGATTGCAAGCGCCTATATGGGGCGGCAGAAAGAGTTTTTGACGAACGAGCCAAAAGGGCGTATACTGCTTGTATCCGTTTGAATATAGAGGCCGGCCATGAAGATCAAAGTGAAATCCCTCCCCTATGAAAAGGTCCTGTCCCTCCCCGGCGAACGCCGCAAAAAGCCATTGAGGCCCAGCTGGTTTTTCCGCACGCTGCTGAAGACGTTGAGCGCCGGAGAGCTGAAGGACGTGGATTTTTGCCTGACAGAGGAGAACATGGATCGGCTGGGCCCGGACGAGCCCGCCCTGTTCCTCATGAACCATTCCTGCTTTCTGGACCTGAAGATCGCAGCCACGATCCTCTACCCCCGTCCCTTCAACATCGTGTGCACCTCGGACGGGTTCGTGGGCAAGGATTGGCTCCTGCGGCACCTCGGCTGCATCCCCACCCAAAAGTTCGTGTCCGACCCGGCCCTGGTCCGGGACATGGCCTATGCGCTCAATCGCCTGCATACCTCGGTGCTGCTGTACCCCGAGGCCAGCTACTCCTTCGACGGCACGGCCACCCCGCTGCCCGATACCCTGGGCAAGCTTCTGAAGCTGCTGAAGGTGCCCGTGGTGATGATCAAGACCCAGGGCGCCTTCCTCCACGACCCCCTCTATAACGGATTGCAGCCCAGGCGGGTGCCAGTGAGGGCCACTATGGGCTATTTGCTGTCCCCGGCGGACATTGAGGAAAAGTCCGTGGCGGAGCTGAACGCCATCCTGAAGGAGCAGTTCACCTTCGACGGCTTTCGCTACCAGCGGGAGCAGGGCATTCGGATCGCAGAATCCTTCCGGGCCGACGGTTTGAACCGGGTCCTCTACAAGTGCCCCGCCTGCGGGATCGAGGGCCGGATGGAGGGAAAGGGCATACATCTGACCTGTCACAGCTGCCAAAAGGTCTGGACGCTGACCGAGCTGGGGACCCTGGAGGCGGAGGATAAACAGCCCATCTTCGACCACGTGCCCGACTGGTACGCCTGGGAGCGCCAACAGGTCAAGGGGGAGATCGAGTCGGGCGCCTACCGGCTGGACGTGCCCGTGGACATCTGCCTGCTGGTGGATACCAAATGCATCTACCGGGTGGGGACCGGCCGCCTCGTCCACGACGAGACCGGATTCACCCTGACGGGCTGCGATGGCCGGCTGCGGTATCATCAATCCCCCGCCGCCTCCTACAGCCTCTATGCCGACTATTTCTGGTATGAGCTGGGGGATATGATCTGCATCGGCGACAGCAAGACGCTGTACTACTGCTTCCCCCAGACGGAGGGGGACCTGGTGGCCAAGACCCGTTTGGCGGCCGAGACCCTGTATGAACGGCAGCGAAAAAGCTGATCGGAAAGGAATGGCGGATGGAACGACAGCAGACCATGGTGAAGGATCTGACACGGGGGCCGGTGGCGCCGCTGCTCCTTCGGTTCGCTTTGCCGCTGTTCGTGTCCAACGCCCTGCAGGCGGTGTACAACGTGGTGGACATGGTGGTGGTGGGCAACTACATCGGCAAGGCCGGCATGTCCGCCGTGTCCATCGGCGGCGATCTGCTGCACCTGCTGACCTTCGTGGCCATGGGCTTTTGTTCCGCCGGTCAGGTGATCATCGCCCGGGCCGTGGGGGAAAAGCGGCCCGATGACATCCAAAGGACCATCGGCACCATGTTCACCTTCCTGCTGTCCGTGTCGGCTGGTATCGCCCTGGTCTGCTTCCTGCTTCGGGCCTCCCTGCTCACCTGGCTCAACACCCCCGCCACCGCCCGGGACTACGCCATGGACTATCTTGTGACCTGCGTGTGCGGCCTCGTCTTCATCTACGGCTATAACATCGTCAGCGCCATCCTGCGGGGCATGGGCGACAGCAAGCGGCCCTTTCTGTTCATCGCCGTGGCCGCCATTTTGAACATGGTCCTGGACGTGCTCTTCGTCAAGTATATGGGCATGGAGGTGTTCGGGGCGGCCCTGGCCACGGTCATCGGCCAAGGGGTCAGCTTCCTTTTGTCCCTGGTGTACTTATACCGGCGGCGCAGCAGCTTCGGCTTCGACTTCAGGTTGGAAAGCTTTCGCATCGACGGGCCCGCCTTTCGGCGGCTGCTGGCGCTGGGCATCCCCATGGCCATCCAGTCCGCAGCGGTGAACCTGTCCAAGATCGTGCTCATGTCCTGGATCAACCTGTTCGACGTGACCTATTCCGCCCTTGCCGGCATTTTCAACAAGCTCAACACCATGTGCGGCGTCATCTCCCAATCCTTCACCACCGCAGGCAGCACCATGGTGGGCCAGAATTTAGGCGCGCAAAAGCACAAGCGGGTCACGTGGACCCTGCTGGCCATCCTGCTCATCGGCATGGGCTTTGCCAGCCTGTTCACCGCGATCATGCTTCTGTGGCCCCAGGGGGTCTACGGCCTGTTCACCCCCGATCCGGACGTGCTGTCCGTGGCGGCGGTGCTGACCCTCCCCGTCATCCTCAATTTCTTCGGCGCAGGCACCCGGAGCGTGGCCTTCTCCCTCATCAACGGGTCCGGCAGACCAAGGCTCAACTTGGCCGTGGCCATCATCGACGGCATGATCAGCCGGATCGGCCTGGCCGCCCTGCTGGGCTTTGCCCTCCATTGGGACTGCTTCGGGTTCTGGATGGGGGACGCTTTGGCCGGGTTCATGCCCCTGCTGATCGGCGGGGTATTCTACCTGTCGGGACGGTGGAAAAGGACATAAAAAAGAGCGCTGTTTGCGCTCGGCAGCTTGTCAAAAAGCCTTTTGACAAGCTGAGCAGGCTGTCAGCAAAGGATGGCAGAAGAGGCGCTCTCTAAAAGGTGGTTTTTAAGCGTATCCAAAAGTCTTCCCCTTGAGGGGAAGGTGGCGCAGCGTGAGCGAAGCCGGATGAGGTGGATATCTAAAAGCATCAGCTCTTCCCTGAACACCTCATCAGTCAACTTCGTTGCCAGCTTCCCCTCAAGGGGAAGCCGCTTTCTGGAAGAGCGCACTTATACACCGCCATGCGGAAGTGATACGTGCGCTTCAGGCAAACAAAAACCTTCCGAAAAGAAACTATTTCTCGGAAGGTTCAAATTCGTTTCATTCCGACAAACCGGAATTTGTATAATTATTTTGTCATTTCCACAATTAAGAATCCATCGTGCCAAATAGCATTATCGCCAAATGTATCTATCATCAAATTGGTGTCTAAACTCCATGTTCCAATAATGTATATCTTGCCCATTCCTTTAATCACCCGCTTACATCCTCTTTCAATCATATTCCATTGCGACTGGATATGAAAAAATGCGTTGTATATGACTATAGTGTCAAATTCATTGTCTGAATACGACATATTTGAGGCATCCATAATCTGAAAACGGACGTTATTCTGCTTGACCTGATTATTAAGTCTGCTGTCATCAAGGTCGATACAAGAAACCCTGTTGGCAATGCGCGCCGCTGAAATAGAAAAGTCTGCTGCTCCGCAAGCAACTTCAAGAACATCCTTATGCTCAATATCTGAAGCAAGGATATTAACGAGGCGATCCGTTTTCTTCATAATATCTC
>CADBYI010000015.1 GCA_902798825.1 uncultured Eubacteriales bacterium | reverse complement strand
ACGGCGTGAAGGATTGCTCGGGCTGCATGGTGCCCCACAGCCGCAAGAGCTACAGCTACATCATCTCCCGCTACCCGGAGCTCATGGAGCTGGCAAAGAAAAAAGAAGAATAGCAACCGGCAAAAAAACACTTGCATTCTAAAATGAAATAGTGTATTATACCCAACGGACCTTGCAGAGATGGCTGAGCTGGTCTAAGGCGCACGACTGGAAATCGTGTATACCAGGAATGGTATCAAGGGTTCGAATCCCTTTCTCTGCGCCAATAAAATGAGCACCCAATCCGGGTGCTCATTTTATTATGGCGCAGAGGGAGGGATTCGAAGGGCGGGTGTTAGCAAAGGCCACAGTGCGGCCTTTGCCCCCGCCCCGCCCAAGGCCGCAGCCGCGAAGAATCCCTCTCTCTGCGTTTTTTTATCTGTTTTCCTCCACCTCATCCACCGCAAGCGGTCCCCCTTCCCCTCCAAGGGGAAGGCTTTTATACTGCTTCTCCGGCAGAATCAGAAACGCCACAGCCCAAACGCTTAGCAATACAATGAAAGTTACTGAAAATGCTGGCGTGCTTACCATAAGCATCTCCGTTTCATAGGGCATGAGATGCCCCATTAGGCTCTGCAGAAAGTGAAGCAGTATGGGCACCAGAATGTTATGGGAATGCAGATACACCGCCGCCATGGCGAGGGCGAACGCCCCCAAAGACAGCGGGGAGGACTGGTTAAGGCCCAGCAGCGCTAAACTCCCATATACCCCGCTGCAGAGCAGGCCGTAGAGCAGCCGCCGCTTTACGCTTGGTCCCCCCTGCCGAAAATACCCTTCCAGCAGGAGTGCAAAAACCAGCTCTGTAAAAAAGGCGTCGGTGAACTGCTGCCCCACAAGCTGTTCAACGATCAGGTTCCAGGGGATTCCTCGACGCCACGCGCTCCAATAGTCTCTCGGAGTCCTGGTAAACAAAAACACGATCTCCACCAGGAGAAACAATAGTATTCCGCCGCCTGCCAATAGGGCTGAGCCTATGTTTCGGGTATGTAAGATTTCTCGATAGCTGCCCTTGTCGTAATACTTCACCAGGACCCACAGCGTCATTAAGCCAAAGGCAACCCGCAGCAGGATGTCCAGCAGCAAACGGGTCGCCGGCTCCTGGGTGAGGCCTATTATCAAAAAATCCATTCCCATGAACCCCAAAAGCAGCAGCACCGCCATCCAAAACCCGCCCCGCGGCCGCCAACGGTCATGCCGCTGTTCCGCCATGCCAACCTCCCATTCGGGTTTTACTCTTTTCATGACCTTGTCAAACACATGGCTCTCTGCATAGATCATCATGCGGTTGTACAACACCACATAGAGCGCCACCAGCGCAAGGCTGCCGGTGAACGCGATGAGAAAGAGGTTCACGCCCTTATACTTCAATGCCAGCAGCAGCACCAGGTAACAAAGAGCGCACAGGGCCATGCTGAACGCGTTGTCCTTCCGCCACTTCTTTTTGAAGAAGGCGAGCCGCTCTTCCACGGTAAAGGGGCTCTCTGACAGGGCAGACTTGATGTTCTCCTCCGCTTTTTCCCGGTAGCTTTCCGCTGTGAGCCGCTCACCGCTCAAAAGCTCGTTGATGGAGACGCCATAGCGCTCGCTGAGGCGCTGCAGCATCTCCACCGGGGGCAGATAGGTCCCCGTCTCCCAGCGAGAAACCGTCTTGTTGGAAACGCCCAGGGATTCACCCAGCTCCTCCTGGGTGAGTCCGTTCTCCCTTCTAAGCTGTGCTAGGAAAGCTCCGATACGCGTCACGTCCATGGTCTGTTCCTCCCGATCCGATGAGTAAAGCATATCACAGGATGTCGTAAAAGTCTTCCCCATAAACAGCGAATCAAAAAAAGCGCCTTGAAGGGCGCTGTAGGCTATCGCTCTACCCTATCCTGGAAATATTGATAAAATGTGAAAAGCCCCCGTTTCTGAGCTTGCGGTGCTTGTCGGCCCGCTTGCCGTAGACCTTTTCGAAGTTGTCCATGCCGGAGATGACGCCGATGTGCCAGCCGGGCCGGGTGTCGAAGACGCATCGCATATCCCGATAGAGATCCGCGGCCTCCTTGCCGGTGAGCCTGCGCCCTGACCGAGCCCGCAGGCGAGAGCGAATCCCTTCTCTGTCCTAAGCATCCGGGCCCTCCGGCATCCTACCCTATCCCCTGAGCTCTTTCGCAGCCAAAAACCCATAGGCGCTCTCGGCACTTGTGACGGCACGCAGAATCGCTTCGCTCATGACCTGGGCCGCCAGTGTCCCCACCAGGTCTATGTCCGCCGAAATCTCTCCCACGGAAAGAGCGTAGATGCTGTCGCCGTCCGCAGAGGTGTGGACAGGCCGGATGGATCGGGCATACCCGTTATGGGCCATGCCCGCGATCTTGCAGAGTTGGGCCTTGGTGAAGGCAGCGTTGGTGACGATGGCGCCGATGGTGGTGTTTTCCGCAAAACGGTTTTCATGGATGGCGATGCTCTCCTCCATCAGTGCGACACTGTCCCGGAACCCCCTTTTATCCGGCTTCAGGAGCCCCGCCACCTTGCGCCCCGTCTTCCAGTCATATACATCCCCAAGAGCATTGACCACCACGATGGCGCCGATCTGCAGAGGTCCCAGCTGAACGGCGTAGCTGCCGATGCCGGACTTCATGCACGTCTCCATGCCGGCAAGCTTGCCTACGGTGGCCCCGCAGCCTGCCCCATAGTTGCCGTCCCGATAATTGGGCGCTTCCATGGCGTTCTTCGCGGCGGCGTACCCCATGGCTCGATCCGGGCGAACGGACTTGTCTCCCACCGTCAGATCAAAGATGTCGGACTGGGCGACCAACGGCACCTTGGTGACGCCCACGTCGAAGCCGATATTCCGTTCCTCCAGATATGCCATGACGCCGTCGGCAGCGCCGAGGCCGAACGCGCTCCCCCCGCCGAGAACGACGGCATGGATAGTCTGAGCAGCGGTCAGAGGGTCCAACAGATGGGTGTCCCGGGAAGCAGGTCCACCGCCCCGGATGTCCAGCCCTGCGGACATGCCCCGTTCGCAGATGAGCACGGTACAGCCAGTGCCTGCAGCCGCATCCTCCGTCTGACCGATGTGCAGGCCTTTTATCTCCCGGATCGAAATCTCATGCTCCATAAGGTTGATCTCCGTTCAAAGGATTCTTCCGCTCCGGAAAATACTGATAAAACGTGCAGGGCAGGCCCCCGTTGCTGAGCTTGCGGCGCTTGTCGGCCCGCTTGCCGTAGACCTTCTCGAAATTGTCCATGCCGGAGATGACGCCGATGTGCCAGCCGGGCAGGGTGTCGAAGACGCGGCGCATATCCCGATAGAGATCGGCGGCTTCCTTGCCGGTGAGCATCCGCTCCCCATAGGGCGGATTGCAGAGCAGGAGCCCCTTCTCGTAGTCGGTTTTGAGCTTTTGGACCGGACGAACCTCGAAACGGACCTTCACCCCCGCCTTCTCGGCATGGCGCCGGGCCACGGCCACGGACCGTTCGTCGATGTCGTAGCCGAAGATGGGGAGCTCGTCGTGCCGCTCCTGGTCCCGGGCCCGCTCCCGGGCCTCCGAAAAGACGCGGGCGTCCAGGAAGGGCCAGTCCTCCGCGGCGAAGCGCCGGTTCAGGGAGGGGGCCTTGTTGTTGCCGATCATGGCCGCCTCGATGGGCATGGTGCCGCTGCCGCACATGGGATCGATGAAGGGCGTGTCCGGCCAGTACCGGGACAGGAGGATGAGCCCCGCCCCCAGGGTTTCGCTGAGCGGCGCGGCCACGTTGTAGGTCCGATACCCCCGGCGGGAGAGCCCCGCCCCGCAGCAGTCCAGGGCCACCGTGACCCTGTCCCGCAGCAGGCCCACCTCCACGATGACCTCCGCCCCGTCCTCCGGGATGCGGTCCGTGTGGTAGGCGCTCTTCAGGCTCTCCACGATGGCCTTCTTTGCGATGCTCTGGCAGTCGGACACGGAGAACAGGGTGCTCTTGGCGCTCTTGCCGTTCACGTGGATGCGGCTGTGAGGATTCAAAAAGGGCTTCCAGTCCAGGGCCTTGACGCCCTCAAAGAGGGCTTCGAAACTGGTGGCCTCGAAGGCGCCCACCTGAAGGAGCAACCGCTCCGCGGTGCGCAGATACAGCAAAGCTCTCGCCATGTCGGCGTAGGTGCCGGAAAAGCTCACGTTGGCGTCGGCGTTCTCCACGTCGTTCAGGCCCAGCTTTTTGAGCTGAAAGGCGGTGACGGACTCCAAGCCCAGCTTGGTGGTGGCGATGAATCTCATTCCCTGCTTCCCTCCTCCAGCGTGGCAAAGATGATCTTGAGGGCGTTGTTCAGCCGCCGGGCGGTGATGTCGAAGGCCTCGCACAGATCCTCCTCCCGGACGTCCTGATCCTGAAAGTGGATCGCCATGCACACGAAGGCGGCCACGAAGGCGTCCTCCTGGGTGGGTGAAATGCGCCGATAGGCGCCCTTTTGGGCCAGGACGAAGAAGTAGAAGGCCCGTTGGGCCAGCTCCGCCGTCTTCTCCGGACAGGCGATCTGCTCCGCGCAGCGGGAGAGCCGCTGGAACACCTGCAGATAGGCCTTGGGCATATCCTCGGGCAGGGTGGCGTGGATGACCTCTCCAAACTGCCAGAGGCCGTTATAGAACATGGCATGGGGCTCCGCCCCTTCATAGGTGTGCAGAGCGCCGAAGGCCAGCTGCTTGCTGTCGTCGGGCTGATCGGCCCTGAGCAGGTACTCCCGCAGCAGCCCCTCCGCCCGCTCATCGTTCACCACCGCCAGGATGGTCAAAATGCCGTGCTTGTCCGGTGCTAAAGGCGAGAACAGGGCCCAGGCCACCAGGTCCCGGAAGGCGCCGTCCTCCGTCCAGCGCCGCTTCATCTCCTCGGGCCCCTCGGCGAACAGATCGCCCAGGGCCCTCAACCGCTCCACAGCCTGAAGATAGGGCACGTCGTACTGGATGGTCCAGGCCTTGCCGCCCTTTTTGGGGTCCGGCTCCGCCTGGGCCGCGGAAAGGTACCAGCCGGCCACGGTGTCATGGGGGTCCATCTCCAGGATACGGCGGTACAGGTCCGCCGCCTCCTGGGCCTTGCCCAGCATATACTTTGTGTACGCAAGCTCGTGGAGGGTCAGTGGATCGTAGGGGATGATGTTGGCCAGGCACTCGCCGCATTCCTCCGCCCGGACGTAGTCCTCCACCTCCAGCAGCATCACGTTCAGATTCCCCAGCTCCTCGGTGGTGCCGTCCACGGGGATGGGCACGGAGGCAAGTACCTCCCGGGCCTCCCGCTTCTTCCGCTCCCTCAGGCGCAGCAGGGCCAGGAGGCATTTTGCCCGCACATAGTGGCTGTCCGCCTTGAGGATGTTGAAAAGCCGCTGCTCACAGGGCTTGTATGCCTCCAGACAGTATTCGGACAGGGCGATCTCCATCTGGAGCCACAGGGAGTCGGGATACCGCTCCTCCAGGTCCACAAGATGCCGCAGGGCCTCCTTGTCCCGGCCGGACACGTGGAGGGTCTTGGCGTAGTGGATATGGGCGATGAGGTCCATATCCTCCCCCTCGTCCAGGCCCAGCTGCCAGTTCATCTCCGGGGAGTCGTCCATAAGGTCCAGATAGTCCGCCGCGTCGGCGGCATAGGCGCCGTCCGGGTCCGTGTGCAGGTAGTATTCGAGGCACATGCGGGCAGGGCCGAACTCCTCCATGGCGATGAAGTTGCTGGCCATGCCGAAGAGCCCGTCCGGCGGCAGCTTCTCCAGCCGGCCCATGCCCATGAGGACGCCGATGCTTTCCTCGAACCGCTGCATCCGGTTCAATATCTCCGCCAGGGCGATGGCGATCTCCTCGTTTTTGGGGTCCTTCTCATGGGCCGTGCGCAGATGGGAGAGGGCGCGGACCAGGTTTCCCGCCTCCGCCTGGCGGCGGCCGGTGCGCAGATAGAAGCCCGCCCCCTGGTCGAAGGAGAGGATGTTGTCCCTGTCCTGCTTCACGCCCGGGCTCCTTCCCGCAGAAGGTCCATGAGCTCCGCTTTGGTGAAACTATACTTGCTGTTGCAGAAGTGGCAGCTGAGCTCCGCCTGGCCGTCCTCCTCGATGATTTGCGTCAGCTCCTCCCGGCCCAGGCTCAGCAGGGCCCGCTCCATCCGCTCCCGGCTGCAGTCACACAGATACGCCGGGTGCAGCTCCTCCGTGAAGGAAACGTCCCCCTCGGGGAACAGGGAGCAAACGATGTCCCGAAGTTCCTCCCCCTCGCTCAGGCGCTCGGTCAGGTGGGGGATCAGCTGAGCCTTGGACATGACGTAGTCCACGTTCTCCTCCGGGCAATCGGGCAGGGGCTGGATAAGCAGGCCGCCGGCCCCCAGGACCCGGCCCGAGAGGGGCTCCAGGCGGACGCCCAGATAGACCAGGCTGGGCTGCTGCTCGGAGGCGGTGAAATACTCCGCAAAGTCCTCCGCCACCTCGCCGGAGATGAGATGGCACATGCCCACGTAGGGCTCCTTCAACGACAGGTCCCGGACCACGGTCAGCTTGCCGTTTTTGCCCACGTAGCCGCCCACGTCCAGCTTGCCGTTTTCCTTGGGGGGCAGCTCATAGCCCGGGTCCCCGGCGCAGCCCTTGACGAAGGGCCCCTTGCGGCCCACTGAGACAAGGTTGCCCCCGGGGCCGCCGCCGGAGAGGATGGCGGAGACGGAATCGGTGTCGTTCTTGAGCTGGCCCGCCATCATGGCCACCATGAGAAGCTCCCGCCCCAGGGCGGCGGTGGCCGTGCGGCTCAGGGTATGGATGCGCTGCGCTTCGCTCACCAGCTGCCGGCCGGTGATGGCGGCAAAGCGGATGGTGTTGTGCTGTAAAAGTCCCTGCAGGATCTGATCGTTCATGTTCATTCCTTTCGTGCGATGAATTGAAGCCGTTCCGCCGTGGGGGAGGGTTCGTCCCTGGTGAACGCTTCGTATACCCGGACGTCCCCGAAGCCGCAGCTTTGGAGGGACGCCCTCACTTCCGCCTCCGTGTATGCCCGCTGGCTGTGATGCTCCTCAAAGCGGGCGTAGGTCCGCCCCTGCTTCAAAAAGCCCGTGAGCACCATGTCCAGCTGATTGAGCCGGGAATGATACTGGTTCTCCCAGATATAGGCCCAGTCTGCCCCGGTGGCGGCGAAGGTGTTGTTGCCGAGGATGGAGGACAGCTTGTAGGCGGAGGAGATGTCGAAGAGGAGGCGCCCGCCGGGCTTCAGGGCCCCGTGGGCCGCCCGGAAAAAGGCCTCTCCCCCGTCCAGCAGATAGTTCACCCCGTCGCAGGCCGAAACGACCGCGTCCACGGGCTTGTGCAGGGCGATCTGCCGCATATCCTGGCAGACGAAGGGCAACATCCGCAGCCCCCCGTCCAGTGCCTTCTGCCGGGCCACCATGAGCATATCCTCGGACAGGTCCGAGCCGGTGATCTGATAGCCCCGACGGGCGAGGCGCACCGTCAGACTCCCGGTGCCGCAGGCGCATTCAAGGACCGTCTTCGCCCCCGCTTCCTTCAAAAAGCCGTCTATATAGTCCGCCCAGCCGTCATAGTCCACGTCCCCCATCATGCGGTCGTAGCCCGCAGCGAAGGCGCTGTACGCTTCATTCATACCAATCCGTTCTCCAGGTCCTGGGCATATTCGATGAGCCGGGTCAGCCGGTGGTTCATGCCCGATTTTTTGATGTCCGCCATGTCGGCCAGCTCCTGCAGACTGGCGTCCGGATAGTTGAGCCGCAGCTCCGCCGCCTCCTTCAGCGCCTTGGGGAGCCGCTGAAAATGGCCGTGCCGCAGGATGGTGTTCACCGCCTGCTGCTGCTTGACGGAGGCGGCCACCAGCTTGTCCAAATTGGCATACTCGCAGTTGGTGGTTCGGTTCACGTAGTTCCGCGTCTCCTTCTCCGCCCGCACGTTTTCCAGGTCCAGCGCCGCGATATTGGAGCCGATGAGGGCCAGGAACCCCGTGACGCTGTCCCCCTCCTTCAAATACACCACATACCGGTTCCGGCGAAGGGCATAGCGGGCCGTGAGTCCGTAAGCTGTCAGCAGGTCCGCCAGGGACCCGGCAAAGCTCTCCGTTCGGCAGAGGATCTCCACGCTGTATTCCCCCTGGGGGTCGGAGCAGCTGCCCGCGCCCAGGAAGCACCCCCGCACGAAGGCCCGCCGGGCCTCGTCCTCTTGGACCAGGCCCTCCGGCAGGCGGGACAGCAGGTGGACGCCCTCTTCATCCGTCACCATGACGCCGGTGTCCGAAAGCATCTCCCCCGCCCGCGGGCCGCTCATGTTCACCACGTATAGGGGGGCCTTGCGGTGCTCCCGCACCCGCTCCTCCATCTCCACGTCCAAATCATACAGAGACGCGCCCAAAGCGGCGATATGCCGGCCCACCTCCCGGTTTTCCGTCCGGTAGCTGATGGCCTTTTTCCGGCCCAGCTTCAGATTCCCGCAGGCGAAGGTGAGGCCGGAAAGCTCCGAAAGCTTCACCGCCCCGTCCCGCACCCGGATGCGGACCACCTCGTCCTTGATATCCGAAGCAAAGCTCATTTAATGCATCATCCGGCTTTCGATGTCCGCCGCCTCCACAACCAGGTCCCGATGGTAGACCCGCACGGGGATGCCCTCCTCCCGAAGGCGCTTGGCCACGGTCTCCGCCGCATAGACGGACCGATGGCGCCCGCCGGTGCAGCCGAAGCACAGCCGCAGCAGGTTCTTCCCCTGAAGCTCAAATTGAGGCATGGTCTGTTTCACCAGCTTCACCGCCCAGTTCAGCACCTCCTCCATGAGGGGCTTGTCCTTCAAAAAGTCAATTACCGGCTGATCCAGGCCCGAAAGCTTTCGCAGCGCCGGCACATAGTAGGGGTTCTCGGCAAAGCGCATATCCAGCACGATATCCGCATCCACGGGCACGCCCCGCTTGTAGCCGAAGCTGCAGATGACCAGGTTCATGTGGGGGCTGCCTATCTCGGGCAGGATCTTTCGCATGAGCTTGGGGAAGTTCCGGCTCGCCACGTCGGAGGTGTCCACCACATAGTCCGCATGGGCCAGCATGTTCCCCAGAAACGCCCGTTCCAGTCGCACGCCGGAGGCCGCGTCGCCGCCCTCGCCCAGGGGGTGCCGCCGCCGGGTCTCGTTGTACCGCTCCATGAGCACCTCGTCCCGGGCGTCCAGGAACAGGATCTCATACCGGCAGGACAGGCCCTTGATCACCTCCATAGCGTCCTCGGGCTTGGCGGACAGCAGGCTCTCCCGGCTGTCCACCGCCACAGCCGCCCGCTGGATGGGCACGTCCGCATGGGCGCACATATCCACGAAGGCCGGCAACATGGGGGACGGCAAGTTGTCCACGCAATAGTAGCCCAACTCCTCCAGGGCGTTGAGGGCGGTGCTCTTGCCCGCGCCGCTCATGCCCGTCACGATCAAAAGATACATACAAGCTCCTCCAGTCGCTTCACTTCCGGTTCCAAACGCACGCCCGTTTCCCGGTATACCACGTCCTGTACGTGGCGCATCAGCGCCTCCACGTCCTCCGCCGTGGCCCCGCCTTTGTTCACCAGAAATCCCGCGTGGAGCTGGGAGACCTGGGCCCCGCCGATGGTGCAGCCCTTGAGGCCGCAGCCCTCGATGAGGGCCCCGGCGAAGTGGCCCTCGGGCCGCTTAAAGGTGCTGCCGGCGGAAGGCAGGGACAGGGGCTGCTTCTCCCGGCGCTTTTTCATGCAGTCCGCCATGGTTTCGGCCGCCGTGCCGTCATCCGGAAGGAGGTTTAGCCCCACCGCGCTGACGACGGTCTCGGGCCACGCGTAGGGGCTTTTGCGATAGCCCATCCGGTCCAGTTGCGCCTCCTCCCAGGCGAAGGCGCCATCCCGATAGCAGCGGACCCTGCGCAGGACGCTCTTGATCTCCCCGCCGTAGGCCCCGGCGTTCATGGCCACGGCCCCGCCCACGGTGCCGGGGATGCCGCAAAGCCGCTCCAGGCCCATGAAGCCCCGCTGGACGCTCTCCTTGGCAAGGGCCGTCAGGGAATAGCCTGCGCCAACGGTGACCCTTTCCCCTTCGAAGACGGGGGCGGCATCGTCGCCGCTCATATGCAGCACCAGCCCACAAAAGCCCTCGTCCGTGGGCAGCACGTTGGTGCCGTTGCCCAACAGGACAACGGGGATATGCTCCGCCCGGCAGACGTCCAAGACACGGCACAGCTCCGCCTCCCCCTTGGGCTGCAGCACGCAGGCGGCGGGACCGCCCACCCGGAAGCTGACCAGGTCGGAAAGGGGCACGTCCCGTTTGGCGCCCAGGTCCGCGAGAGCCTGGGCCACAGTATCTCTATAATAATCCATGGTACCAGTATATCAAGTTCCCGCTTCAATTACAATGGCAAGCCGTTGAAAAAAGCTGTTTTTCGCCGCCCGGTCCCCGGCGAGGGCCAGCGTCGCCTCCTCCAGCAGTTTCGTTCTGTGAACATGGTACAAAAAGGGGTCCGGGGCCGTCACCTTCCCATAGGCTTTGTCCAGGCTGAAGAGCAGAGCGTCGCCGTAGGGGCAGGACACATCCGGGCGGACGGAGAAGGCGCCCAGGGCAGGCAGCATCCTTTGGGTCGCCTCCGAAACCAAATACCCATAGAACAGAAGGCACCATCGGGCTTTCTCCGGGTCCGTGTTTCGTTCGATACCCAAATAGCAAACCTGATCCGTGAAGGGGCCGGCGGGGCCGGCCTCGGCCATGGTCTCCGCGTCCCGCTGGATATCTCCCCAGGCCCTTAGGTCCAGGACCGTCCCCTCTCCACCGCATATGAGGGCGGCCACGGGCTCGTTCTCGCCCTCGCCCCCGTCCGTCTGCACATAGCCGGAGAAGCACCAGGGGGCCGCATAGTCCGTGACGGACAGGCCCTCCCGAAGCTCCGCCCCAGGGGCATAGTCCGCCGCCTGAAGCAGCTCCTCATGGATGGCGCCGGAGAAGAAGGAGTACATATCCGCCCGGCGGCCATAGGAGAGGCGCTCCAAAAAGTCTGCTTCCCCCATGCCCTCCACCGTGATCCGAACGCCAAAGTGGCGGGCGTTGAAGGCCTCCGCCCGCTCCTGCAAAAAGGCGGTGACGCTGCCCTGATAGGTCCGGTGGGTAACGATGTGATAGAGGGTGATGGTCCCCACGTATTCGGGCTCCGGCAGCTGCCGGTTCTGCACATAGAAGCCCTCCCCCGTTCCCTCCCTCACCCGGGGACCGGCGTACAGGAGGAACGTCAGGATCAAGAGGGCGGTAAGGGCCCGGATCAGCAGCTTTTTTCTCATGATCCATGGTATGCCCCAAAGGTAGACCCCATGCGCGAAAGCTCGTCCTTTTTCGAGGCAGGAGGCGGGCCCCTCCCCGCCGTATCTCTTTTGGACAGCCTACGCAAAGGAGAATTGCCCATGGAGATAAACGCGAGCAAGCGCGGCCCCCGGCTCCACGTGAAGCTGGTCGGGGAGCTGGATCATCACAGTGCGGAACAAACGAGGAACATGCTGGATACCCTGTTGAAGGACATCACGGTGCGGGATCTGACCATAGACCTTTCCGGCGTCAGCTTTATGGACAGCGCGGGCCTGGGGGTGATCCTGGGCCGATACCGTATTTTGAGCATGCGGGGAGGGCACCTGACCGTGACGGGCATGTCGGGAGCCATCGACAAGATCTTTCGTATGTCGGGCGTCTACGCCATTGTGGACAGAGTGTAAGGAGGCGCGTATGGATAACTGGATGGAGCTGACTTTTCCTTCCCTCTCGATCAACGAGGGCTTTGCCCGCTCGGCCACGGCGGCCTTCGCGGCGCTGCTGGACCCCACCATCGACGAGCTGTCGGACCTTAGAACCGCGGTGTCCGAGGCGGTGACCAACGCCATCATCCACGCCTATGGGAACGATCGGTCGGCCATGATCACCCTGCGCTGCGAAGCGGAGGGCAAAAAGCTCAGGGTGACGGTGAAGGACACGGGCTGCGGCATCGCGGATATCGAGCTGGCCCGCCGACCCTTCTACACCAGCAAGCCGGAGCTGGAGCGATCCGGCATGGGCTTTGCGGTCATGGAAGCCTTCACGGACAGCCTGGAGATCGAATCGGCCCCCGGGGAGGGGACCACCGTTATCATGGAGAAGGAGCTGGGTCGGGCCAGTGGGAACTGAACCGTTCCCGGAGGCCATCCGACGGGTGCAGGCAGGCGACAGGGCTGCGGAGGAAGCGCTGCTGCGGGAGAATATGCCCCTGGTGGCCGCCATCGCCCGCCGGTATCAGAACTGCGGCCTTTCCAAGGAGGATATGCTGCAGTTGGGCAGCATCGGGCTGCTGCAGGCCCTGCGCCGGTTCGACCCCGATCGGGGTCTGTGCTTCTCCACCTACGCCGTGCCGCTGATCGCCGGGGAGATACGTCGGTTTTTGCGGGACGACGGCATGGTGAAGTTCTCCCGGGAAGCCAAGTCCCTGGCCCTGAAGATCGAGCGCGTCCGCCGGGAGCAGGGGGATTTGACCGTGGAGGAGCTGTCCCGACGGCTGGAGGCCAGCGTGGAGGATATCGCGGCGGCCCTGGCTTCCCGGGAGGGAGCCCTGTCCCTGGATGCGCCCACCGACGAGGACGGCGGGGACCTTCAAGCCTTCCTGGGCAGTGCAGACGCCAATACGGAGCGGGACGCCCTGCGTCGCACGGAGCTTAGGGAGCTGTTTGCCCTCCTCACCGAACGGGAGCGGCAGGTCCTGTTCCTGCGCTACTTTCGGGATCAGACCCAAAGCGAGGTGGGGCGCCGGCTGGGCCTCTCCCAGGTTCAGATATCGCGGATCGAAAAGAAAGCCCTGCTGCGCATGCGGCAGCAGGGCGACAAAGCATAGCTTACCTTTCTTTGATCATGCGTATCTCCAGCGCGTCGACCCGGGGGTTGAACAGCTCCTCACCGGTGGCGTGAAAGCCGTTCTTTTCATAGAAGCGGATGGCCCGGGCATTTCCCCTTAGGACCCAAAGGCAAATGCGGGGATAGTCCGAAAGCCGGTTCAACGCCGCATCCAGGAGTTGCTGTCCCACGCCCGTGCCGTGATACGCCGGCAGCACATAGAGGGCGAACACCTCGCCCACGTCCGGGGCCTCCGGCCCACGGTCGCCGTAGCCCGCAAAGCCCACGACCCGGTCCCCGTCCTTGGCCACGAGAAGGTTGTCCCGCCATAGCAGGGCTTTCTCCTGGCTCTTTTCCAGGGTGAAGGCATCCAAATACGCCTGGCTCACGAGACCCGGATAGGTGGTTTGCCAGCACTTCCAATGGACATATGCCTTGCCCCTGACCTCCGCGTCGGTCTCCATGGGCTTGATGGTGATGGGCATGGGCGGCTCCCTGTCAGTAGTTGATGGTGCCTTCGGTGCCGGCGATGATGCGCTGGATATTGGACCGATGGCGGACAACGATGACGACGGTGCAGACCAGGGCGAAGAGCCAGAGCCAGGGCCGCTGGCCATGGTTCACCAGGCACAAAATGGTGAACAGCAGGGAGCTGGTCATGGACACCAGGGACATCATGTGACAGAGGAGAAAGACCACCACCGCAAACACCGCCGTGACGGCTCCGCCCAGGGGAAAGCTCATGAACATGAAGGCGAAGAAGCAGGCCACCCCCTTGCCCCCCTTGAAGCGATACAGCACGGGCCAGCAGTGGCCCAGCACCACGCCAAGGCCACCGATGTAGCTGCCCAGGGCATAGTCCAGGGCGCTGTTCTGCACCGCGATGCCCCACCAACGGCCCAGGTACGCCCCCAGGGCTACCCCCAGGAAGCACTTGAAGGCGTCGCCGCAGAAGGTGAGCACGCCCCACTTGGTGCCGAAGACCCGGGTCATGTTGGAGGCGCCGGGGTTGCCGCTGCCGTGCTTTCTCACGTCGTCGCGCAAAAAGCGCTTGGAAAACAGCACCGCCGTCTGGAAGTTGCCGATGAAGTAGCTTAGGATCAGGATGATGGCCACCGTCTGGATCTGTACCACGTTCAGCATGGGTTATTCCTCCTTACCACGATTGCGGAAGATGATCTGGATGGGGGTTCCCTGGAACCCGAAGGTCTTTCTGAAATAGTTCTCCATGTACCGCTTGTAGGAAAAGTGGACCAGCTTTTCGTCGTTGACGAAGATGACGAAGGTGGGGGGCTGGACGCTGACCTCCGTGGCGTAGTATATCTTGAGCCGCTTGCCGGACATGGCCGGGGGCTCCGTCATGGAGATGGCCTCGTTGACGATATCGTTGAGGGTGCCGGTGGTGATCCGGCGGACGGACTGATCGTAGCTCTCCCGGGTCATAGAAAGGAGCCTGTTCACCCGCTGGCCGGTCTTGGCGGAGATGAACAGGAAGGGCACGTAGTCCATGAAGGCCAGGTCCACCTGCATGTCCTTCTTGAATTTGTTCATGGTGTTGGTGTCCTTCTCGATCAGATCCCACTTGTTGACCACCAGCACCGAGGGCTTCCCCTCCTCGTGGACGTAGCCCGCGATCTTCACGTCCTGCTCGGACAGGCCCTGCTCCGCATCCACCACGATCAGCACCACGTCCGCCCGTCGGACGGCGGCCAGGGAGCGGATGACGCTGTAGCGCTCGATGGTCTCGTCCTCCACGGAGCGCTTTCTGCGGATGCCGGCGGTGTCCACCAAAACATAGGGCGTCCCGTCCACGGTGAAGGGGGTGTCCACAGCGTCCCGGGTGGTGCCGGGGATGTTGGAGACGATGCAGCGCTCCTCGCCCAAAATGGCGTTCACCAGGCTGCTCTTGCCCACGTTGGGCTTGCCCACCACGGCGATGTTCAGGGGGTGCTCCCCCTCCTCCTCCGTTTCCTCCGGGAAATGGGCGCAGACCTCGTCCAGCATATCGCCCAGGCCCAGGCCCTGCCCCGCGGAGATGATGATGGGGTCCCCCAGGCCCAGGGCATAGAACTCGTATATGGCGTCGTTGAACTTGGGGGCGTCCAGCTTGTTCACCGCCAGGACCACGGGCTTGTTGGATCTGCGGAGCATGGCGGCCACCTCCTCGTCGGCGGCGGTCATGCCCTCCCGGCCGTCCACCAGAAAGACGATCACATCCGCGGTCTCGATGGCCAGCTCCGCCTGCCGCCGCATCTGGACGGCGATGATGTCCTCGCTCTCGGGCTCGATGCCGCCGGTGTCGATGAGGGTGAAGCTGTGGGTCAGCCACTCCGCGTCCGCATAGATGCGATCCCGGGTTACGCCCGGCGTGTCCTCCACGATGGACAGCCGCCGCCCGATCAGCTTGTTAAAGAGGGTGGATTTGCCCACGTTGGGCCGCCCCACGATGGCTACCAAAGGTTTGCTCATAGCTCGTCTCCAAATACCAATTCGATGAATTCCTTGCCGCCGCCGAAGGGAAGGACCCGGCGGCCCAGCTTTTCTTCCAGCTCGGACAGCTTCACCCCGTCCAGGAACACGCTGTCCTTCTCCCGCAGCATATTCCGGGGGATCAGCAACGGCCCGCCCCCCGCATCCGGGAATGCCGCCTCGATATCCCCCGCCGTCACCAGCCCCGCCACATGGACGTTGCCGCCGAAGAAGCGGTTTTGGACCGGGACCACGTCCGTATAAATATTATACTTTTCCAAATATTTATACAGGTCCCGGAAGAAGGGGTTGGCCGCCACGCCCCCGGCCACGGTCACCTGGCGGGGAGACAGCAGGGGCTCCTTTTCCTCCAGGGCCTCCTGAAAATCCAGCTCGAAGAGCCGCAGCAGGCCCACGCCGTTCTCGATCTGGGGAAAGTCCCCATAGCTCTCCGCCGGTGGCAGGGGCAGTTCCGCCGTCAGGTACCACTCGTCGGAAAGATAAAAGAAGGTGTCGTCCCAGGCTTCCCGGTATTCCGCCTGCTTCCTTTCCCCGTAGGCGATCAGGGCCCGGGCCTCCTCCACCGTATAGCCCCTAAGGGGATACAACCCCTGTCGATACTTCGTCAGGCCCACGGGCACGGCGGCGATGGAGGCGCAGTAGGGATAGAGGCCCGCCAGGTCGCCCAAGGTCCTATCCAGCGCCGCCCCGTCGTTCAATCCGGGGCACAGGACGATCTGGGTGTGGAAGGTGATGCCCGCGTCCTTGAGGGCCGTCAGCCGCTCCATGATCCGCCCCGCCGTGGGGTTGCTCATGAGCTTCACCCTAAGCTCCGGGTCCGTGGCGTGGACGGACACGTACAGGGGGCTGACCCGGCGCTTCAGAATGCGCGCAAACTCCGCCTCGGATACGTTGGTGAGGGTCACATAGTTGCCCATGATGAAGGACAGCCGCCAGTCATCGTCCTTCACGTTCAGGGAGCTGCGAATGCCCTTGGGCATCTGGTCCACGAAGCAGAACAGGCACCGGTTTTTGCAGGTCTGCATCCGGTCCATGAGGGTGCTCTCGAAGCACAGACCCAGGGGCTCCCCCACCTTTTTGCGGACCAGATAGCGCAGCTTCTCCCCGTCTCGCTCCACGTCCACGATCAATCGGCCGCGGACGGACAGGGCCTCATAGTCGATGAGGTCCCTGACGCTCTCCCCGTTGACGGACAGCAGCACGTCCCCGGCCCTGAGCCCCTCCCGGGCCGCCGGGGAATCCGCCTCCACACGGGTGATCACTTTTCCCTGCGCATTCCTATCCATTATACGGTTACCATATCACAGATTCCCGATCTTTTCAACTGGGAAAGGTGAGCAACAAAAAAAGCCCTTTGGTAAGAGCTTTCTTCGTTGCTTTAAGTCGGTTGTAATCACGGATGTCAGGCTTCCTTGTTGTCCTTCTTATCCATGTCGATGACCTTTTCGCCATCATAGTACCCGCACTTCTTGCAAACCGCGTGGGGGAGCTTCAGCTCGTGGCACTGGGGGCACTCCACCAGGGTGGGGGCCGTCAGATTGTTGTTCGCCGAACGACGGGAATCCCTCCGAGCCTTGGACGTTTTTCTTTTAGGTACTGCCATGATTACACCTCCTTATCCTCAAAACTCAATGCTTTTAGCGCATCAAAGGCGCTGTTTCTGGTTTTCTCGGCGCAGCTGCACCGAAAACGGTTGAGATCGACGCCGCACACGGGGCAGAGACCCTTGCAATCGGGCTTACAGAGGCTCACCATGGGAAGCTGCAAAAACAGCTCGTCCATAAACGCCTGGGTAAGATCGATGACGTCGCCCTCGAAGGGATAGCTCTCGTCCTCCTCCTCCCGAAGGACGGCCTTCACGAACCGATCCTCAAAGGAAAAGGCGAAGGGCTCTTCGAAGGGCTCGTTGCAGCGGGCGCATACGGACGATAGCGTGACCTTCCCTTCCCCGGTGACGGTGAAGCCTTCACCGTCGCCCACCACCGTGCCCTGCAAGGTGGCTTCGCCGACGAAGCGGACGGTCCGGCCGCCGTAGGTCTGCTCCTCCAGCTGGCCCTGCCAGGCATAGGGGAAAACCTCGCCCAGCTGCTTTGATGCCTGATGAATGGACAGTTCCATATAGCGCACCCCTCAAAATCAACCAAAGTGTATTCTACTTGCTTCGCGGCCGTTTGTCAACCACATTCTTGCCGGGTTTTCCCTTTTTTTTCGTGTGTTCCGGTGGCCTGGTCCGCTGCCGCTCCGGGATAAGGCAGCGTCCGCCCCGGCCGATCAGGTCCTCCCGATGGCACAGGCGCAGGGCCTTTTCCACCAGGGGCCGGTTCTGGGGCAGCCAATACTGCATGAGGGCCCGCTGCATCCGCTTTTCCTCCCCCTTGGGGATGTGGATGGACTCCATGGTCCGGGGGTCCAGCCCCGTATAGTACATACAGGTGGACACGGTGCCGGGGGTGGGATAGAAGTCCTGGACCTGCTCGGGCCGATGGTTGATGGACTTCAGATATTCGGAAAGTTCGATGGCGTCCTCCAGCGTGCAGCCCGGGTGGGAGGAGATGAAGTAGGGCACCACGTATTGCTTCAGGCCGAACTGCTTGTTGAGGCGGGCGTACCGGGTCAAAAAGGCCTCGTACACCTGATGGGAGGGCTTGTTCATGGCCGCCAGGGTGCGCTCGGACACGTGCTCCGGGGCCACCTTCAGCTGGCCAGACACATGGTGCTGGACCAGCTCCCGAAGGAAGCTGTCGTCCCTGTCAAACAGGGCGTAATCGAAGCGAACGCCGGAGCGGACAAAGACCTTTTTCACCCCCGGCACCTGACGGAGCCGGCGCAGAAGGTGCACGTACTCCCGCTGGTCCGCGTGGGCCTTCATGACGGGGCAGGGATCGTAGCCGATGCACTGGCGGTCGGGGCAGACGCCGGACTTGGTCTGCTTGGGGCAGGCCGGATGGCGGAAGTTGGCCGTGGGACCGCCCACGTCGTGGATATAGCCCTTGAACCCCGGGTCCCGGGTCAGCTCCTCCACCTCCTTCACCAGGGATTCCTCGCTCCGGGACGTGACCACCCGGCCCTGGTGGAAGGTCAGGGCGCAGAAGCTGCAGCCGCCGAAGCACCCCCGGCAGGAGGTCAGGGAAAAGGCCACCTCCGAAAGGGCCGGAATGGGCTGCGTATATATGGGGTGGGGCTTGCGGGTGAAGGGCAGGGCGTAGACCCCGTCCAGCTCCTCCCGGGAAAGGGGCTCCGAGGGCGGGTTGCAGACCAGATACCCCTTCTCATGGGCCTGGATCAGGGTCCGGCCCCGGATGGCGTCCTGCTCCCGGGCCTCGGCCATGAAGGCGATTGCGTACTCTTTCTTGTCCGTGGAAACCTGCTGATAGGAGGGCAGGGTCACATACTCCTTTAGACCGTCCACATCGGCGGTCTGATAGCAGCTGCCGGGGATGGTGCGGATGTCCCGGATGGGCGTGCCCGCGTCCAACGCCTCCGCCAGGGCCACGATGGACCGCTCCCCCATGCCGTAGAGCAGCAGGTCCGCGCCTGCGTCGTAGAGGATGGAATGGCGCACCCTGTCGTCCCAATAATCGTAATGAGCGAACCGGCGCAAACTGGCCTCGATGCCGCCCAGGATCACCGGCACCCCGGGGAACGCCTCCCGGCAGCGGTTGGCATAGACGATGGTGGCCCGATCGGGGCGCCTGCCGGCCCGGCCGCCCTCGGAGTAGGCGTCCTCGGACCGGGGCCTTTTGGCGGCGGTATAGTGGTTCACCATGGAATCGATGTTGCCGGAGGAAACCAAAAAGCCCAGCCGGGGCCGGCCCAGGCGGCGGAAGTCCCGGACGCTGTGCCAATCGGGCTGGCAGATGAGACCCACGGAGAAGCCCCGGGACTGGAGCACCCGGGCAATGATGGCGGCGCCGAAGCTGGGATGGTCGATATAGGCATCGCCCAACACGTAAACAAAGTCCAGGGCCTCGATGGAAAGCCTTTCCATCTCCTCCCTGGTGGCGATGGGGATGCGGTCGATGGGCTGCCTACTCGTGTTCCTCGCCCTCCTCTGCAAACGCGGCGTGGGGGGACACGGGGACCGCCACGGAATTCAGCTCCCGATCCATGGGCACGATGCCCGCGCTGCGGAGCTCCCCCACCAGATAGTCGATGGTGTCCGTCAGCTCTCGCCGCTCCTGCTCCATCTGCTGCATCTGGCGGATGATCTCGTCCAAGAAGTCATCCACCTGCTCCAGGTCATAGCCCAAAAAAGTCCGGCGAAAGGACTTGTTGGCGATAGCTTCCACGGTCATCATAGGGTATCCCTCCTGAAAAAAGCGGGGCGGCCGCTGCCGCCCCAGGCTTGGATAGATCGATCAAAGGTCCTCGTACTCGCCGTTCTCGTTGCCGATCACGTCGTAGTTGGTGGGAGCCACCACGAAGATGCCCCGGCTGATCTTGGCGATGGTGCCGTTGAGGGCATAGATGGCGCCGGAGATAAAGTCCAGGATGCGCTGGGCCGCGCTGACGTCCAGCTCCTCCATGTTGACGATCACGGGCTTGCGGGATTTCAGATTGTCGATGATGTTCTGGGCATCCTCATAGCTGACGGGATGATAGACGATCATCTTCATGGCCGCCACGTTGGGCATGGGCACCGTTTCCCCGCCCCCCTGGAGCCGAGGCTCACGGGCCGGCTTCTTGGGCTCGGGCTCGATCAGCGGGCGACGACGGGGCGTCGCAGCCGTTGCGGACTCGGCGTCCTTGTCCTGGGCCACGTCCTCCTCAAACAGATCGCCCTCCGGCTTGTCCTCCGCTTCCTCGATGCCGATGAAATCCAGGAATTTATTGTAGATACCCACAGTTTCCCCTCCTAAACAGGTCCTTTTTACAGTTTGTTCCGCTTGCCGAAGATGGCCGTGCCCACGCGGACCATGGTGGCCCCCTCCAGAATGGCCTCCGGATAGTCGTGGCTCATGCCCATGGACAGCTCACGAAGGGGCTGTTCCGGGAACAGGGGCCGGAGCTTCTCCCTGAGCTCATAGAGCCGGGCAAAGTAGGGCCGAGCCGCCTCCGGCGCCACATCGGGAGGGACGCACATGAGGCCCTCCACCCGGATGTGCCTGAGCCCGCAGGCCAGCTCCAGAAGATAGGGCACGTCCTGTATGGCTGCGCCGCCCTTCTGCGCCTCGTCGCCGATGTTCACCTGCAGCAGGATGCCCTGCACCAGGTCCAGCTTTTTCGCCTGGGCGTCTATATCCAGCAGCAGCTTTTCCCGATCCGCGGACTGGATCAGGCGGGCGTTTCCGATGATGTATTTTACCTTATTGCTCTGTAATTGTCCAATAAAATGGAGCTCTGCCCCGTGTTGTTTATAAAAAGTTAACTTATCCCGGACCTCCTGGGCGTGGTTCTCCCCCACCGCTTTTGCGCCGCAGGCGAAGGCTTCCCCGATGCGGTCCGTCTCCACATATTTGGTGACGGCGATGAGCTGCACGTCCTTTATATCGCGGCCGGCCCGGCGACAGGCGGCCGCCATATTCTCCCGAACGGCCTCTATGTTTTCAGCAATGCTCATAGCATATATCTCCTTGGCATCTCAGGATTCAGGGAACGGGTGTCGGCCGGGGCGTGGCCGTGGGCACCGGGGTGGGCGCGGGGGTGCTGGTGGGCGCAGCCGTGGCGGAGGATTCCTCCTCGTCGTCATCGTCATGATACTGGAACCGGAGGCCCCGGGTCAGGCGGATATTCTTGTCCGCCGCCTCGATGATGGCCGTTTCCCCGTCGGAGGCGGGAATGACCACCTGGATGGGCTGATAGGCCCGGCCGGTGTTGATGAATACATAGGGGATGCCGCCGTTGAAGTAGAGGCCTTTCACAGGGATGGAGACGCCGCTGGCCTGGCTGTGGATGCTGAAGGTCATGGTCCGCGTCTCCAGCACCGGCAGCACGTCCCGGTTGATCTCCAAAATGTACAGCACGTTGCTAGCCGCTGGGCGCTCGGCCACCACCCGGCCCGTGTAGGTTGCGTCCTGATACTGGACCTTCAGATCATAGGTATTGCCCACGATCAGGCGGTGAGAGTCCCCGGACTTGACGGTGAAGGCCACATAGAAACCGTTGGGGTCCACGATGCGGTAGACGCCGGCGGCGTTGTAGGAGGCGGACACAGGTGAAGACACCACCCGGCTCACCTGTGTAGGCGTCAGGGAGTCGATGCTCATGGCGTTTTCGTAGCCATCCAGGTGGAAGCTGATGTAGCCCGTGCCGGAATTGTTGATAAGGGTGCTCTCCGCCGAGAAGGCGCTGCGAAGGTTGTCCAGCTGCTGATAGTTTGCCGTCAGGGTGGCGTCGGCGGGCACCAGCTGCCGCAGCAGGTTCTGCCGGGCGGTCAACAGCCCGTCCAGCTCCTCGCTGAGCTGGATGTAGTCCAGACCGTCCTTGCCCAGGGACGCCTGGGTCATCTGGTCCACCACCTGCTCGATCCGGCTGTTGTAGTCGGCCACCTCCCCGGGCACCGTCATGCCGTCGGCGGAGTTCAGGCGCAGCAGGGCGATCTGCTGCTGATAGATCTGCTGCTCCTTGCTGACGATGTCGGACATCTGGTTTTCATAGCCCTTGCGATACAGGTAGGCCACCTGCTGGGCGTTGTTGACCATGTCCCCTTCGCTGACCAGGAAGCGGATGGTGTGGTAATCCTCGCTGGTGGCCACGTTCTCCTTCCGGATGATGACGCCCGTGAATTCGAGATCGCCCTCCACCGTGTCGGTGCCCAGGCGGCCCGTGGTGGGGCGCATGATGCGGTAGCCCACATAGGCGCCCACCAGTAGGATGGGTACCAGCAGAATGAGATAAAAACGGAGCCTAAACCGTCTTGTCTGCCGCTTCCTCGCCGACAACTTCCTTCACCTCATAGCCCTGTTTTTGCGACCGGCCGTACTGCCGATCGAAGTTCTCACGGTTCTTAGCGATATACCCCTCGTAGAGAGCCGTGCCGTCCATGCCGCTGCGGATGCACATGCTGACAAAAAAGTGCAGCACGTCCACCAGCTCCTCCTGGATGGCCCGGGGGTCCTGGGGCTTTTTGTTTTTCCACCACTTGTACTGGACCTCGTTCAGGACCTCCATGATCTCCTCGATGCAGGCCAAAGCGTCCTTCTGCATCCACTCCTCATAGGAGTAGTGAAGGTCCCGCCGCTTCATGATGTCCTCGTCCAGGCTCTTCTGCAGGGAGAAGATCACGTCCAGTCGATCCATATCCTCCATGGGCTCATCCCCTCTGTATCCAATCGTTCAATATGGTCTGCATTTCCTGCTGCACGCCCTGGATGGGGCCCACCGCCGCCAGGATCGCCCGGCGGGGGGACAGCACGCTATCCAGGATGCCGTTTGCTTTATCTATTGTAACACATTCGATGGCGGATAGGGTATCCTCTATTGTAAACTCTTTGTTTTGTAAAAGTAACCTTTTTCCGATGGCGTTCATGTGGGCGCCGCTGCCCTCCATGCCCAGCAGGAAGCTCCCCTTGAGCTGGGCGCGGCTGCGCTCAAACTCCGCCTTCAGAAGGCCGTCCCGCCTCAGCCTGTCAAGCTCCTCCAGGGCAAGCTGCAGCGTCTTGGCCGCCTGCTTTTCCCCGCAGCCGAAGTAGAGGCAGATGGCGCCGGTGTCCCGGTAGGCCATGGGGTAGGTATAGACGGAGTACGCCAGGCCCAGCTCCTCCCGGATCTTTTGGAAGAGACGGCTGGACATGCTGCCGCCCAGGGCGTTGCTCACCACCGCCAGGGAGAAGTTTTCCGGCGTGTCCAGGCGATAGCCGGGGAGCATGAGACAGGCGTTCACCTGTTCCGTGTCCTTCGGCACAAAGAGCCACCGATGGCCCTCCCGGGGCTCTTGCTCCTCGATCATGTCCCCCTCCCCCCGGAGGCAGTCCCGGAAGGCGTCCTCCAGCAGGGGCAGCAGCGTCTCGGGGGCGAAGCTCCCGGCGCAGGCGATGACTAGATTGCCGGTGACGTATCGTCTGTGCAGATAGGAGAGTATCTGGTCCCGGGTGAAGGCGGAGACGGTCTCGGCGGAGCCCAGGATGGGGACGGAAAGGACCGTGCCCTCGTAGTAGGCGGAGCCGGCGGTCTCGAACGCCTTATCCTCGGGGGAATCCTCGCTCATAAGGATCTCTTCGATGACCACCCGCTTCTCCTTCTCCATCTCCTCCTGGTCCAGGGCCGGATGCAGGGTGATGTCGGAGAGCATATCCACCGCCAGGGGAAGGTTCTCGTCCAGGACCTTGGCGTAGAAGCAGGTGCACTCCTTGGCGGTGAAGGCGTTGAGGTTCCCGCCCACGGCGTCCATCTCGGCGGCGATATCCGCCGCGGACCGGCGGGCCGTACCCTTGAAGACCATGTGCTCGATGAAGTGGCTGATGCCTGCGTCCGCCCCGCTCTCGTAGACGGAGCCCGCGTTGACCCACACGCCGATGCTCACGGACCGCAGATTGTCCATGGACTCCATGATGACGCGGATGCCGTTGGTTAGTCTTGCCTGTTGAATCAAAGTGTCGATCTCCTTTTTTTGCGTAGGATGCCCCAAACGGGCACCGGTTAACAAAAGAGGGCGTAATGACCTCATTACGCCCCCGCGCGTTGTTTGCGTTTAGTTTTCCTTCTTCTCGTCCTCAGGCAGCAGACCCTTGCGATCCAGGCTGATCTTGCCGGTCTTGGGATCGATCTCGATGACCCGGACCAACACCTTGTCGCCCAGGTTCATGACGTCCTCCACCTTAGCCACCCGCTTCTTGTCCATGCGGGAGATGTGGAGCAGACCGTCCTTGCCGGGGGTCAGGTTGATGAAGGCGCCGAATGACTGGATGTTCACCACGGTGCCCAGATACACCTCGCCCACCTCGATCTCCTTCACGATGCTGTCGATGATCTTCTTGGCTTCCTGGGCCGCCGCCTCGTCGGGAGAGGCGATGGACACGGTGCCGTCGTCCTCGATGTCGATCTTGACGCCGGTCTGGGCGATGATGCCGTTGATGGTCTTGCCGCCGGAGCCGATGACGTCGCGGATCTTGTCGGGGTTGATCTTGAAGCTGATGATCCGGGGCGCGTAGGGGGAGAGCTCCGCCCTGGGCTCGCTCAGGCACTCGCACATCTTGTCCAGGATGAACATCCTTCCGCGGCGGGCCTGGGCCAGGGCGCGGGTCAGGATCTCCTCGTCGATGCCCTTGATCTTGATATCCATCTGGATGGCGGTGATGCCGTCCCGGGTACCGGCCACCTTGAAGTCCATGTCGCCCAGGAAGTCCTCCAGGCCCTGGATGTCGGTGAGCACGGCGATGTTGCCGGTGTCCACGTCCTTGATGAGGCCCATGGCCACGCCTGCCACCATCTTCTTGATGGGCACGCCGGCGTCCATGAGGGCCAGGGTGCTGGCGCAGATGCTGGCCTGGGAGGTGGAGCCGTTGCTGGAGATGACCTCGGAAACCAGGCGCATGCAGTAGGGGAACTCCTCCTCAGAGGGGAGCACGGGCAGCAGGGCCCGTTCGGCCAGCGCGCCATGACCGATCTCGCGGCGGCCGGGGCTGCGCACGGGGCGGGTCTCGCCGGTGCTGTAGGGGGGCATATTGTACTGGTGCATATACCGCTTGGAATCCTCCAGGCCGATGCCGTCCAGGATCTGGGCCTCGGAGATGGTGCCAAGGGTGGCGATGGTCATGACCTGGGTCTGGCCCCGGGTGAACACGGCGCTGCCGTGGGTCCTTTCGAGGATGCCCGCTTCACACCAGATGGGCCGGATCTCCTCCTGGCCGCGGCCGTCGGGCCGGATCTTCTTGTTGATGATCTTGTCCCGCATGACTTCCTTGGTCATGTTGTACAGGATGGCGTCGATGTCCTTGCCCTCGTCGGGGTGCTCCTCGTCGAAAGCGGCATGGACCTCGGCCTTCACCTGCTCGGTGCGGACTTCCCGCTCGTGGCGATCGAAGGTGTCCATCTGCCAGACGACCTTGTCCATGGCAAATTCACGGACGGCCTTGTCCAGCTCCTCGGCGGGCTTATGGATGTTGACCTCCATCTTGGGCTTGCCGATCTCGTCCTGGATGCTCTGGATGAAGGCGCAGATCTTCTTGATCTCCTCGTGGGCGAACAGGATGGCGCCCAGCATCTCCTCCTCGGTGAGCTCCTGCGCGCCGGCCTCCACCATCATGACGGCGTCCTTGGTGCCGGCCACGGTGAGGGTCAGACGGCTCTTTTCCCGATCCTCCACGCCAGGGTTCAGGATGTATTTCCCATCAACATAGCCCACGGCCACGGAGCCGGTGGGGCCCATGAAGGGGGCTTCGGAGATGGACAGGGCGATGGAGGAGCCCAGCATGGCCATGATGTCAGGCTGCACGTCCTGATCCACGGACAGGCAGGTGGCGATGACCTGAACGTCGTTGTAGAAGCCCTTGGGGAACAGGGGCCGAAGGGGCCGGTCGATGAGCCGGTCGGTCAGGATGGCCTTCTCGGAGGGACGGCCTTCCCGCTTGATGAAGCCGCCGGGGATCTTGCCCACGGAGTAGAGCTTCTCTTCGAATTCAATGGACAGGGGCAGAAAATCCACGCCGTCCCGGGGCGCCTTGGCCACGGTGGCGCAGACCAGCACCGCGGTGCCGCCGCAGCGCACCAGGCAGGAGCCGCCCGCCTGCTCGGCATACTTGCCGGTCTCGACGATGAGCTTGCGATCGCCGATCATGGTTTCGAACTGTTTGAACATTCCTCTTTATATCCTCTTTCTTATATTGATGCCTGTGTCATATGTCCCCGTCTTTTCGGCGCAAGGAGGAAGAGCGCCAAAAACAGAGGCGGGTTTTTCGCCCGCCTCCCTGCCTTTACCTTACTTTCTGAGGTTCAGCGCTGCCAGGATGGCACGATACCGCTCGATGTCCTTCTCCTTCAGGTAGTTGAGAAGGCCCCGGCGCTGACCGACCATCTTCAGAAGGCCGCGACGGCTGTGATGGTCGTTCTTGTTGTTGGCAAGGTGCTCGTTGAGGTGATTGATCCGCGCGGTCAGGAGCGCGATCTGCACCTCGGGGGAACCGGTGTCGCCCTCGTGCAGGGCGTACTTGGTGATGATCTCCTGTTTGGTCATGGTATATATCCTCCTTGTATTTTAACCCCGCAAACTGAGGGAAAGTGAAGGCCGTTGCGGCCCGGAGACACGCTTGGACCCAGTCTGCGGTTTGACCTTCGATACTGTATCACAAACCCTCCGGGTTGTAAACAGTTTTTTTCTCGGATTCAAAAAGTTTTTTCGCCGCTTCCACGTCCCGCCCGATCTGCCGGGAAAGGGCCTCCAGCGAGGGGAAGGTCCGCTCCTCCCTAAGCCGGGCGAGAAACGAAACGGACAGCTCCGCCCCATAGAGGGACAGATCCTCATTCAGGATATAGGTCTCCACGGTCCGCTGCCGCCCCGCCACGGTGGGATTTTTTCCCACGTTGGTCACGGCAGGATACGCCCCATCGTCCACCGAAGCCACGGTGGCGTAGACCCCGTCGGGGGGCAGCAGCTGTTCCCCCGTCAGCAGATTGGCCGTGGGATAGCCCAGGGCATGGCCGATGTGCCGGGCGGAGACCACCTGCCCCAAAAGCGTGTAGGGACGGCCCAGCAGGGCCCGGGCGGCCCCCATGTCCCCTCGGCCGATCATGGTGCGGATGCGGGTGCTGGACACGGGCTCGCCCGCCACCAGCACAGGCTCCGCGATGAGGACCTGAAACCCGTGCCGCTCCCCCAGCTGTCTTAGGGTCTCGGCGGTGCCGGCCCCCTGTCTGCCGAAGGTATAGTTGAACCCGGCGGCCAGGGCGGCGATATCATAGCGGGCCCGGAGATACCCCATGAAATCCTCGGGGGACAGGTCCGCAAAGTCCCGGGTAAAGTCCACCATGTCCACCCGGTCCGCCCCGGCCTCCAAAAGCCATTGGGTCCGCTGGGACGGGGTGGAAAGGCTTGTCACCGGCAGATGCAGGAGCTTGCCCGGGGCGTCGGTGAAGGTGAAGGCCACGGTCTGGGCAGAGAGGGATCGGGCTGCCGCCGCCGCCTGGGAAAGGAGCGCGCGATGCCCCACATGGACCCCGTCGAACATGCCCAGGGCCAGGACCGATTTGGGTTGTTTTTTCTGTTCGTTCATACTGATTCAGTCGTACAGGTGCACAACCAGGCGCGCCCTGTTCTTTTCCACCCTTCCGATGCCCAAAAACCGACCGTCGCAGTAGAGCCGCACCACGCCGTCGGGCCGTTTGTCCGCCCCGTGCAGGTCCGTGGGCAGGCCGTTTTTGGTGGGGATCAGCCTGTCCTCCGGCAGGGTCAGGGCGGGATATTGCATCAGGGCATCCTCGCAGCTGGTCAGGGTCTGCGCCAGGGTGCCCGCCGTCTGCAAGGTCCGCAGCTCCTCCACGGTGAAGGATCGATCCACCGAGAAGGGGCCGGATCGGGTGCGCAAAAGCCCCCCCATATGGCCGCAGGTGCCCAGGGCGTGGCCCAGATCGTGGCAGACGGTCCGCACATAGGTGCCCCTCGAGCAGGTCATCTCCAGGAGGAACCGGCCCTTCCCCTCCTGCTGCAGCAAATTCAGTTCCCCAATGGTCACCGGGCGTCGCTTCTCGGGCACATCCTTGCCCTGAAGGGCCAGGTCGTAGAGCTTCTGCCCGTTGCTCTTGAGGGCGGAATAGGCGGGGGCGATCTGCTCTATCTCCCCTCTGAATCGGGGCAAGACGGCCTCCAGGGCGGCGGCGGGGATATCCTCCGTCCCCGTCTCGACCACCTGGCCGAAGCTGTCCTGGGTGTCCGTGGCGGCGCCCAGGATGAGCTCGAAGCGATAGGTCTTGTCCTTGTCCACCAGATAATCGAAGAGGCGCACGGCCCGCCCCACGCATACGGGCAGAATGCCCGCCGCGCCGGGGTCCAGCGTGCCCAGATGCCCCACCCGCTTCTCCCCGAACAGGCGGCGGACGTCCACCACGCAGTCGGAGCTGGACAGGCCAGGGGGCTTTAAGAGGGGTACGATGCCTTCCATGGTCATAGGGTATCGAAGGCGGCGAGCAGCTTCTGGGTGACCTCTTCTTCCGCCTCTCTAAGCGACATATGGAGGGTGGCGCCTGCGGCCGGAACATGGCCGCCGCCGCCGAACGCCTTGGCGAGAGCCGCGCAGTCCACCCTGTCCTTGGCGCGGAGGCTCAGCTTCACCTCGTTCTCCCCCTCCTCCCTAAGGAAGCAGGCCACCAGGACGGTCTCCACGTCCCGAAGGCTGTCGATGATGCCCTCGGCGTCGGAGTTGAGGCCGCCCACGGCCTCCGTCTCGGCTTTGGACAGGGTTCCCACGATGACCTGTTCGTCCCGGTAGAGCCTGGCGTTTTCCACCGTTCGGGCGGTCATGCGCAGCTTTTGGAGCCGCTGATTGCGATAGAGGAACCGGTTGCCCTCTGGAAGGTCGAAGCCGCTCTCCATGACCTTCCCCATGAGGGCAAAGGTCCGGGGGGTGACGTTGGAATAGGCGAAGTTCCCCGTGTCCGTGGCGATGGCGGTATAGAGGCACATCCCCGCTTCGGGGGAAAGGGGCGCCTGGAACGCCTCATAGAGCAGGGTGATGAGTTCCCCCGTGGCGGCGCATTCCTCGATATAGTTGACCTGGGCGAAGGCCGGGTTGGTGACGTGGTGGTCGATGCACAGGCTGGGCCCGGTCCCCACCCTGTCCCACTGGCTGCCGGTCCGGCCCGTGTCCGCGCAGTCCACGGCCACAAAGGCCGCTGCCTCCACGGGGGCATCCGCCGTCAGAATCTGATCCGCGCCTGGCAAAAAGGCATAGATATGGGGCACGGGGTCGTCACAGACCACCCGTGCCGCCTTGCCCAAATGACCCAGCAGCTGCTGCAGCGCCAGGCAGGAGCCCAGGGTGTCCCCGTCGGGGGCCACGTGGGCGATCAGCAGGAAATTGTCGTGATCGCGCAGGAACCGGACGGTGTCAGTCAGCATCGGGCTTGGTCTCCCCGTCCAGATTCAGCTTGTTCAGCAGGTCCGCGATGTGGACGCTGTAGGCGATGCCCTCGTCCAGAACGAACTTGAACTTGGGGATGGCCCGGATCTGCATCCGCTTGCCCAGCTCCCAGCCGATGTGACCGGCGGCGTTGTTCAACGTGGCGATGGTGTCCTTCCGGGCCTGCTCATCGGTGTCATAGACGGACACGCTGACCTTGCAGTACTTCAGGTCCCGGGTCACGTCGCACTCGGATATGGTGGTCATGGCGGAGATCCGGGGGTCCTTCATGTCGAAGATGATGCCGGACAGGGTCTTTTTGATCTCCTCGTTGAGCCGTTCGGTTCTGTTGTTTGCCATAGTATCCTTCCTTTCGATAAAAAGCGGGCGCCACAGCGACGCCCGCGTCAGTAGATAATTACCGCTCCACCTGCTCCATGGTGTAGGCTTCGATCACATCGCCTTCGTGGACGTCGTTGAAGTTCTCGAAGGAGATGCCGCACTCGTAGCCGGAGGCCACCTCCCTGACGTCGTCCTTGAATCGCTTGAGGGAGGAGATCTTGCCGTCGTAGACCACCACGCCGTCCCGGACCACCCGGACCTGGGCGCTGCGGGTGACCTTGCCGTCCTGGACGTAGGCGCCGGCGATGGTGCCCACGCCGCTGATCTTGAAGGTGTTGCGGACGGAAACGCGGCCCATCTCCACCTCCTTGAACACGGGCTTGAACATGCCCTTCATGGCGGCCTCCACGTCCTCGATGGCGTTGTAGATGACCCGGTAGGTGCGGATGTCCACCTTCTCCTTCTCTGCCAGGGTGCGGGCCGTGGCGTCGGGGCGGACGTTGAAGCCGATGACGATGGCGTTCGACGCGGAGGCGAACATGACGTCGCTTTCCGAGATGGCGCCCACGGCGTTGTGGATGCAGCGGACCCGGACCTCGTCGTTGGAGAGCTTCTCCAGGCTCTGCTTCACGGCTTCGGCGGAACCCTGGACGTCGGCCTTGACGATGATGTTCAGCTCCTTGAGATCGCCCTCGGCCATCTGGTTGAAGAGCTCGTCCAAAGAGACCTTCTGCATGGCCTTGATCTGGGCGGCCTTAATCTTGTCCTTGCGCTCCTCGGCCACCTGGCGGGTCAGCTTGTCGGCGTCGGCCACGTTCATGACGTCGCCGGCCTCGGGGACCTCGTTGAAGCCCAGGATCTCCACAGGTGTGGAGGGACCGGCGGCGTTCACCGTGCGGCCCTTGTCGTCGATCATGGCGCGGATGCGGCCGTAGGCCGTGCCGGCGATGATGGTGTCGCCCTTCTTCAGGGTGCCGTTCTGGACCAGGACGGTGGCCAGGGGGCCCCGGGCCTTGTCCAGCTTCGCCTCAATGACGGTGCCCTTGGCCAGCCGGTTGGGATTGGCCTTGAGCTCCAGCACGTCGGCCTGCAGCAGGACCATTTCGAGGAGGGTGTCCAGGTTGATGTTCTTCTTGGCGGACACGGGGACCACGATGGTGTCGCCGCCCCAGTCCTCGGAAACCAGGCCGTATTCGGTGAGCTGCTGGGTCACCTTGTCCGGGTCGGCCCCGGGCTTGTCGATCTTGTTCACCGCCACCACGATGGGCACGTTGGCGGCCTTGGCGTGGTTGATGGCCTCGATGGTCTGGGGCATGATGCCG
>CADBYI010000014.1 GCA_902798825.1 uncultured Eubacteriales bacterium | reverse complement strand
GCTTTCGATGATCAGCTGCGCCTGATGCAGTTTGGCGATCCGCGCCGCCAGGGCGAGCCCCAGTCCGGCGTGTCCGCCTTTTCGACTTCGCGCCTTGTCCGCCCGGAAGAAGGGCTGGGTGACCTTGTCGATGATCTCCTTGGGGATGCCGCAACCGTCGTCCGAGACGGAAAGCTCCCGTCCCTTTGCAGATACCGTTACGTGCTTCGCGCCGGCGCTGCAGGCGTTGTCCGCCAGGTTGATGAGCACGCCGGTGATGAGGTCCTCGTCTATGGCAAATCGCTCCCCGTTTTCGATAAAGCTGAGGGACGCCCCCTGTCGGTCCGCCACGGCCTTTAGCATTTGTTTCGCCGTGTCGAACAGCTCCCGGGCCGAGACATCCCGGAGGACGATGTCCTCCCCATGGGTCAGGCTGACGAGCTGCATCATCTTCTGGCTGAGCCGCTCCAGCCGCCGCGATTCCCGATGGATGAAGGAAACGGCCTCCTCCCGCTGTGCCTCATTCAGCTTGGCCCGGTCCAAGGATTCCGCGTACCCGATGATGGCCGTCAGCGGCGTCTTCATCTCGTGGGTCAGGGCGCCGATCAGCATCTTCCGCTCCTCCGCAAGGGCTGTGACGGAATCTATATGCTGCTCCACGGCGTCCGCCATGCGGTTGAAGCTCTCCGACACCGTGGCGATCTCGTCTCCCCGCTTATAGGCCTTGTCTAATACGGGGATGCGTGCTTTGTAGTCCCCCTTCGCCATGGCGGCGGCCTCCCGTTCCAGGGTTTTCAGAGGGCGGAGCGTGCGGGAGGTGACCCACAGGATGAGGGCGGCGCTGAGGAGCACGGCCACGGCGCAGATGAGCGCGAACTGCAGGCGAAGCCGGGAGATGGAATCGTACAGGTCGGTCATGTTGCGGATGAGGTAGATCTGATACGTTTCCCGCAGCAGGTCCATATCGGTCCCGGCGGCAAAGAGCTTCTCCCCCTGCCAGGTCACCGTGTTCCGCTCAAGCCCATCGAGCAGGACCTCCGGGGCGTACCCACTGTTGTTGTAGAGGGTGTCCTCGCCCCGCCGGAGGATATACTGTGACCCGCTGAAGGTGTCGTCGGCATAGCTTTGAAAGATGTATACGAGGAGGCTTCGCCGGACGGCGTCCGTCGAATCCCTATCCATGCTCTTATTCGCTGCGGAGGAAAAGGAGGTGGTCAGCATGTTTAGCTCCGAGACGGCGTTGTTCTCCACGGAACGTATCGTCGTTTTGGCGCTGGCGCACAGCAAAAGGACGCCGCACAGCAACAAGCTGATGGTGGAACAGAGGACAAACAGCAGCGAAAGGCGGGTGCGGATCTTCATACCGTCTCCAATCGATATCCCACACGGGGGATGGACACGATGGAAAGGCCGGTCTTCTTGCGCAGCTGGGACACGTGGATGTCGATGGTGCGGCTCTCCCCGTAGAAATCCAGCCCCCAGACCTCGGTCAATATCTTCTCCCGGGACAGGGCGATGTTTTGATTGCGAAGGAAGAACAGCAAGAGGTCGAATTCCAACGGCTTCAAAACGATGGGTCTGCCGCCTTTCAGCACGGTGCGCTCCTCCACGCAGACGGTCAGATCCGCGAAGGTGAGGACGCCTCCGCCCCCGTGCCGGGCCAATACCTTCTCCATCCGCACCAGCAGCTCCATGACCTCGAAGGGTTTGACGATATAGTCCTCCGCGCCGGAGGTAAGGCCCGTCAGCTTGCTCTCAAGATCGTTTTTGGCCGTCAGATAGATGACCGGAATGCCGCGGGCCTTGAGGGGCTCCATGAGCTCGAATCCGTTCACGCCCGGCAGCATCACGTCCACCAGCGCCACGTCGAAGCGCTCTCCCTGCAAAATCATTTTCAAAGCCTCCTGCCCGTCTCCGGCAGGGACGGGCTCGTAGCCGGCGATGGACAGATCCATGCACAGCAGTCGACGAATGGCTTCATCGTCTTCGATCACAAAGACACGGTACACGACAGGAACCTCCTGTATTCTGTTCTCTGCTTTCCAGTATACCGGAGGCGCCGGAGTGCTGACGTAAACAACTTGTAATTTTTCTGTCAATTGAAAATCCCTGCCCGGAGGCAGGGACGCCTTTCACTTTACGAAGATTACTATGTCTATTCCTTCCACAGCGCCGAGAGGGCCGCGTATTCCCTGAGATAGATGCCCCGGCGCTCCTCATCCGCGTCGGCATAATCGGCGTGACGGGAGAAGATAGAGAGGGCTTCCTCCACGGGCAGCCAGCGGGGCTCCAGGCCCATCCGTTGCTCCGCTTCCGTGAGCTTGGGCGCGCAGCGGCCCACAACGGCGCCGAAGAAGTATCGGCTGACGTACTTGGTGTCCCCATAGTATTCATCCAGCTCCAATGCGCAATCCGACGGCAGGACGACGCGGCCCGTCTCCTCCGCCAGCTCCCGGACGCAGCAGGTCCCCTCGTCCTCCCCCGCTTCCAGGCCGCCGCCGGGAATCATCCATATATCGTCGCGGACCCCATAGGACAGGAGGATGCGGCCGTCCTCGATCACCATGCCCCGGCAGGCGGTGCGTTCCCTTGTCCAGCGGCCAGAATAGTTTTGCCCTTTGATCTCTATGGTCTTCATCTGACCCTTCCCTCCGTCGGTCGATAGCCCTCGAAGATGACGGCGTGGTTTTCCCGCATAAGCCGGGCATGGTCCTTTGGCTCCCGGGCGGTCCAAAGGACCTTCATGGCGCCCATCCCCTCCGCCAGTCGGACGGAGAGTGGCTTGGGCCCCACCCGATAGGCGATGAACTGGGGCCGGGTCAGGCAGTTGGACAGCAGCCGGCTCATCCCGAAGGACAGGGGCAGTGACAGGGTCTTTCGTGAAAAGCGGGCCGCCTCGGACAGCTGGCCCCGAAGCCGGGTCGGCTCGTGCCGCCAAAACCATCGGACCATGGCCGGGTGGAAGCTCTCCACGCAGGCCGGGCCCCGGTATTCGTCCAGCATCCGGCGGGTGGCCTCGCAGAGAAGGACCCAGTCCGGGCCGTATTTCAGTTCCACGATCAGGGGCTGCCGACCGTCGAACACCCGGAGCACATCGGAAAACAGGGGGATGCGTTCCCCGGTGCCGAAGAGAGGCATCGCCTGCAGCTCCTCGTAGGTGAAGTCCCGAACGGCCCCCTTTACGCCGCAGGCCCGCTGCATGTCGTCGTCGTGGAAGACCACGATCTGCCCGTCCCGGGTCCGCTGCACGTCCAGCTCCGCCCCATAGCCGGCCTCCACCGCCCGCAAAAAGGCAGGCAAGGAGTTCTCCGGCACGGACTGGTCCAGTTCGTACAGTCCCCGATGGGCGAAGGCCCGGCCCTCGAAGGGGGCCCGCGCCGCCCGGGAGGCATGGCCGGGGGCGATCAAAAACAGCCACAGCGCCAGCAGCGCCGCCAGAATGCCGACCCAGACCATGCCCTTAGTCCGCGAAAAACAGGTTGTCGAAATAGTTCTCTATCTCCTGGCCATCGATGAGATAGGGCCAGCCGCCCTCCTCCACCGTGCAGGAGATCAGGGCCACGGTGCCGTCCAGCAGGGCCACCTCCGCCGTATCGCCGGTATCCTTGAACCGCAGCCGATACACGTAGCTGTCCGAGGGGATGGTGTAGGGCTGGCCCTTCACCGTGCAGGGCACGGGCAGGACGGTGTGCAGCAGCACGCCCCCGTCCACCAGGTACTCCCATTCCTCTTTGATGTCCTGAACCGTGGGGATATAGCTCATGGTGAGCCAGTCGCTGTTCGGGACCAGCCCGTCCCCGCTGTAGGTCCGCTCCCCGGAATCGGTCCCCAGAAGGTCCGTGCGCTCATAGAACCAAAGGGCGTCGTCCCGCCAGCTCCAGCCGCCCTCCACCACGGGGCCCTTGGTGAGCCGCCCGTTCTCCGGGTGCAGCTCCACGGTGACGTAGCTGTCGGAGCCGTAGTCCAGGACCACCAGCAGATTATAGAAGGGGCTTTCCGGGTCCAGATCCAAAACCGCCGCCTTTACCAGATCGTCCCCCAGGTCCAGGCGAACCGTGCTCTCCCCCCAGGTGATGTCCGCGTTCCAATCCTCATGATCCAAGGAGAAGGACACGGGCTCCGCCACCCCGTCCTGGTCCAGGTCCGCATGGAACATGACATCCTCCATTAGATCGTCCCAGTTGGGTTGGTCATAAAAGCTGTAGGTCAAGAAGGGTCCTTTGGCTTGGACCGTTCCGGCAGGGGCCGGTTTAGGGGTGGTCTGGGGGCTCTTGACCTTGGGGCCGGTGGCGCAGCCCGCCAGCAGCAACAGCGCCAGCAGCATAGGTACGATCCGTTTCATATAAAACCTCCCAGCGCAAACTTTTGTACGATAATCATGATATCGGAAACGGACAAAAAGCGCAAGGGCGGATTTGCGCCCGCCGATTGAAAGAGGGGCCAAAGCTGTGATATACTGACCGTAAGCGAACAAAGAAGGGAGTTTTTTCCATGAGGACCATCTATCTGGCCGGCGGATGCTTCTGGGGCATGCAAAAGTTTTTCGATCAGTTCGAGGGTGTCCTGTCCACCCAGGTGGGCTATGCCAACGGCCCCGATCGGGCCCCCACCTATCAGCAGGTCTGCCAGGACAGCGGCCACGCCGAGACCGTTCGCATCGACTACGACGAGGGGAAGCTGTCGCTGGATAGGTTGCTGGAGCTGTTCTTTATGGTCATCGATCCCCTGTCCCTGAACAAGCAGGGGGGCGACGAGGGCATCCAGTACCGCACGGGGGTCTACTACACCGACCCGGATCAGCTCCCCGCCCTAAGAAGCGCCTTTGAACGGGAGGCGGCGAAGGTGGGCGCGCCCCTGGCGGTGGAGCTGCTCCCCCTAAAGAACTTCTTCCCCGCCGAGGAATATCACCAAAAGTATCTGGATAAGAACCCCGGCGGGTACTGCCATATTCCCCAGCGAATGATGCATTTGGAATAGCTCCGTAAGCTGGTGATGGGAGTCTTCGCGCAATCTGCGGGGAACTTGCCCTTCGGGCGGCGTTCCCTCTTGCTTGCGCTACCCAGGGGCGGGCTTTAGCTCTCCGCCCTCCGACTCCCTTCCATTACAATTCCAAAAAGAAAACCACCCCTGTTGGGTGGTTTCCTTTTTGGAGCTGGTGATGGGAGTCGGACCCATGAACCTCGTCATTACCAATGACGCGCTCTACCAACTGAGCTACACCAGCGCTGCAACGCGCATTATAACAAAGACGACAAAAGAATGCAAGTCCTTTTTTTAAATCCAAGCAAAAAATGTGGAAGGAGTCGATCGTTACGCGTTGCCCTTGTTCTTGTTGTACAAAATCCGCAGGCCGTCTACCAGGATGTCCGGCTCCAGATGGAAGGTGTGGCGGCAGTAGGGGACGATGAGGGGGCTGACGCCGCCGGTGAGCACGGGGCTGACGGTCTCCCCCAGCTCCTCCTCCAGCCGGTCCACGAGGCCGTCCAGCATGGCGGCCGTGCCGATGAGGGCGCCGGAGCGCATACAGTCCACGGTGTTGGTGCCCAGGAGCTTTGCCGGGCCGTTCAGGTCGATATAGGGAAGCTGGGCCGCATGGGCGGACAGGGCGTTCATGCTGGTCCACAGGCCCGGGATGATCATGCCGCCGATATAGTTGCCGTTCTTGGCCACCACTGACAATGTGGTGGCGGTGCCCATGTCCACGATGGCGATGGGCGTCTTATACTTCGCCCGGGCCGCCACCGCCGCCACGATGAGATCGCTGCCCACGCTGGCCGGGTTATCCATGCGAATGGAGAGGCCCGTCTTGATGCCCGGGCCCACTACCATGAGATCGATGCCGGTAAGGAGCTTCACCGCCGCCGGGATCACCGTCTGCAGATAGGGCACCACGGAGGAGAGGATGCCCCCCTCGATGGCTCCCATGTCCACCTTGTACATGGACAGGATCCCCTGGATGTCCAGAGCGTACTGATCCGCGGTCTTGTTTCGGTCGCTGGACAGGCGGGCGGAGAAGACCTGCTTGTCCCCCACGATGCCGCCCAGGACGATGTTGGTGTTGCCCACGTCGATGGCCAGGATCATTTTTTATCCTCCTCGATAAGCTTCAATGTGTCGTCCACCGGGACCTCCGGGACGAGGGCTTCCAGCCCCTCCCCCTTGCTCCGGTACACCGCCTGCTGGGCCTGGAGGGGGTCCCGATCCCGCTTCAGCGCATGGGCCACGCCCTTGGCGATGGCGCCGCCGATGACGAGGCCAGTGGCCGCCTCCACCAGACCCTGGACGCCCACGGCCAGGGCCACAAACGTGAGGGGGCCCGTGGCGCCCAGCTTGTCCACCAGATTCTGGACGAAGCTGGAGCGATAGAACACCAGCACGATGAAGCCCATGAAGAACAGCGTGTTGAGGAGCGGCGCCGCGAGGCCACCCGCAAAATAGCTCCAGGTGTGCTTTTTATCCACCTTGCTCAAAGCCCGGAACAGCCAGCCCACCGCCGCGCCCACCAGGGCCCGGGTGCCGACGCAGAGGAGCACCGTCAAAACGGGGCTTTCCTGAAAGAAAAAATGCGTCATCGCGGATTTTCCGGTGATGGCGTCATAGAGGCTGGTGAGGCCGAAGAATGCGCCCAGGATGGTGCCGGCCAGGGGGCCAAGGAGCATGGCGCCGATGGCGATGGGGATCATGGTGAAGGTCATGACCAGGGGGCCCACGGGGATGCTGGAAAGGCCCGTGATCTTCATCACCAGGATGATGCCCACGAACAGGGCCACTTCACTGAGATACCGGGTGCTGAACGTTTTCTTCTTCATATTCAATTTCCTCCTTGCTTGTGTTCTCCCTTATGGAAGATACACTGCGTAGAATGCGGCCCAAGGCTCGCCCCTTCGTCCTGCCGTCCCAAAGGGTATAGCAGACGGGCTCCCCCTTTGCCAAAGTGAGTATAGCGCATGGGGGCCGGGAATGCAATCTTTTTTTCGCATGGGGCCTCGTTGCATTTGTGGCGGGACTATGGTATATTCTACCTATCATGGGAGGATAGGCAAAGGAGGACAAGCTATGCTTCAGGGAAAGACCGTTTTGCTGGGGGTGACCGGCGGCATCGCCTGCTTCAAGGCGGCGGCGTTGGCGTCCATGCTGAAAAAGCAGCATGCCGACGTGCAGGTGGTCATGACGAAGAACGCCACCGAGTTCGTCACGCCCCTGACCTTCGAGCAGCTCACGGGGAACCGGGCGTTGGTGGACACCTTTGACCGGAATTTCCAGTATAACGTGGCCCACATCGCTCTGGCGGACCGGGCGGACTATGTGCTCATCGCCCCCGCCACCGCCAACGTGATCGCCAAGCTCGCCCACGGCCTGGCGGACGACATGCTGACCACCACGGTCCTGGCCTGCACCTGTCCCAAGGCCCTGGCCCCCGCCATGAACACCAATATGTATGAGAACCCGGTGACGAAGGACAATTTGGCTATTCTGCGCCGATACGGCTGGGAAATCGTGGACCCCGCCAGCGGGCACTTGGCCTGCGGAGCAACAGGAAAGGGCCGCCTGCCGGAGCCGGAGGACCTTTTGGAGGTGTGCCTCCACGCCCTGGCCCACGAGAAGGACATGGCGGGAAAGCGCCTGCTGGTCACCGCCGGTCCCACCCAGGAGGCCCTGGACCCGGTCCGATATCTCACCAACCACTCCTCCGGCCGCATGGGCTATTCTATCGCCAAGGCTGCCGCCCGCCGGGGCGCCCAGGTGACCCTGGTTTCCGGCCCCACAGCCCTGAAAAAGCCCGCCTACGTGGAGACCGTGGACGTTGTCTCCGCCCAGGATATGTACGAGGCGGTGACGAGCCGGGCAAAGGATATGGACATCATCGTCAAGGCCGCCGCCGTGGCGGACTATCGGCCCGCCACCCTGGCGGACAACAAGATCAAGAAGCAGGACGGGGACATGGCCATCCCCCTGGCGCGCACCAAGGATATTTTAGGCGCTCTGGGCGAAAACAAGCGCCCCGGCCAATTCCTCTGCGGCTTCTCCATGGAGACGGAGAACATGGTGGAGAACAGCAAAAAGAAGCTGGAGAAGAAGCACCTTGACCTGATCGCCGCCAACAACGTGAAGGTGGCCGGCGCCGGCTTCGGCGTGGACACCAACATCCTGACCCTCATCACCCCCGAGGGCATGACAGAGCTCCCCCTCATGAGCAAGGACGCCGCCGCGGACGCCCTGCTGGACGCCATTTTGGAGCGGATGAACTGATCGATGATCGAGCGGATCGAAGAACTGAACGAAACGAAGGAATGGTCCCGGGACCTGCCACACCCCACCGAGGAGGGGCTCTGTTCCCTGCTGGCCCTGTACGGCGTCAGCGATGCCGTGAAAGTGGGGCTCTTGGACACCTCCCACGGGGCGGACGACATCCGCTGGAACTATATCATAGACAAAAAATACGTGCTGCGGCTCACCAACGCCCCCGAGATGACGGAGGAGCGGCTGGACGACCTCAATCGCCTCATCGGTCGTTACGCCGACTTCGGCCTTAGATGCCCCGCCTTTTTAAAGGGGACGGACGGCCGATTCTTTCATAGCTGGCGGGAGCTGACGGTGTACCTCTCCGAGTATGTGGATCTGCCCATCGCGGAGGAGGCGGACCTTACCGAGACGGAGAAGGTGGCCCTGCGTAAGGAGGTATGCCTGTCCATCGCCGGATTCATGGAGCGATACAAGGGTGTGGATCTGATCCCCACCATGGGCATGTACAGCCTCTTCGATCTTAGCCCCTACGACGCGGCGGAGGGCTTCGACGAAAAGCAGTGGAACCTGAACAACCTGACCGCCGCCCTGCGCAAGGCGGGGGCGGAGGACTTGGCAAACCAGTTGGAAGCATGGAACGAATCGGTTCGGGCCCGGCTCCTGTCGGTGTATACGAAGCTGCCCCGGTGCGTGACCCAGGCGGACGAGGGCTTCACCAACGTGCTGCTGGATGAGAAAAAACACATGGCGGGCCTCATCGACTTCAACCTGTCCGGCACGGACGTGTGCGTGAACCTCATCGCCAACAACGCCATTCTGGACTTGGACGTTCCCTCGGACAAGCCCTTCGATCCCCAGGCGGAGTTGGAAAAGGCCCTCGCAGGCTATCGGGAAAACGCCGCCCGTATACTGACGGTCTATGACGCCAGCGAGGCGGAGCGGGACGCCCTGGTGGACTACGCCTGGATCGCCCTGGTCTGTCAATACCCCAACGCCAGCGCCTGCATCCACCGAATCGAAAAGGAGGAAACCCGGACCTCCGCCCTAGGTTTGCTGGAGGCGCTGGTCACGTTGGATCGAAGCAGACTGTACGTATAAAAACAGACTTGAAGTATAGGACCCCACCGGCCGTGGCAAAATAGGCAAAAAGCACGGGGTTGGAGGTCCTTTTTCTATGGAACTGACACGAAAGCAAATCATCCTGATCGTAGCCATCAGTGGGCTCATTTTGCTGCTGACGGTGGGGGCCGTTTTGATCTTCGACTCCAAAGAGGAGGAAGCGGCCCCCAAGCCCACGGCCACGCCCCCGGTGACGGCGGCCCCCTTGCCCACGCCGTCAGCCACCCCAGCCCCGTCGCCCACGGACTTTCGCCTGCCCCTGGTGCCCCAGTGGGACACGCCCTGGCCCGCCAGCACGCCGGAAGACGCGGGCGCGCTGGTCCCCCGTAAGATGCCCCCCGGGGACACGGACGGGCCCTGGGTGGACACAGGCAACGAACAGACAAAGAATATCCTGGCGGTCGGCCTTCGAGAGGGAAGGGCGGCCGCTTTGCTGTCGCTGCGGCTGTCGAAGGATGCGCTGACGGTCCTTGCCCTGCCCGGGGACGAAACGGCCCTTTCCGGAAGCGGCCCCAAGGAACAGGGGGAGGAAGCGGCGGCCCTGGCGACAAGCAGCACCGGCCTTGCCTGGGAGGGGTGGATGGCGCTGGACCTTGCGTGCCTGCCCGAGCTGTTGGCGGTCACGGGCCCCCTGTCGGAGGCGGGCACGGAGGCTATTTGGGGAGACGGTCCAGGCGCGCTGCTGTGGATGAACGGGGCCCTCGCCTATCTTCGCCGGGCGTCGCTGCTGAAGTTTCCGGCCATCAAACGGGCCGTGGGCAACAGCTTCGCCTCGAATCTGGCGACCCGTGACCTGTGGAGCCTCTTTTGGGCGGTGCGCAACGGCGTCGCCGTCCGGGAGCTGGCGCTTCCTGCAGGGGAAAGGTAGGTCCAAATACAAAATATTTTTCAGGAAAGCGGTTGACAGAAGCCGACAACTCATATATAATAACTCCCGCATCGAAAAATCGCGTGGGGGAGCATAGCTCAGCTGGGAGAGCACTTGCCTTACAAGCAAGGGGTCACAGGTTCGAGCCCTGTTGTTCCCACCAAGATATTCGGCCCGGTAGTACAGTTGGTTAGTACGCCAGCCTGTCACGCTGGAGGTCAGGGGTTCGAGCCCCCTCCGGGTCGCCAATGTGCCTCGGTAGCTCAGTTGGTAGAGCAAGGGACTGAAAATCCCTGTGTCGGTGGTTCAAGTCCACTCTGAGGCACCATTTTTTATGCGGGAATAGCTCATTTGGTAGAGCGCAGCCTTGCCAAGGCTGAGGTGGCGGGTTCGAGCCCCGTTTCCCGCTCCATATGGCGCCATAGCCAAGCGGTAAGGCACGGGTCTGCAAAACCCTCATCCCCGGTTCGATTCCGGGTGGCGCCTCCAAAAACAAACGCACCCGAAGGGGTGCATTTGTTTTTGGAGAAGGTGCTCCCCCATCGACCGGCGCGCCAGCGTCCGGTTCGTTCTGGGCAGCGCACAGCGCTGGGGTTTGGTAGTGAATGACGATCCGGTGGACCGTCAGAGCCAAACCCTGACCGAGCCGTGAGGCGAGAAGCGCCTCCAGCTTATACTCACCTCCTGTAGGTGCATTTGTTTTTGGAGATGCTACTCCCCCCATCGACCGGCGCGCCAACGCCCGGTTTCATAGCGTCAGAGGGCCGAACAAACCGTCAACAGTAAACCGGGCTTGGCCACTGTCAAGGCCGGCCCCGTTTTCCTTTACACTGTTTTTTCCTGTATTTGCGGTCGTAAAGCAGGGCGGCAAGCAGGACCACGAAGCAGGAGCCCGCGTTGTGGACCAGGGCGCCGGTGGTGGGCGTGAGGACCCCCAGCACGGACAGGGTCACCGCAACGAAGTTGATGCACATGGACAGGGTGATGGCCAGCTTGATCGTGTTTACGGTGGCATTGGAAAGCCATTTCAGGTACGGAATGTTGGAAACATCGTCAGTCATCAGCGCCACGTCCGCCGCTTCCACGGCGATGTCGCTGCCCATAGCGCCCATGGCAACGCCCACGTCCGCCGTTTTCAGCGCAGGCGCGTCGTTCACGCCGTCGCCGATCATGGCGACCGGGCCCCGCACTTTCAGCGCCCCGAGCTGCTTGACCTTGTGTTCCGGCAGGAGCCCTGCGTGCACCTCGTCGATGCCGATGCGGGAAGTAAAGTACGCCGCCGCCTTTTCGTTGTCGCCGGTCAACAGCACCGCCCGGGTGCCGAGGGCTTTGAGTTCCGCGACCATATCCTTCGCCTCGGGCCGCAGCGTGTCGGACAGCGCCACGATGCCCAGCACTGCTCCGTCGCAGCCGACGAGGACCGACGCCTTGCCCGCCTGCCGCAGTTCGTCCAGGGCGGCGCGCCCATGGTCGGACAGCGTGATCCCGTGCTCGGTCAGATAGGGTTCGCTGCCGAGGCAGTACGTTTGACCGTCTATGACGGCTTTGACGCCCTTGCCCGCTTCCATCTTGAATTCAGAAACCTCATACAGCTCCACGCCGTCCCCGTTCGCTTTTTCCACGATCGCACGGCCCAGGGGATGCTCGCTGCGGCGCTCGGCGGAGGCGGCGAGGCGCAAAAGCTCCGCTTCGTCCATGTCAGCAAGGGGAATGAGATCGCTGATGGCCAGCTTCCCGTAGGTGAGTGTGCCGGTCTTGTCGAAGGCGACGGTCTTCACCTTCCCCATCTTTTCCAGGGCTTCGCCGGATTTGACGATCACGCCATGCTTGGTGGCCTGGCCGATCGCCGCCATGATGGCCGTGGGCGTCGCAAGGACCAGCGCGCAGGGGCAGAAGACGACCAGCACCGTCACGCCGCGCACCACGTCGCCGGTCGTGAGCCAGGCGGCGATGGCGATGAGCAAGGCCACCGGCACAAGCCAGCTGGCCCACTTGTCTGCGATGCGCTGGGTGGGCGCCTGCTTCTTGTCCGCGTCCTGGACCATGCGAATCAGCTTTGAAAGCGAACTGTCCGCGCCGACCTCGGTCGCTTCCATGTCGATGGAGCCGAAGCGGTTGATGGTGCCGGAAAACACCGCCTCGCCGACGGCTTTGTCGACGGGAAGGCTCTCGCCGGTCATGATGGATTGATCCACAGAGGTTTCGCCGACGGTGATCACGCCATCCACCGGGATCGTTTCACCCGGCAGGATACGCAGGGTATCGCCCCTTCGGATTTGGGCGGCGGGGATGACGATCTCCTTGCCGTCACGAATGACGCGCCCTGTCTCGGGCGTCAGGGCGATCAGCTTCTTCAGGCCCTTCCGTGCCCGTGCGGTCGTCATGTCCTCCAGCAGCGCGCCGATCTCCATGATGAACGCCACCTCCCCCGCGGCGAACAGGTCGCCGATCAGGATCGCCGCGACCATGGCCATGGAGATCAGCAGGGCGGAGGATATCTTGGCAATGCCCCTGTTGTGGATGATCCGCCAAATCGCAAGGTACAGCAGCGGGATGCCGCAGATCACCACGCACACCCACGCAAGCTGCTCGCCCCACGGCATGCCGACCCGGGGCAAAACGAACGACGCAAGCAAAAACAGACCGCCCACGATCGTCATGGGCCAGCCCGCCAGGAAATCGTTGATTTTTTTGATCATATCTCGTCTCCGTTGACAAACGCCTGTATATGGCGTATGCTTTGTATGATATCGAACACTTTGTTCGATTATGATTGTACGAATCGTCCCGCAAAATGACAAGAAGCAAAAGCTGTCAGAAGTACGTTACGGGACATTTTGGCAAAAATGTACGGGAGGAAACGATGGATCGGCGACAGCAAAAGACCCGCAAGGCGGTGTTTGAAGCGTTCACCGCGCTGCTGGAAAGGAAACCCTATTCGAAGATTTCGGTGCAGGAGATCATCGATGGGGCGAACATCGGGCGCAGCACGTTCTATGCCCACTTCGAAACGAAGGATGAGCTATTGAAGGAGCTGTGCAAGGAGATATTCGATCACGTGTTTTCCGAGCATCTGGAACGGGAGACCACCCACGATTTTTCCGCGCGGAAAAAGGACCTCGAAGCCGAGGTCACCCATGTTCTCTATCACCTGGGGGACAACCGAATCTATCTTCGAAGCATCCTGTCCTGCGAAAGCGGGGAGATGTTCATGCAGTATTTCAAAGCATATCTTGTGACCCTGTTTCAAAGCGAGGTGGAGCAACAGCCCACGGACGTTCCGAAGGATTACCTTTTGAACCGCATGGTCTGTGACTTTGCCGAAACCGTCCGCTGGTGGATGGCAAACGATGGCTATTCCGCCGAGGAGGTGAGCCGCTTCTTCCTCTCCGCCGCCCCGTGCCGGCAGGGAAAGCAAGCAGCATATGCACCGCGTCCCTGAATAAATAGGATTTGGTTTACGGCGCCCTCTGGGCCGCGGCGTCCTCGACATAGGTGAAGACCTTGCGCATGGCGTAGGGGCCGTCGGTAAAGAGGGACGGGGACAGCTCCGTCAGGGTGAAGTGCATGGCGTCGCAGGTGTGGGGGTAATAGAAGCCCCAGGCGAACCCGGCCCGATAGAAGGCCAGCTCATAGAGGAAATAGTTCATCAGCGGCTCCGGCACGTTCTTCACCTCCCGCGGGGCGCTGCCCGTGTAGGTGAAATCATAGCAGGGTTTGCCCTGGACGGTGACGATGCCGTTGTAGGTCAGGTTCTGGGTGACCTCGGTATAGATTTTTTCCCGATTCTCCAGCCGGTTCCGATGGCTGTCGAAAAAGGCGTTGATGTCGATGGCCGTGCCGAAGGAATGGTGGCTCAAAAACAGGCCGCTGCTCACGAACCGGCAGACCATGGTGCCGTTCAGCGTGGCCTGCAGAGCGGAGAGCCGCAGGGCCCCCGTGTCGAAGCCCTCCCCCGAAAGATGGATGTAGGTATGCTCCAGATACCGGCGGGCCGCCTTGAAGTAGGGCGCGGCGTCCACATGGCAATACTTTTTCTTTCCGTTGAGCCAAGTGACCTTCGTCCTGTATTTTCGGAGCCACTGGGCGTCCACGTCGATGCGGATGGAGTCCTCCCGAAGCGTATAGCGGAACAGGAACCGCTCCGGGGCGCCGAAGAAAGCGAGAGCGGAGGTATAGTCCCCCCGCATATCGTTGGGCTGGAGCTGGAGATAGGGATCGTCGTTCACCCGAAAGGAGCTTTCGGCCAGGAGGGTCGCCTCCTCCCCCGCCTCCGCCCCCAGGATGCGCAGGGTATAGCTGCCCACCGCCAGGTCCTGGAACCGCAGCCCCTCGCTGATGCAGTCCGTGTCCTTGGAGAAGGTGGGGTCCAGGAGCCGACAGACGCGCACGTCCTCCGCCGGATCGAATGTCTTCGATGCCTCCAGAACCGTTTCCCCCTGCTCGTCCAGGATTTGGGCCGCCACGGCCCCCAGGGGCCGGGAGGCGGTCACGGTGCCGTCCACCCAAAAGTACCGTCCCACGTGAAGGCAGCTGGTCTCATCGGGCAGGGGCAGGTCTTCTGAGGCCGTGAAGGTCATTTCGCCAGATCCGCTCTCCCCCGAAGGCGCGGTGGAGGGCCCCGCCTCCCCCCGGCTCCAGGGAGCCAGAAGCAGCAGGATCGCCCCCGTCAGTATGCCCAACAACAATCGTCTCATGACACAAATATACCATATTCGCGTGATATAAGCAATAAAAGGCGGCTCCTTTCGGGAGCCGCCTTTTGGGCGGTCTGTTTTATTCCCTGTCCTGCTCGAAGTCCTCCGGCACGGGACGTCCGTTCTTTTTATGCTGTCGGACGCAGGCCGTGAGCAGGTATTCGATCTGCCCGTTCACGGAGCGAAAGTCCTCCTCGGCCCAGGCCGCGATCTCGTCGTACAGCTTGGACGAGAGCCGCAGGGGCACCTGTTTTTTGCCGGCCTCCCCCATATCAATAGAGGCTGCCGGAATTCACCACGGGCTGGGCGTCCCGATTCCCGCAGAGAACCACCAAGAGGTTGGACACCATGGCCGCCTTGCGCTCGTCGTCCAGCTCCACCACCTTGTTCTCGCTGAGCCGATCGAGGGCCATCTCCACCATGCCAACGGCCCCGTCCACGATCATCTTCCGGGCGTCGATGATGGCGGAAGCCTGCTGCCGCTGAAGCATGACCGCGGCGATCTCGGGGGCGTAGGCAAGGTAGGTGATGCGGGCCTCGATGACCTCCAGACCGGCCTCGGCCACCTTCTGCTGGATCTCCTGGCGGATGCGCTCGGCCACCACCTCGCTGCTGCCCCTAAGGGACCCTTCGTCGGCCACACCGTCGCCGGTAGTGTCCACGTTGGGAGCCACGTCGTAGGGATAGATACGCACGATGTTCCTTAGGGCGCTGTCGCACTGGAGGGACAGATATTCCTTATAGTTGTCCACGTTGAAGACGGCCTTGGCCGTGTCCACCACCCGCCACATGACCGCGATGCCGATCTCCACGGGATTGCCCAGACAGTCGTTGATCTTCTGACGGTTGTTGTTGAGGGTCATGATCTTCAGGGAGATCTTCTTGGTGGGCATCTCCACCGCGGTGGTGCCGCCGTTCTGGCCGATGACGATGGGGGCGTGGGCCTTGGCGTCCACGTCGCCGCTCTGGTTCAGCTTGGTTTGGGCGGCGGGGTTCACGGCGGCGCAGAAGGGGTTCACATAGTAGAACCCGGCGTCCTTCAGGGTGCCCACGTACTTGCCGAACAGGGTCAGCACCAGGGCCTCCTGGGGCTTGAGCACCTTGAGGCCGCAGAACAGTATCCAGCCGAAGCAGAGGATCAGGATGCACAGCACGATCAGGGCCGTGGCCTCATAGACGATGCCCACCACCAGGCCGACGATGGCCAGCAGGTGCAGGAGGATCAGCAGCAGCAGCATGCCCATGCCGTTCCTCCGGGAATTCAATACCTTTTCTTTCACGTTTTTCATCTCCTTGCCGTTTGTGATATCATTATGATATCAATATGTAGCCATCTTGTCAAGGATTATTTCTTGGCGTATACTGTTTTATATGGACGAATCGCTGCAGTTACATATTATCGCCCGGCTTCGGAGCGACTTTACCAGCAAATTCGGCATCCCCCGGCAGAGCAATCTGGTGCCCGAGCAGGAGGCCCTGGTGGTCTTTGAGCCGGAATACCGGGACGAGAACGCCCTAAGAGGTCTCGAAGGCTACAGCCACCTGTGGCTCATCTGGGGGTTTTCACAGGTGAAGCAGGAAACCTGGTCCCCCATGGTGAAGCCCCCCAAGCTGGGGGGGAACAAGCGCATGGGAGTCTTCGCCACCCGCTCCCCCTTCCGGCCCAACCCTCTGGGCCTTTCCTCCGTGCGGCTGGTGCGGCTGGAGAAGCGGCCGAACCTGGGCACGGTGCTGGTGGTCGCGGGAGCGGACCTTATGGACGGCTCCCCCATCTACGACGTCAAGCCCTACCTTTCCTTCACCGACAGCCATCCGGAGGCCAAAAACGGCTTTGCGGCGGACCATGCGGACGAGCGGCTGCCCGTAGAGTTTCCGGAGAAGCTCCTCTGCCGCATCCCCGAGGAGAAGCGGCCGGCCCTGCTGGCCTCCCTTTCCCTTGACCCCCGGCCCGGGTATCTCACGGACCGCAGGGACCCCTACGGCTTTGCCTACGCCGGGATGGACGTGCGCTTCTTCGTGGAGGACGGGGTGGTGAAGGTCTTCGACGTGGTGATCCCATGAAGCGATTTCTGATCATTCTGTTCATAGGGCTCCTGCTGCTGGCCGGCTGCCGCCAGCCACAGGTGGCAACGGACCCGACCACCCTGTATCAGGGCGCCATCGAGCCGGACAAGGTGAATCTGCTGTTCCCGGCCGTGGGACAGGGGGACGCCTGCCTTGTGGCCTTCCCCACCGGGGAGCGGATCATGATCGACACGGGCCCCTTCGAAAGCCGGGACCGGCTGGTGGACCAGCTCCACGCCCTGGGCGTGGACAGGCTGGACGCCGTCTTCGTCACCCACGGTCACGCGGACCACGCGGGGAATCTGCTGACCCTGGTGCGCCGGTTCCAGGTGCCCCGGGTCTATTTCGGCGGCAGCGAGGGGGACTACGGCGACCTGCTGAAAAAGGTCCGTCGCCGTGGCGCGCTCTGCGCACCGCTTGCGGAGGGAGACAGCTTTGCCTATGGGCAGGCGTCTTTGACGGTTTTAAGCCCCCTTTCGAACCGGGTCTATGACGACAGCAACGCCGGCTGCGCGGTGCTGAAGCTGTCCTACGGGGACACCGCCGCCCTGTTCATGGGGGACGCCACATTTCAGACGGAGGAGTATATGCTCTTTCGCTACCACCGATCGGAGCTGGCCGCCCACGTGCTGAAGGTGGGCCACCACGGGTCCGCCTCGTCCTCCTCCCTCCGCTTTTTGAAGGTGGTCTCCCCCACCCTGTCCGTCATCAGCGTGGGGCGGAACAACGAGTACGGCCATCCCACGGCGGAGGCCCTCGCTCGTCTGGCGCTGACGGGCACCCGGATCCTGCGGACGGACGAGGTCCCGGCCGTGCAAATTACACTTGACGGAAGGGAATCCCGGGTGGTAGAATAGGCCCGATGTCAACAAAAAACGCGAGGAACGGGAAAAGGTCCCCCACGTCGGCCAAAGAGAGCTCCGGCAGGTGAAAGCGGGGCGCCGAGGAAGGGATGCGGTTCGCCCGGGAGCGGCGCGGGGGAAACGGGGCTGCAGGCCCCACGGTAGTTCGCGACGGGAAAGCCCGATACAGCTTGCAAAGAGGCCGCCATCCGGCGGCGAACTTGGGGTGGTACCACGACGCGCTTCGTCCCTTTGGGCGGGGCGCGGTTTATTTTGAAGAAACAAAAGGAGACAAAGAATGGAAAACGATCTGAATCGAATCCGACAGGAGGCCCAAAAGAAGCTGGCCGCCATGCAGGAGGAATGCGACCTCGTGGCCCTGCAGCAGCAGCTCTTCGGCAAGGCCGGGGAACTGACCGGCATCCTGCGCACCATGGGGAAGCTCAGCAAGGAGGAACGGGCCCAGCTGGGCGCCAACGTGAACAAGCTCAAGCAGGAGCTGGAGGCCGCCATGGAGGCGCGCCGGGCGGAGTTCAAGAAAAAGGCCCAGGCGCTGCGCTTTGAGCGGGAGGCCCTGGACGTGACCGAGGCCGGCGTGAGCCCCGTCGAGATGGGCCATCTGCACCCCATGACCCAGACCTATCGGACCATCCGGGACGCCCTCGTCGGCATGGGCTTCCAGGTCTTCGACGGACCGGAGATCGAGCTGGACGACAACAACTTCACGCTGCTGAACCTGCCCCTCGATCACCCCGCCCGGGATATGCAGGACACCTTCTATATCAACGACAAGGTGCTGCTTCGGACCCACACCTCCCCCTGCGAGATACGGGCCCTGCAGACTTTCAAGCCTCCCTTCCGCTTCCTCATGCCCGGCCGGGTGTTCCGGGTGGACGAGGTGGACGCCTCCCACAGCCCCGTGTTCATGCAGATCGAGGGGTTCGTGGTGGATAAAAACCTGAATCTGGCGAACCTGAAGGGCACGCTGGACGCCTTCATCCGGGCCCTGTTCGGGGAGAACGTGAAGACCCGGCTCAGGCCCTCCTACTTCCCCTTCACGGAGCCCTCAGCGGAGCTGGACATGAGCTGCACCATCTGCGGCGGCAAGGGCTGCCGGGTGTGCAAGGGCACGGGCTGGATCGAGATCTTGGGCTGCGGCATGACCAACCCCCACGAGCTGGAGAACTGCGGCCTGGACCCCAAGGAGTGGTCCGCCTTCGCCTTCGGCATCGGCGTGGATCGGGTGACCAGTCTGAAGTACGGCATCTCAGACATTCGCTACGAATACGAGAACGACGCCCGCTTCCTGACCCAGTTCTAAGAAAAGGAGGACGAGACTATGAGACTTCCGAAATCCTGGCTGCAGGACTATGTGGATTACAACGTGACCGATGAGGAATTCATCGAGCGCATGATGTGGCGCGGCTTCGAGCTGGAGGGCGTGGAGAAGGAATTGAAGGACGTGTCCGGCGTCATCACCGGCAAGATCCTTTCCATGGAGAAGCACCCCAACGCCGACAAGCTCACGATTTGCCAGGTGGATATCGGCGGCAAAACCGCCCAGATCCTGACCAACGCCAAGAACGTGTTCGTGGGCGCCATCGTGCCCGTGGCCTACATGGGCGCGAAGATCGGCAACCAGAGCTTCACCAAGGCCAACATCCGGGGCGTGGACAGCGAAGGTATGTTCTGCTCCGGCGGGGAGTTCAACCTCTCCGACGTGGAGTACCCCGGCGCCGAGGTGGACGGCATTTTGATCCTGCGGGCGGACACGCCCCTGGGCATCCCCATCGAGGAGGCCATCGACAGGAACGACGTGATCTTCGACTTCTCCGTGCTGCCCAACCGGCCCGACTGCAACAGCATCATCGGCCTGGTCCGGGAAGCGGCGGCGGCCCTGGGCCAGCGGATGAAGGCTCCCATCATTCCCCACATCGAGGGGGAAGGGGACGTAAACGATCTCGTGAAAGTCACGGTGGAGAACGGGGATTTGTGCCCCCGGTACACCGGCCGGGCAGCCGTCGATCTGAAGATCGGCCCCTCCCCCGCCTGGATGCAGCGGCGGCTGAAGGAGATGGGCATGCGGCCCATCAGCAACATCGTGGACATCACCAACTACGTGCTCATGGAGTACGGCCATCCCACCCACGCCTTCGATTTGGCGTGCATCCGGGACGGCCACATTATCGTCCGCAACGCAGCGGAGGGCGAGAAGGTGGTGACGCTGGACAAGAAGGAGCGGATCATGGACAAGGATATGCTCCTCATCTCCGACCCCCAGGGCGGCGTTGGCGTGGCCGGCGTCATGGGCGGCCTCAACAGCGAGATCACCGACGCCACAGAGGCGGTGTTCTTCGAGTCCGCCGCCTTCAAGGCCAGCAACATCCGCCGCACCGCCAGGAAGCTTCGCCACGTGACCGACGCCGCGGCCCGGTTCATCAAGGGCGTGGAGCCCGTGAACGCCTATCTGGCCCTGGAGCGGTGCATCGAGCTGGTCAGCCAACTCAACGCCGGAAGGATCGTGGGCGGCACCGTGGACGTGTGCGCCGCGGACCTGACCGATCGGGAGATCGACGTGGACGTGAGCCACGTGAACCGCATTCTGAACACCCAGCTGTCCGGAGACAGGATGGCGGAGCTCCTCGCCACCATCGAGGTCCCGGCCACGGCCAACGGCAACGACCTCCATGTGGTCATCCCCCACTTCCGCACGGATATCGAAAGCGGCATCGAGGCGGACGCGGACATCGCCGAGGAGGTGGGCCGCATCTACGGCTTCGAGAACATCCCCGCCGTGCTCATGAACGGCGACACCTTCCAGGGAAGCCTGGCCCGGGAGTTCCAGGCCGAGGACAAGGTGAAGGACGTGCTGGTGGCCTGCGGGTGTTTGGAAATGTACAACTACAACTTCACGGGGCCCAACGCCTTGAAAGCCCTGTCCTTTGCCCCGGACGACGAGCGGAACAGGGCCGTGAAGCTCCTCAACCCCTTCGGCGAGGATCAGAGCCTCATGCGGACCACCCTCTATATGGGTATGCTGGACTCCGCCGCCCGGAACATCCGCCGCAAGACCGGCTACGGCCGGTTCATGGAGGTGGGCAACGTCCACTTCGATCTGGGCGGCGACGCCCTGCCCCGGGAGGAGAAGAAGATCGGTTTGGTCTTCTTCGGCGGCGACGAAAGCTTCTACACCCTCAAGGGCGTGGTGGAAACGCTGCTGGCCCGGTTCGGCATCAAGGGCGCCAAATATGAGCGGAACGGCATCGACTGCTTCCAGCCGGGCCGCCGGGCGGACGTGACGGTGAGCGGAAAGAAGCTGGGCGAGCTGGGCCAGGTGCACCCCGACGTGCTGGACGCCTGGGACGTGCCCGGGCCGGTGTATATGGCGGAGCTGTCCTTTGCCGATATCCTGGCCCTGTCCGTGGACACCCCCGCCTTCCAGCCCCTGCCCCGGTTCCCGGTGGTGAGCCGGGATCTGGCCATCGTGGTGCCCGAGGAGAGCGAAAGCGCCCACTGGATCGAGCTCATCGAAACGGCTCCCGTAGACGTGATCGTGGAGAAGGGCCGGCTGTTCGACGTGTATCGGGGCCCGGCGGTGGGCTTCGGAAAGAAGAGCCTGGCCATCACCTTCAACCTGCGGGCGGAGGATCACACCCTGACCGACGAGGAGATCAAGAAGGCCTTTGAGACCATCATCCGCGTCCTGGGAGAAAACGGTGCGCCTTTGCGGCAATAAAATTCACAAAAAACACTGGTTTTCTCCATAGTTACCCTGTATACTGTACCCAGAATAAAAAGGGAGGTAATCCATTATGAAGTATTGTCCCCATTGCGGCGCCGAAATAGCCGACGATGTTCGTTTCTGCCCCACCTGCGGCAAGGAGATCGATCCCCCCGTGGTGGTGATCGAGCCCGATCCCCAGTTCGATGCCCAGGATATCGCCGACAACCGGATGCTGGCCATGCTGGGGTATCTGACCTGCGGCATTCTGCCCATGATCGGCTGCCGGAACTCCGCCTTTGCCATGCACCATGTGAACCAGGCCCTGTGGATCTTCATCGGGTCCATCGTGGTGTCCGTGGCCATGGGCGTGCTGGCCTTCACCGTGATCGTGCCTGTGCTGGGTGTCGCCTGTCTCATCGCCCTGTTCGTGTTTGAGATCATGGGCATCGTCCGGGCCCTCAAGGGCAGCGGCAAGTATCTGCCCTTCGTGAAGAAGCTGCCCGTCATCATCAAGTAAGGAGCCCCACCCATGAAGCAATGTCCCTATTGTGGCAACGAGCTTAGCGACGATGCCAAGTTTTGCGTAGAATGCGGCAAGGCGCTGCCCGAGGAGGCCCCCGCGGCCCCCGCTGCTGAGGCGGCGCCCGTCGAAGCCCCTGCAGTGGCGGAGAAGTCGGCGGAGCCCCAGGCCCCTGGGGCGGCCCCCGATATGCCCATCGTCACCCAGGTGCCCTCCAAGAAGCAGATGCTGTCCACCCTGCAGTACATCCTGTTGAGCCTGCTGTACGCCATCCCCGTGGTGGGTCTCGTCTTCCTGTTCGTCTTCGGGGCGGGCCATCCCAAGAACGGAAGCCTGAAGCGATTCTCCGCCGCCATGCTGATCCTGCGGCTGCTCTTTTGGATCGTGGTCCTGGCCTTGGCCATCGTGGCCATGGTGAAGAACGGCCGTCTGCTTTCCGACGCCCTGGGACAGCTGATCCCGGCGCTGGAGCGCCTGTTCGAGGCCCTGTTCGCGTAAAAACTGCCAACCGGAAAGACGCCTCTGGAAGGGGCGTCTTTTTCTATGCTTGCGGCCCAGTATGCCCCTGTGGTATACTGCGGCCATGGAAAGCACCGAGAAGAACAATCTTCCCTCCCTGTGGACCAGGGACTTCACCATCATCACCCTGGGCAGCGTCATCTCCATGTTCGGCAACGCCCTGGCTGGCTTTGCCATCAGCCTGTTCGTGCTGGATTACACGGACAAGCCCTTCTACTATGCGCTGTTCATCTTCCTCTACACCCTGCCCCAGCTGGCCGCGCCTCTCATCGCCGGACCTCTCATGGACCGGTTCAGCCGCCGCAAGACCATCTACAGTCTGGACTTTCTCTCGGCAGGGCTGTATCTGCTGATCGCCCTCATCCTCCATTTTGGGCGGCTCCCCTTCTGGCTGCTGTCCATCCTGACCTTCGTCATCGGCACCGTGAACAGCACCTATCAGGTGGCGTATCAGAGCTTCTATCCCCTGCTTATCACCGAGGGGAACTTCTCCCGGGCCTACTCCATCGCAGGCACCTTGGAGACCCTGAGCGCGGTCATGGTCCCCGTGAGCCTGTTTCTCTACAAGCGGTTCGGCCTCTCGCCCCTGCTGCTGGTCAACGGGCTCTGCTTCCTGGGCGCGGCCCTGTGCGAGACCCGCATATCCGACGTGGAGAAGGAGAAGGGCTTGGGGGCCGAAGGGGTCTACTCCCTGTCCGCCTATTGGACCGACACCAAGGAGGGGGTCCGGTATCTGTGGGCCGAGAAGGGGCTGTTCCTCATCACCCTGTATTTCATCTTCTCCTCCTTCGCCGGCGGCGCGGAGGGGGTCATCACCCTGCCCTATTTCAAGGGCGCTTTTGAAAACGGAGAATGGGTCTACATGACCACCTGGGGCTTTTCGGTCCTGGGCCGGGCCATCGGCGGGCTCCTGCAGTATAAGATCAAGTACCCCGCCGCCATCAAGTACGCCGTGGCCTTCGCGGTCTACTGCATCATCAACGTGCTGGAGGGGTCCTACCTGTATCTGCCCGTGAACGGCATGCGCATCGCCTGCTTTTTGGTGGGCATCCTGGGCGTGACCTCCTACACCATCCGCTCCTCCGCCACCCAGTCCTATGTGCCCCACGACCGGAAGGGCCGGTTCAACGGGGCATTCATCATGCTGACCACCTCCGGCTCCCTGCTGGGGGAGGCCTTGGCGGGGGCCTGCACCACCGGTCCTCTCCCTGTTCATGGGCATCGCCCTGGTGGCTGCCCTCCTCATCGTGGGCGGGGGCAAAAAGCACGTGAAGCCCCTGTACAACCGGGAGGCATGAGGGGCTTTTCCACCACATGACCCGCCGCTGCAGCAGTTGCGAAAGGAAAGGAGAAAAGCTATGTTCAAGGTGGATCTGAATTCGGATTTGGGGGAGAGCTTCGGCGCGTATCGGATCGGCTGCGACGAGGAGGTGCTCAATCAGGTGACCTCCGCCAACGTGGCCTGTGGCTGGCACGCCGGGGATCCGGTGGTTCTGGACAAGACATTGGCCATGGCCAGGGAGAAAGGCGTGTGCGTTGGCGCACACCCCGGGTATCCGGATCTCATGGGCTTCGGCCGCCGGGAGATGAAGCTGACCCCCGACGAGGAATACGCCTACACCCTCTATCAGCTGGGCGCTTTCGCCGCCTTTGCTAAAAAGAACAGGCTGGATATCCAACATTTGAAGGCCCACGGCGCCATGTACAACACCGCCGGGAAGGACATCCACCTGGCCCTGGCCATCTGCAAAGCCGTAAAAGACTTCGATCCCAACATCATTCTGCTGGGCCTGTCCGGCTCCAAGCTCATCGAAGCGGCGGAGGAGCTGGGGCTCCGGTCCGCCAGCGAGATCTTCGCCGATCGGGCTTATGAGGAGGACGGCTCTCTGGTGAACCGGAAGAAGCCCGGCGCCATGATCGAGGATGAAGAGGAGGCTATGGCCCGGGTGGTCCGCATGATCAAGGAGGGCAAGGTCACGGCCATCACCGGAAAGGACATCCCCGTGAAGGCCGATTCCGTCTGCGTCCACGGCGACGGCCCCAAGGCCCTGGCCTTCACCAGCCGCATCCGGCAGAAGCTGGCAGAGGAAGGCATCGAGCTGGCCCCGTTCCACACCTTCATTCGCTGAACGGAGGCCGATCATGGCACGCATCCTCACCTCCTCCGACTGCTCCTTGTGCGTGGAGTTCGGGGATACCATCTCGAAGGAGATCAACCGACAGGTCCGCGCCTTCACCCTGGCCGTGGAAGCGGCGGGGATACAGGGGGTCACGGAGCTGGTCCCCACCTATCGCTCCGTCACGGTCCACTACCGGCCGGAGATCATGGGCTATGCCCGGCTCTATGAGCGGCTGCATGGTCTGCTGAACGGACTCGCAGCGGCGGACATCCCGCCCGCTGAGACCATCCGGGTGCCGGTGCTATACGGCGGGGTCCACGGGCCGGACCTGGAGACCGTGGCCAAGCGCCACGACATGACGCCGGAGCAGGTGATCGAGCTGCACACCGCCCCCACCTATCTCAATTATATGCTGGGCTTTATGCCAGGCTTCTGCTATCTGGGGGGACTGGACGAACGGCTCCATACGCCCCGGCTCACCACGCCCCGGGTCCGTATCCCCGCCGGGTCCGTGGGCATCGCCGGTTCCCAAACGGGCATCTACCCCCTGGACTCCCCCGGGGGCTGGCAGCTCATCGGCCAGACGCCCCTTCGGCTCTACGACCCCAAGCGGGAGAAGGCCATTTTGGTGGACGCGGGCATGGAGATTCGGTTTTTTCCCATCGACGAGAGGGAATACGAACGCCTCCGCCGGGAGAACTACCCGGAGGAGTTTGTGTCGGAGGGGGGTGAAAACCCATGATCACCTTCCTGAAAAAGGGGCTGCTGACCACGGTTCAGGACCTGGGCCGGACAGGCTATCAGCGGTTCGGCATGCCGGTGTGCGGCGCCATGGACCCCTTCGCCCTGGAGCTGGGGAACATTCTGGTGGGCAATCTCCGGGGGGAGGCCGCCCTGGAGGCCACCGTTCTGGGGCCCACGATCCGATTCGATACCACCGAGATATTCGCCGTGACCGGCGGAGACTTCGCTCCCACCCTGAACGGGGAACCCATCGAGATCAACCGGGCCTACCGGGCGGCGGCGGGGGACACCCTGGCCCTGCCCCTGGCCAAAAGCGGCGCACGGGCATACATCGCCTTTGCGGGCGGCCTGGATCTGGAGGAAGTGATGGGAAGCCGCTCCACCTTTTTGAAGGGCGGCATCGGGGGTCTCAGCGGCCGGCCTGTCCAGGACGGAAGCGAGATCAGACTTCGAGCTCCTGTGGACGATCTTCCGGACCTGGAGGATCGATATGTCCCCGCCGACCTGCTGCCAGCCTATGGCAATGCGGTGGAAGTGCGCTTCACCTACGGCCCCCAGGAGGACCTGTTCAGCGCCGCCGGGAAGCGGACCTTCGCCAGCCACCCCTACACCCTGAGCGACAGGTGCGACCGGATGGGCTTTCGGCTGAACGGACCGGCGGTGGAGCTGGCCCCGGGGTGCGATGGGAACATCATTTCCGACGGCATCTGCTTCGGCGCCATCCAGATCACCGACGGCCAGCCCATCGTCATGATGGCGGATCGGCAGACCACCGGCGGCTACCCCAAGCTGGGCTGCGTCATCGCCGCGGATCTGCCGCTCCTCGCCCAGCTGAAGGCGGGGGACAAGGTCCGGTTCCGGCCCGTCTCCGTGGCCGCGGCCCAGGCGGTGTACCGGCGGCAGCAGAAGATTCTGGATAAGTTGGAAAAGCGCTTTGCTCTGCGGCCACCGGATCCGGCGGAAGAGCCGCCCCTATGCGGCCGTTTCCTCATTCATGTGAATGGGGTGGAATATGACATCTATCTTGAGGAACAGTACGACGCGTAAAGGAGGAAGCCATGCCCAATTTTGACATCAGCCAATATGTGAACATCCCCCCCGTGGAGCTGCGCCGGCTGGTTCGCGCCGGACAGGTGAAAAGCATCCCTACCGCCGGCATGTGCGCCGGCTATGCCCAGGCAAACCTGGTGATCCTGCCCCGGGAATACGCCGAAGATTTCAAGGAATTTGCCCGCCTGAACCCCGGTCCCTGCCCCATTTTGGAGGTGCTGGATGGGGACCCCCACACCCACGACATGGGGGCAGACGGCAACATCCTCACCGACATCCCCGAATACTTCATCTATAAAGACGGAAAGCTGGCGGACCGCTGCAACGACGCCACACCCTACTGGCAGGAGGGTATGGTGGGCTTTTTGATCGGATGCAGCTTCTCCTTCGAGGAGGCGCTGATGAAGGCTGGCATCGAGGTCCGCCACATCGCCACAGGACGGAACGTTCCCATGTACAAAACCAGCGTCATGACCAAACCGGCCGGCCCTTTCTCGGGACCTACGGTGTGCTCCATGCGGCCCATGACGCCCGAAGACGCCAAGCGGGCCTATGATATCACCGCGGCCATGCCCAACGTCCACGGGGCACCCATTCAGATCGGCGAGCCGGAAAAAATCGGCGTCACAGACGTGATGCAGCCCGACTACGGCGAGGCGGTGGACATCTATCCCGGGGAGATCCCCGTGTTCTGGCCCTGCGGAGTTACCCCCCAGGCGGCCATCGAGAACGCCAAGCCCCCCATCGTCATCACCCATTCCCCGGGCCATATGTTCGTCACCGACATTCTCAACAGCGAGCTGAACGACTATCTTGAGCAAAAGAAGCACCGATAAGGGATAGATCAGGCGGAAACTGCTAAGCCGCCTGTCTTCAGATAGAACCGAACGAAAAAAAAGGAGGGATACTATGAGCAAATTCTGGAAAAGGCTGAAACAGGTTGGCCCCGGCGCTGTGGTTGCGGCGGCCTTCATCGGCCCCGGCACCGTCACCACCTGTACCGTCTCCGGCGCCAGCTACGGCTACACCCTGCTGTGGGCGCTGCTGTTCTCCACCATCTCCGTTATCGTTCTGCAGAGCATGGCCTCCAAGCTGGGCATCGTGAAGAAGGTCGGCCTCGGCGAGGCGCTTCGTGAAAAGTACACCGGCAAGGGCGTCCGCATCCTGCTGGCGATCCTGGTCATCGGTGCCGTGTTCATCGGCAACGTGGCCTACGAGACCGGCAACATCTCCGGCGGTATCCTGGGTCTACAGGCCATCTGGCCCACCCTGGGCAAGATCCCGGTGGCCCTCTTCGTATTTGCCGTGGCCGCGGGCCTGCTGCTCTCCGGCAAGTATGACATCGTGGAAAAGGTGCTCACCGCCTTGGTGGTGCTCATGGGCATTCTGTTCCTCATCACCGCCATCGCCGTGCAGCCCAACTGGGGCGAAGTGCTCAAGGGCCTCTTCGTGCCACGGGTACCCCAGATGAATCGGGCCTGGTTCTATGTGACCGGCCTCATCGGCACCACCGTGGTTCCCTACAATATCTACCTGCACGCCTCCTCCTCCGCCAAGAAATGGGGCCATGAAGGCGACAAAGACGAAGCACTCAGCACCTCCCTCACCGACTCCATCCTGTCCATCGGTCTGGGCGGCATCATCTCCATGTGCATCGTCATCACTGCGGCCGTCTGCTACGACGGTTCCGGCACAGCGGCCATCGCCAGCGGCAAAGCCATGGCGGAGCAGCTTCGGCCCATCCTGGGCAACTGGGCCACAGTGGCCTTCGGCATCGGCCTGTTCGCGGCCGGCATGAGCTCCGCCATTACGGCGCCTCTGGCCGCCGCCTTCGCCAGCTCCGGCATCCTGGGCTGGGGCGAGGACATGAAGAAGAAGCGCTTTATGGCCATCTGGGGCATCGTCATCGTCTTCGGTCTGGTGGCTGTGTGCACCATCGGCGCCTCCCCCACGGAGATCATCCTCTTCGCTCAGGCGGCCAACGCCTTCCTGCTGCCCATCACCGCCATCCTGCTGATGATCGTTTGCAACGACAAGAAGTACATGGACGGTCACAACAACGGCATCGTTATCAACATCCTGGGCGTGATCGTGCTGGCGCTGACCCTGCTCATTGCCTTCAAGAACATGACGGGCTTCACCGAGTCCTTCATGAAGCTGATCAACGGATAACGAAGATCGATATCGCTGATATGACCCGGAGCCTGATTAGCAGGGGCTCCGGGTCGCGTTATTACTTCAAAGGAGGCCCAGCATGCCATATCCTTTTGCGTCCATTGAATTCACCGATTACACCGGCTTCCCCATGGAGAGCACCGGCCGCCCGGGGATCTCCCACTACGTTCTCGCGCGGGCGGAGGACGGGGTTGGCCTCGTCCATGTCGCCCAGTTCGAACCGGGCACAGACACCTCGTCAGAGGGCCCTCAGCTCCACGATTTCTGGGAGTATGTGCTCATCCTGGAGGGGTCCATGATCGACCTTACCCTACATCAGGAGTTCAAAAAGGGGATGGTGGCGATTCGAAACCCCGGGATGCCCCATGGCCCCTGGAAGGTCCCAGCAGGCGGTTGCCGGTTGTTTGAGATCCGCTCCAGGAATCCCCTGTGAGCGATCTTGCGTGCAAAATGGCGCCGGGCCATATCCCGGCGCCATTTTTGTCTATGCGCTTCTTACAGATTCGAGATCAGCAGCACCAGGCCTGAGGCGATCAGCACCACGTACACCAGCTTCAGGAAGGTCTGCTGCTTGAGCCGATCGGCAAAGAGGCCGCCCAGCCAGACGCCCAGAATCATGGGAACGATGGCGATGGCGCTCATGGTGAGCACCTGCTTGTCCATCTGACCGCCGGCGAAATAGGTGATGAGCATGACCAGATTCAAAACGACCCAAAGCGCATTGTTCGTGGCGCGGAGCTCCCGTTTGTCCGGCATACGTTCCACCGCATACACCGCCAAAAAGCTGCCGCCGGAAACAAACAGCCCCTGCATGAGACCGGCGATGGCGAGGGCCATATTCTGGATAGCCTTTGAGGTCTGCTGCTTTGCGGGAAAGAACAGCTTCTTCACACCGATGCCGATGACCACTGCGCCATAAAGGACCAGCAGAAAGCTCATCTTCACCTTGCCCGCGATCCACTGCGCCACCAACACACCCACCAGCATGACCCCAGCCATTTTGGCAAACTCCCGCCAATTGATGTGCGTATACTCCTTGATCAGTACCCCGATGCCCGTGAGCAGGGCGATGAAGGTGACCACCGGCTTGGTGAGGCCGATACCCATGAGCAGAATCCCCAAGGGCATAGTGACCACGGTGCCAAAGCCCACCGACGCCTGCAGGAACACGCCGAACAGGATCACCAGATAGAACAGTACCTCCCTCATGTTCCGCCCCTTTCCCCGGGATCGCCAGGCTGCAAGATTATAGATATATTATATAAAAAGTCTGGCTCGCTGTCAATTCAGCGGATGCTCCCCCTTTCCTCCACAAAGAACAGACCTGCCGCCAGACGGGCGACAGGTCCAGATGAACGTGCCTGTATGAAGTCAAAGCCGGGCGGTTTGCTTCTCTCGAACGCGATCGAAGCAGGCCTGCACAGCGGCGCTGGGGGCCGCCGTCAGGCGGGAGACCCCATAGATGACCAGGGCCGACAGCAGGAAGGCGGGCAGCAGCTCATAGAAGTCCAGGAAGGCCACGTTGGGCCGGATCAGAAACTTCCACAGAAAGACCGTGGCCCCGCCGGTGACCATGCCCGCCACGGCGCCGGGCAGGGTGGTCTGCTTCCAGAACAGGCAGAAGAGCATCAGGGGGCCGAAAGCCGCGCCGAAGCCGGCCCAGGCAAAGGACACGATCTGGAACACGGAGCTGCCGGGGTCCAGGGCAAGGATCGCCGCCACCAGGGAGACGGCCACCACCGTGCCCCGGGCGATCCACAGGCTCTGCTTCTCCTGCATGCGCCGCCCGAACGCCCCTTTGATCAAGTCCTCGGACACGGCGGAGGCCGCCGTCAACAGCTGGGAATCGGCGGTGGACATGGTGGCCGCCAGGATGCCCGCCAGGATGAGCCCCGCCAGAACGGCGAGAAGGGGACCGCTGCTGCCGATGCGGGAGGCGATGCCCACCAGCACGGTCTCGCTTTCGGCGGTGCTGCCATAGGGGCCCAGGATGCCCCCGTCCATGAGGGCCCGGCCCACCACACCGATGACGATGGCCGCGGCCATGGAGATCACCACCCACACGGACCCGATCCGGCGGGCCAGCGTCAGCTCCTCCTCCTTACGGATGGCCATGAACCGGACCAGCACGTGGGGCACCCCGAAGTAGCCCAATCCCCAGGCCATGGTGGACAGGATGGACAGAAAGCCGAAGCTGCCGGCCCCCGCCTCCGAAACCGCCGTCAGGCTAAGGTATTGGGGGATGGACCGGGCGTTGTCCACCACGGCGCCCACGCCCCCCGCGTAGACCGTGCCGAAGCCGATGACCGCCAGCAGCGCCACGGTCATGAGGAGGGACTGCAGATAGTCCGTGACGCTGGCCGCCAGGAACCCGCCCAGGGTGGTGTACAGCACGATAATGGCGGCGGACAGGAGCATGGCCCGTACATAGGACATGCCGAAGAGGGTGGAAAAGAGCTTCCCGCAGGTGACGAAGCCGGAGGCCGTGTAGGGCACGAAGAAGACGATGATCATCGCCGCCCCCAGGGTGGAAAGGATGTGGCGCTCATCCTGGAACCGGCGGGAGAAGAAGTCGGGGACGGTGATGGAGCCCGTCAGCACCGTATACCGGCGCAGGCGGCGGGCCACGATGAGCCAGTTGAGATAGGTGCCCACGGCCAGGCCCAGGGCGGTCCACACCGCTTCCGCCGTGCCGCACAGCAGCGCAAGGCCGGGCATCCCCATGAGGAGCCAGCCGGACATATCGCTGGCCTCCGCGCTCATGGCGGTGACCAGGGGGCCCAAAGAGCGGCCGCCCAGAAAGAAGGCGGCGGCCCCGTGACCGGCCCTGCGGCTGAAATAGATCCCCACACCCACGATCAGCGCCATATATCCTATGATGGTGAACAGCACCACCCATTCATTCGCTTGCATCCGATCCTCCTTTGCATGAATGTTTGCTCATGCTGTTTTTTGTTTTGTGTGTAGTATATGGAGGCGAGGCCGGCGAAGCAAGGGCCAAAAAGCAGAAAAACCGTTGATTTTATCTGTTTTTTCGTGTATGCTGTACAAAAAGGAAACGGGGACCAACAAAATATGAAAATATTTCATGTAATATAACTATGAGTATTCAGAAGTACCAAGTGTTCCTCCACGTAACGGAGGCAGGCAGCGTCAGCCGGGCGGCGGAGGACATGGGGCTCACCCAGTCCGCCGTGAGCCACGCCCTTTCCTCATTGGAGTCGGAGTTCGGGCTTCGGCTGTTGACCCGAAGCCGTTCGGGGGTGCGCCTCTCCCCCGAAGGCAAGCGGATACTGCCCGCCGTCCGGGACATCCTCTCCGCCGAGGAACGGCTGCGGGAGACGGTGTCCTCCCTCCACGGTCTGTCCACCGGCACCATCCGGGTGGCCTCCTTCACCTCCGTGGCCGTCCACTGGCTCCCCTCCATGCTCAAGGCCTTTCAGGCCCAATACCCCCAGATCCGGTTCAAGCTGCTGAACGGGGACTATCACGACGTGGAGCAGTGGCTGGAGGAGGGATCGGTGGATTTGGGGTTCGTGTCCCTGCCCACCCGGGCGCCGGGAAAGGTGACGCCGCTGATGGAGGATCGGCTGCTGGTCATCCTGCCCAAGGATCATCCCCTGGCCTCCCTGCCCAACTTCCCCATCGGCTACGCCCGGCAGGAGCCCTTCATCTCCCTGCTGGAAAGCTCGGACCACGATTTGCGGCGGGCCCTGGACGCGGAGGGCATCCGGCCCCATATCCGCTTCATCACCAAGGACGACTACGCCATCATCGCCATGGTGGAGCAGGGGCTGGGCATCGCCATCATGCCGGAGCTGCTGCTGCGTGGGCGCACCGACAACATCGCCACCCTGGAGCTGAAGCCCCAGGCCAGCCGCACCATCGCCCTGGCCGTCACGGACCAGGGGCAGCAGAGCCCCGCGGCAAAGATGTTCGCCGACTTCGTCATACAGCGGGTCCGGTCGGAAGCTTTGAATCAGCTATAAACCTGCCGTCACATATCCAGGCGGACAAGGTCCTCCAGGGTCTCCCCCTTCACGGCCACGTAGGATCGGCCGTTTTGCAGCATGACCACCGGCGGGCGACGAAGCCGGTTGTAGCCGGAGGCCATGGAAAAGTTGTAGGCTCCGGTGGTGCAGACGGCGATCACGTCCCCCCGCTGCGTGGCGGCGGGCAGATGGATTTGCGGCTGGATGATGTCGCCGCTCTCGCAGCACTTGCCCACCAGGTCACAGAGCATATCCCCAGGCTCGTCCATGCGGCCCGCATTACAGCAGGTATACTTGGCCCCGTAGAGGGCATAGCGGGGGTTGTCAGCCATGCCCCCGTCCACGGCCACATACCGCTTGTAGCCCGTGATCTCCTTGACGGCGCCCACGGTGTAGAGGGTCATGCCCGCGTCCGCCACGATGCTGCGGCCCGGCTCCATGAGCACCTTGGGCACGGGCAGGGACAGCCGGCGGGCAATGGCCGCCAGGGTCTCCGCCACCGAGGCGATCTTGCGGGGGATATCTATGGCGGGGTCGCTCTGCACGTATCGGACGCCATAGCCGCCCCCCAGGTCCAGCTCCTCCGGCAGGTACCCCGTGGTGTCCCGGATATGCCGGATGAAGGCCATCATGACCAGCACGCTCCGCTCGAACACGTCCTCCCAGAACACCTGGGACCCCACGTGGCAGTGGAACCCGGCCACCGAAAGGTGGGGCTGCCCCAGGGCCAGCTTGACAAATTCGTCCGCCTGGCCGGTTTCGATGGACACGCCGAACTTGGAATCCACTTGGCCGGTGCTGACGGCGGCATAGGTGTGGGGGTCGATGCCGGGGGTAATCCGCAGCAGCACCTTCTGCCGGGCATCCCGGCGGCCCGCCTCCGCCTCCAGGGCCAGAAGCTCCTCCACCCCGTCCACCACGATGCAGCCCACCCCCGCGTCCAGGGCGAAGGCCAGATCCCGGTCGGACTTGCTGTTGCCGTGGTAGTACACCCGTTCCATGGGGAAGCCCGCCGTCATGGCCGTGTATATCTCCCCGGAGGAGACCACGTCCAGGCCCAGCCCCTCCTCCCCCACGATGCGGCACATCTGCCGGAAGGCGGCGGCCTTGCTGGCGTAGAGGACCCGGGAGCCCGCCGGGAGGCACCGGTTGAAAGCCTGGGTGTACAAGCGGCAGTTATAGCGGATGCGGTCCTCATCCATGAGATACAGGGGCGTGCCATATTGCCGGGCCAATTCCACGGTGTCCTGACCGGCGAACAGCAGACGGCCGTCCCGGCGGCCCAAGTTGGCGCAGAGGGCGGTCTCCTCATAGGGAGTAGTGGGGGTGGTCATCATACAAAGCTCCTGTCCCACACGGCGCAAAAAGGAGCCCATGCGCGAACGCATGGGCCTATCGATCCTGTTTTCTTTCCCTGCACAGGGAGGAAAAACGGGCAATCAATACATAGCTCTCCGCTCACGCGACAGTCATTTGGATATTCTCCAAATGCCCAGGCCCGGCCTGCAACCGCCTGACCTTCGGCAGGGACCCCTTTTGCGTGAGCAACGGCCTTGCCCGGCCTTTTCCACCCGCGGGACTGTTGATACCTGCGCCTCTATCCTTTCATTGCTGTGTGAAATTTTGTCTACTGTACCACACCCGTGGGAATTCGTCAAGAATAATATATTATTTGTCCCGCAGGAATTGCTCCACCTCCGCCCGCAGGGGGAGGGAGGGGGCGGCGCCCTGCTTCTGGACGGCCAGGGCCGAGGCGGCGGTGGCCAGCTTCAGGGCCCGGGCGTAGGGCAGCCCCTCAGAAAGGGCGGCGGCGTAGTAGCCCAGGAAGCAGTCCCCGGCGGCGGTGGTGTCCACGGCCTTCACGGGGAAGGCGGGCTGGAAGAGGAGCTCCGACCCGGTCCACAGGGCAGCGCCCCGGCTGCCCTGGGTCAGCAGAATCCTTTGGTTGGGATAGGCGGCCCTGAGAGCATCCATATCCCCGGCCAAGGCCTTCCCCTCCCCTTCGTTGACGATGAGGGTGTCCAAAAGCTCCAAGGGCAGCTCCTTCACCGCCGCCTCCATGGGAGCGGGGTTAAAGAGGATGCGGAGCCCCTTTCGGGCGGCCTTGCGGATGATGGGCTCCAGGCCGTTGATCTCGTTTTGCAGCAGCAGGATGTCGCCCGGGTCCACCTTAGCCAGGGCCCCGTCCACGGTCTCGTCCATCACGGCCCGGTTGGCCCCGCCCAGGATCAGGATGGCGTTCTCCCCCTGGGGGGTCACCTGGATGATGGCATGGCCCGTGGGCACGTCCACCCGGGCCACGGCGGACACGTCCGCCCCGGCGCTTTTTAGCAGCTCCAGGAGCATGTCCCCGTCCCCGCCAACGGCGCCGCCGTGAAAAACCTTCGCCCCCGCCCGGGCCGCGGCCACGGTCTGGTTCAGGCCCTTGCCCCCGGCGAACACGTCCCGGCGGCTCGCCAGCAGCGTCTCCCCCGCCTCCACGAAGTGGGGCACCCCGTACACATAGTCCAGGTTCAGGGAGCCGATGTTCAGTATCTTCGCCATGCTGTCCTCCTACATTCTTGCCATTTCATGATTGTCGTACGCCGGGTTGTCCGTGACCTCCCGGACCACAGTGAGCCCCTCGGGGATGCGGACCTCAGCGTTGGGGTCGGCAAGCTCGATCTGCAGCATGGCCACGTCCTTCCAGGTGGGATACAGGTCTACCTCGAAGGATTGCATATCGTCCACCAGGCAGTACCGGGTCTTGCGGATGGGACGGCAGGTGGGGTCCGCCTCCATGAGCAGGGTGAAGTATTCCTCCTGGCTGAGCCGCTCCTCCACCTCCATGCGGCCGCCGTCGGGGGCGTCCCGCTGGGTGGTCTTGTAGTAGATGTAGCTGCCGCCGGTGCCCCGCATGCAGATGCGGCGCTCCTCGTCCCGGTAGGGGGTGAGATAGGTCTGGATGATCTCCACCCGCTGGCAGTTGGGGTTGTTGTTGAGCCAATCGATGTCGGGATATTTGATGAGGAACCGGCGGGCGTGCTCCATGGGCTCGGGCTCGCCCAGGGCAAGCATGACCTCCTTCAGCAGCCGCAGCATCTTGCCGTTGAAATCGGTGGAGTTGTCGATGATTCGAAGGTGGGGGTGTCCCGCCCAGGCCGCCAGTGTTTTTTCGTCCAGCTCGATGGCCTCCTCCGGAGTTTCGGTGCGGGCGGTGTTGTTGGCGGTGGTATAGAAGGGCAGGGCCCCGTTGGCCGCCGTGACCAGATGGAAGACCGCGTCGTACTTGTCCCGGAAGCTCACCTCGTCCTGGCCCAGCTCCTGCAGGATGCTGGCGAACTCCTCCGCCGTCATGTAGGGCTTGTCGTCCATGGAGCCCCGATCGTGGACGATGACCACGTTGTCGTTGCTCAGGGCCTCCGCCGCCCGGCGATAGAGCCGCTCCCGTTCCAGCTGGTAGCGGACCTGGATGCGCTGGAAGGCGAAATTGTCCCGGCAGTTATAGCTGGACACGCCGCTGTTGGCCAGCTCCGTGAAGGTCTCCGTCAAAAAGATGACGGCATAGCCCGCGCTGGTCAGGGCGTTCTGGAGCCAGCTCATGGCCGTGGTCTTGCCGCCGCAGGGACCGCCGGTGATGACGATGGTCCGTATCTTCTTTTGGCCGTTGGTGGGTGCGCTCATATGGCCCCTCCTTGTCCGTATACTTAAGGTAAGTATATCAGACTTGCCGAAAAAAAGCTATAGATAATGAGAGATGCTTTGCTGCATCTCTCATCTTATCCTTTTTATCCTTTTTTTGCGCTGTTTTTCCTCTGAAAGCGGCAAACGGCAAAGCTTTTTATGCCTTCCGCTTCTCGCTCCGCTTCCAAAGCTTCAACAATCCCTCATAGGCGTTGAGCAGGGCGACGCTGAGCAGGATGCCGCCCAGGATGTCCGTGAACCAGTGGACCCCGGAGATGAGCCGACCGGCCACGATCAGGGCCAGCATCACGGCGAAGACCACGGTCAGAACAAGCTGCAGGGTCTTGTTCTTCTTCCCATACTTCTTCAAAAGCTGCAGGCCGCTGCCCAATATGACGCAGGAGAGCATGGTGTGGGAGCTGGGGAAGGACGCCTCCACCCCCTCCCCGTCGGGCAGGAGGATGGGCCGATAGTTGACGATCACCTTCTCAAAGAAGATATAGAAGAACACCGTGACCACGTACAGGGCCCCCAGAAGCAATATCTCCTTGTCCACCTTCAGGATGCTCCGCCGGTAGATGAGCTGCAATCCCCCCATCGCCGCGAAGCAAAGGCCGATGAGGATGGCCAGATACCCCAGGACGTTGGTGACCTTGTACCAGCCCAGGTTTTCCCCGAACAGGTTGTGGACGGCCACATTCAGCTTGGATAGCCCGATCTCGGTCCCCTCGGGGCCAACGGCCGCCACGTCCACCGTCTTGATCAGCAGGATCAGCAGCAGGAACAGGCCGAAGCACACGGCCGACGTGATACACTTTTTCTTCATATTTCCTCCCCAAAGGGCCTTGACGCCCCTGATTCATTGTATGCCGTTCCTATATACTATACTCCTTCGCCAAAAAAGACAAGCCCCAAACGGCAGCCGACCAGTCCCCTTCGGATTGGGTGTTGAATATCCGGTTTCCTGTGCTATAATGAAGAATCATTTGCAGCCGCGTCAGGAAAGGACAGCCTATGTATCAACAGTGGGAGATCACCATCCCGGAGCTGACCGGGGACGAGCCCCGCAACGCCTATATCTACGTGCCGGACGCCGCCATGGTGGATGACGGACGCCGCTACCCGGTGCTCTATATGTTCGACGGACAGAATCTGTTTCGGGACGCGGACGCCTCCTTCGGCAAAAGCTGGGGGCTGCTCGAATACATGACGGCCAACAACGTCCCGCTGATCGTGGCCGCCATGGAATGCAACCACCACGACGAGGGCGAACCCTGCGGGGGGCGGCTCAGCGAATACTCCCCCTACGACTTCGACAACTCCCAGTGGGGCAGCATCAAAGGCCGGGGCCAGATCACCATGGAGTATCTGGTGAATGAGTTCAAGCCCTATATCGATGAGCACTTCCCCACCCTGCCGGAGCGAGAGTACACCTTCATCGGGGGCTCCTCCATGGGCGGGCTCATGACCGTCTATGCCCTCATGGCCTACAACCACGTCTTCTCCCGGGGCGCGGCCCTGTCCCCCTCGCTGGGATTCTGCCGCCAGGACCTGGAAGCCCTCATCGACGGCGCCCGGATCGGCCGGACCCTGCTGTACATGGACTACGGCTCCCGGGAGATGCGGCGCATCAAGACCAAACAGCTCTTCGGCGACATGACGGCCCGGCTCATCACCCGGGGTGTCCATTTGACCAGCCGGATCATCCCCGGCGGGAACCACTCCGAGGAGAGCTGGGAAAAGCAGATCCCCTTCTTCCTTCCCGTCCTCCTCTACGACCTCTGACGCAGCCGGGCCGTCCCCGGATGATCCCCTGAAGCGAAAAAGGCCAGGGCCCATGATGGGCCTTGGCCTTTGTTTTTGTGTCTGCGTTCCCTATGACAGGCGGATGAAGAAGATGGTCTGGTCCCCCCGGCTGCCCACCACCAGCATATTGCCGAAGATGGCCGGCGACGCCTCGAAGTTGCTGCCGTTCTTGGTGGGGCTGATCTTGTCGAGGACGGTGCCCGTGCGGCCGTCGATGAGGAAGATATCGCCGCCGCTGTCTGCTTGGACCAGATACCCGTCGCCCTTGTTGTTGTAGAAGATGGCGGGGGACGACCAGGCGTAGTGCTCCATGGGCATGGTCCAGGCCACCTCCATGGTGTCCTTGTACAGGGCCACCAGCACGCCCTTGTCCTTGCCGTTATAGCGGGCGAAGGGGACGAAAACCAGGTCGCTCAAATTCTGCTGGCCCACCGCCGCCGTGGCCTGGATGCCGCCGGACACGCCGGACACCGTCTCCACCGTCAGCTGATACTGGCCCACGATCTCGCCGGTCATGGCGTCCACCTTGAAGAAGGGGGTCACGCCCTTGTTGCCGGAATCCTTGGTGAAGTGGAGGGAGGTGCCCAGGTACAGATACGCCTCGGTCTCGCTGATCACGTCCAGCACCGGGGAGGTGTTGGTGTCGTCCTTGGTGTCGGCGATCCACTTGATCTGCATGGTGTTCAGATCCACGCATTGGAACAGGCCGTCGTTGGACGCCAGATACAAGAAGCCGTTCCAGGCGGCGGCGCTGCCCTCGTAGCCCAGCCACTTGTGGGAGGAGTCCGCCTTGTCGATCTTGTCGTAGGAGTTGTTGCTGTCGTAGCGGAGCTTCACCACATGGGAGGGGTTCACGCTGATGGTGCCGCCCCGGGCGTCGAAGACCGTGTTCAGCTTCATGGTGTAGAGGATGCCTGTCTCCGCCGGCCAGATCAGGGTGTCGGTGGCCTCGTCCACCAAAGGCGCGCTGTCGTAGGCGTTCCAATCCCGGACGGCGAAGCTGTCCTTCCCCTGAACGCCGAACTCATAGAGCTTGCGGCCGTCGATGAGGGAGACGATCATGGCCCGGGACTTCTGGTCCTCCTCCTCGTATTCGTCGCCGGAGCCCACGTACAGGAGGGGCAGCCCCCGGGGATCCAGGGAGCCGGTGCCCTTGAAGGGCATCTGGAAGTTCAGATCGTCCCGGGTCTTTTTCCCGGGGCCTTCTGCTTGGCCCATTCGTACAGGTTCATGACGGCCTTCACCTCCTCGTCCCACTGGACGATGAGGGGCTGGCCCGTCCAGCCGCAGCCGGACCAACTGCCCTTGCCGCTGCGGTTGCCCTTCTTCAGAGAGCCGATGGATACCTTCTCCACCACAGACATCTTGTACTCGGTCAGGTTCAGCGCATTGGCCGCGGACAGGTTCCGATAGTTGTTGCCTCGGAAGGTCAGCACGCCGTTGACCTGGGGGTAGATGCTGCCGTCACCGAATTCGATCTTCTCCTGCCGCCTGTAGCTGCCTGCGTCCACCTCCTTGCCCTCCACCTGCAGATGGGGCACATAGCCGTACCGCTCCGGGTTGCTGTTGCCCACATAGTGGGGCGTGGGCTTGGGCGTGGGGCTCGGGGTCGGCGTGGGGGTCGGCGTGGGCGTGGGGGTGGGAACAGGGGTCGGCGTCTCCTTGGCGAATATCTGGAAGATGCCGCCCTTCTTCTGTCCCTCGGTGCTCTGGATGGGCTCGGTGCCCGGCGTCGGATTGTCGCTGGAGAAGATGGACACGAGGAGCAGGACCAGAACGCCCAGCGCCAGCACCAGCAAAGCCACCACCAGGAAGAACCGGGGGTGGATGATCAGACGCCTGCGCTTCTTATGTTTTCTTTTTTTCTTCGTTGCCATGAATAAGCCTCCTTGCTTTTTTCCGACCATGCACCGCGAATCGGCTCCCTTCGTCAGAAAAAACGCTGTGTTTGGGGCGTAAAATTTTTCCAGATCCTGGGCGATTTTTCCGCCGCAGAGGCGGAGTTGAACCCGCATCTTGCGGCTTTTTCGCTTCGGATGGTCAACATATGGGGATGGAAATCGAATGTTTATACTCCCGCAGATTGACCGTTATACGCATTGTAGCAGTTGGATTTGAACATGGTTTTATGGAATTGTAAACAAGCTACATATAAAGTGTGCATATTCTATGACCGCATAATCTTACATTTTTCGACATAAATATACATTCCCCAGACAAAAAAGGGCGAAGCTTTCGCCTCGCCCGAGTTTTGCCCCTCTATCGCCGCATACGATCCGGCGACCATATCGGCAGTCTCACCCTACACGTTGAACCGGAAGACCACCACGTCCCCGTCCCGCATGACGTAGTCCTTGCCCTCGGAGCGGATGAGGCCCTTGTCCTTGCAGGCCTGCATGGTGCCGTTTGCCACCAGATCGTCGAAGGACACCACCTCGGCCCGGATGAAGCCCCGCTCGAAGTCCGTGTGGATCTTTCCGGCGGCCTGGGGGGCCTTGGTGCCCTTGTTGATGGTCCAGGCCCGGACCTCCTTGGGTCCGGCGGTGAGAAAGCTCATAAGGCCCAGCAGATCGTAGCAGGTGGCGATGAGCTTGTCCAGGCCCGATTCCTGGATGCCCAGCTCCTGGAGGTACTCCGCCTTCTCTGCGGGCTCCAGCTCCGCGATCTCCTCCTCGATGCGGGCGCAGACGGTGAGACAGCCGGCGCCTTCGGCCTTGGCCACCTCATAGAGAGCCTTCACATAGGCGTTGTCGTCAGAGCTGATGTCGTCTTCGGCGATGTTCGCCACATAGATCACAGGCTTGTCCGTGAGCAGGAAGCAGGAGCGGATGACCTCTTTCTCCTCCTTGTCCGCCTCGAAGGTCCGGGCGGGCTTGCCGGATTCCAGATGATCATAAAGCCGCTGCAGCAGCTCCCCTTCCGCCGCCAGCTTCTTGTCGGCTTTCGCCAAACGGGCGTTCTTGTCGATCCGCTTCTGCAGGGTGTCCATGTCCGCGAAGATCAGCTCCAGATTCACCGTCTCCGCGTCCCGGACCGGGTCGATGCTGCCGTCCACATGGACCACGTTCCCGTCCTCGAAGCAGCGGACCACGTGGACCACCGCGTCCACCTCCCGGATGTGGGAGAGAAACTTGTTGCCCAATCCCTCGCCCCGGCTGGCCCCGCGCACGAGGCCCGCGATGTCCACGAACTCGATGGTGGTGGGGGTGTACTTTTCGGGATGATACATCTCCGCCAGCACGTCCAGGCGCTTGTCCGGCACCGCCACCACGCCCACGTTGGGCTCAATGGTGCAGAAGGGATAGTTGGCGGCCTGGGCCCCGGCCTGGGTGATGGCGTTGAACAGGGTGCTCTTGCCCACGTTGGGCAAACCGATGACGCCCAGCTTCATTGGAGTTTCTCCCTTCCGGCCTTGAGGCGCTTCAGGCTCTCCTCCCGGCCCAGCAGCAGGGCGATCTCGATGGCGCCGCCGGGGGTCACCTGCTTGCCGGCCAGGGCGATCCGCACGGGCCAGAGCAGGGTGCCGTTCTTCAAACCTTTTTCGGCGGCCAGGTTCATGAGGGCGTCATGGACCGTGGTCTCCTGCCAGTCAGGCAGGGATTCCAGCAGGGGGATGACCATGTCCAGGACCTGCCGGGCCACCTCCGGGTTAGTCTTGCTCTTCTTGTTGGTGAACAGCTCCGTGTCGTAATCGGGGAGCGCCGTGAGGAAGTCCACCATGGCGGGGATCTCTCCGAAGTATTGGAGCCGCTGCTGCAGGATGCGGCAGAGGATGCCCTCGTCCATATGGCCGATGCCGGCGGTCTCATAGAAGCGCCGGGCATTTTTGGTAAAGTCCTCGGGGCTCAGGCGCCGGATGTACTCGCCGTTCATCCAGTTCAGCTTGTCGTTGTCGAAGATGGCCGGGGACTTAGAAAGCCCCTCGATGCTGAAAGTTTCCACCAGCTCAGGCAACGTGAAGAACTCCCGCTCGTCCCCGGGGTTCCAGCCCAGCAAAGCCACATAGTTCAGGATAGCCTCCTTCAGATACCCCTTGGCGATGAAGTCCTCATAATAGGCGTCGCCGTAGCGCTTGGAGAGCTTCCGGTGGGCGTCCTTCATGATCTGGGAAAGGTGGATGTACACCGGCTTCTCCCAGCCGAAGGCCTCGTAGAGCAGGTTGTACTTGGGTGTGCTGGCCAGATACTCGTTGCCCCGCATGACGTGGGTGATGCCCATGGTGTGGTCGTCGATCACGTTGGCGAAGTTGTAGGTGGGCATGCCGTCGGCCTTGATGAGGATCATGTCCTCCAGGTCCGAACAATCCACCTTGATGTGGCCGTAGAGCACGTCGTCGAAGCTGGCTTCCCCGCTCTCCGGCACGTTCTGGCGGATCACGTAGGGCTCCCCCGCCTCCACCCGCTTTTTGGCCTCCTCGTAGGGAATGGAGGCGCAGCGCTTGTCATACTTCCAGACCTTGCCCTCCGCTTCCGCCTGGTTCTTCCGCTCCTCCAGCTCCTCCTTGGTGCAGAAGCAGTAATAGGCCTTGCCCTTCTTCACCAGCTCCTCGGCGTAAGGAAGATACATGCTCTTGCGGTCGCTCTGCACGTAGGGGCCATAGTCTCCGCCCACGTCGGGGCCCTCGTCCCAGTTTAGGCCGATGTCCTTCAGGGTGCGGTAGATCACGTCCACGGCCCCCTCCACATAGCGGGCCTGATCCGTGTCCTCGATCCGCAGGACGAACACGCCGTTGTCCTTCTTGGCCGCCAGATAGGCGTACAGGGCCGTGCGCAGGCCGCCCAGGTGCAGATACCCCGTGGGGCTGGGGGCAAATCTGGTGCGAACAGTGTTCATATACTCTACTCTCCTACTCGATTACTTCGTCGGTTTAAAGGAATCCTTCAGGCCCACCACCCGGTTGAACACGGGCTTTTCGGCCGTGGTGTCCAAATCCGCGCAGTAGTAGCCCATGCGCAGGAACTGATACCGGGTCCCGGCGGGGGCCTTGGCCGCGGCGGGCTCCACGAAGCCCCGGAGGACCTTCAGGCTGTCGGGGTTGATGGTCTTCAAAAAGTCCCGGTCCTTGGCGCCGCCCACATATTCGCCCTCGGCCTCGGCTTCGGCTTCCGCCTCCGCATCGTCGGCGGCGGTTTCGGAAAGCAGGGGCTCATAGTGCCTGAGCTCCGCCGGAACCGCGTCCAACGTGGAGAGCCAATGGATGGTGCCCTTCACCTTCCGCTGGCATTCGCCGCTCCTGGTCTCGGGGTCGTAGGTGCAGTGGATCAGGGTCACATTGCCCGCTTCGTCGGTCTCATAGCCCGTGCAGAGGACGATATAGGCCCCCTTGAGGCGCACCTCGCCTTCGGGTTTGAGGCGAAAGAACTTCTTGGGCGGATCGGCGGAGAAGTCGCTCCGCTCGATGTACAGCTCCCGGGAGAAGGTCACCTTGCGGGTGCCAGCCTCCTCGCTGCCGGGCAGATTTTCGAGCTCGATCTCCTCAATCTTGCCCTCGGGCCAGTTGTCGATGACCAGCTTCACGGGCTCCGTCACCGCCATCATCCGGTAGGCGGAGGCGTTCAAGTTGTCCCGAACGCAGGCCTCCAGGAGGGCCGTCTCCACCACGGAGTCGGCCTTGGCCACGCCGATGCGGGACAAAAAGTCCCGGATGGCCTCGGCAGGATAGCCCCGGCGGCGCATGGCGCAGAGGGTGGGCATCCGGGGGTCGTCCCAGCCGGACACGATCCCCTCCTCCACCAGCATACGGAGCTTGCGTTTGCTCATGACGGTGTTGGTGAGATTGAGTCGGGCAAACTCGATCTGCCGGGGGTTGGGCTTGTTGTCAAACCCGCACTGCTCCACCACCCAGTTGTACAGGGGCCGGTGGATCTCATACTCCAACGAGCACAGGCTGTGGGTCACCCCCTCCAGGGCGTCCTGGATGGGATGGGCGAAGTCGTACATGGGATAGATGCACCACTTGTCCCCGGTCTGATGATGGGGGATATGGATGATCCGATAGAGGGCCGGGTCCCGCATGTTGATGTTGGGGGAGGCCATGTCGATCTTGGCCCGGAGGGTCTTGGCGCCGTTTTCGAACTCCCCGTTCTTCATGCGCTCGAACAGATCCAGATTCTCCTCCACGGACCGATCCCTGTAGGGGCTGTTCTTCCCGGGCTCCGTCAGGGTACCCCTGTAGGCCCGCATCTGCTCCTTGGTGAGGTCATCCACGTAGGCCACGCCCTTTCGGATCAGCTTCTTGGCCAGCTCGTAGCACTCGTCGAAGTAGGAGGAACCGAAAACCAGCTTGTCCCAGGAGAACCCCAGCCAGCGGATGTCCTGCTCGATGGCGTCCACGTACTCCGTCCCCTCCTTGGTGGGGTTGGTGTCGTCGTAACGGAGGTTGCAGGTGCCGCCGTACTCCTCCGCCATGGAGAAGTCGATGGTCAACGCCTTAGCATGGCCGATGTGCAGATACCCGTTGGGCTCCGGCGGGAACCGGGTCTTGATTCGGGGCTCCCGGTCCGGATACATCTCGCGGAACCTGGCCAGGTCCTCTTCGATGGCTTCCTCGATGAAGTTTTTGATCTTCGGTGCTTCTTCCATATCCATAAACCTTCCTTGTTTAGTTTGCTGTGTTCAACACCCGGTTGGGTTCCCGAAAGCCCTTTTCGCTGACGGCTATGGCCAGCTGGCGATACAGGTCCCGATAGGTGAGCCTGTGATAGCGGACGTGGCCGTTTACCTGGGCCCGGACCAGGGTTATCTGGGGATCGTCGGTGGAATAGACCAGGATGTGCTCCGTGCCCCCCAGGAGCAGATCCACACAGGGAGCGTCCTTGGCGGGCTTACGCAGGGTGAAGGCCGGCTCCCGGGTGAGATAGAACAGAATGGTGTTGTAGTTGAGGGGAGCGATCTCAGTGGTGACCCCGTCGCAGGTGGCCTCCAGTTCCCCGGTCTCTGCCGCGACGGCGAACTTCAGACTAATCTCGTCCACGTAATCGTTTCGCTCATACTTGAACCAGACGCCGTAGACCATGAGTCCCACGCAGAATAGGACCAGCGCAGCACCCAGGCTCAGCAGGAGCTTTCCATACCACTTCATGTGAGCCCTCCTTTCCCATTTTAATATGGTATTATACACCCTATCCGCCGTCTTAGCAAGAGCGCATCCCGACCGTTTTCTGTCCCGTTCGTAAAAAGAGAGAGAAGGGGCTCAAAGGCATTCTGTCAAGAGGGATTCCAAAGCACCCTCGGTTTGGTCGACTGTGCTTTTTCGTTGCGTCTGATCGGAACCCGTGATAGAATCAATGTGACAAATCGGTATTTATCGGGATAAAAGAGAGGACTGCAAGGCCATATGAAGCATGAAGAAATAAGAGGAGAAAAGATTATACTGCGCAGGCAAAGAGAAGAAGACGCTCCGTTTTTCGCCTATTGGTTTAATCAGCCGCAGGTTATGTTTCAATGCGGATTTGAGAAGACAACCGATGAAGAAGAGGAGAAAAGAACTATTAACGTCAGCCACAAATCGGAAGACTCGGTTTGGTTTACGATTACTGATCTTGACGGTAATATTATTGGCGAGACCGGTTTGCTCCGTATGTTTCCCGTGTGGCACCAAACCGATCTGACGATTATTATTCCAGACCCTGAAATGCAGCATAAAGGATATGGTTCGGAAGCAATCCGCATCATGCTGGACATGGCATTTCATGAGTATGAGATGCATCGTGTCTCGATCGGCGTGGTAGGGTTGAATACAGATGCACTGGAATTCTACAAGAAAATCGGTTTCAAGCAGGAAGGTATTTTGGAAGAGGCATATTATTATAACGATGAGTACAGCGATTTTATAATGATGCGAATCCTTAGCCAAGAATGGAAATAAGCGACAAATTCCGGTTTGTCGGAATGAAACGGATTTGAACCTTCCGGGAAACAGTTTCTTTTCGGAAGGTTTTTGTTTGCCTGAAGCGCACGCATCACTTCCGCATGGCGACTGATGAGGTGTTCAGGGAAACGAACGCAATGCGTTCGTCCGATCCGTAAGAGCTGATGCTTTTAGATATCCACCTCATCCGGCTTCGCTCACGCTGTGCCACCTTCCCCTCAAGGGGAAGGCTTTTGAATCGTGCTCTCACCCCTTGCACAGAGGATTTAAGCAACAAAAAAAGGCAGAGGGATTGTCGTATTCCCTCCGCCCACTTGTATCGTTTGAAAATTGTCCTTTAGGGAACTCCTCTTCCTTCTCCCTTTTATGTGTCCCTGTCCCTGTTTTGGCCATGTTTGCCATTTAGGATATGGCGTCAGCAGACGTTGCCATCCGATCGGAGCCTACAGGGCCCACAGGAGCAGGGCCACGGCGGCGGTGCCCGCCATCATGAAGGAAAAGCTAAGCTTCCACTTGCCGTCTTTGTTAAAGCCGTAGATGTCCGGCCATGCCCCGGTCATCACCACCCTGTTGAGATATAGCCACCCGTAGAGGAGCACGGGCAAAATACCCAAAGGGATGACCCAGGCGGACAGGCCCCGGCCCTCGAAGCCCAGGAAGGAGATCAGGGCCAGCAGCGGTGTGACCAGGTGCATGATGATCTCCGGCCCATTGCTCAGCAGCCCCTCGAGACTTTTCGACACAGGCAGCAGGAACAGAAACACCGTCAACAGCGTCACCGTCACGGACACGGTCCCCATGTATTTCAGGGCGGTGGCCCAAAGGGGCATGGCGCTAAAGAGCTCGCAGAGGAGCAGGACAAGGGCCGTGAAGGCGCAGAACAGGTTGGAGAGCACCGTGAAGTAGCGGAAGGAGGATGGCAGGTTCTCCCGGGGCGTCCGCCGGATGAGGACGACCATGGCAAGGACGGTGATGAATACGATGGCTTCGTTGATGACGGCGGATGGGACCATGGATAGCCTCCCTTTTATGTGTATGGAAGCATCATATCATACCCTGCCGGTCCTGACAAGCGGCGCAGAGGCCCATGCCTTTACATGCCCAGCCAGGTCCTTAGATACTCGGCCTTGCGGGCGGCGAAGCCCTCCCGGCCGGAGACGGGACGAGCCAGCAAGTCCAGAACGGTCCCCGCCAATATCTTTGGCGGACAGAGGCAGGCGTTCTCCTCGTCCGTCACGGTGAAGTCGTCCCCATGGAACCGGCCCGAAACGCCGGTGAAGCCGAACTGGATCGTGGGCAGCAGGGCCCCCAGATCCCCCACGTCCCCGGAGGCGCCGGAGACAAGATTTTCCCGTATGTCCCCTTCCCGGCACAGAAGGAGCATGTTTTCCTTTACCAAACGGTTGATCTCCCGGCTCTGGGACAGGGGCAAAAAGCCCGGACGGCGGATGACCTCCGTCTCCACGTCCATGGCCTCGCCGCACTTTTTCAGGCAGTTTTCCACCAAGTCCGCGGCAGCGAGCAGGGCTCCCTCCCTCTTGGCCCGAACGTAGGTCTCCACCACGGCGTGATCGGGCACGATGTTCACCGTGCCCGCCGTCTCGGAGAGCACGGGCTGCACGTTCACCCCGTCGTCGGGGTCGAACCGATCCTTCAAAAAGGCGATGGCCGTTTGGGCCACCAGGGCGGCGTGAAGGGCGTTCTTCCCCGCGAAGGGGGCCGCCCCCGCATGGGCGCCCAGGCCCCGATAGACGGCCTTTAGGATCACGAACCCCTTCAATGTGGAGCCCACGTCGAACCGGCAGTTTGGTTCCCCGGAGGCGTGGCAGGAGAGGACGCAGTCCACGTGGTCGAAGACGCCTTTTGCGATCATGTCCTGCTTGCCGGAGGGGTATTGCACCAGGCCCTGGGCGATCAGTCTCTGGCGGTAGTCCCATTCGATCATCTCCTCCGCCGGGGTGAAGATCACCTTCACCGTGCCCTTCAGGGGCTCGTCCTTCAACGCCTCGATCAGCGCCAGGGCCGCCGAGACCTGGAGGCTGTGGCCGCAGGAGTGGATGCGGCCCGCCCCCGCCTTTTGGGGGAGGCCGTCCATGTCCGCCACCACCGCCACCACGGGTTCGCCCGCCCCCAGGGTGACCAGGAGGCCAGTATAGCTCACGGGCGTCCAGGCGACGCCCCAGTCCGTAAGCCAGTCCTGAATGAGGCGGCCGGTCTCGAACTCCCGATACCCCAGCTCCGGGGTGTCAAAGAGCCGCCGGCTCCGCTGCCGGATGGCGTCCGCGTTTTGATCGATCCGGTCAAAGATGCGCTGCTTTTGCTCCTTCATTCCCATGTCAGGCTGGTGCCCGCCCCCACTTCTTCGATGTGCATCTGTTGCCCCATGGCCACCTTCACGGCCAGGGCCGTACAGTGGCAGGGATACAGGTTCGGGATATTCTCCCCCTTCAAATAGGCGATGGCCCGCGCCGACCGCTGGTCCATCTGCCGCAGGTGAAAGCCGCCGATGACGCCCAAGACCCGGCTTTGGCCCGTGATGCGCTTTGCCTGCTCGACGATGTTGCAGATGCCGCTGTGGGAGCAGCCGGTGATGACGTAGACCCCCTCCCGGCCCCGGTAGGCCAGGGCCGTGTCGTCTAAGGTCAGGTCCGGCCCCGCCTCCCCCTGCCGCTGGGCCGGGTCCTGATCCAGGGGGTCCCTCCGGGGGATGGCCCCCAGATAGAACAGATTCTCCGTCAGGGCCAGAAGGTCTGCGGTGAGGGACAGATCGAAATACCGCTCCAGCCGGGATCTTGGATAGGGGCAGCCGATGTCCAGCCCCCGGGACGTGACCCGGCGAAACAGGCTCGGGTGGGCCACCAGCCGGGGCCTGGGCCCCTCGGTGAAGAAGAGCGCCAGCCCCTTGGTGTGGTCGTCGTGACAATGGGAGAGGACCACGCCATCCACGTCCCGCCAGCTGATCCCCAGCTCCTCCGCGTTCCGGGCGAAGACGCCGAAATAGCCCGTGTCCAGCAGGAACCGCTTCCCCTCCGCCTCCACGAGGCAGGAGAAGCCCGGCTCCCCCAGCAGGTATTTGTCGATGAGGGTGTTGTTGTCGGAGAGAACGGTCAGCCGCATATCAGGCCTTCAGCAGGAAGGCGTTGTATGCCTTGACGGCCTCAAAGAGGTCCGCCTTGCTGATGATCTCCCAGGGGGCGTGCATGGAGAGCACCGCCACGCCGCTGTCGATGACGTTCATGCCGTAGAGGGCGCAGATGTAGGCGATGGTGCCGCCGCCGCCTTGGTCCACCTTCCCCAGCTCTGCCGTCTGGAAGCAGACCTTGCCCTCGTCCATGATGGCGCGGAGCCGGCCCATATACTCGGCGTTGGCGTCGTTGCTGCCGGACTTGCCCCGGGCGCCGGTGTACTTGTTGAAGCAGACGCCCCGGCCCAGATAGGCGGCGTTCTTCTTTTCGAACATGGCGGCGTAGGTGGGATCAAAGCCCGCGCTCACGTCGCAGGAGAGCATGCGGCTGTTCTGCAGGGCCCGGCGCAGCTTCAGCTCGGAATAATCGCCAACCTTGTCCATGATCTCGGCCACGGCGTTCTCAAAGTACCGAGCCTGCATGCCCGTGGCGCCCACGCTGCCGATCTCCTCCTTGTCGGCCAGGATGCAGCAGCAGGTGTGCTGGGGGGTGCCGGTGATTTGGAACATGGCCTCGATCTCGGCGTAGGCGCAGACCCGATCGTCGTGGCCGTAGCCCATGATCATGCTGCGGTCCAAGCCGAAATCACGGCTCTTGCCCGCGGGGACCACCTCGATCTCGGCGGAGAGGAAGTCCTCCTCCTCCATGCCGTACTTCTCCTTCAACAGGGCCAGGACGGCGGCCTTCACGGGCTCCTTTTCCACATCCTTCTGGGGCTTGCCCCCCACGATCACGTCCAGGGCCTCGCCCTCGATGACCACGGAGGCCTTCTTGTCCATCTGGGTGGCGGACAGGTGGATCAAAAGGTCGGAGATGCCCACCACCGGGTCGGCCTCGTCCTCGCCCACGATCACGTCCACCACGGTGCCGTCCTTCTTCACGACCACGCCGTGAAGGGCCAGGGGCAGGGTGACCCATTGATACTTTTTGATGCCGCCGTAGTAGTGGGTGTCCAGATATGCCAAATCCGTGTCCTCATAGAGGGGATTCTGCTTCAGGTCCATCCGGGGGCTGTCGATGTGGGCGCCCACGATGTTCAGGCCCTTTTCAAGGGGCTGGGCGCCAATGATGTAGAGCTGGACGGCCTTGTTCATGGTGTTCACGTACACCCGGTCCCCGGCCTTCAGGCTTTTGACCTTATCCAGGTCCACGTAGCCGGCTTTCTGGGCCCGGCGGATGGTCTCCCGAGCGCACTCACGCTCGGTCTTGCTGTTGTCCAAAAAGGCCCGATAGGCCTTGCCCAGGTCCATGACCTTCTTCTCTTCCCGTTTGTTGTAGGTAGTCCATGCGTTGACCCGTTCCATATCTTCCTCCTATATGCTTGCATTCCCCGTCAGTATACGCGAAACGCCGGCAATTGTAAAGCGAAACCGGCTTTCTTTCCTTTGGGGGCTGGCGCATCACATACTATTCCTGTATAGTAGAGGTATCAAGGCAAAGGGGCAAAGGATATGGCGATACAGGCGATCCTATGGGACGTGGACGGGACGCTGCTGGACTTTCTTGAGGCGGAGAAGGCGGCCGTAAAGAAGCTGTTCATCGAGTTCGGTCTGGGGGTATGTACGGACGACATGGTGGCCCGGTATTCCGCTATCAACGACGCTTACTGGAAGCGGCTGGAGCGGGGCGAAATCACCAAGGCGGAGGTGCTGGTGGGCCGGTATCGGGACTTTTTCTCGGAGCTGGGGATCGACCCCGATCTGGCGGAGCCCTTCAACGCCCGGTACCAGATCGCCCTGGGGGACACGGTGGTCTATCGGGACGACAGCCTGAACCTGGTGAAATCCCTTCACGGCAGGGTAAAGCAGTACGTGGTGTCCAACGGCACCGTCATCGCCCAGACCCGAAAGCTGGCTCGATCCGGGCTCGGCCGATGGATGGAGGGGGTCTTCCTCTCGGAGCAGCTGGGAGCCGAGAAGCCCAGCCCCCGGTTCTTTGAAAAGGTCTTCGCCGCCCTGCCGGGGGTGTCAAGATCGGATATGCTGATCGTGGGGGATTCTCTGACCAGTGACATGAAGGGGGGCCTGGATGCAGGCATCCCCACCTGCTGGTACAACCCAAACCGCCTCCCTAGGCCCGCGGATATGGCCATCAGCTTTGAGATACAGAATCTGCAGCAGATACCGGAACTGCTGTAAGCGAAGCATACCGGCCCGCCCCAGGCGGACCGGTATTTCTCATCGTTTCCCTTTCACATGAGAAATGGCTGTGCGTAACAGGGATTCAGTACCGGATGATGTAGTAGATCACGTACGCCCAGCTCAGAAGCCCATGGACGATGGCCCAGCCGATGGACTTCCACGCGGTGTAGCTGATCACCATGGCCAGTGCGCTGCCGAAGGTGATGCCGGTGTTGACCGTTTTTTTGATGATCGTCTGATTGCTGCTTTTTTCCATGATTCAAATCCTCCTTCATGTCGGAAAGTCCCCCTGTCGGGACAGTTTACCGTCTGTTTTCGATCCCCCAGAGGCAGAGCTTGTCCAGCACCTGGACCAGGGAGTGGCCCCTGTCCGTCAGGGAGTATTCCACCCGGGGCGGGATCTGGGGATAGACCACCCGGCGAATGAGGTCGTCCGCCTCCAGCTCCTTCAAGTTCCGGCTCAGGGTCTTGTCCGCCACCTTCTTAAGATACCGCTGGAGCTCGTTGAACCGTACCGGTTCATACTCCATCAGGCAATAGAGGATCACCGGCTTATACTTCCCGGCGATCAGGGACAGGGTGTAGCTGTAGCCGGTCTCGTCGAAGTTTGCGTTTTCGATGCCGCCTGCGTTCATGCTTTCCTCCAGGTAAGTACCTGACGTAAAAGATGGTACTTGCTATTCTTTCCCAGCCATGATACCATGCTCCCGTAACAAAAGCAACAGAAAGGAAGGAAATGGTATGAAGAAAAATTTAGGCGTCGTCCCGGCGGTGTACCCCATGCCCGTGCTCATGGTGGCGGCCTATGACGAGAACGGCACGGTGAACGTGATGAACGCGGCCTGGGGCATGATCTGCGCCATGGACAAGATCGCCCTGTTCATCGACGAGGATCACAAGACCACCCAGAATCTGCTGAAAACCAAGGCCTTCACCGTGTCCATCGCGGACCGGGCACACATGGACGTGGCGGATTTCTTCGGCATCGCCACCGGCAACAAGATGCCCGACAAGTTCGCGCGCACGGGCTATCACGCCGCAAAGAGCGAATTCGTCAACGCCCCCGTCATCGAGGAGTTCCCGGTGGTCATGGAATGCGAGCTCAATGACGTGGTCAGCAACGACAGCTTCTATTGCATCGTGGGCAAGATCGTGAACGTAGCCGCCGAAGAGAAGATCCTGGACCCCAACGGCAAGGTGAACCCCACCAAACTGGACGCCCTCATCTTCGATCAGTTCCAGAACGGCTACTATGTGACCGGTGAGCAGGCCGGCCGGGCCTGGCACGCCGGCGCCGGATGGATGAAAAAGTAACCAAGTCCTGGGCAAAGCCCCGGACGCAAAGGATACCCCCCTCCCGAACGGAGGGGGGTATTTCGCATCTTATCTTAGAAGAAGGGCCAGAAGCTGAGCAGATACCCGGGGATCACCACCAGCAGGAAGAAGGCCCAGCTGATGAGGGTGAAGGTCCTGATGAACCGGCCCCCGTTTCCGGGATATTCCCGGACGTAGATGCGGTAGTTGATCACGGAAGCCAAGGAGCCGATCAGGGAGCAGAGGCCCGCCGTGTCCGCCCCGTAGATGAGGCCGGCGAAATTCTGCGTGAAGGGATAGAGCACGATGGACGCCGGCACGTTGGAGATGAGCTGGCTCAGGCCGATGGCCCACCAGTATTCGTGGTTCGCCACCGCCCGCTGGAGGAACGCCGCGATACCCTCGTTGGCGGCGATGGAGGAGGAGAACACGAAGAAGCACAGGAAGGTGAAGATCAGCACATAGTCCACCTGCATAAGGAGCTTTCGATCTACCGCCAGGATGGCCCCCACCACCAGCAGCACGGCAAACGGCCAAAGGCTGGTCCGGGACACGATGACCCCGATGATCAGCAGGAACAGAACGAGATATACCACCCGTCTGATCCTGCCCTCAGGCCCCCAGGGGGCCAGCTTCGCTCCGGCTTCGATCCGCTCCCGGGGGTCCTTCCGATACAGCACGAACACGAAGACCACCAGCAGCACCGCGGACAGGGCGCAAAGGGGCAGCATATGCAGCAGGAACCGGCCGGCGCCGACCCCGGACTGGCCGTAGAGAAACAGGTTTTGGGGGCTGCCGAAGGGGGTCAGCAGGGAGCCCCGGACGGCGGCGATGTTCTCCAGGGTGATGACGGGCAGGATGTACTGCTCCTTCCCCCCTTCCCGGAACAGCAGGATGGTCACCGGCACGAAGATGATCAGCGACACGTCGTTGGTGACGAACATGGAGGAGAAGAACACGCCGAAGATGAGAAACAGGCTCATGGCCGTCATCCGCTGCAGGTTGGAGGCTAAGGCCACCAGCGGCCGCAGCACGTTCTCCTTTTTGAACCCCTCCAGCACGCACAGCATCATGAGCAGCGTCCCCAGTGTCCGCCAGTCGATGTCCGAAACGAGCCGCTTCGTGGGCGGGGTGATGAGCAGCGCCACCGCCGCCGCCAGCAGCGACACGGTGAGCATGGGCTCCCTTTTCAGAAACCGCAGGATCCGTTTCATGGTGTTTCGCTTCGCCTGCCTTATCCCGCCACTTCCACGCCCTCGATCTTCACGGCGAAGGGACCGGTGTAGGCGAGGGTGTCGTAGCGCTCGGTGGAGAAGATCAGTTTTCCTTGCTTCTCGGGCAGGCTCCCGTTGACGGAGCCGCCGGTAAGGATCTCCACGCCCTCCTCGGTGTACAGGTAGGCCAGGCGGATCTCCCCGCCGAAGTGGCCCGTGAAGGCGTCCATCTGGAAATCGGAGAAGGACACGGGGCATAGGCACCCCTTTTGCAGGGTCTTCAGGGGCACGGTGCCGTTGTCCAGGCCCATGCGCTCATAGTAGCCCGTGGGCTGGATGCCCAGATACTGGCAGAACCGGTTGGCGCCGTGGATGAGCTGCAGGGCCCCGTCCGTCACCAGGGGCCGCGCCACCATGGGGATGCCCTCGTCGGAATAGGGAGAGAGGGGCAGCAGCGTCACGTTCAGCTTCTCCCCCTGCACATTCGCCCCCTGGACGGGCTTTCCCACGGTCCAGTCGGAATAGCGGGCGTAGACGTAGGGCGCCAACGACCGCTCTGCGTAGTATTCCATCAGCGTGGCCACCTGATCGCCGGAAAGGACCAGGTCATAGGTCCCGGCCTTGGGGGACTTCTGGGCCGCCGCCCGATCCCGGACCGCGGCGATGGCCCCCTTGGTCTTTTCGGTGAGGGCCTCGGTGTTCAACTCCCCATAGCTGAACTGGAAATACTGCTCCACATCCTGGGGGGCCTTGCATTGGGTCACGAACTCCCCCTTCACCTCATAGCGGGTATAGGCCACGTCCGTGCCCGCGCTGGAAAGAATGGCCTTGCGGCTTTTGACGGCGAATATCTCCGCGCTGTTGACAAAGGCGTCCTGGGCGGTGTCGGCGGCAAAAAGGGCCTCCGCCATCAAAAGGGCGTTCTCCGCCAAGGGTCGATCCGCCAATGTGGAGGGCATCTCCACAGGGGGCTCCTTCTGCCCCGCATACAGCTCGAAAAAGGGGTTCTTCACGAACTGGGCGGCGAACCAGGCCCCCTGCAGGCTCTTTTCCACCTCTGCGGGGGTCATGCTTTCAAAAATCTGGGCGGTGGACATGCCCCGGAACCGTCGTCCCTCTGCTTCAAAGTCCCGATAGACGGTGACGGCGTAGCCCTTGGTACGCTTCATGCGGCGCATATCCAGGGTCTTTTTGATGAAGAACAGCTCCGCGGATTCCGTCTCGTTCTCCTCGATCTGATAGTTTGTGATTTGCAGCGCCTGCAAGGCGTTCAAAATGATGTCGCGCATACTGCTTCCTCCTTATCCCAAACGGATGCGGGCCTTGATGCAGGGACCGCCGTCGCTTACCTTCACCCATTCCTTCCAGCCCTTGCCGCACATGCCGCCGCCCTCCAGGTCGAAGTCCTTCGAAACCATGGTGATGGACTTCAGCAGATCCGGCACATAGCCCGTCAGCACGGTGGGCGAGAAGATACGGCCGGTGAGCTTCCCGTTCTTGATCTCCCGGGCCACGTTCACCATACACTGAATGCCCCAATTCTTGGGGTCCTCCATGCCGCTGCTGGGGTTGTCCAGCAAAAAGCCGTCCTTCACGGAGGCTATCATGTCCCCCAGGGTATCCGTTCCCGGCTCGAAATAGGTGTTGGTCATGCGGGTGTAAGCCTTGCGCTCGAAGCTCTCCCGGCGGCCGTTGCCCGTGGGCTCGGTGCCCAGATGCATGGCGCTCTGGGCGTCGCTGATGCCCCGCTTCAAGATGCCCTTTTCGATGATGACCGTATCGTGGGACAGGACCCCCTCGTCGTCGAAGAAGTAGGAGCCCGTGTCCTGCTTCACGGCGGCGCCGTCGTGCATGGTGACCAGGGGCGAGGCCACATACTGGCCCATGAACCGTTTGGCCTGGGCCCGATCCTTCACGAACATATCCATCTCCACCCCATGGCCGAAGGCCTCGTGGACGATCATGCCCGTGACGGCGGGGGTGCACACGCACTCATATTCCCCCGGCACCATGCTTTCGCTGTCGATGAGCTCCAGAGCGCTCTTCACCGCGTTGTCCAGCTTCCCCCGGAGCGTGTCCAGCACCTCGGCGCCGCCCAGGACGGAGGCGCTGTCGTAATAGCTGACGATGTCGTCCCCCTTGGGGCACATGACGTCAAGGGCGCCGTCGCTCCACAGCAGATTCTGCTCCAAATCCCGATGGGGGGATAGGAAGAGCTTGTGTATCTCCTGGAACTCGAACCGGATGGTGCAGTCGATGATCCTCTCGTCCCGGCCCCTGGCGTCGTCCCGAATGGCGGTGAGGGCGGACAGTATGGCCTCGTCCCCCCTCTGGTCCGGGTGGACGGCATACTCCGTGCTCTTGAGGAGCACCGCGGGTTCGTCGGGGATCTGCCCGTATTCACTGAGGGTCAGCCCCTCAGGAAGGCCCTCCAGGGGCATGAGCCGCTCCGCCACCTCTGCCTCAATGGCGGGGATGGCCGCCTCGTCCAGATGGGTGAAGGAATACTCCCCGTAGGATCGGCCGTCGTAGACCTTGAGCACGAAGCCCCGGCGGGTGAACAGCTCGTCCTCCCCCACGTTGACGCCGGTGTTCCCCACCCGGTATGCCTTGCTCCGGGTGTCGGCCGCCAGCACGGACGCATAGCCGTACTTCTCCGACAGCCGCCCGATCAGCTCCTGCAGCAGGGGCTTGGCATCCCGCAAAAACGCGCTGCGCTGTACCTGCATTCTTGTACCTCCTGTGTTGTTTTTTTCAATCATACCAGCCTTTCGAAACAATTTCAACAAAACGGTGAAGTTGCTGTCCTGTGCCCTTGAAAAGCCAGGGTTTTATGTCTATAATAGATTGATTTAATATGGAGGCAGAAAATAATAGTATGACTAAGATTGACATCTTCTCCGGCTTTCTGGGCGCGGGGAAAACGACCCTGATCAAGAAGCTCATTGCGGAAGCCTACAAGGGCGAAAAGCTGGTGCTGATCGAGAACGAATTCGGCGAGATCGGCATCGACGGCGCCTTCATGCAGGACGCGGGCATTCAGGTGAACGAGATGAACTCCGGCTGCATCTGCTGCTCCCTGGTGGGGGACTTCGGCCGGGCGCTGAAAAAGGTCCTTTCCGAGTACGCTCCCGACCGAATCCTGATCGAGCCCTCGGGTGTGGGCAAGCTCTCCGACGTGATCGGCGCCGTGGAGCGGATCGACTCCCACGACATCGCCCTCAACAGCTTCACCACCGTGGTGGACGCCAAGAAGGCCAAGGTCTATATGAGGAACTTCGGCGAATTCTTCAACAACCAGGTGGAGAGCGCCAGCGCCATCATTCTGAGCCGGACCCAGGACGTGAGCGAGGAAAAGCTCACCGAGACCCTGGCCCTGCTTCGGGAGCACAACCCCAACGCCGTGATCATCACCACCCCCTGGAGCGAGCTTTCCGGCGAGACGATCCTCTCCGCCATGGAGCGCAAGGACACCCTGGAGGCGGCCCTGAAGGAGCTCGCCGAGGCGGCCCATGATGACGATGATGACGAGGAGTGCGACGATCCGGAGTGCGCCTGCCACCACCATCATCACCACGATGATGACGATGAGGATGAGCACGAGCACCATCATCATCACCATCACCACGACGATGACGATGACGAGCACGAGCACCATCATCACCATCACCACGATGATGACGACGACGAGGATGAGCACGAGCATCATCATCACCATCACCACGACGAGGACGATGACGACGAGCACGAACATCACCACCATCATCACCACCACGGCCACGACGCCGACGAGGTGTTCACCAGCTGGGGCGTGGAGACCGCCAACAAGTACAGCAAGGACGAGATCGAGAGCATCCTGACCAAGCTGAACGACGCAGCTGCCTACGGCGCCGTTCTTAGGGCCAAGGGCGTGGTGGCCGGCACGGACGGCCAGTGGATCCACTATGACTACGTGCCCGAGGAGCAGCAGGTCCGCACGGGCCCCGCCGCCTTCACCGGCCGCATCTGCGTCATCGGCTCCGATCTGAAGGAGGACGCCCTCCAGAAACTGTTCCGGGTGTAAGCTATGGAAGATATCCCTGTATTCCTGTTTACGGGCTTTTTGGACGCAGGCAAGACCACCTTCGTCCAAAGCCTGCTGGAGGATAAGGAATTCAACAACGGCCATCCCACGCTGGTGATCCAGTGCGAGGAGGGCGAGGAGGAGCTCCAGCCCGACCGCTTCTCCAAGAAGGGAAAGGTCAGCATCGTTTTCATCGACAGCGAGGATCGGCTCACCGAGGGCCACCTCCTGGCCCTGACGAAGCAGTATAAACCCGCCCGGATCATCGTGGAATACAACGGCATGTGGCTGAACAACAGCCTTTTCCAGGCCCTGCCCGAGAGCTGGTCCATCGCCGGGGAGACCCTGTTCTTCGATTCCACCACCTTCGCCGTCTACAACGCCAATATGCGGCAGCTGGTGGTGGATAAACTAAGGACCGCGGAGCTGGTGCTCTTCAACCGGGTCACGGAGGACACGGACAAGATGGCCCTGCACAAGATCGTTCGGGCCATCACCCGCCAGGCAGACATCGCCTATTCCTACGACAGCGGCAAGACCGAGTACGACGAGATCGTGGACCCCCTGCCCTTCGACGTGGACGCACCCATCGTGAAGGTGGCGGATCGGGACTACGCCCTGTTCTATCAGGACCTGGTGGAGGACTTCAAGAAATACCACGGGAAGGTGGTGGAGTTCACCGCCCTGGTGGCCCGAAACAACCGGATGCCCAAGGACACCTTCGTAGCCGGGCGGCAGCTCATGCAGTGCTGCGCCGCGGACATCCAGTTCGCCGCCTTCGCCTTCAAGTACGACAACGCGGCCTCCCTCCAAAATCAGGGCTGGTACAAGGTCACCGCCAAGATCGAGGTCCGCTTCTCCACCATCTACGGCAAGAAGGGTCCCGTGTTCAACGTTCTGGCCATCGAGCCCTGGCAGGAGCCCGAGGAGCCCGTGGCCACGTTTTATTAATCCGACAGCCCAAAGGAAAAAAGCGCCCCTCGGGGCGCTTTCGTTTATTTGGTCTGTCGACCCGGATGGACGGTGTACTTCACCTTCAGCTCGCGGATGGCGGTGAGGCCATAGAGCCCGGCCGAAAGGAGGGCCGCCAGCAGGGGGACATAGGCCCTGTGAAGGGCGTAGCCCACCGCCAACAGCAGCAGCAGGACCGCTCCCAGCAGGGGCATTGCCGTGAGGAGCAGCCGCCGCTCCCGGTATTCGCCTGCGGTCAAATCCCCCTTTTTGAAAAAGGCGACGACGGCCCCGGTCAGCACCCCGATCACGGGGAGAAGGGACAGGACCGAGATCACGCCGAAGAAGCCGCTTTTGTTGGCGGGCGTGTCCTGTACGGTGGCGAACAGGGTCGCTCCTCCGGCCAGAAGGGCCGCCAGCACCCCCGCATACCGCTCCCTTCGCCGCTGAGTGGGGGTGACTTGGCGCTCGTATCGATCCCCCCGGTACACGTACCGGCGGCGGACCTTGCCTCCCGCCTCCTCTATCTCCTCCAGCTCATAGTCCTTCATCATCCGATCTATGGAAGACATGGCTACGTTCCTCAATCCCCCACGTCCAGAGCTTCCAGCCGGCTCTTGGCGGGGATGGGCTTGCTGTCGCCGTGCTTCACGAACAGCATGGTGAAGGCGGCCAGGACCACGAACACCGTGGCGTAGGGGAACAGGGTGGTCATGCCCATCCGGTCCATGAGGGCGCCGGAGAAGTAGGGCGTGAAGGTTTGGGCGGCCATGCTGGCCGTGTAGTAAAAGCCCGTGTACTTGCCCACGTCGCCGCCCCGGGACAGCTCCACCACCATGGGGAAGCTGTTCACGTTGATGGTGGCCCAGCCGATGCCGGCCAGGGCGAACATGCAGTTCATGAGCAAGGCGGAGCTCCCCTCCCGCAGGAAGGAGGCCACACCGAAGGCGGTGGCCAGGAAGCAGATGCCGATGAGGATGGTCTTCTTCCGGCCGATCCTGCTCGCCACCATGCCCACGGGCAGGTAAGAGATTATGGCGGCCACGTTGGCGATCATGAGAGTGCTGTTATAGTCCAGGGACAAAACCTTGCCCGCATAGACGGAATATTTGGAGGTGACGGCGTTATAGCCCATGAACCAGAACACCACCGAAACTAGGATCAGCAGCAGGGAGGTGAATTCCCCCTTCGACAGCTTCCGGGTGGCCGCATCCCCGCTTTCCCCGGGGGCCGCCTCGTCGAGGTCGTATTTGGCGCTCTCCTCCTCCATCTCCCGGACGAACCGGGGCTCGTCCACCTGCCACCTAAAGATCACGAGGGCCAGCAGCATGACCCCGGCCACGATCGCAAAGAAGAGGGTATAGCTCATGAGGGCGTTCTTCACCGCGCCGGTGGCGAACACCATGCCCATGGCCAGCACCAGGATGCCGCCGGCGGTGCCCATCAGGTTGATGATGGCGTTGGCCTTGGACCGAAGGGGCTTCATGGTCACGTCGGGCATCAGCGCCACGGCAGGGGACCGGAAGGTGGCCATGGCGATGAGGATGATCAGCAGCACCCCGATGAACAGGATCAACGTCCCCGGGTTGTTCTTCGTCACCTGCTGGGCATAGTGCTGCCGGGCGGGGACCACAAAGTTCAGATAGTCCTCATTGGTCACCTTTTTGCCCGTGTCCGGATCCAGCCGCTGGGCGGTGATGGCGGAAAACTCCGCCTTCGAGAACCGATCCTTCAGCACCACCTGCTGGCCGTCGGGGGTCTGGATGGCCTCGTTCTGTTCGGCGTCGTACAGAACCTCCAATGCGGCGGGATCGTCGATCTTGGCCACGGCCTCGATGTTTTTCAGCTGCCGGTTGTCCACGAAGGACAGGACCACCAGCAGGACGGCGGCGATCACGGTGCCGAAGAGGATGAAGGGCGTCCGGCGGCCCAGCCGGTGGCGGCACTTGTCGGAGATGGTGCCGAAAAGGGGCAGCATGAACAGGGCCAAAACATTGTCCAGGGCCATGATGATGCCCGAATGGGCCTGGGTCATGCCGAACTTGTCGGTCAGTATCTTGGGGATGATGGTGTCGTAGGCCTGCCAGAAGGTGCAGATCAAAAAAAAGGCGAAGCCGACGAAGATGGTGCGCTTGTAGTTGAGTTTCATGTGTCCCCTCCCGGTGGAATGATCCCTATCATATTAGCGCATTTTCGCCCCGATAACAACCCAATTTTCCGCCCGGACCCATTTTGGTATGTATCATTTGGCATAGGACAAGATAAAATCGCTATTGGCAAAAGGGGGACCCTTCTGATAAGATAGGGCAACGTCGAAAGGAACATGATATGAATTTTACCGTTCGAGAAGAATATGCGGCCGCTCTCAAGGAGGGCCAGAAGGAATACGCCAGACTGACGGCCTTGGGCAAGGACCCGGGTCCCGCGGTGCTGGAGGAGCTGCTGCCGGACATGGGCAAGCTCACCGTTCAGGAACTCAAGAGCCAGGAGATCCCCATGGATCGGATCGTGGGCACCCGGACCCGGGGCCGGACCTCGGCCCTGACGGCGGGGTTCTTGCCCCTGCTTCCGGAGGAAAGCGAGTTCGCCCAAAAGTGGATGGCCCTGTGCGAGGCCAACCTGTCCGACACGGGCCTTAGGGATCCCATCCTCTGCTATGAGTATCTGGGGAATTTCTACGTCCAGGAGGGGAACAAGCGGGTCAGCGTCCTCAAGCACTTTGGGAACACCCGGGTGATGAGCAACATCCGCCGGGTCCTGCCGGAGCGGAGCGACGATCCCCGCATCCGGGCCTACTATGAGTTTGTGGACTTTCACCGGCTCACCGGGTCCTATGAAGTTCAGTTTCAAAAGCCCGGCCAGTACGCAAAGCTTCTGGCCGCCCTGGACAAGAAGCCCGGAGAGGTCTGGCCCGAGGAGGAGCGCCGCCGGTTCTCCGCCCGCCTCCACTACTTCTGGGAGGCCTTTGCCGCCCTGGGCGGCCCGGGCAAGGACCTGTCCGCCGAGGAAGCGCTGCTGCTGTGGCTCCGGGTCTATCCCTATGAACAGCTCAGCACCCTGACCTCCAAGGAGCTGAAGGCCACCCTGTCCGGCCTGTGGGAGGACGTGCAGGTCACGGCCACGGAGGCGGACACAGTCCAGGTGAAGACCGCCCCGGAGGAGGAGCAGAAGAGCCTGCTCACCAAGATCATCTCCCCCGCGCCAAAGCGGCTGAACGTGGCCATTCTCTACCAGCAAGACGAGATCGTCAGCACCTGGACCCGGGGCCACATGGAGGGGGCGGAGCATCTGAAGGCCACCTTCCCCGACCAGGTGACGGTCAGGGAATACCGCCATGCGGACACGCCCGAGGAGACGCTGACATTGCTGGATACAGCGGTGGAGGAGGGGGCGGACCTGGTCTTCACCACCACGCCGCTGCTGCTGGGGCCCACGCTGAAGGCGGCGGTGAAGCATCCCAAGGTGCGGTTCCTCAACTGCTCCGCCAGCACCGGGCTTTCCAGCGTCCGCAGCTACTACTGCCGGATCTACGAGGGCAAGTTCATCACCGGTCTCATCGCCGGAGCCATGGCCCGGGACGATCGGATCGGCTACGTGGCCTCCTACCCCATCCTGGGGGTCCCCGCCTCCATCAACGCCTTTTTGCTGGGGGCCCGGATGACCAATCCCCGGGCGAAGGTGCTCCTGGAGTGGAGCTGTTTGGAGGGAAACGCGGTGGAGAAGCTTATCGCCCGAGGGGCCTCGGTGATCTCCAACCGGGACGTGCCCGTGCCCAACGCCCATTACATGGGCATGGGGGAATACGGCACCTATCGCATCGACGAGGCGGGCCGGCTCTGCCCCCTGGCCTCCCCCTGCTGGATGTGGGGCAAGCTCTATGAAAACTTGGTTCGCACGGTCCTGTCCGGCAGCTACGACCAGAAGAAGGCCCCGGAGGCCATCCACTACTGGTGGGGCATGGACAGCGGCGTCATCGACGTGCAGATGACGGACCTGGTCCCAGAGGGCACCCGCGCATTGGCCGTCTCCCTGATGGAGCAGATCAAGACCGGCGCCTTGCTGCCCTTCCAGCGGCAGCTGGTGAGCCAGGACGGCACCCTGAAAAACGACGGCAGTTTGGAGCTTACCTCCCGGGAGGTGCTGACGATGGACTATCTGCTGGACGGCGTGGAGGGCGCCATCCCCGCCTATGAGGATCTGCTCCCCATGTCCCGGGCCCTGGTCCGGGAGCTGGGCTTGCACAAAGAGGACCTGCCCACCGAGGTGTAGCCATGCGCATCCTGACCGTTTCCGACGAGGAGTGTCCGGCTCTCTGGGACCAATACCGGCCCGGGCGGCTGGAGGGATACGATCTCGTTCTGTCCGCCGGGGACCTGAAGGCGGACTATCTCTCCTTTTTGGTGACCATGGCCCACGCCCCGGTGCTCTACGTCCACGGGAACCACGACGAGGGGTACAATCGCCGCCCGCCGGAGGGCTGCGACTGCATCGACGACCACCTGGTGATCTACCGGGGGCTGCGCATTCTGGGCCTGGGGGGGTGCCTCCAGTATCGGCCAGACGCGCCGCTGCAGTTCACGGAAAAGCAGATGGCCCGCCGGATCGCCCGGCTCCGCTTCTCCCTGTGGCGGGCCGGGGGCGTGGATATCGTCGTCACCCATGCGCCGCCCCTGGGGCTGGGCGACGGGGACGACCTTCCCCACCGGGGGTTCGGCTGCTTTCACACGCTGCTGGACCGGTATCACCCCGCCCTTTGGGTCCACGGTCACGTGCATCTAAGGGGCTGGCCCCTGCCGGAGCGGGAGCTGGTCAGCGGCGACACCCGGATCGTCAACGCCTCGGAGCGCTACGCCCTGGAGCTGCCGGACAGGCCCTTCGACCCCAAGGATCGATACCGCCTCACCTACGTCACCAGACACAGGGAAGAAACTGGCTTCTGATCTCCATCAAGGCAAAAATGAATCAGGTGAACATACAAAAAGCGGGAGGCTTCGGCCTTCCGCTTCGCGTTAGATGTGTCATTTTTTCAGGGCGTCCCGAATCTCTATGAGAAGCTTCATCTCCTCGGTGAGCTCCGGTGCGGGGGCCGGCGCGGGCTGGGCGGCAGGCGCCACCTGGGGTACGGGGGTCGGCTCGGGGGCGGGCATCGCCTGGGGTGCGGGCTCCGCGATCGGCCTGGGGGCCTTTTTGTCCCGGCGCAGCAGATCATAGAGGACGGGGACCAGGAACACGGTCATAAGAGTGGCGTAGGTCAGACCGCCGATGCAGACGATGGCCACGGGCTGGATGATCTCCGCCCCGGTGCCCAGGCCTATCCCCAGGGGCAGCAGGCCCAGGATGGTGGTGAGGGCGGTCATGAGCACGGGCCGGATACGCATGGTAGCGGCGGAGACAATGGCCTCCCGCTTGGTGAGCCCCCGCTCCTCCCGGAGCCGGTTGGCGCAGTCCACCAGCACGATGCCGTTGTTGACCACCACGCCCACCAGCATGATCATGCCCACCATGGACACGATGCTCATATGGAAGCCGGTGACGAGAAGGCCCATGAAGCCGCCCGCGAAGGCCAGCGGCACCGTCAGAATCACGATGAAGGGGGACAGCAGGGACTGGAACTGGGCCACCATGATGAGATAGATGATGAGCACGCCCAGCAGCAGCATGAAGAACAGGTCCTTCATGGCGTCCATGATGGTCTCGTTTTCACCGGCGTATTCCACCTGGCACCCGGCGGGCAGCTGCAACCCCTCCAGGGCCCGGCGGGCCTGGGTGGAGACCAGCGTCACGTTGTACCCGTCCGCAACGGTGGCGGTGACGGAGATGTAACGCCGCTGCTCCAGCCGGTGGATGGAGGACAGGGTCTCGGTCTCGGTGACGGTGATGATGTCCCGCAGGGGCACCTCCTCGGTGGTGCCGTCCCGCAAGGTGGCGGTGATGGACATCTTCTCCAGCTTCTGCCGGTCCGTCTCCCCGTCCGCGGAGTGGATGGTGGCGGAAAGGGAGGACGTGGTGGTGGTCACCTGGGTGGCCTGTACGCTGTGGGTCAGCTCCTCTACGATGGCCATGTACACCTGGGCGGTGGTGAGGTTGTGCTCGATGGCCTTCTCCTTGTCCACCGTGATGTGCAGGGCCGGGGAGGTCTCCTCCGATCCGCCGGTCACGTCCTTGAGGCCTTCCACGGTCCTGAGCCTGTCGGCCACAGCCTGGGCCGCCGTTCTAAGGTCGTCCAGGTCGTTGGAGAAGATGTTCATGGTGAAGCCGCCACTTTGGAGCATGGAGCTCATGCTCATGGTGGACATGCCCGCCACCTCGAAGTCCACCGTATCCTTGAAGGGCGCCAGGGCCGCCTTGATGTCCCGGGTGGCCTCGATGCTGCTGCGGCCGCTGTCTTCATCCACCAGGGCGTAGATGGTGATCTGGTTGTTGGCGCCGGAGGAAAGGCCAATGACGTCGGTGATGCCGCCGCCGATCATGCCGCCTATGTCGGTGAGGTCCGGCACCTGTTCCATGGCGTACAGCATCTCGTCCGCCAGGAAGCAGCTGTCGGCGAAGGTATAGTCCTCGGGCACGTTCACCTCGACGCTGATCTGGGTGCCGCCGCTCTCGGGGAAGTATTCAAAGCCCTGTCGAAGGGAAAGGTGGGCCGAGCCGCCCAGCAGCAAAAGGGCCAACAGCAGCGCCAGGACCCGGTGCCGCAGTGTGAAGCGGACCGCCCGTTCGAAGCCCCCCATGAGCTTTCGCGCCAGGGTGCCCATGGGCTTCACCTCCCGGCGAAGCAGCCCCTGGGCCATGGCGGGGATCACGGTGAGGGCCACCAAAAGGCTGGCCATGAGGGAATAGGTGATGGTCAGGATCATGTCCATGAACACCTGTCGGGTCATGCCGTGGACGAACAGGATGGGCACGAACACGCAGACCGTGGTCAGCGTGGAGGCGGTGATGGCCCCCATGACCTCCCGGGCGCCCTGAATGGCCGCCTCCTTGGCGGGGACCCCCTCGGCCCGGAGCCGATAGATGTTCTCGATGACCACGATGGAGTTGTCCACCAGCATGCCGATGCCGATGGCGAGACCCGCCATGGAGATCACGTTCATGGTGACCCCGGAGAAATACATGAGCACCAGGGCGAAGAGCACGGACACAGGGATGGAGATGCCCACGGCGAAGGTGGGCCGAATGTCCCGCAGGAACAGGAACAGGATGAGGATGGCCAGCGCACCGCCCAGCAGCAGGCTCTGGACCACGGCGGAGATGGCCATGTGGATATAGTCCCCCTGGTCCATGAGGGCCACGAACTTCAATCCCGGATACTGGGCCTCCAGCTCTCGGAACCGCTCGCTGATGGTGTCCGCCACGGAAGCGGTGGCATAGGCGCTCTGGCGGGTGAAGGTGAGCAGGACCCCGTTCTCCCCGTTGATGCGGGCGTAGGTGGTGTCGCTATTGTCGGAGATATGCACGTCCGCCACGTCTCCCAGCCGGACCACGTCCAAATCCTCCAGCCCCAGGGACAGGATGGCCACATGTTCAAGGGCCTCCACGCCCCGGACCTTGTCGCCCACGTTCACGATCCAGCTCACGTCTCCGTCGCTGACGTATCCGGCGGGCATCTCAAAATTCTGGGCCTGGACCAGCTGGGCCACCAGTTCCTTGGTGAGGATCCGGTTCAGATCCGCCTCCTCCTTGGCGGAGGTCAGCTGGTTTTGGGCCTCGGTCAAAGCGTCGTCCAGCTCTTGCTGGCCGTTGTCCAACTCTGCCTCCCCGTCCTCCAGCTGCTTGCGGCCGTCGTCGATCTGCTTCTGGGCGTTGGAGATCTGGCCCCGGACGGAGCTCTTCTTCTTCTCCAGCTCGCCATAGCCCCCTTCCACCTGGGATAGACCCGTTCTGGCTGCCTCCAGGTTCTTGTCCAGCAGGGCGATGGTATCGTCGATCTGGGAGAGCTGCTGGATGGCCCCGGGTATCTGGGCCCGGGTGAGACCGTATTGGGACAGCTGCTGGTCGATGGCCGCCAGCCCCTGGTTCACCCCGTCCAGCTCCGCCTGGGGAATGGCCCGGGCCGCCGCCTTCTCGTCCTCGGTGAGGGCGTCGCTGCCGTTGATCTCGGCGATGGAGGATTCCAGCACCGACTTGCTGCCCTCCAAAAAGTTCAGGGAGCCCTGAAGGGCCGACAGGGCCTGGACCTTGGTGTCCGCCCCTTCCTTCTGGGCCACCAGGGCCGAACGCTGCTCCTCCATAAGGGCGATGGCCGACGTCAGCTCCTCCTTGGTCTGATCCAGCTGGCCCTTGGCCTCTTTAAATCCTTTGCTGGCCCGATAGCTGCCGCTTTTGAGGGCCTCCTCCCCCTCGTCCAGCTGCGTCCTGGCGTCCTCCAGCTCCTGCCGGCCCTCGTCGATCTTCTGCTGACCCTCGTCGATCTTGTCGAAGGCTTCCTGGGCCGTCTTATCCATGGCGTCGTAGAGCTTCAGGTTCAGGCGATCGATCTTCTCCTTGTTCAGCTCGATCTCGATCCGCTCCGCCACCAGGCCCGTGGCGTTCACCGAGGCCACGCCGTTGGTGCCCTCCAGGGCGGGAGTCAGCGTTTCGCTGACGAAGGCCGACAGCTGGATGGGGTCCATGTCCGCATAATGGACCGCCGCCACCACCGTGGGGATCAGGTCCGTGGACAGCTCCAGACTGGTGGGGTTGCCCACGGCCTCCGGCCAGTCGCTCTTGAGCCGGGCCACCACCTGCTGGATGTCCAGCATGGCCCGATCCACGTTCACCGTGTCCTCGAAGGTCAGATACACCACGGACACGTTCTCCGAGGAGACGGAGGATATCTCCTTCAGATCGTCCAGGGCCGCCAGGCTCTGCTCCAGGGGCTTGCTGACGGTGGTCTCCACCTCCTCCGGGGCCGCGCCAACATAGGTGGTGAACAGGACGATGTAGGGAAAGCTCATCTCCGGCAACAGATCGGGAGTCATCCTGGTCACGGAAACCCCGCCCAGGACCAGGATCAGTATGACCGCCACCAACACGGTGAAGGGCTTTTTGACGCTATATTTGGAGATCATGCCACGCTCCGGGTAAATATGATACAGTATTGTAGCAGAAACCGCCGGCTACATTGTGAAAGGGTTGTGAAAAAAAGCGAGTCGCCGCACATTCGACAACTCGCCCAGGTCCTATTCTACTTCTATCTCCTTGATGATGCACTCGTTCCCCCGGATGAGCCAGGTTTCACCGCTGTGACAGTAGGGGCATTCCCGGCCGTATTGGACCGTGGGGTAGTTCCTTTCGCAGGCGGAACAGAAGGTCACGGCGGGGATGGTCTCCAGCTCCAGCTCCGCCGTTTCCAGGACCGGGTGACGCTTGCGGAAATAGTTCCAGCAGTCGGTGAAGTAATCCGTCATAATGCCGGACACCTCCCCCACCTGCAGCGTCACCCGAAGTATCTTTTCGATCTGCTGCTCCTTGGCCGTCTCCTCTAAGGATTTGGCCAGGTGCAGGATGATGCCCATCTCATGCATATCAGTCCTTCATGAGTTCCTCGATGTCCACGGCGTTGCCCGTGTGGGGATGGGTCTTGTGGAACTCCCGGGTGGCCTCGTTGTATGCCTTCCGCTTGCGGCGCATCAGCTTCGCTTCCTCGGAGCCGCTGTGGGCGATGATCTTGAAGGCCCGCTTGGCGGCATAGCCCAGCAGACCGCCCACCTTGTCCTCCGCCCGGCGCATATCGGAGTTCTGGGGATGATCCCGCAGCAGATGGATGGCGTCGAACTCGCAGCGGGTGGTGCACAGGCCGCAGCCGATGCACTTGTTCTCGTCCACGATGGTGGCGCCGCAGCCCAGGCACCGGGCGGTCTCCGCCTTCACCTGTTCCTCTGTGAACACCAGGCGCGGGTCGGCAAAGCCGTTCTTGTCGTCGATGGCAGGGTCCACCGGCGGCACCTGCCGCTGGGCGTGATCGTAGGAATCGATGGCGATGTTGTCCTTGTCCAGGGGCTTGAAGTAGCGCCGATCCCGGCCCAGGGTCTGGGACACGCTGTTCTTGGAGACGAACCGGGCCAGGGACTCCGCGGCCTCGTGGCCCTGGCCGATGGCGTCGATGACGAACTTGGGCCCGGTGAACACGTCGCCGCCCACGAAGATGGCGGGATCGTCCGTCTGATAGGTGAACTTGTCCGCCACGGGGTAGTTGCCGTGCCAGAACTTCACGCCGGTGCCCTCCAGGAGCTTGCCCCACTCGATGGCCTGGCCGATGGCGAAGACGATGTGCTTTGCCTCCACGGTCATGGTCTCGTTCTCGTCATACTGGGGGTTGAACTTGCCGGTTTCGGGGTCAACGGTGGCGGTGCAGCGCTTGAGAACGATGCCCTTCACCCGGCCCTCGTCGTCCACCAGGACCTCCTTGGGACCCCAGGAAGGAAGGATCTTCACGCCCTCGGCCTCCACCTCGGCGATCTCCTCCGGGGAAGCGGGCATGGTCTCCCGGGTTTCCAGGCAGAACATGGACACCGCTTTCGCCCCCAGCCGATGGGCGGTCCGGGCGCAGTCGATGGCCACGTTTCCGCCGCCGATGATGACGGTGTCCCCGTCCATGGCGGCCATGCTGCCGCCCAGAGCTTTCTCCAGGAAGCTGACGGCGATCTCGGTGCCGGGGGCGGTTTCGTTTTCGATGCCGGGGAGGCGGCCGCCCTGGCAGCCGATGGCGATGTAGAAGGCTTCGTAGCCCTCGTCCTTCAGCTGCTGGATGGTGACGTCCTTGCCCACCTCCACGCCGCAGCGTATCTCGGCGCCCAGGGCCCGGATCACGTCGATCTCCGCGTCCACCACCTGCTTGTCCAGCTTGAAGGCGGGGATGCCATAGGTCATCATGCCGCCGGGCTTGCTGTTCTTTTCAAAGACCGTGGGCCGATAGCCACGGCTGGCCAGATAGTAGGCGCAGGAAAGGCCCGCGGGGCCGGCGCCGATGATGGCGATCTTCTGGGGCCATTCCCCGGACACCCGGTTGATGACCTTCTTTGGCACATAGCGGGTCTCGGCGTGCAAGTCCCGCTCGGCCAGGAACTTCTTCACGTCGTCGATGGCCACGGGCTTGTCGATGGTGCCCCTGGTGCAGGCGTCCTCACACCGCTTGTTGCACACCCGGCCGCAGATGGCGGGGAAGGGATTTTCCCGCTTGATGAGGGCCAGTGCCTCGTCGTACCGGCCTTCCCGGGCCATCTTGAGATAGCCCTGGACGGGCACATGGGCGGGACAGGCGGCCTTGCAGGGGGCGGAGCCGGTTTTGTGGGTGTTGACCCGGGCGGTGTCCCGATAGTTCTCGTCCCAGGCGTACTTGCCCCAGCGGATCCGGTCGGGCAGCACGGACTTGGGGTACTCCACGGGCTTGCCGTCCTTTTGGCAGAGCTTCTGGCCCAGCTTCAACGCGCCTGCGGGGCAGAGCTCCACGCAGCGGCCGCAGGCCACGCACTTTTCCTTGTCCACCCGGGCGGTATAGGCGCTTTTGGACATGTTGGGCGTGTTGTACAGCAGGCTGGTCCGAAGGGCGTTGCAGATCTGCACGTTGCAGTTGCAGATGTCGAAGATATGGTCCGCGCCGTCGATGTTGGTGACCTGGTGCACGTACCCGTTTTCCTCGGCCTTGCGCAGGATCTCCAGGGCCTCCTCCTTGGTGATGTAGTGGGCCCGGCCCGTTTCCACGGTATAGTCCGCCATGTCGCCCACCTGGATGCACCAGTCCTTTTCGTCGTCGGTGCAGCCTTCGCCCAGCATGGCCCTTGACGCCCGGCAGGAACAGATGCCCGCGGACAGGTGGCCGTCGTACTTCTGGAGCCAGTAGGAAATCTTTTCGATGTCGATGCTGGTCCGCTCCGCCTGGACCTCCTTCTCCACAGGGATCACGTGCATGCCGATGCCGTTGCCGCCGGGACGGACCATGGAGGTGATGTGCTCCAGGGGCAAAAAGGTCATCCGCTCGAACATCCTGGCCACGGGCGGATTCTTTTCGATCCTGTCCATGGAGGAATTGAACAGCTCCGCGCTGCCCGGCACGAAGTAGCTGGTCCGATACCGGATCTCCTTGGGGGCGCCGGGAATGGGGCCATTGTCGTCGTAATGATCGCCGTAGTCGTACTCCACGAAGCCGTGGACGCACAGAAGGTCCAAGGTCTTGCGGAAGGTTTCGTCGTCCATGCTCCGGTTCTTTTCCCGCAGCTGCTCATAGGTGTACCACTGGCGCTGCTTCATGGTCAGGGCGATGTCCACCTCTGGTTCGGTCAATATCTCCCGAAGGCCCCAATACTCCTCGTCCGTGGTCTTGAGGCCAAAGAGCTTGTGGGGCACGTTGTCCGTGATGCGGCGGCCCAGCTCGGCGTATTTCTTTTGCTTGACTGCCTCGCCGTCATATTGGGATTTGGTGCGGGGATTGGAATCGTAGATCTCCGGCATGGTGATTCTCCTTTATATAAAGTATTAGTTCCCTTTGTTTTCCAAAATGGCCCTGGCGAGCCACTCCTCCCAGGCGTCGAACCCCGCACCGGTCTTGGCGGAGACCTCGAAGATCTCTATGTTGGGATTCAGCCCCCTGGCCCGCCGCTTGCAGGCCTCAAAATCGAAGTCGAAATAGGGGGCCACGTCGGTCTTGGTCAAAATCAGCACGTCGCTGACGGTGAACATGAGGGGATATTTGAGGGGCTTGTCGTCCCCCTCAGGCACGCTGAGCAGCATGACCTTTTTCCCGGCGCCGGTGTCGAACTCCGCGGGGCAGATCAGATTCCCCACGTTCTCCAGCACCACCAGATCGAACGCCTCCTCCCCCAGCTCCTCGAGGGCCCTTCTCGTCATGCCCGCATCCATGTGGCACATGCCGCCGGTGTGGGCCTGAACGGCCTTGGCCCCCAGCTTCTCGATGCGGACGGCGTCCACATCGGAGTCCACGTCCGCCTCCATGACGGCGATGTGAAACCTGTCCTTCATGTCCCGGATGGTCCGCTCCAGGAGGGTGGTCTTCCCCGCCCCCGGGGAGGCCATAAGGTTGACGAGCAGGGTGCCCTTCCCCTGCAGTTCCTCCCGCAGCACCTGGGCGTCCCGATCGTTGGACGCGGTGACGGTTTCCTTCAACTCGATGATGCGCATAATTTCCCTTTCTTTCGCTTTTCTTTTTCTATCTATTGTACCGGTTCGGGCCCCGCTACGCAAGTCCTTCCTTGCGTTTCTTCGTTTTCATTCGCTATACCGTCCCATATCGCTTCGAGAAATGTGTTTATACCGATACTAAAAGATGGGGCGATTTTTGTCAAGGCGGAACCGCCCCGGGCGGCGCGTCCAAAGTGCTTCGGGCGATTTGAAGTACAATCATCTTGACAAACGGTCTATAAAAGTTCAAAATAAATGCAGCGGTCCTCTTTTGATGGCCGCAAATCATATCAGGAGGATATTCTGCATGAAGAAGGTATTTGCAGTGGTGCTGGCGCTCGTCATGGTCCTTGGCGTGCTGGCTGCCTGCAGCAAGAAGGAAGAGCCCAAGACCGCCGAAACCGAAGGCGAACTGGTCGTTTACGGTTCCTGCGAAGAGGACTATCTGGCGGCTGCCTGCAAGAAGTTCGAAGAGCTGACCGGTATCAAGACCACCTATCAGCGTCTGTCCACCGGTGAGGTCCCCGCCAAGATCGCCGAGGAGAAGGGCAAGCCCTCCGCGGACGTCTGGTTCGGCGGCACCAACAACCCCTATGATCAGGCTGCTGCTGACGGCCTGCTGGACAACAGCTACGTGCCCGCCAACGCCTCTCACCTGACCAAGGATATGTATAAGGATCCCAACGGCTACTGGTACGGCATCTACACCGGCCTGCTGGGCTTCATGGTCAACACCGATGAGCTCGCCCGTCTGGGTCTCGAAGCCCCCAAGAGCTGGGACGACCTGCTCAAGCCCGAGTATAAGGGCCTGATCTGGCTGTCCAACTACCAGACCGCCGGCACGCCCAAGCTGGTCGCCAACCTGATGATCCAGCTCAAGGGCCACGACGAGGGCATCAAGTACCTGGTGGACCTCGATAAGAACATCCAGGTCTACACCAAGTCCGGTTCCGGCCCGTCCAAGAACGTGGGCACCGGCGAGTGCGTCATCGGCATCGGCTTCCTCCACGACGGCATCACCCAGATCGTGGACAACGGCTATGAGAACGTCCAGCTGATCGTCCCCTCTGACGGCACCGCCTGCGAGATCGGGCCTGTGGCCATCTTCAAGGGCGCCGCTCATCCCAAGGCTGCCCAGAAGTTCATGGAGTTCGCCCTGTCTCCCGATTGCGTGGAGCTGGCCGCCCAGAACGGTTCCTATCAGTTCCTGGTGATCGACAACGCCAAGCAGCCCGAGCAGGCCGCCAAGTTCGGTCTCGATCCTTCCCTGGTGTGGGACGGCTATGACTTCGCCAAGGCCGTGACCGACACCAAGCAGAACGTGGAGGACGTGATGGCTGCCCTCAACGGCGGCGACGACCGGTTCAAGACCGAGTAACGTCACCATAACGGGAATTCACGCTTTGTTGTGAAGCGGGGTCCCCGCCCTTCGGGGCGGGGACCTACTTTTATCAGATCAAAAAGCAAGGAGGCTGCCCTATGGCAAAAACTGCTCAGGGTGCGGCGCTGGACCGGAAGAAGCTCATGGCCGATCCCATCATGGTGACGACCATCGTGGTTTTGATCACGTTCCTGACGCTGTTCATCCTCTATCCTCTGGCGATCCTGCTGGTAGACAGCGCCTACAGCGACGGCCATGTGACGCTGGATATCTTCAAGCGGGTCCTGGCCATGCCCACCTTCACCCGGGCCATCACCAACACCCTGAAAGTCGGCTTCGTGGTGGGCATCCTCTCCACCCTCATCGGCCTGCTGTTCGCGTATGTGGAGGTGTACGTCCGCATGAACAAGGCGGTGGGAGGCCTCTTCAAGGTGGTCTCCATGCTGCCCGTGGTGTCCCCGCCCTTCGTGCTGAGCCTGTCCATGATCATGCTCTTCGGCAAGGCGGGCCTCATCACCCGGTTCCTGCTGGGCATCTATGACAACAACGTCTACGGCTACTGGGGCATCGTCATCGTGCAGACGCTGACCTTCTTCCCCGTCTGCTACATGATGCTCAAGGGACTGCTGAAGAACATCGATCCCTCCCTGGAGGAGGCGGCCCGGGACATGGGCGCCTCCCGCATGAAAGTTTTCACCAGCGTCACATTGCCCCTGCTCCTTCCGGGCCTCGGCAACGCTTTCTTGGTGACCTTCATCGAGTCCATCGCCGATTTTGCCAACCCCATGCTCATCGGCGGCAGCTACGACACGCTGGCCACCACCATCTACCTGCAGATCACCGGTGCCTTCGACAAGCAGGGCGCGGCGGCCATGGCTGTGGTGCTGCTGTGCATCACGCTGCTCATGTTCGCGGTGCAGAAGTATTATCTTGAATCCAAGACCGCTGCCACCCTGACGGGCAAGGCCTCCCGGGCCCGAATGCTTATTGAGGATAAGAGCGTATCCATCCCGCTGACCATCCTGTGCTCCCTGGCCGCCATCTTCGTTATCGGCATGTATGTCTGCGTGCCCATCGGCGCCCTGTTCCCCACCTGGGGCTACAAGCTGACGCCGCTGACCTTCAAGTGGTTCCAGCAGGTGTTCACGAAGTACCACGGTCTCAAGGCCTTCAAGGACTCCTTCGTCCTGTCCCTCATCGCCTCCCCCATTACGGCTTTGCTCAGCATGATCATCTCCTATCTGGTGGTCAAAAAGAAGTTCAGGGGCAAGGGCTTCATCGAGGCCGTATCCATGCTGGCCATGGCCGTGCCCGGCACGGTGCTGGGCGTGGGCTATATCCGGGGCTATGCCCAGGGCCTGTTCCACACGGGGGCCCTGCAGTTCCTCTATAACAGCGCGGCCATTCTCATCATCGTCTTTGTGGTCCGAAGCCTACCCACGGGCACCCGAAGCGGCATATCCGCCCTCCGGCAGATCGACAAGAGCATCGAGGAAAGCGCCTACGACATGGGGGCGGACAGCTTCAAGGTGTTCATGACCGTGACGCTGCCGCTCATCAAGGATTCGTTCCTCAGCGGCCTGGTCACCGCCTTCGTCCGCTCCATCACCGCTATCTCCGCCATCATCCTGTTGGTGACGCCCTCGTTCCTGCTCATCACGGTGCAGATCAACGAGTTCGCGGAGAAGGGCGCTTTCAGCATCGCCTGCGCCTTCGCCACCATACTGATCATCATCACCTACGGCGCGGTGCTGCTAATGAACCTGTTCATGAGATTCTTCGGTACCAGCAGAAAAATGAAAGAGGAGGCCTAAGGCTATGGCTAAGGAGAAAAAAGGCGTTCGCCTGGAGCATATTTCCAAGATCTATCAGGACCCCAAGACCAAGAAAGACTTTTACGCCGTGAAGGACACCAACCTGGAGATCGAGCCGGGCTCCTTCGTGACGCTGCTGGGCCCTTCGGGCTGCGGCAAGACCACCACGCTGCGCATGATCGCGGGCTTTGAGAGCCCCGACGAGGGCGAGATCTACCTGGGCAACGAGCCCATCAACGAGCTGACCCCCAACAAGCGGGACACGGCCATGGTGTTCCAGAGCTACGCCCTGCTGCCCCACTACAACATCTTCGACAACGTGGCCTACGGCCTCAAGATCCGCAAGGTCCCCAAGGACGAAATCAAACGCCGGGTCACGGACATCCTGGCGCTGGTGGGCCTGGAGGGCATGGAGAGCCGCATGACCAACCAGCTGTCCGGCGGCCAGCAGCAGCGGGTGGCGCTGGCGCGGGCCCTGGTGATGGAGCCCGGGGTGCTGCTGTTCGACGAGCCCCTTTCCAACCTGGATGCCAAGCTTCGGGTGACCATGCGGACCGAGATCCGCCGCATCCAGCAGCGGGCGGGCATCACTGCCGTCTACGTGACCCATGACCAGAGCGAGGCCATGGCCCTTTCCGACAAGATCATCGTCATGGAGAAGGGCCTGGTGTCCCAGATGGGCACGCCCCAGGAGATCTACTACCACCCCAAGAACAAGTTCGTGGCCGACTTCATCGGCGACGCTAACTTCCTGGAGGGGCGGATGCTCCGTCATGAGGGCGACACGGGCGTGGTGGATATCAACGGCACCGAAGTGAAGGTGGCCGCGGCCGACAACGTACCGGACGGCGCCAACACCACCGTGGTCCTGCGGCCCGAGTCCACCATGCTGCGGGATCAGGGCTACTTCCCCGTTCAGGTCGTGGTGTCCAACTTCATGGGCGCCTATCAGCTTTACCACGTGATGCTGGGGGACGTGAAGCTGATCATCCACGAGTACAATCCCAAGGATAAGAAGATCTACCAGGCGGGCGAAACGGTCTTCATCGACTTCGCCCCCGGCGACGCCCACTGCATCTAGTCTTCACCCAACACGCAAGATCGGGAGGAAACCGCGTTTCCCCCCGATCTTTTTAATATTCTGCAGGTATTCCTGCCGTGAGCTGCGGCAGTCTGTGCGTCATTCGTTTGAAATGCTTCAAACAATGCTGCAGGGATCTTTACAGCTTTTTACAGGTGAAATCGTCGAACATGAGGCATCCGTCGCCGAATGTCAGCTTCAGCATGCCGCCTTTGCGGCCGAATTCATTTTCGCCGATGGGATAGAGCCTGAATTCCAGGGGGTCCCCGTCGTCGTCGATGGCCTTCGCCCAAAGCTCGCCGTCCTTCATCCGGACCTCGTCCACAATGAAATCGGCGTCCTCGGGATGCTCGTACTTGCCGCAGAAGCTTTCCCACTTCGTCTTGTCGGGGTTCTTGACCGTGAGCTCCTCGATGGTCCGGATGGGTTCGGGCGCCTTGTCCCGGACAATCGCTTCCATGCCGTTCCAGTAGCCCAGATACGCTCTCACATCCCGGTAGTCCCGGTTGCTGAGGATCACAAGGACCCTGTCCGCGTCGATAAAACGCTCGAACCAGGTGGCGACGCCCGGCATGCCGCCGCTGTGGCTGACCACGAGCCCAAGCGCCTCTTCGCGGCCAACGGCCCAGCCAAGACCGTAGCCCAGAGCGTCCTCCTCATCGTACACGGCGTCCTCGCCGTTGTTCAGCTTTCCGGGAGTGTACATGAGCTGCTGCTCCTCCGGCGTGAGCACCCTGCCCTCCCGCAGGGCCCGGTCCCATTTGAGCATGTCGAAGATGTTTGTGAATACGTAGTCGTCGCCGTTGAGCCCATCGAAGGCGACTACGTCGCCGTCCTCCTCGGAGTCCACGTCGGCCACCCATCTGCCGTTCTCGAACACCGTGGCCTGGGCATAGTTCTCAAAGGGGACGCCGTCCCGGCGGATATGGCAGCAGCGGGTGGCTGTCATGCCGGCAGGCTAGAAGATGTTCTGTTGCAGGAATTCTTCATAGGGGACGCCGGACAGCCGCTCCACCAGCAGGGCCAGCAGGTTGTAGCCGGTGTTGGAGTAGTGCAGCCCCTCCCCCGGGGCGAAGTAGGGCTTCG